>NZ_CANCXC010000043.1:0-78 GCF_947381805.1 Ligilactobacillus hohenheimensis | reverse complement strand
AAAAAAAAAAAAAAAAAAAAAAAAAAAAAAAAAAAAAAAAAAAAAAAAAAAAAAAAAAAAAAAAAAAAAAAAAAAAAA
>NZ_CANCXC010000042.1:0-78 GCF_947381805.1 Ligilactobacillus hohenheimensis | reverse complement strand
CCCCCCCCCCCCCCCCCCCCCCCCCCCCCCCCCCCCCCCCCCCCCCCCCCCCCCCCCCCCCCCCCCCCCCCCCCCCCC
>NZ_CANCXC010000041.1:0-86 GCF_947381805.1 Ligilactobacillus hohenheimensis | reverse complement strand
GGAATAAAAAGCACGGCGACGTCCTACCCTCACAGGGGGCGGTCCCCCAACTACTCTCGGCGCGCTGAAGCTTAACTGCTGTGTTC
>NZ_CANCXC010000040.1:0-89 GCF_947381805.1 Ligilactobacillus hohenheimensis | reverse complement strand
ACTCTTTAAAACGCGGTGTTCTCGGTTCAATTTAATCAAGAAATCAAGAATTGTTATCTAGTTTTCAAAGAACAAAGCTGAGGAATAAA
>NZ_CANCXC010000039.1:0-90 GCF_947381805.1 Ligilactobacillus hohenheimensis | reverse complement strand
AACAGGTGTATCCTTCAGGCCATCATCACCGCACTATCTTCTTAAGAGAACTTTGTGCTCTCAAAACTAGCTAACAATTCTTTCCTTCTT
>NZ_CANCXC010000038.1:0-98 GCF_947381805.1 Ligilactobacillus hohenheimensis | reverse complement strand
GGACAGATGATTGGGGTGAAGTCGTAACAAGGTAGCCGTAGGAGAACCTGCGGCTGGATCACCTCCTTTCTAAGGAATCATACGGAACCTACACATGG
>NZ_CANCXC010000037.1:0-121 GCF_947381805.1 Ligilactobacillus hohenheimensis | reverse complement strand
CGGTCGAGGACTTAACCAACGGTTAAGACGTGGTGGGTTCAAGCAAGAAGGAAAGAATTGTTAGCTAGTTTTGAGAGCACAAAGTTCTCTTAAGAAGATAGTGCGGTGATGATGGCCTGAA
>NZ_CANCXC010000036.1:0-128 GCF_947381805.1 Ligilactobacillus hohenheimensis | reverse complement strand
CTCTTCTTGCTGCTTGACTTAACAGCTGATGAACTCTTTACACTGCTTGAACTCTTCTTGCTGCTTGACTTAACAGCTGATGAACTCTTTACACTGCTTGAACTCTTCTTGCTGCTTGACTTAACAGC
>NZ_CANCXC010000035.1:0-129 GCF_947381805.1 Ligilactobacillus hohenheimensis | reverse complement strand
CCCGCTTTGATATTTTGCCGTCACAAGTTTCTGCCTGGCATTTAAGGTTTGAACGGGAAGGAATTACTGCCTTGAATCCTCAACCGAAAGGTAGGCCACCGAAAGTGAACCATTCTAAAAAACAACGTC
>NZ_CANCXC010000034.1:0-134 GCF_947381805.1 Ligilactobacillus hohenheimensis | reverse complement strand
TCAGCCGGCACATCAAAGCGAGCTTGACCGCTTAAAAGAAGAATTGGCTAAGAAAAACCAAGAACTCTATGAAACTAAAATGGAGCGTGACATCTTAAAAAAATCGCTGACCCTGTTCGGACCCTCAAAGCCCG
>NZ_CANCXC010000033.1:0-151 GCF_947381805.1 Ligilactobacillus hohenheimensis | reverse complement strand
TCGTAACAAGGTAGCCGTAGGAGAACCTGCGGCTGGATCACCTCCTTTCTAAGGAATCATACGGAACCTACACATGGTTGATACTGTGGTCAGTTTTGAGGGATCTACCTCTTTTTAAAACATCATAAGTGTTAAAGATGGCTTACGGGCC
>NZ_CANCXC010000032.1:0-152 GCF_947381805.1 Ligilactobacillus hohenheimensis | reverse complement strand
CACAGTAGTTAAGCTTCAGCGCGCCGAGAGTAGTTGGGGGACCGCCCCCTGTGAGGGTAGGACGTCGCCGTGCTTTTAATGGAGGATTAGCTCAGCTGGGAGAGCATCTGCCCTACAAGCAGGAGGTCACAGGTTCGAGCCCTGTATCCTCC
>NZ_CANCXC010000031.1:0-155 GCF_947381805.1 Ligilactobacillus hohenheimensis | reverse complement strand
ACGCGGTGTTCTCGGTTCAATTTAATCAAGAAATCAAGAATTGTTATCTAGTTTTCAAAGAACAAAGTTGGCAACGTCGTTGCCAATGGAGCTTAGGAGAATCGAACTCCTGACCTCCTGCTTGCAAGGCAGGTGCTCTCCCAGCTGAGCTAAAG
>NZ_CANCXC010000030.1:0-155 GCF_947381805.1 Ligilactobacillus hohenheimensis | reverse complement strand
ATGTCCCGCAAGGGAAACTGTTTAGATAACGCTCCGGTAGAAAGTTTCTTTCATTTGTTCAAAACAGAATTACTGGCGGGCTTTCCACCATGTAAAGATATGACAGAACTACGGAAACTTTCTCAAAATTACGTTCAGTATTTTAATAATGTTAG
>NZ_CANCXC010000029.1:0-155 GCF_947381805.1 Ligilactobacillus hohenheimensis | reverse complement strand
TAGTTTCATAGAGTTCTTGGTTTTTCTTAGCCAATTCTTCTTTTAAGCGGTCAAGCTCGCTTTGATGTGCCGGCTGACGACGTTGTTTTTTAGAATGGTTCACTTTCGGTGGCCTACCTTTCGGTTGAGGATTCAAGGCAGTAATTCCTTCCCGT
>NZ_CANCXC010000028.1:0-155 GCF_947381805.1 Ligilactobacillus hohenheimensis | reverse complement strand
TTGTTAGCTAGTTTTGAGAGCACAAAGTTCTCTTAAGAAGATAGTGCGGTGATGATGGCCTGAAGGATACACCTGTTTCCATTCCGAACACAGTAGTTAAGCTTCAGCGCGCCGAGAGTAGTTGGGGGACCGCCCCCTGTGAGGGTAGGACGTCG
>NZ_CANCXC010000027.1:0-155 GCF_947381805.1 Ligilactobacillus hohenheimensis | reverse complement strand
ACGGGAAGGAATTACTGCCTTGAATCCTCAACCGAAAGGTAGGCCACCGAAAGTGAACCATTCTAAAAAACAACGTCATCAGCCGGCACATCAAAGCGAGCTTGACCGCTTAAAAGAAGAATTGGCTAAGAAAAACCAAGAACTCTATGAAACTA
>NZ_CANCXC010000026.1:0-155 GCF_947381805.1 Ligilactobacillus hohenheimensis | reverse complement strand
CCTGCGGCTGGATCACCTCCTTTCTAAGGAAATATACGGAACCTACACGTGGTTGATACTGTGGTCAGTTTTGAGGGGTTTATTCCTCAGCTTTGTTCTTTGAAAACTAGATAACAATTCTTGATTTCTTGATTAAATTGAACCGAGAACACCGC
>NZ_CANCXC010000025.1:0-155 GCF_947381805.1 Ligilactobacillus hohenheimensis | reverse complement strand
GGAAAGCCGGCCAGTAATTCTGTTTTGAACAAATGAAAGAAACTTTCTACCGGAGCGTTATCTAAACAGTTTCCCTTACGGGACATACTTTGAACAAAGTGATAATCCGCGAGTTTTTGGGTATAGTAAGCCAACTGATAATGCCAGCCTTGGTC
>NZ_CANCXC010000024.1:0-155 GCF_947381805.1 Ligilactobacillus hohenheimensis | reverse complement strand
ATAGTGGATCAGATCAGGGACGACCAAACATCACTACCTAAGAAGCAACGCTATAAGATTGGCGATCTACTTAAGGTGATTATGTTGCCCAAGGCAACTTATCACGACGAGCGTAAACGGATTGCCAATCCGCATGATAAATACGTCAAAGCGAA
>NZ_CANCXC010000023.1:0-155 GCF_947381805.1 Ligilactobacillus hohenheimensis | reverse complement strand
ACCAAGTAATCATGTAGTCGAAGCAGTTGGGAAGCTGCACCACAGAGGGCGATCGTCCCGTAGACGAAACATGGTTATCTCCAACCAGGATCCTGAGTACGGCGGAACACGTGAAACTCCGTCGGAAACCGGGAGGACCATCTCCCAAGGCTAAA
>NZ_CANCXC010000022.1:0-155 GCF_947381805.1 Ligilactobacillus hohenheimensis | reverse complement strand
ATAAGGGGCATGATGATTTGACGTCATCCCCACCTTCCTCCGGTTTGTCACCGGCAGTCTCACTAGAGTGCCCAACTGAATGCTGGCAACTAATAACAAGGGTTGCGCTCGTTGCGGGACTTAACCCAACATCTCACGACACGAGCTGACGACAA
>NZ_CANCXC010000021.1:0-155 GCF_947381805.1 Ligilactobacillus hohenheimensis | reverse complement strand
GGCCCGCACAAGCGGTGGAGCATGTGGTTTAATTCGAAGCTACGCGAAGAACCTTACCAGGTCTTGACATCTTTCGCCAACCTAAGAGATTAGGCGTTCCCTTCGGGGACGGAATGACAGGTGGTGCATGGTTGTCGTCAGCTCGTGTCGTGAGA
>NZ_CANCXC010000020.1:0-155 GCF_947381805.1 Ligilactobacillus hohenheimensis | reverse complement strand
CCAGGAGCAGCGCTGGGTAGCTATGTATGGATGAGATAAACGCTGAAAGCATCTAAGTGCGAAACTCACCTCAAGATTAGATTTCCCATTCCGTTAGGAAGTAAGACCCCTGAGAGATGATCAGGTAGATAGGATGGAAGTGGCAGTGTGGTGAC
>NZ_CANCXC010000019.1:0-155 GCF_947381805.1 Ligilactobacillus hohenheimensis | reverse complement strand
GGCGCAGATTGTTCATGAATATCTTTCAACTACGCAAAGTACCAATGATTTAAGTAAGAAATACCATATTGGGAAAAGTCAAATCGCTAGGTGGATTCATCGATATCGGTTGAATGGCCCTGATACCCTCAAACGGCGGCGGCATAAACGGAATT
>NZ_CANCXC010000018.1:0-155 GCF_947381805.1 Ligilactobacillus hohenheimensis | reverse complement strand
ACCAAGTAATCATGTAGTCGAAGCAGTTGGGAAGCTGCACCACAGAGGGCGATCGTCCCGTAGACGAAACATGGTTACCTCCAACCAGGATCCTGAGTACGGCGGAACACGTGAAACTCCGTCGGAAACCGGGAGGACCATCTCCCAAGGCTAAA
>NZ_CANCXC010000017.1:0-155 GCF_947381805.1 Ligilactobacillus hohenheimensis | reverse complement strand
TCTCACGACACGAGCTGACGACAACCATGCACCACCTGTCATTCCGTCCCCGAAGGGAACGCCTAATCTCTTAGGTTAGCGAAAGATGTCAAGACCTGGTAAGGTTCTTCGCGTAGCTTCGAATTAAACCACATGCTCCACCGCTTGTGCGGGCC
>NZ_CANCXC010000016.1:0-156 GCF_947381805.1 Ligilactobacillus hohenheimensis | reverse complement strand
CAGTGTGGTGACACATGAAGCGGACCATTACTAATCGGTCGAGGACTTAACCAACGGTTAAGACGTGGTGGGTTCAACGAAGAAGGAAAGAATTGTTAGCTAGTTTTGAGAGCACAAAGTTCTCTTAAGAAGATAGTGCGGTGATGATGGCCTGAA
>NZ_CANCXC010000015.1:0-184 GCF_947381805.1 Ligilactobacillus hohenheimensis | reverse complement strand
GCGGTGTTCTCGGTTCAATTTAATCAAGAAATCAAGAATTGTTATCTAGTTTTCAAAGAACAAAGCTGAGGAATAAATCCCTCAAAACTGACCACAGTATCAACCATGTGTAGGTTCCGTATATTTCCTTAGAAAGGAGGTGATCCAGCCGCAGGTTCTCCTACGGCTACCTTGTTACGACTTC
>NZ_CANCXC010000014.1:0-267 GCF_947381805.1 Ligilactobacillus hohenheimensis | reverse complement strand
TCGTAACAAGGTAGCCGTAGGAGAACCTGCGGCTGGATCACCTCCTTTCTAAGGAATCATACGGAACCTACACATGGGTTGATACTGTGGTCAGTTTTGAGGGATTTATCCTTTATATGGGGCTTTAGCTTAGCTGGGAGAGCACTTAATCGCTTGCGATTAAGGAGACGGAGGTTCGAATCCTTCAAGTTCCATTGGCAACAACGTTGCCAACTTTGTTCTTTGAAAACTAGATAACAATTCTTGATTTCTTGATTAAATTGAACC
>NZ_CANCXC010000013.1:0-528 GCF_947381805.1 Ligilactobacillus hohenheimensis | reverse complement strand
CTTTGTTCTTTGAAAACTAGATAACAATTCTTGATTTCTTGATTAAATTGAACCGAGAACACCGCGTTTTAAAGAGTTTAAAACAAGACAAGTTCTTGAGCGCTAAACTCAGTAATTACCGTCAGGTAATTAGAGGTTAAGTTATTAAGGGCGTATGGTGGATGCCTTGGCACTAGGAGCCGATGAAGGACGTGACTAACTGCGATAAGCTTCGGGGAGCTGTAAGTAAGCACTGAGCCGGAGATTTCCGAATGGGGCAACCCAATGACCGTGAGGTCATTACTGCTAGGTGAATGCATAGCCTAGTAAGAGGAACACGTGGGGAACTGAAACATCTTAGTACCCACAGGAAGAGAAAGAAATTCGATTCCCTGAGTAGCGGCGAGCGAACGGGGAACAGCCCAAACCAGGAAGCTTGCTTTCTGGGGTTGTAGGACTGGTGTTGTGAGTTACCAAGTAATCATGTAGTCGAAGCAGTTGGGAAGCTGCACCACAGAGGGCGATCGTCCCGTAGACGAAACATGGTTA
>NZ_CANCXC010000012.1:0-611 GCF_947381805.1 Ligilactobacillus hohenheimensis | reverse complement strand
CGGGACATACTTTGAACAAAGTGATAATCCGCGAGTTTTTGGGTATAGTAAGCCAACTGATAATGCCAGCCTTGGTCGGAATGAATGATTGGCTGGGCACCATCAGGTAGGTTATCAGTTAATTCTTCAAGGGTGCGCATAATTAGTTCTTTATTTGGACTAGTACTAAGCTGGAAGGCGAGAATCTCTTGGCTGGCTTCATCAATCATTACTGAAATATAAGCCCATTGATGGTTAGCCAGCCGGACTTGCGTAACATCAGTGTGAATGACCTGGTAAGGTTGGTGCGCATTAAATTCCTGATTCAGTTTATTAGCCGCGATCTTACCTACCGTGCCATGATAGGACGAATATTTGCCGCTACGGTGGCGGTTATAAAGACTGACTTGAACGTTCAATTCACCCATTAGCTTACGAACCGTATCGCCCGACAAGTGTAATTCCTGTTTATCTAATTCGGCTTGAATCCGGCGATAGCCCGCCGTCCAACGCCCCCGAACCTGAAACCGTTGTGCGATTTGAAGAATCATTTTCTTCGCTTTGACGTATTTATCATGCGGATTGGCAATCCGTTTACGCTCGTCGTGATAAGTTGCCTTGGGCAACATAAT
>NZ_CANCXC010000011.1:0-890 GCF_947381805.1 Ligilactobacillus hohenheimensis | reverse complement strand
ACTCTTTAAAACGCGGTGTTCTCGGTTCAATTTAATCAAGAAATCAAGAATTGTTATCTAGTTTTCAAAGAACAAAGTTGGCAACGTTGTTGCCAATGGAGCTTAGGAGAATCGAACTCCTGACCTCCTGCTTGCAAGGCAGGTGCTCTCCCAGCTGAGCTAAAGCCCCATGATGTTGAAGATGGGCCTAAGTGGACTCGAACCACCGACCTCACGCTTATCAGGCGTGCGCTCTAACCAGCTGAGCTATAGGCCCGTAAGCCATCTTTAACACTTATGATGTTTTAAAAAGAGGTAGATCCCTCAAAACTGACCACAGTATCAACCACGTGTAGGTTCCGTATATTTCCTTAGAAAGGAGGTGATCCAGCCGCAGGTTCTCCTACGGCTACCTTGTTACGACTTCACCCCAATCATCTGTCCCACCTTAGACGGCTAGCTCCAAATGGTTACCCCACCGGCTTTGGGTGTTACAAACTCTCATGGTGTGACGGGCGGTGTGTACAAGGCCCGGGAACGTATTCACCGCGACATGCTGATTCGCGATTACTAGCGATTCCGACTTCGTGTAGGCGAGTTGCAGCCTACAGTCCGAACTGAGAACGGCTTTAAGAGATTTGCTTGGCCTCGCGACTTCGCGACTCGTTGTACCGTCCATTGTAGCACGTGTGTAGCCCAGGTCATAAGGGGCATGATGATTTGACGTCATCCCCACCTTCCTCCGGTTTGTCACCGGCAGTCTCACTAGAGTGCCCAACTCAATGCTGGCAACTAATAACAAGGGTTGCGCTCGTTGCGGGACTTAACCCAACATCTCACGACACGAGCTGACGACAACCATGCACCACCTGTCATTCCGTCCCCGAAGGGAACGCCTAATCTCTTAGGTT
>NZ_CANCXC010000010.1:0-1852 GCF_947381805.1 Ligilactobacillus hohenheimensis | reverse complement strand
CCCTGTGAGGGTAGGACGTCGCCGTGCTTTTTATTCCGGCATAGCTCAGTTGGTAGAGCACCTGACTGTTAATCAGGCTGTCGACGGTTCGAGTCCGCCTGCCGGAGTGATATGTTGATGACCCGTTGGTCAAGTGGTTAAGACACCGCCCTTTCACGGCGGTAACATGGGTTCAAATCCCGTACGGGTCATGATGGAGGATTAGCTCAGCTGGGAGAGCATCTGCCCTACAAGCAGGAGGTCACAGGTTCGAGCCCTGTATCCTCCATTTGAACGGAGAACCGTTCAATGGTATATTTTAATAGCAATATAACGTTTCTATTGTGGCTCGGTAGCTCAGTCGGTAGAGCAACGGATTGAAGCTCCGTGTGTCGGCAGTTCGATTCTGTCCCGCGCCACCATGGAGGGGTAGCGAAGTCTGGCTAAACGCGGCGGACCGTAAATCCGCTCCTTCGGGTTCGGAGGTTCGAATCCTCTCCCCTCCATTATAGGGATATAGTTTAAAGGTAGAACTACGGTCTCCAAAACCGTCGGTGTGGGTTCAATTCCTACTATCCCTGTTATATTGTTATGGCGGTAGTGGCGAAGTGGTTAACGCACCTGGTTGTGGCCCAGGGACGCGTGGGTTCGATTCCCACCTACCGCCCTTGTCACTGGGGTATGGCCAAGTGGTAAGGCAAAGGACTTTGACTCCTTCATGCACTGGTTCGAATCCAGTTACCCCAATCGTGGGGATTGGCCTGGTGACCTGTTCTTAATGGCGGTATAGCCAAGTGGTAAGGCAGAGGTCTGCAAAACCTTTATCACCGGTTCAAATCCGGTTACCGCCTTTAGTTCCTAAAGGTGCTAACTGTTCTTTATTATTATGCCGGTGTGGCGGAATTGGCAGACGCGTTGGACTCAAAATCCAATGTCCATTAGGACGTATCGGTTCGACCCCGATCACCGGTATAAATGAGATTTTCATATCTCTCTGAGACGCTGTTAAATCAGCGTTTTTGTTTTGCATTTAATCGTATTTAAACACATGATTATCGATATAAACACACAGAAAACACACAGTAAACACATAAGTAAATGACCTCACACCTGGGAAAGCAACTTAGTGTAATTGAAGTGCCCTACAATTGTTAGACAAAGAACTAATGATTGTGAGGCACTTTTTGTATGGTCAAATATAATCCCGAATTAAAGGCGCAGATTGTTCATGAATATCTTTCAACTACGCAAAGTACCAATGATTTAAGTAAGAAATACCATATTGGGAAAAATCAAATCGCTAGGTGGATTCATCGATATCGGTTGAATGGCCCTGATACCCTCAAACGGCGGCGGCATAAACGGAATTTTACTGCTGATTTCAAATTAAATGTGATAAACTACTACCAAACTCATGAGGATTCGACGACTGAAGTGGCGGCCCGCTTTGATATTTTGCCGTCACAAGTTTCTGCCTGGCATTTAAGGTTTGAACGGGAAGGAATTACTGCCTTGAATTCTCAACCGAAAGGTAGGCCACCGAAAGTGAACCATTCTAAAAAACAACGTCGTCAGCCGGCACATCAAAGCGAACTTGACCGCTTAAAAGAAGAATTGGCTAAGAAAAGCCAAGAACTCTATGAAACTAAAATGGAGCGTGACATCTTAAAAAAATCGCTGACCCTGTTCGGACCCTCAAAGCCCGGAAGAAAACGCAAATAGTGGATCAGATCAGGGACGACCAAACATCACTACCTAAGAAGCAACGCTATAAGATTGGCGATCTACTTAAGGTTATTATGTTGCCCAAGGCAACTTATCACGACGAGCGTAAACGGATTGCCAATCCGCATGATAAATACGTCAAAGCGAA
>NZ_CANCXC010000009.1:0-2402 GCF_947381805.1 Ligilactobacillus hohenheimensis | reverse complement strand
ATCTTGAGGTGAGTTTCGCACTTAGATGCTTTCAGCGTTTATCTCATCCATACATAGCTACCCAGCGCTGCTCCTGGCGAAACAACTGGTACACCAGCGGTATGTTCATCCCGGTCCTCTCGTACTAAGGACAAATCCTCGCAAATTTCCTCCGCCCGCGACGGATAGGGACCGAACTGTCTCACGACGTTCTGAACCCAGCTCGCGTACCGCTTTAATGGGCGAACAGCCCAACCCTTGGGACCGACTACAGCCCCAGGATGCGATGAGCCGACATCGAGGTGCCAAACCTCCCCGTCGATGTGGACTCTTGGGGGAGATAAGCCTGTTATCCCCAGGGTAGCTTTTATCCGTTGAGCGACGGCCCTTCCATACGGAACCGCCGGATCACTAAGCCCGACTTTCGTCCCTGTTCGACTTGTTGGTCTCACAGTCAAGCTCCCTTCTGCCTTTACACTCTGTGAATGATTTCCAACCATTCTGAGGGAACCTTTGGGCGCCTCCGTTACCTTTTAGGAGGCGACCGCCCCAGTCAAACTGCCCACCTGACACTGTCTCCCACCGTGATTGCCGGTGTGGGTTAGAGTGTTCATACAACGAGGGTAGTATCCCACCAGCGCCTCCAGCGAAACTAGCGTTCCGCCTTCTACGGCTCCTACCTATCCTGTACAAGCTGTACCAACACCCAATATCAAGCTACAGTAAAGCTCCATGGGGTCTTTCCGTCCTGTCGCGGGTAACCCGCATCTTCACGGGTATTACAATTTCACCGAGTCTCTCGTTGAGACAGTGCCCAGATCGTTACGCCTTTCGTGCGGGTCGGAACTTACCCGACAAGGAATTTCGCTACCTTAGGACCGTTATAGTTACGGCCGCCGTTTACTGGGGCTTCAATTCTGAGCTTCGCCGAAGCTAACCCATCCTCTTAACCTTCCAGCACCGGGCAGGCGTCAGCCCCTATACATCATCTTACGATTTTGCAGAAACCTGTGTTTTTGATAAACAGTCGCCTGGGCCTCTTCACTGCGGCTGGCCTTGCGGCCAGCACCCCTTCTTCCAAAGTTACGGGGTCATTTTGCCGAGTTCCTTAACGAGAGTTCTCTCGCTCACCTGAGGATCCTCTCCTTGACTACCTGTGTCGGTTTGCGGTACGGGTAGTTAATCTCTCACTAGAAGCTTTTCTCGGCAGCGTGACATCACTCACTTCGTTACTTTAATTTCACTCCTCATCACAGCTTGTTTACCCGGAAGTAAGCATTTCACTCACTCCCAAACTTACTGCTTGAACACGCATTTCCAGCAGCGTGCATCGTTAGCCTTCTGCGTCCCTCCATCGCTCAAACAAGATTAACTAGTACAGGAATCTCCACCTGTTATCCATCGTCTACGCCTCGCGGCCTCGACTTAGGTCCCGACTAACCCTGGGCGGACGAGCCTTCCCCAGGAAACCTTAGTCATTCGGTGGGCAGGATTCTCACCTGCCTTGCGCTACTCATACCGGCATTCTCACTTCCAAGCGCTCCACCAGTCCTTCCGGTCTGACTTCATTGCCCTTGGAACGCTCCCCTATCGCGTGACCGTAGGTCACACCCACAATTTCGGTAACGTGTTTAGCCCCGTTACATTTTCGGCGCAGAATCACTCGACTAGTGAGCTATTACGCACTCTTTAAATGGTGGCTGCTTCTGAGCCAACATCCTAGTTGTCTGTGCAATTCCACATCCTTTTCCACTTAACACGTATTTAGGGACCTTAATTGGTGGTCTGGGCTGTTTCCCTTTCGACTACGGATCTTATCACTCGCAGTCTGACTCCCGGACATGGATCAATGGCATTCGGAGTTTATCTGAATTCAGTAACCCAGGATGGGCCCCTAGTCCAAACAGTGCTCTACCTCCATGATCCTTAATTCCGAGGCTAGCCCTAAAGCTATTTCGGGGAGAACCAGCTATCTCCAAGCTCGTTTGGAATTTCACCGCTACCCACACCTCATCCCAGCACTTTTCAACGTACACGGGTTCGGTCCTCCAGTGCGTTTTACCGCACCTTCAACCTGGACATGGGTAGGTCGCCTGGTTTCGGGTTTTACACCTGCATACTGAAACGCCCGTTTCAGACTCGCTTTCGCTGCGGCTCCGGCCTTGCCGCCTTAACCTCGCATGCAAGCGTAACTCGCCGGTTCATTCTACAAAAGGCACGCCATCACCCCTTAACGGGCTCTGACTGCTTGTAGGCATATGGTTTCAGGAACTCTTTCACTCCCCTTCCGGGGTGCTTTTCACCTTTCCCTCACGGTACTGGTTCACTATCGGTCACTAGGTAGTATTTAGCCTTGGGAGATGGTCCTCCCGGTTTCCGACGGAGTTTCACGTGTTCCGCCGTACTCAGGATCCTGGTTGGAG
>NZ_CANCXC010000008.1:0-7949 GCF_947381805.1 Ligilactobacillus hohenheimensis | reverse complement strand
TCCCCGTTGTCGCGTCCACGTATGTCACCGTGGCGCTTTCCTTATTCGCCGTGTACGTGACATTCACCGTACTGTCAGTAGAATCAGCCGTCACATTCGTATTAGCGCTCACCGTAGCCGGGTTCGCCGTGTACCCCGGGATGGTTGGGGACTGCACGGCCGGGAAGCCCTTATCCGTGGTTGTCCAGTCGGAATACGAAATCACCTGGTGCGTAACCATGTCGACTGTAGCCGTCCGGTTAAACGTGACCGTCTCCGTAACCGGGTTAGCAGCCTGCTTGCCCGTTCCCGCGTACGTGTACGTGATCGTCTCCGTGACCGTCTTCGTTAGGTCGGCCACCTTATCCGGGTTATTCGTCGCCGTATCCGTCCGCGTGTTATGGGCGAAGACAATCTTATACACCGGTACCGTCCCGTCCTGGGTAAAGGTGACCCCAGCCTGCGGGAAATCGTCGGACACAATCTTAAACCCACTTTCGATGTACTGTTCCATCTTCGGGGCAGGGTTGTAGTTGCTTCGCGTACCATATAACCCCGTCGAGTAATCAGTCAACATCACCTGATCAGTCGTCTGGTCGATGTACTGAATTTCAATCTTTTCTTGATTTTGCGTATACGTAATTTGCTGATTAACGTCCTTTGGCGTTGACGTTGCCGTCGGGGCGTTTACCGTCACGGCGGTACTTTCAGCAGCCGTTGGCGTATAACCCGTCACCTTTGGCGAAGCCACCGGCGCAAACGTCTGCGATGCAGGGGTCCAGTCTCCCGTCGTTACGACACCCGTCACGGCGTTCGTCTTAGTCGGCTGGGTGAACGTAATCGTTGCGGTGTGCGGTGAAGCCACCTGATTCCCGTTCTGATCAACGTAGGTAATCGTCTGCGTAACCGTCTTAGTGTTCTGCCCGTCAACAATCCGTTCCTTCATGTGAACGGTGTAAGTTGATGAACTGTCACCAAACACAAACCCACTTGACGGGAATCCGTCAGACACCAGGTCATACCCGGCAGCCTCCAGCTTCTTAATGTTGTCAGCCGTCGAGTAGTTTGAGTGCGTCCCGTACCCGCCGGTCAAGTTAATAACCGTAATTACCTTTCCCGTCGTGTCGTCAACGTACTGGACCGAGACCGTTTCCTGAATCGGCGTGTAGATAACCGTCTTAACGATGTTCGACGTATCCCCGGTAACGTTAATGGCATCAACGACTGACTGGCTAGCGTTGTACCCCTTAATCTGCGGACTCGTTACTGCCGGGAACTGTCCACCAGACGGACTCCATGCCCCGTACGTTGTTTGACCGGTAACGTTATCCTTCGTCGTTGACCGCGTAAAGGTTAACGTCTTCGTGTACGGATCCGCCGCCTGCGTTCCGTTTTGGAACTGGTAGTTAATCGTTTCGGAGACACTTTGCTCTTCCTTCCCCTGAGTGTACGTATGCTCAAACGTAATCGTGTACGTTTGGTCACTGGTAAACGTTAAGTTTGCTGCACTCGGATCAGGTAAATTATTTCCAACAAGCTTGTACCCCTGCTTCTCCAACGCCGCAATTTCCGCCTGGGTCGTGTTCGGCGTCGTAGAATCGTACGTTCCACTGTACGTATCAGTGTGGATTAACTTCCCGTTTTCGGTCTGGTCGACATAGTTAATCGTAATCGTGTCCTGCACCGGCGTGTACACGATCGTCCGTGAAATGTTAGCCGTCGTTGCCGTCACGTTGTCAATCTCAGCAACTGATTCCGGTGTCGGCGTGTACCCCGTAATCTGCGGGGCCGTCACTGCCGGAAAAGACGTTCCGTCCGTGGTCGTCCACGGGCCGTACGTTCCGTCCGCGTTCTGCGTCCGTGTAAACGTTTTCGTCACCGTCGTCGGCGCCAGTAAAGCCGTTCCACTGGTATTCACGTAGTTAATCGTTTCCGTCACGGTCGTCTTAGTCGGCGACTGCGGCTTCTGCGTTCCGGCGTTCTTATCGTAAATGACCGTCGTGATAACGTTTGTACTGTTATCAGTGACCTGAATAACCGGGGTTTCCGCCATGTTTGGCGTGTACCCCTTAATCTGCGGTGATTTAACGGATGGGAACTCCGGGTTATCCTTCGTTGACCAGTCCGTGTACGTGATTGCACCCGTAACGTTGTCTCGCGTAGCTCCACGGGTGTAGGTAATACTCTGCACAACGTCCGGTTCTGCAGTGCTCCCATTGGGATAAATGTAGTGGATGGTATGCGTAATTACCTTGACACATCCCTTGGCTCCGGCTGGCAGCTTGGTGTGCGTATGCGTCAGGTCAACTTCGTAGCTCTGGTTATCACTGTCCGTAAACGTCAACCCACCACTCGGGATCGTGTCCAACGCCACGTTGTACCCGCGATTGATGTACTTCTGGATAACGCTCTGGTAGTCAAAGTCCGGGGAAGTTCCGTAGTCCCCCTCAAAACTCTTTTGTAACAGCACCTTCCCTTCGTCCATGTCGACGAAGGTGACCGTAATCTGTTCCTTGTTAGCAACGTAAACAACCGTCTGGACGTTGTCCGGACTGTCCGCCGTGATGCCCGTTACCACCGTGCTTGACGTTGGGCTGGCCGTGTACCCGGTCAGTTTCGGGGACTGAACCGCCGGGAAGGTCGTCTGGTCCGTCGTAGTCCAATCGCCGAACGTCTGCTGCCCGGTAACTTCGTCGGTCGTGACCGTCCGCGTGAAGGTAATCTTAGTAACCTTCGGCGCAAAGGCCCGCTTCCCGTTACTGTACTGGTAGTTAATCGTCTGGGTAACAACCTTCGTCTGGGTTGACGTGGCCATCTTGTGCTTTAAAACAACCCGGAACGGCTTGGTTGCATACGTTGATTCAATGTACACCCCGTTAGCCGGCCAGTTGTTTGACACAATCTCGTATCCCGGCAGGTTCTTATCAACGTAGTCCTGCACGTTAAACGTAACCGTCGTGTGGTATCCTCCGGTAACCGGGACTTCCTTGATAATCTGGTTCCCGTTCTGGTCGATAAAGTCGATGTGCAGCGTCTCCTGGTCAGGAGCGTACAGGTAAACAATCGTCTGGGCGTTAGTCGTAACCTTCCCGTCCGGGTTAGCCGGCGCCTTCACCAGGTGGTAACCAATGAATGTCCGGTTAAATGTTAGGTACGTGTCACCAATGTGTGGCGTCGCGTCACGTGCGCCTACGGGCGTCTTGTAGTATGCAGTCCCCTTGGCCAGGGTCTTCCCGTCCGTTGACATGTACTTAACCTTTACGGCGCCCCCTACTTGCCGTGGAACCTGTTGGAATACCAGCGTAACGTAGGTCCACCAGAAACCACCAATATCGAAGGCGTACGAACTATTCGGGTCCACGTAGTCATACTTGTATCCGTTTTCTTCTAGCGCATCGACAATCGGCGTTACCTGGCTGTCAACGTAGTCGGCGCCGGCGTTGGAATACCCCTGCACGTCGTAAATGGGGTTCCCGTTTTCGTCCATGAAGTAGATCGTCCATGAACCGTAGTGACCGAACCCATCAAGGATTCCACGGGCTTCCTTCCCCTGCACGCCCGTTGCAGCCGCCTGCTGGTTAGCCGCGGCGTCGGTCTGCTCGGTCCGGTTAGTTGCAACCGGCACCTTGCCGAGCTGCTGCATGGCCTGCTTGTGCATGGCCGCTGCCATTGCCGGCGTCACCTGCACCGGCTTAGTTGCCTGGGCCTGCTTGTCCGGTAACTGAGCGGTCGGCGTTGAACTTGACGATGCCGCCGGGTTGTCCAGGCTGGCAGCCGAACTCGTCTGCTGGGACGTTGCCTGAGTCTGCTTATTCGGTTGAGCTGACTTTTGCGAAGACTGGCTTGCGCTTGAAGCCGCAGAACTCTGCCGGGACGGCTGTGTCTTAGTAGAAGCCGCACTACTCCCAGCTACCCGGGTCGTCTTTGCTGCAGCCGAAGAGCTGCCCTGCGTTTGGGGCGCACTTGTCCCCCGTAGTGCAAGCTGCTGGCTCGCCGTGTTACTCTGGCTGCTTGCAACCCGCACAACGTTGGCGTTTGATGCGGGGTTCACCGGCGTACTATCGGCATGGGCCGGAGCAGCAGCGCCGCTCATTAACAGTTCAAAACCGCACAGTGTCATCAGCGCGCTCACCCAATGGGAACCCGCCTTGTACATCTTGACGCGTGTCTTCCTTTCTCCAAAGTATGATTTTTGTTTCATTTTCAATCCCTCTCCTAGGTAAAATTTAGTCTCTTATATTCGTTAGGTATTATAGCATATCCCGCGTCATTTCCCCGTTTGCGCCCGGTTTTCTATATATTTCCTTTAGACTTATAGCCCGGACGTCACACTTTGGTAACAAAGTGGGATATGTTTTTTTTTTTTTTCTTTAACACTTTAACCAACGAGTTATTATAGCCTTTTTCGCAGGAAAATTAAAGCAAGACCCTATGCCACTTCCTTGAAGTATGGTACGTTGAGAGTAGCTGTTTTTTTAGGAGGGAAAACCATGAATATTGACCGGGTTCGCCAGCTTATGACCCACGAACAACCGTACGATGATAACGACGCGGACATTGTTGCCGTCCGTGACCACGCTTACCGGGTCTGCCGGCAGTTTAACCGGGAGGTCCTGCTTCACGATACATACCACTTCGACCTCCTTGCCGACCTCTTCCACCACGCCGGGGAGGACCTGTTTATCGAGCCGACGTTTATGTGCGAGGTGGGCTGCAACATTTCGGTCGGCGACCACCTCTTCGTCAACCACGACGCGATCTTTATGGACGGCGGGGTGATTGACATTGGAAATAACGTCGAAATCGGCCCGAAGGTGGGAATCTACACGATTAACCACTCGGAAAATCCCGCCGAGCATAACCGCGAAATTCTGCGGGCCCGGCCGGTAACAATCGGTGACGGCGTGTGGATTGGCGGAAGTGCCACCATTCTCGGCGGAGTCACTATCGGAGACCACGCCGTTATCGGGGCGGGAAGTGTCGTTACCCACGACGTGCCCGCCCACACCGTCGTGGCGGGAAATCCCGCCCGGGTAATTCGCCCCACCCACGAACAACCGTGGCTGCAAGGGTAATGGGCGTCACCATTACCCCCAGCGTTGATTCCCCGGTTAAAATTTAATTTGTCAAACCGGAAGGAATTCAATACAATAGAAAGAGACTGGTTATGGTAAAGGAGAACTAATATGAAAACGCAACTTTGGCACTGTGCCCTCGTTGGAGCGGTTACCCTGACGGTAGCTCTGGGAAGTAGTGCAACGGCTACGGCCGCCACGGCCCAACCCGTTTCAACGACCAGCACGGTGGTTAAACAACGGCCAATAGAACGGCGGGGCTTCTCCCCGTTTTCTGGTATTTTTGGGTTTAGCCACACATCTATCCCGGAAAATAACCCCCTGGTCAGTTCGACCCTGCCGAAAGCGGATGACGGTCCGGTCCCGACGGTCACTCCCGAGACTACGAACGCAAAGAAGCAGGACTCAACGACGGATGCTTCCACCGATTCGACGACCATCCCGACAGCCGACAGCAGTTCCGTCACAACGGGAACCGGTGCGGCCGCCTCGAGCGGAAGCGGATCAACGACCGGGTCATCCAATGTCCAGTACATCTCATCATCAACGACGAGTTACGACTTTACGACCCCGGCAGCATCAACGGTTGACGAGACCAAGGCTAGCCAGATTTCGGGACTAAAGGCTGTTAAGGACAAGCACGCGAAGAAGAACCACCTGTCCAGTGAAAGCAACCAATCCTCCTCCCAGAAGGACAAGAAGAAAAAGAAGCTCCCGGTAACGGGGGATACTTCTACGGCCTGGCTTATTATTCCGGGACTGTTCAGTCTACTGGCAGCGGCCGGCGTTGTTAACAAGCATACGGCTAACAAATAAACAAGAATTACACATTACTCCAGAGGAGGCCGGGATTTCCGTCCCGGCCTCCTTCTTCACGGCAAAAAAGGGCACCGCCTTCACTCCGGAGACGGTGCCTTTACAGTATTACTAACCTTATTTTCTAATGATGGTGCCGTACTAAAATGAACCCTGCACCCGCAAGGACAATCATCCCGGCAACCACCAGCCCGCTGGCAACCATATCACCAGTATCCGGCAAGCCCTTCATCCGCTGAAGGTGCTTGCTTGTGCTCTTGGCGGCCTGCTGAGCGCCGGAACGGTTCTCCGTCCGCTGCGTGCTTGTTGCGCTGGAAGACGTAGTCTGAACCGGAGTGACCGGCACAAAGCTCCGCACTGAACTACTACTCTTTTCACTCTTCACCACGCTGGAGCTGGAAGAGACCGTAACTTCCGTGGAGGAGCTACTTGACGAACTAGACGACGTAGAGGACGCCTTCACGCTCTTTAATGACCGGGAGCCCTTAGAAGAAGTCGTGCTGGATGACGGCGTTACCACCTTCGTGCTTGAACTGGAAGACTTGCTCTTCGATGAACTGGAACTCAGTACCTTTGTTGAGCTGGAACTCTTGGAAGAACTAATCACCCTTGATGAGCTCGAACTAGAGGAAGATTTTACAACCTTAGACGAACTGGAGCTCGACTGCGAAGATGAACTTGATGAGCTGGATTTCTTGGATGAACTCGATGAGCTAGACATCTTGGATGAGCTCGATGAACTGACCGCTTTCTTCTGATCCGGCACGGTAATATTTACCGCCGTGGTCGAGTCCGGCACGGTGACCGGGTACAGCTGGTTGTTAATCTCATACCCGGATGGCGCCGCAATCTCCTTCACGACGTAGTCCCCGGAATTAAGGTTACCAAAGTGCGCCTCCCCGTCTGCTCCGGTCGTCTCTTCACCAACAATCTGGTGATCCTTCGTAAACAAACCGAACTTCGCGCCGGCAAGCGGCTTCTTGGTGGTGGCATCCTCCTTCAAGACGGTGACCCCCCCCTCGTCAAAGGTAACGTTTCCCTTCAGTTCTCCCGGAAGGGTCGCTGAGTCCGTTCCGGTCTGGCTGAGGTTGGCCGCTGAGATGGTGGCCTTGTTTTCGTAGTTAGCTTCATCCTTGTTCGTAATCTTCACTTCGTATGAAACGTGGATTGCTAAGTTCGTGCTTGGAACGCTAATAGTAATCTGGGAACCGTTCGTGGTGACCTGTGGGTTAGGGGCGGAGATAGCGCCCGTAAAGGTCCCGTTGTCGTAGTACCCTTCCTGTACCTTCACTGACCCCTGCACGAGTTCCATTCCCGGTCCCATGTTGTCGGTAATGACCGGGTCCTTTAGGTTGGCGTTGTGCAAGTTAGCGACGATGTCCCAGTGGATCAGGTTGTTGTCATCCTTGTCGTACCAACCAACCTTGTTAATCGCCGTTGCAAGCGTCGCCGGATTGGTATCACCACTCGGGTGGTTCCCGTTGCCGGTCGACGGCGCATTGGAGTTATCCGTAGTCGTTGTGGTCGTACCAATCACCCCGACACTCAGCGTAATCTGCCGGTTTAACTTCCCGTGGAGGTCATTGTTAAACGTAATCGTCCCGGTTTGAGAACCAGGCTGAATCGTCGCCGTCCCCGCCACGTTCCCGTTTTGGTCGTACACATTGCAAGTCTGCGTGTTCGCAATTTGGACGTCACTCGGCAGGGTGAACGTTGCGGTATCGCCGTTGTTAATCTGGGTAGAGTCCGCAATACTTCCACGGTACTTAACGGTGTACGCCCGGAAGCGGCTCAGGTCGGTTTGCCCCGTCACGTTCTTCCCGTTGGCATCGTAGACGGTGGCGTCACCCGCGCCTAGCCCGCTAACGCTGACAGTACTGGCCGTGACCCCCCCCCCATGTGGTGACAAGCGTTGCTAAGAAAAGGAGGGCTGTAGCCAAGTGAAGTGCCCTACAATTGTTAGACAAAGAACTAATGATTGTGAGGCACTTTTTGTATGGTTAAATATAATCCCGAATTAAAGGCGCAGATTGTTCATGAATATCTTTCAACTACGCAAAGTACCAATGATTTAAGTAA
>NZ_CANCXC010000007.1:0-8882 GCF_947381805.1 Ligilactobacillus hohenheimensis | reverse complement strand
TGACTCCGGTTGAATACCGAAATCACGCCTTAGTAGCTTGATAATTTAATCTTGTCTAACTTTTGTCTTGCACTTCACTTCCATCACAATCTCCCTAACGAGTTATTTTTATTAGTTTTATACTACCGCCGCCGGATAGCAATCATCCCAGCACCTGCCAGAACAACCATTCCAATCACAATTAAAACCGGCATTGCCTGGTCCCCGGTGTCCGGTAACCCAGCACGGTGCGCGTTCTTTGCGCTGGTCGTCCGCTTGGCCACTTCCGTGCGGCCATTAGTCCGTTCCTCAACCGTCCGGGCAGAACGGCTGGTAACCCGACTATTCCCCTTAGTCTGGACACTCCGCGAGGAACCCGCACGGGAAGAACTCCCCTGTTCCGCGGCGGGGGTCATTGACATAACGGGCTGATTGACCGATGCACTTGAACTTACCGGCGTCCGCACACTTGATGACGCGTTTGAACTCGATGATACACTCGAACTTGAGGAAGCCGCCGCCTGCTTGGTATCCCGCACTGTCAGGTTCACCGCCTGCTTATTATCCGGGATTACCACCTCAGTGGGCTGCGTATTCAGTGTATAACCCGCCGGGGCCGTGGTTTCTTCCAGGTAGTAATGCCCGGCGTTTAGCTTATCAAACGAAACCGTCCCGTCAGCACCGGTCTTCCCCGTTGCAACGACTCCTCCGCCCGGGGCGTACAGCGTAAACCCAGCGCCCGCCAACTTCTTTCCGGTTTGGGCATCCACCTTCGTAACTGTGAGGGTCCCCTCGTCGAAGACCACGTTCCCGTGCAGGTTACCCGGAAGCGTTGCCGAGTTTACCCCCGTCTGGGACATGTTCGCCGCGGTGACCTGAGCAGTGTTGGTATAGCTCGCCTGGTCGGGATCAGTAATCCGCGTTTCGTAGGCGATGTTTATGGCCCGGTACGTCCCGGGAACGTTCACCGTTAACTGCTTATCCCCAATCATCACGTCTGCCGGCGGAATGCTCCCGTCGTTGATGAACTGGCCGTTCCGGTAGTGGCCCTGCTGAACAACCACGCTACTTGGAATAATTTCCATTCCGGGGCCAAGGTTATCGGTCACAACCGGTCCAATCAACTGAACGTTATCCATGTTAATCACTACGTCCCAGTGAATGATGTTCTTATTATTCTGGTCATACCACCCCACCTTATTAATGGTCGGAGCAGTATCAACCGGGGACACCGTGCCGCCACCCTGGCTTGGTTTGGTAGGAACGTTATGGTCAACCGTTCCCATTACTCCCACCGTCAGGGTTCCGTGACGGTTAAACTTTCCGTGCAGATCATCGTTAAACGTAATCGTCCCGGTCCGGGAACCCGCAGCAATCGTGGCCGTCCCCGCGACGGTCCCGTTCTGGTCGTACACGTTACACGTTTGGTTATTCACTACCAACACGTTGGTCGGCAGGGTAAACGTCGTGGTATCCCCGCTGTTAACCGACGTGCCGTTCGCAATGGTAAAGTGGTACTTCACCGAGTAGGTGGAATACCGGTCCAACTCCGTGTTGTGCGTGACATCCTTCCCGGACGAATCCGTCACCGTCGCATCGGCGGCGCCAAGCCCGGTAACACTAACGGAGCTGGCTACCACGCTCCCCCTTACCTGAATGAGCATTCCCACCAGCAGCAGTCCTGCCATTAACACGGCCCATCCGTGTCGTAATCGTTTCATGCTTTTCCCTCCTTTCAAACAAGGCACATCATAAGTTTTCAAAATTAAAAATCGTTAAGAAAAAATTAAAGGAAAGCTAAATTCGTTTACAAATCGTTAACTTTTTTAACGTAAAAAATAATCCGGGGAACCCCCGGATTACCTCACACTACTTCTTCCGCAAAACAGCCTGCGCACTCTTGACCTCATCCGGCGTCGGTTCCCCGCGCCCCATCTTCAAGGAGTGCACCTTCTCAACCGGAAGGTGGCTTGCCAGTGCGAAGTCAGCATCCGTCCAGTGGTGCTGGTCCTCGTATTCAATGATGGCCTTTGCCAATTTGTTCATATCCATCTGGTTGCCTCCTGCCACATATGTCTGCTATCAGCATAGCATATTTTTTTACCGTTGGATATTAAATTACCTATTTGCCAGCCGCCGCCTTAACAAAGGCCGCAAACAGTCCTTCCGGGCGCTGTGGCCGGGAGAGGAACTCCGGGTGGTACTGGGAAGCAACGAAGAACCGCTTGCTTGGAATCTCAATTACTTCCACTAGCCGGTTGTCCGGTGACGTTCCCGAGAAGACCAGTCCGTGCTCCTGCATGATCTTCCGGTATTCGTTATTAAATTCATAGCGGTGCCGGTGCCGTTCCTGAATAACCTCTTCGTTGTTGTAAGCCGCCGCTGCGACCGTGCCCGGCTTCAGCTTGCACGGGTATGCGCCTAACCGCTGGGTGCCCCCCTTATCCTCAATGCCGTTTTGGTCCGCCATCAGGTCAATAATCTTGTTCTTGCAGTCCGGGTAAACCTCCGCCGTGTGGGCGTCTTCAATCCCACACACGTCACGGGCAAACTCGATGCTGGCCATCTGCATTCCCAGGCACACCCCGAGGTACGGAATGTCGTTTTCCCGCACGTAGCGGATTGCCTGAATCATCCCTTCAAGCCCCCGGTCGCCGTATCCGCCCGGAACGATTACGCCGTCGTAGCCCTTCAGCTGGGACGCAACGTTTTCCGCCGTAATTTCTTCGGCATTAATGTAGTCAATGGTGACCTTCCGATCGATGGCGTACCCCGCATGCCGGAGCGCTTCGTTAACAGAAATGTAGGCATCCTGCAACTCAACGTACTTCCCGACCAGGGCAATCTTCACGTTCCCCTGCAGGTGCCGCACACGGTCGCACAGAGCCTGCCATTCGGTCATGTCGGCAGCCGGAACATCCAGTCCCAGTTTGTCACACACAATCTGGTCCAGGTTTTGGGCCTGCAGGTTCAGCGGAATTTGGTAGAGCGTATCCACGTCCATTGATTCAATGACCGCCTCTGGTTCAACGTCACAGAAGTTCGAAATCTTATTCCGCATTGACTGGGAAATCGGCTTCTCCGTCCGAACAACCAGGATATTCGGTTGAATCCCCAGACTCCGGAGTTCCTTAACGCTGTGTTGCGTTGGCTTGGTCTTCATTTCCCCGGCAGCCCGCAGGTACGGAACCAGCGTCGTGTGAATGTACACAACGTTATCCGCGCCGACTTCTGACTTCATTTGCCGGAGTGCTTCTAAGAACGGCAGGGACTCAATATCACCGACCGTCCCCCCAATTTCAGTAATGACAACGTCGGCGTCCGTCACCTTAGCAGCCCGCATGATTTTTTCCTTAATCATGTCCGTGACGTGCGGAATAACCTGAACGGTGGCGCCCAGGTAGCCCCCACGCCGTTCCTTATCCAAAACTTCCGAATAAATCTTCCCCGTTGTGACGTTAGAGTACTTGTTTAACCGAACGTCAATAAACCGTTCGTAGTGGCCGAGGTCCAAGTCCGTTTCCGTTCCGTCGTCCGTCACAAAAACTTCCCCGTGCTGGTACGGGCTCATCGTTCCGGGATCGACGTTGACGTACGGGTCAAACTTCTGCACCGTAATTTTTAATCCCCGGTTCTTAAGCAGCCGCCCCAAGGAAGCCGCTACAATCCCCTTTCCCAGGGAGGAGACCACGCCACCAGTAACAAAAATATATTTAGTCATTCTTCCGCTCCTTCGTCTTATTTGGGGAAATAAAAATAAACAAACTCCCTATTCACTAATGAATAGGGAGCAATCCGTTCATCAGCCCCGTGGAATCCCACGGAGAGCCCGAAAATTATTCTACATAAGTTACCCGAACACGTCAAGTAATTATTCGTCATCAGGGTCAACCGCTGACAGCTGGCCTTCGATCCCGTCCTCGAGGCCATCGTCAACTTCCTGGTTTTCCTCGTCGTCCTCATCGTAATCCGTGACGTTCGTGGCAAAGGCCTTGTTTAAATCAGCAGAACCGTTAAAGGCCACCACGTCGTCATCCTCATCCGTGCTGTTGGCAAGGGCATTAACCTGCGGCCGCTTCTTGGCCGGTGCATCCTCATCTTCGCCGTGCACCAGGGCCTCATCAATCGAATCGTATGGGTACCACGACCGGAGCCCCCACATGTTTTCGCCGAGGGAAATAAAACCCCCGTCAATGTTCAAGTCCGCATAAAACTGCGGCAGGCGATTCCGGATTTCCTGATCGCTCTTCTCCAGGTAGTCCTGCATGGCGTTCGTCAAGTCCGCGAACGCCATCGGCTCACCGTTCTCTTTTAAAATTTCGTGTGCCACTTCAATCAGTGACAGTTCGCTCTTATCAGCGCCTGCGAATTTTTTCAACTCCACTCTGGTACACGTCCTTTCTGCAGTCTACTTCATATCTTACAATGTTAGGCATTGAAATGCAATCTAATCTGGTATTTTCCCAGCGGTTGGCCGTCCGTGTATAACCGGTAGTCAATCGCCACCGTTCCCATCAGAGGGGTGCGGTTAACCGCCACGTTAAGGTTCGTTGTCTCAGTATCAATCGGAATTAACCCGTACGGGGTCCGGTACGTGGCTTCCACCCGCTGATTAGCCGCAAAGAACAGCTTCATCTGGAGTTCCTCGTGGTTACGGCTCAACCGGACCGTCCCGTCCGCCTTAATCCGCATCGTCACCACTGCCGGGGGCTGGTTGTCAAGCTGCTCGTCGTACCGCAGGTAAAGGGTGTCGCCCATCTGAACGTAGTGCCCGGTAACGTCCTGGGTCAAATCATCCCGCTCCCCGTCCTGCCAGTGCCGGGTTTCAATGTGAATGTTAACCGGAATTCCGCGTTCTGCCATCGTCCTCACTTCCTCGTTTCAATTCGTTAATTGCTATTATACCCGTTTCCCCGAAAGCAACCAACTCCCGGAAACGGAATGATATAATGAAGGCAAATTTCGTTTTGAGAAAGGAGCGCGGTGATCATCGCCGAATTACTTCCCGTTGAAAAGGTCCTCCGTGACCCGATTCATAACTACATCTACATTCAGCACCGGGTGATCCTTGACCTGATTAATACCCGGGAGTTTCAGCGACTCCGGCGGATTAAGCAACTGGGAACCACCAGCCTGACCTTCCACGGAGCCGAGCACACCCGGTTTACCCATTCGGTGGGGGTTTATGAAATTGCCCGGCAGATCTGTGACCTCTTTGCCCGGAAATATCCCCGGCAGACGGTGGGGCCTACGGGGTGGGACGATCACGAGCGGCTGGTGACGCTGTGTGCCGCCCTCCTGCACGACGTGGGCCACGGGGCCTACTCGCACACCTTCGAGCACATTTTCCACACCGACCACGAAGCCATGACCCGGGCGATTATTACGAGTCCGGAGACGGAGGTTAACCGGGTCCTCCGGCGGGTCAATCCGGATTTCCCCGCGCAGGTCGCCAGTGTGATCGCTAAAAAATACCCCAACCAACAGGTGGTACAGATTATTTCCAGCCAGATTGACGCGGACCGGATGGACTACCTGCTGCGCGATTCGTACTATACTGGGGCAAACTACGGGACGTTTGACCTTACGCGGATTCTGCGGGTAATGCGCCCTGATAAAAACGGCGTGAGCTTCCAGATTCACGGGATGCACGCCGTGGAGGACTACATCGTCAGCCGGTTCCAGATGTACCAGCAGGTGTACTTCCACCCCGTTTCTCGTGCCATGGAGGTCATCCTTGATCACCTCCTGATGCGGGCGCAAAGGCTCTTTGAAACCGGCCAACTCACCGATGAACTGACAGCTAGCTTCTTAGCGCCGTTCTTTGAACACCACGCCACCCTGGACGATTACCTTCAGCTCGATGACGGGGTACTCAACACCTGCTTTGCCCGGTGGCGGACCCACCCGGATAAAATCCTGAGTGACCTGGCCACCCGTTTCCTAGACCGGCACCCGTTTAAGTCGGTTCAGGTCACCCCCGCAACGAAGAAACTGGTTCCCAAGCTGCAGCGGCTTGTGGCTGATGCTGGCTTTGACGCTGACTACTACACGGCAACCAACGACAGTTACGACCTGCCGTATGATGCGTACGACCCGCACGCGAAGAAACCCCGGACGCAGATTGAGCTGATCCAGAAGGACGGGAGTCATATCGAACTCTCCCGGATTAGCAGCCTCGTCGCCGCCATTACGGGAAAGGTGCAGGGCGACGAGCGCTTCTTCTTCCCAAAGGAAATGTTTGCCCAGACCGCCCAAACCGAAATTTTTGCGCCGGTTTACGCCGAATTTAACCGGTACATCCACAACGACCAAATTATCAACCAGGGGGGCCATCCCAATGGCGATTAAACTAATTGCAACTGACATTGATAACACGCTGTTAACATCCGATAAAAAGCTCACCGCCCGAACCATTGCGGCAATTCAGGCCGCCAAGGAACAGGGCGTTCACGTCGTCCTGTGTACGGGACGGCCGCTCACCGGGGTGCTTCCCCTATTAAAACAACTTGGCCTGACGACAAACGCTGACTACGTAATCACCCTCAACGGTGCCCAGGTACAGCGGGCCACGGGAGAGCAGCTCCTTGCCAGCACCATCCCGCTGAGCGAGTACCGGCAGCTCGTGCCCTACTTTACCCGGGTGGGGGTTAACATGCACATGGTGACCCTGGATTCGAACGTGTACGTTCACCAACCAGATGTCGGCTACTACACGGTTTCTGACACGTACCACACGCGGATGCACCTGCACGTTGTTCCCCTGGAGCAGCTTCCCGCTGACATCCAGATTGCGAAGTACATGATGGCGGACGCCCCCGCTAAAATTGACGCGGTGACCCGCCAACTTCCCGCCACCATTACGGACCACTTTTACTGCGTCCGGAGCGAACGGTTTTTCTATGAACTTCTCAATAAGCAGGCAACCAAGGGCAATGCCGTGATGGCCCTGGCACACCGTCTCGGGATTACGCCCGCTGAAGTGATGACCCTCGGCGACGAAAACAACGACCTCACGATGATTGCCCAGGCGGGATTGGGGGTCGCAATGGGCAACGCCAATTCCCAGGTAAAGGCGGTGGCCCAGGCAATCACCGCTGATAACAACCATGACGGGGTTGCCCAGGCAATCGAGAAGTACGTTCTCCACGGTTAAACCGGATCATTCTAGTTCCGGCAAAGACCGCTCTCTTGAATTCGCAAAAACACCGTAACGGAAAGTAACTTCGCATCAAAATTGATGCCTTCCTTCCATTACGGTGTTTTTTAAAGCCTGTAACTTATCGCTTTCCCTAATTACTGCTTTGATCGTTGCTATCAATCTGGTCCGCAGCAGGCATTGGGATACTCCCCTGCTTATTCTGGTTACTAAATTTATCGTGTGCGGTTGTCCAGGTCATCGTGTTAGCCATATCACCCTTAGTCTCGTAGTTTTGCGTTTTCCAGTAGCACGTTAACGGTTGGTGGGTATGAACATCCACCGTATACTTGATGATTAACTGTTTGGTTTTCCCCTTCTCCATGCCGGCCCACATAATTTTTTGAATGGCCGCATTGTTCTTCTTTGTTAGCCGAACGGTAATCGTTTCGGTATTCCCGTGGCGGTTAACCGTTGCGTACTTTTTAAGGGCATCAAGCATTTGCAACTGCAGCGAATTGATCTTGTAGTTGTCATAGAGTTTGTGAACCTCGTCCAGGGCATCATTATTAGGAATAAACCGCTGGTTCGGCTGCTGGGCAAACACATCATGGCCATTAGTAAAGACGTTCATTTCCATTACTTTTCCATCCCGTTGCGTGTATCCGTGGATGTTTTCGGTATTATCGCCAGCATACTTAATTGTCCCGCGGTCCTTCGAGCTTTCCTTGGAACCGCCCTTTTTCTGCTGAGCATTGACCGCCCGGAAATCAACAACCCCGCTCTTATCCTGACGCGCCGTACTAATAAACGTATCAATTTCCTGCTGCGCTTGCTTCCCGGTTAGTGTTTGGGCGTGAACAGTTTCATAACCCATCCCGCTAAAAAGTAAAATTCCTCCAATTATCCCCGCAATCTTCCATTTTCTATTCATCATAATATCTCCCCTTTATTATAAATTGCTTTAGTTAAAAAGTGACTAAAATAAAAGCTGGCCTTTCACCAGCAACTAGTCGGGAAAACAGGATTTGAACCTGCGACCCCCACGTCCCGAACGTGATGCTCTACCAAACTGAGCTATTTCCCGATAACGAGTTTAATTATAATACGGCTACCAGGATTACACAATCCCGGAATGCACCCAGTAGGAGTCGAACCTACAACCTTCTGATTCGTAGTCAGACACTCTATCCAGTTGCGCTATGGGTGCATGGTGCCGAGGACCGGGATCGAACCGGTACGGTAATCACTTACCGCGGGATTTTAAGTCCCGTGCGTCTGCCAATTCCGCCACCCCGGCATAAGCGGAAAACGGGATTCGAACCCGCGACCCCCACCATGGCAAGGTGATGTTCTACCTCTGAACTATTTCCGCATGCTATCCAATTATGAGCCTGCCTTCGCAAACCCGAAGCGGAAAACGGGATTCGAACCCGCGACCCCCACCATGGCAAGGTGATGTTCTACCTCTGAACTATTTCCGCATAACCAGGGTAATTAATATCCTTAATACGGGTGAAGGGATTTGAACCCCCACGTCATAAGACACTAGAACCTAAATCTAGCGCGTCTGCCAATTCCGCCACACCCGCATGAGCTATCAAATGAGTCGTGACAGGCTCGAACTGTCGACCCTTGGATTAAAAGTCCAATGCTCTACCAACTGAGCTAACGACTCAATAAAGAGAATGGAGGATACAGGGCTCGAACCTGTGACCTCCTGCTTGTAGGGCAGATGCTCTCCCAGCTGAGCTAATCCTCCATT
>NZ_CANCXC010000006.1:0-10203 GCF_947381805.1 Ligilactobacillus hohenheimensis | reverse complement strand
ATGAAGCGGACCATTACTAATCGGTCGAGGACTTAACCAACGGTTAAGACGTGGTGGGTTCAAGCAAGAAGGAAAGAATTGTTAGCTAGTTTTGAGAGAACAAAGTTCTCTTAAGAAGATAGTGCGGTGATGATGGCCTGAAGGATACACCTGTTCCCATTCCGAACACAGTAGTTAAGCTTCAGCGCGCCGAGAGTAGTTGGGGGACCGCCCCCTGTGAGGGTAGGACGTCGCCGTGCTTTTTATTCCGGCATAGCTCAGTTGGTAGAGCACCTGACTGTTAATCAGGTTGTCGACGGTTCGAGCCCGCCTGCCGGAGTAATAATGGAGAGTTGTCCGAGTGGCTTAAGGAGCACGATTGGAAATCGTGTAAGGGGGTAACGACCTCCTTCGAGGGTTCGAATCCCTCACTCTCCGTTAATCATAATATGCCGGATTAGCTCAGTTGGTAGAGCAGTACTCTCGTAAAGTAAAGGTCGCTGGTCCGAGTCCAGTATCCGGCATTTAATAAATTATTTTAGTTTGTTAAACGCCGTTAAACCGGCGTTTTTCTGGCTCTATAATATTCAGCACTGATGGAGAAAAATCCACCAGTGCTGTTTTTGCTATCATGGTTTATAAAAAAGGAGATGAAAAAAGGTAGCTCACTTGGAGCTACCCCACCAAAACCATGGATAATTTTATCAGAGATTTAGTTGGAATTAAAGACCCGACGCTTAAATTTGACCCACGTTTCACTAACCCCACGGCGCCAACCGCAGATGGAGCCTTGATTATTCATCTAATGCAAACCTATCCCATGACTTGTCCCCTTTGTGGACGGCCAATGTTGAAAAACGGGTTTCAGACGGTCGATATTAAGGGTTATCCGCAGTGTGGGACGCCGGCGATTTTGCGTATTCGTAAACAAAAATATCTTTGTCGTCCTGATTTGCTTTGCCCGCGTACGGTGACTAAGATTGCTGCTGTGATGGGAATTAATCACCGTCACCGCATCGCCAATGCAGTCCGGTATCGCGTCGTTCAAGAACTCCATACCAACCAGTCATGCGGCGCAATCGCGCAGCGTTTATCGATTTCAACGACCACGGTGCTTAGAGTCTTACGCTTAACGCAATCAGACCTGCAGGTTAACCATAATTGGTTACCCCGGGCGATTGCCCTGGATGATTTTAAGGGCGGACCATGGAGTGCCAGTGAAATGAGTATGGTCTTAGTTAATCCTGAAAATGGTCGCTTGTTAGACGTGCTTCGCTCCCGCAAAAATGATTATTTAACGCATTACTTTAATCAATATCCGTTAGCCGTCCGGCAGCGGGTTCTGGCGGTTGTCGTTGATTTATATGATCCGTACCGGTCACTAATTAAACAATTATTTCCGCACGCCGTTGTGATTGCGGATTGCTTCCATATTGTGGGTGAATGTAACCGCGCTCTCCAAAATGTTCGTCGTCAAGTAATTAAAGCCCATGGGGCGAAAAGCCATGTTGGGCGGGCGTTAAAGCGTTATTGGAAACTGTTAAGTCAAGATCAAACTAAGGTTGATTACCAACACTTCCGGCGCCGCCGGAACTTCCGTTACGCCGCTTTGACTGATAGCGAAGTAATCAATCGGTTGTTAGAAATGGATCCAACGCTGGCCGCTACCTACGCTTATTATCAGGAACTTTTATTCTGCGTGCATCATCGTGATGCTGAGCGTTTTAAACAGCTGATTGCGGTGCCACTTCAGCGCCTTCCGGAGGCATTAAAACGGGTTCAGCGTACCTTTCGCAAACATGCCGCTGAGATTATCGCTAGCTTTAAGTGCCAGCTTTCAAACGGCCCGGTTGAAGGCATTAACAATAAAATCAAAGTGATTAAACGGGTTGCGTATGGTTACCGGAACTTTGATCATTTCCGGGGCCGGATTCTTTTATCCTGCCGCAACGAATACATTGATTTTGATCACCTGAATACACAAAAAATAGCTTAACGGAAATCCGTTAAACTATTTCGAAAATCACTCATCAGTGTTTGTTGACAAAGAGCCGTTTTTCTTATGTTTCTGTGGCTCTACACTAAATCCTGTTGATATAGTTGGCTCTACACTAAATCCTGTTGATATGGTTAAATGTTAAACTATTATCAACAGGATTTTTTGTTACTGTGACCAATAAAAAAAGAGCCACAGTACCAAAAATCCACCAACATTCAATAAAGGACTTGATACTGTGAGCTCTTCTACTATGAACTCCATTAACGATTATACCCACTTTGCGCTTGATATTAAAGACGAAAATATTATTTTTACTGATTACCAGGAGGAACTGCGCGGTGGACGGCGGGCAAAAGTCTACTACGGTACCCTGGAAACGCCGATTAAGCAGTGTCCGACTTGTCATTCTGCGGCCCTGGTGCGAAACGGAAGCGCTCGGGTGTCCATTCGATATCTGGCGGTGGATGCTTCACGGCCGGTTTATCTTGATTTGCGTAAACAACGTCTGCGTTGTCAACGATGTCACGCCACCGTCATGGCAACGACACCGCTCGTTGAGCGGCATTGTCATATCAGTAATGCCGTTAAACAAAAGGTGCGGATCGAACTGACGCGGCAACTGGCAATGACAGAAATTGCGGCTGATACAGGGGCGTCCCCCAATACGGTGGCGCGGGAACTAACCGCGATGCCAATGCCCCAAACCCACCTTCAACAGGCGGGCTTACCGCATAACCTTGCGTTTGATGAGTTTCGCGGCGTGGGGTCCCACCTGCATTTTATCTGTTTAAACAACGATAATCATCAGATTTTTCAGATCCTAGCGCAACGGACCCGGCACACCGTGACGGAGTATTTTAGTCAGTTTTCGCCGGCGGAACGGGCCCAAGTGCACAGCGTCACCATTGACCTGAACTACCACTACCAGGAGATTATCCGCCAGCTGTTTCCCAACGCTTTGATTATTCTGGATGGTTTTCATCTTTGTCAGATGGCAACCCGGGCGTTCAACCAATTACGGGCGCAGACGGCTAAACAATTTGCCACCAACTCCCGCGAATACCGGTGCCTCAAGTTTGGGTGGAAACAATACCTTAAGGCTAGCGAACAGCTCAGCTCCCGGCGGTATTATGATGTTCACCTTCATGAATGGATCTCCCCGTTAGAAAAGGTACATCTCGGGCTCCAAGCCGATGATTGCTTACAGGAAACCTACGACGTTATGCAGACAATTACCCACGCGTTACGCCACGGTGATCAAGAACGCCTGGCCGCTTGTGTACAAGCACCCCATCATGTTGGCCCGCAAATGCAGGGCGTCCTCCGCAGTTTTCGAAATAACTATCAATATATCGTGAATAGTACCTCGTCATCATATTCCAACGGCGCCTTGGAGGGAACCATCCGGAAGATTAAACAGCTTCAGCGTACGGCGTATGGTTTTTGCAATTATGATCATCTAGTTAAGCGCATCATGTTGATGCAGGCGGCTAAAAAACAAAAATACGCTGCCTAATAGACAACGTATTTTCCATCCATCAACAGGATTTGACAAAGAGCCATATAGTTTAACATTTAACCATATCAACAGGATTTAGTGTAGAGCCAAATTTTTAAATGTTGGAGGAAACAACCAGACAAATAGTCCTATCATTCCGGGATTCATCCGCTACGCCCAGATTAGTCACCAAAGTGTCATATCCCCGGGTACGATATTCGACGCTGGCTTCAGGTTGATTGCAATGTATGTCTGTTCCCTGTCATCCTTGTTCCCTTTATTTATGAACGCACGTTCGCAGCACATAATCATACCAGGTTTATAGAAAGATATATAACTATTCCTTGGAAACTTGAAAGTGGGATAGAGTACCCATAAATTAAGGGATTAGCCACTTCTTAGAATTCCAGGGAGTGATTGTTTGTTGCGGCCCTCTGATTGTGTTATCCTTGATACAGAAAGTAAGATGTAATACGTAAGGGGGTAATTCGGATGACTGTGATGACGGCAAAAGTGTCACAAAAGGGACAGGTAGTAATTCCAGCTGCAATTCGTAAGGCTCAAAACATAACAACCGGAACGAAGCTTTCGTTTACGGTAACTGATGATGGTATTACGATAAAAAAAGTGCCTTCAAGTTTAAACTGGGATAAGTTAATCAAAGATATTCCAAACGAAAAGGTCGAATTTGATCGGGCAGGGCATTATGATGCGGCGAAATCTCCATACTTTGATGAATGGATGAAAGAAAATGAGTAGTCCGATGGAAATCTATTTGGCGGAAATTCCTTACGAAGATTGTAATCAAGTAAAGTACCGTCCAGCATTAGTCGTCTCGGTGGGGCGTGATGACGTCACGGTTTTTAAGATAACGTCAAAGTATAAATCGAAGTCTGAGCGAATAAGGAAATATTATTATCCTATTCAGGAATGGCAGCAGGCGGGATTAAACCGACAATCTTATGTTGATATCCACCGGACGTTTACGTTACCACAGAGAATTGTATTTAAGAAACCGCCGTTAGGAAAATTAACCACAAATGACATGATTAGGTTATTCGAGTTTATTAAGAATAGGTAGATGCCATAAAACTAGTATTAGCGACAGGTTAATTTCCGGATCTATAATATCCAGCACTGATGGAGGAATCCACTAGTATCGCCATTATAGGGGCGATTTTATGTGTATATGAAAAGTCGGACAATGAATCACTTTCGATTCCTTGTCCGGCTCTTTTTAATGAACTGGAAGTTTTTTCCCAGCCTCATTTATGTCCTTATTTAATAACATTGATTAACCGTTCAACTAGTAGTTGGATGGTATCAACGATTTTTCGTTGTTTTTGTGGTTTAAGTTGGATTAATGATGCGATTAATTTTTGAACATTAAGCGGAAGTTCGTTCACACGTTGTTGTTCATTTGAATTATCTTGAAATAAATCGCCCATCGTAATGTTTAAGACGTTACAAATATCTATTAAATGCTTAGAACCAATGTTAGTATACGTCCCATTCTCCATTTTAGAAATGTAATTAGGTGATAAGTCACTTAATTCGGCTAACTGTTCTTGAGTAATCTGTTTCTCTTCACGTTCTTTCTTTATTTGCCTTCCGATTTCAAAGTTTTTCGAGTACAAGTCAATCTCTCCATTAGTTTTTTTGGTTCTTTGTCAATCCTATTGTTGTGGGTAAATGTTAAACTATATCAATAGAATTTTTAGATATAACGAACAATGAAAGCGGGAATCGAACAGATGGATTCCCGCTAATGGCTGCTTAATTAGCGCCCCTACTTTTCCGGTGTGTAGATTAGATGCTTGTTAACAAAAGCATCTAATCCAAGGATACTCAGTTCACGCCCATAGCCCGAATTCTTAACACCACCGAATGGAATGGCTGGAAGGGATGTCCAGCTAGAATTAATAAATGACATCCCCGTCTCAATCTGAGCCGCTACACGTTCAGCGTGGTCGGGGTCACTTGAAAAGATTGTTCCCCCGAGACCGTAGCTTGAATTGTTAGCAAGATTAATAGCCTCCTCTTCGGAATCAACCTTATAGATTGTGGCAACCGGGCCAAACATTTCCTGGTCGAAAATTGGATTATCCGGAGTAATTCCTGTTAGAATGGTTGGCTCAAAAAAGAAGCCCTCCCCAGCAACAGCATGTCCTCCGATAACACAGGTGGCACCATGCTCAATGGCTATATTAACCTGTTGTTGAAGCTTTTCTTGGGCTCCCTTGGAGGAAAGCGGAGCCAGGGTGGTTGCTGGATCCATCGGGTTACCCATCTTCAATTGCGCAAACTGTTCTTTAAGTATGGTAACAAATTCGTCATACTTATCAGCCATAACGATAAACCGTTTAGACGAAGTGCAGACCTGCCCGGCATTATCAATCCGGGCGCGGGGAGCAACCTGTTTAACGAGGTTCCAGTCCGCATCGTCAAGGATAATAAACGCATCGTTTCCGCCGAGTTCCATGGTTGATTGCTTGAGGTTTTTTCCGGCTGCGGCTGCAACGGCTGCGCCCCCACGCATCGAACCCGTCAGGCAAACGCCAGATACCCGTGGATCAGCGATAATTCTGGCGACCTGGTCGTAACTGATGAAAAGGTTGGTGAGGGCCCCGGCTGGAGCACCTGTCTTCTCAACTAACGTAGCGAAAGCCTGGGCCGATGTTGGACAGATGGAAGCATCTTTAAGGATCATTGGATTGCCCACCATGAAATTCGGAGCAAATACCCGAACAATTTGGTAGAGGGGGAAATTCCATGGTTCTACCGCCATGATTACCCCGGTCGCTTGTTTTATATAGTGGGCTGAACCTTGGCCGACTGGCATTGGTAACTCAACTGGTTGGAGCATTTCCTCGCCGTGATTGGCGTAGTACTCAGCAATCATTGCGCAGAGGTCAACCTCTCCTTGTGATTCACGGAAAAGTTTTCCCATATCGTAGGTAATGGTTCTAGCGAGTTCATCCCGATGTGCGCGAAGAGCCGTCGCAATTTTAAGCAACTGTACTTTTCTGGTCGTAATGGGTTGTGTTCGCCATTTATGGTAAAGAGCATGGGCCCGCGCTAGTGTCCGATTTACCTCTGCGTCAGAAGCGTTCGGGAAGGTTTTAAGTGTTTCTCCCGTATATGGGTAGGTTGTTTGGTATGTCATATAAAGTCCCTCTTGTTTAAAAAAATATGTTCATTTAATATATAGTTTCTTTAAATCGATATTAACGATAAAATGAACTATTTGTATTTTATACGCCTCCCCGTTGAAAGGCAATGACTATTTTGAAAATGTAGCAACGTAGGGCAAAACATCATGAACTTTTTTCTAATTAAGTGAGCTCCCTGCCAAATTCTGTTGATAAAGGGGATGCATCGTTTTCTTGTAGACCACTAGTAATTGTGATGCGGGTTATATAGGCGTTATTACAAATAAAAATCTACGTGAAAAACATTTAATCGAGAAAAAGTTGCCGAAAGCATTGCTTTTTTGAATATTCCGTGTAGAATATAAAATTAAAATATGATGAGTATAATATTAATCTGTACTTAAAGAAACGATGTAAAATGTACGGTACAGGACACGCAGTCAACTTTTGGGGTGGCCGGCAGAAGCGGAATACCATTCTGTACCTTTGGATTTACGGGCTGCTCGGCGCAGTCACCGGTGTATTAGTTCTGTATGTTTGTGCTCTTTACGTCAATTAAAGGTTATGCCACGGTCTACCTCATTGCTGGGGTACTGTACGTGATTGGCGCGCTTTTCCTGTTAGTCGCCTTCAAGAAGAAGTATAATAATCTAACCCGGCCAGCTTCCCGGCAAGCAACAACCCAAGAAGTAGGAGAAACAGTCGCTGCGGAATAGGGTATCTCAATAGATGATTAATCTTCTTCGTTATCGTTAATAGAAATCCGACAGTAGCTTAGTGGTTCATCCGCTAGGCTATTTTTATAGCATTCGGCGCTGCTGGGGATTTTCGCTAATGTTATTTTTGGTTTTGAAGACGATGCTATACAGTAGTAATATTAGAATCCTTTCATCATAATTTAATCATATGCTATAATGTACTAAAAACCAATAACAGCTAGGTTTACCGGCAAATCACTAAGGAGAAGAGAGAATGAGTTTATTAAAGAGAGTATTTTTTCGCCAATCACCAACAAAGTACGGGCTAAAGGACGGCCACTTGAACCGGTCGCTTCGGGTGCGGGATCTTTTATCCCTGGGAATTGGAATGATTGTTTCCACCTCAATCTTTACCCTTCCCGGGGAGGTGGCGGCGATGTACACGGGCCCCGCGGTAATCATTTCGTTTGTGATTGCGGCCGTGGTGGCCTGTTTGGTCGCATTGGTGTATGCAGAGATGGCGGGGGCCATGCCGTTTGCCGGTTCCGCGTATACGTGGATTAACGTTCTTTTTGGGGAACTCCCTGGCTGGGTAGTCGGCTGGGCGCTGCTTGCTGAGTATATTATCGGCGTTTCCTTCGTTGTTTCGGGAATATCATCAAACTTGAAACCGATCCTGGCCTCGGTCGGGGTGCATCTTCCGGTCTTCCTCGCTAACCCCCTCGGACAGGGTGGTGGGGTAGTTGATTTGATTGCAGTGGGAATTGTTTTAATTGTCGGCTTGCTGGTATCCCGAAATTTATCCAAGATAACGTTGGTTGAAAACGCGCTGGTTATCCTGAAAATCTTTGCGATTCTTTTATTCATCGTAGTTGGTGCCACCGCTGTGCACCTTAGTAACTTTTACCCGTTTATCCCCGCATACCACGCAACGAGCAACGGCGCGTTTGGCGGATGGCAGGGAATTTACGCGGGCGTGGCGATGATCTTTGTTTCGTATTTGGGGTTTGATGCGATTGCCGCGAATTCGGCAGAAGCAGTGAATCCGCAAAAAACGATGCCCCGGGGGATTATTGGTTCACTGGGGATTGCGTCGGCCTTCTTCATTGCGGTGAGTTGCGTCTTAATTGGGGTACTGCCGTATCAACGGTATGCGGCCAGCGCTGAACCAATCGGGATTGCGCTCCGGGCAATTCATCATCCGTTAATCGCAACCATTGTGCAGTTAATTGCCGTGTTTGGCATGTTTACCGCCGCCATTGGTTTCATGTTGTCCGGTTCGCGGTTAATCTATTCATTCAGCCGCGACGGGATGTTACCGAAGTTCTTTAGCCGGCTAGACCGGAATCAGCAACCCAAAAACGCCGTGACACTCATTACGGTGGTTGTCGTTATTGTGAGTTCGCTCTTGCCGTTTAGCTTTTTATCCCAGTTGGTATCGGCGGGAACAATCGTCGCCTTTATGTTTGTGTCAATCGGCCTCTTCTTTCTGCGTAAAAGGGAAGGGCGCGATATTGCCCAGCCAGCGTTTAAGGTGCCGGGTTATCCGGTTGTTCCAGCACTTGCCTTCATGTTTAGTTTATTAGTTTTCATCGGGCTTGACCGGGCAGCAAAGGTGTATGCGCTGGGATGGTTTGTTCTGGGAGTCATCATTTACTTTGTGTATGGCATTCGGCATGCAAACCACCAGTAAGAGCGTTTTAAGTGGTGTTTTCCGGTAAAATTAAGTAGAATAAAGCCTAGGTTCTAAAAAAGAAATTCGGACAGAGAAAGAGGCATCATGATGGTAAAGGCAATTAAGCTGACGGCGACGGCCCACTACCTCCCGTCACGGGTTGTGACAAATGATGAACTTAGTCAGTTAATGGATACGTCAGACGAGTGGATTCAGGCGCATACGGGGATTAAGACCCGGCACTTTGCGATTGGTGAGGACACGTCGGATATGGCGTTAAAGGTTGCCCGGGAGCTTCTGGCAACGGCAGGGTTGGCACCGACACAAATCGACCTGATTATTGTTTCAACCATTACGCCCAACGCCCTCACGCCTTCCACGGCGGCAATCGTGCAGGGAAAGCTGGGCGCAACGAATGCGTTCGCGTACGACCTCTCGGCGGCGTGCGCCGGGTTTATTTTTGCGTCAACGACCGCCACGAAGTTTTTGCGGGCGGGCGGTTACCGCCGGGCAATGGTAATCAGTGCTGAAACAAACTCCAAGATGCTCGATTTTCATGACCGGACGTCCGCCGTTTTCTTCGGTGATGGCGCGGCCGGAGCAATCTACGAGGCCAGTGATGATCCGGCCGATGAGATGGTTGGCGGGGAGCTGCTTGAAACGCAGGGTGACGAGGAGTCGATTCACAGTGGTCGGGTAGCCCCGTTGAGTGCGGTGAAGGCGGATAACTATCCCCGGACCGATGCCTTTTACCAGGACGGGCACGCCGTGTACGAGTTCGTTACGCAGCGGATTCCTGAACATATTGCCGCGTTTCTGCAGCAGGAGCACCTGACTCCAGCGGACGTCGACTTTGTGATTCCCCACCAGGCGAACCTCCGGCTAATTGAACAGCTTGCTGAACGGACCGGAATTCCGCTCGCAAAGTTTGCCCAGGAAGTGACGACGGTGGGAAACCTCTCTTCAGTGGGGATTCCGCTGGCCCTCGACCGGGCTATTCGGGCGGGGAAGCGGCCCCAGCACGTGCTTCTTACGGGCTTTGGCGCCGGATTGGCCTACGCAAGTATGTTGTTAGACCTGTCGAAATTAAAGTAATAACGGGCTATTAAAAGAGGCTGGGATAATGTGAAGTGCCCTACAATTGTTAGACAAAGAACTAATGATTGTGAGGCACTTTTTGTATGGTTAAATATAATCCCGAA
>NZ_CANCXC010000005.1:0-39213 GCF_947381805.1 Ligilactobacillus hohenheimensis | reverse complement strand
GACTCCGGTTGAATACCGAAATCACGCCTTAGTAGCTTGATAATTTAATCTTGTCTAACTTTTGTCTTGCACTTCAAATTCACTAGGTTGCTTTTTTGGTTCTTCTTTGTAGTGTTTGAGTATACAAAAAGAGTGCTCCTAAACGGAACACCCAGAACGCGTTTGTGACTTTGGCATGTCACGATGTGCGTCAACATCGTCATAACCATTACGTCGACATTGTAACATAACTTGAATAGCGGGAGGTTATTAATTCGTCTGTCCAAGATTTTTACTGTCTTAGAGCAAGTATGCTATTATCATGATAAACGAAGGACATAGCTTCTTATCCCTAACCGGCTGCCTATCCGGTTAGTTTTTTTTGTATAATAACGCCTATTATTCTGTTAAGTGTTTCTTCAGCACGGCTTGGATCTTACTGTCAAACCCCGATAACGCCGCGTACGGGAGGAAAATGGATGCCCGTTTTTCCTTGGGCATACGGGGATAGTGAACGTGAGCCTGATAGTCATAATTAATTAGTTTAGCTTGGTCAGGTTTCATGCATGGTGTCCTCCAATCTGGTGATTTCTCTCTATCGTTCGCGCATGGGGCGCCAGGTCTTCGGCAACAAGCAGGGCATCTTTTCCAAAACGGGTGCGAATATCAAGGGTGGCTTGTTGCAGTTGTTGTTCCTTATGATGGTCCAAGATAACCGGATGTTCAAAGAGGTTAATTTGAACGTATTCAGGAGCGTAGTCACTATGGAGGTCGACAGCTGTAAGGCCGATTTTACGAAGAAGGTAACGGGGCTCAACCTGGTCGCAGTAGGCTTGGCGGAGGGCGGGTTGAATAATCGTAGTTAAGTTTGTCTGGCACGGAAGATTGACCGTGACGTGACGCCGGTGTTCCGTTAAGGCGACCGGTGTTTTCTTATCGTAGCGCACGCTAAGGATAACCTGTTTCGTTTTCTGGTGGTACTCCGTTAACCGGAAGGCGAGTTCAGCGGCCATTTCATCGATAATGGTTATCCCCTCCGAAAAAGCGTACGGGCGGGGAAGCACTTGTCCAACCGAGAGACTCTGGTGTGCTGGTTGGTACCGTTTAATATCCTGAATGGTGATGGATTCATTTCCCCAGGCGTGGTCAATTAGGAGCTCCGCCCGAGTGCCAAAGATGTGAAACAGCAAGGAAGCGTTGTATTTCTGATCCAGCGTTCCCACCGAGCAAGCGGCGACATCGCCCATGGTGTGAAGCCCTAGCCGATTAAGCTTAGTCGCATAGCCACGGCCAATCTGCCAGAAGTCCGTGAGCGGTTGGTGATTCCATAGTTGCTTGCGGTATTCCTCCACGGAGAGAGTGGCAACCTTATACCCCGTTTGCGTGGGCGTTATCCGTTTAGCCATAATATCCATGGCAACCTTTGCCAGGTAGAGGTTGGGGCCAATGCCCACGGTGGCAGTAATGCCGGTTGCGGTAAACACGTCACTAATAATCCGGTCGGCGAGTTCCTGGGCGGTACAGTGATACAGCGTCAGGTACGCGGTGGCATCGATGAATGCTTCGTCGATCGAGTAAATATGAATGTCTTCCGGCGCAACGTAGTTCAGATAAATTTCAAAAATTTGCGCACTAATGTTCTCATACAGTTCCATCCGGGGTTGCGCAATGACAAAGTCTAGCCCCATCGCAGGGTTGCGCAGAATATCAGGCCGGGAGGTTGACGAATAAACCAACCGGTTACCAAGAACGCGCTGGGCCCGGCGGTGGTTAAACTGCTGAACAAGTTCCTTAACCTGGAATAACCTGGGCCGGCCAGGGACGCCAAACGCTTTGAGCGCGGGGGAAACCGCCAGACAGATGGTTTTGTCAGTCCGGGTTTCGTCCGCAACGACAAGGTTCGTGGTGAGCGGGTCAAGCCCCCGTTGGCGACATTCGACGCTGGCGTAAAAGGATTTTAAGTCAATTGCAATGTAGACCTTTTTCATGTTATCTCTCCTTACGAACATGTGTTCGCATATAATAATATAATCATTTTCCAGTAGGAAAGCAACGGTTAAATTAGGAGAAAAGTGCGTAGTTAATAGCAAAAAAGCGTCAGCCCCGGCTTCCCGGAGCTGACGCTGAATCACTTTAAAATGAACTATTGAAATTCCAGAACATCCTGAACGGCGTACCGTTCCGACGTAATTTCATGGGCATTCGGGTCAGGTTTTCCAACCGCAATCCCCAGCGCCGGAACGTACCGGTTGGGGTCAAGACCGAGCGCGGCGGCCGCCTTCTTAGCATCGTAACCGCCAAGGGGATTAGCTTCATATCCGTGTGCCCGGATGGTCAATAGGAGTTGCATGGCAGCAAGGCTACTGTCAATTAAGGCATCGGCAGTGAGGAACTGTTTGTCCGCGTGTTCGTACAGCGGGAGGAATGTTTGGAGAATTTCGTCCAGCCGTTCCTTCGTGATTTGGTGTTCGGTGTACATTTTTTGCCACAGGGCGCGGTATTTCTTAAACGCATCGGTGTCGCCAAAGACCATAATCATTGCGGAACAGGAGTCTAGCTGAGGAAGGTTGAACTTCATGAAGAAGGAACGCAGTTTGTCCTTTCCTTCGGGAGTATCGACAACGACAAAGTGCCAGGCCTGCAGGTTGCAGGATGATGGCGCGGTGATCGCCTCCTGTACCATTTGCTGAAGTTCGTCCCGGGGAATCTTCACTGATGAATCAAAGTGGCGAACAGAATGCCGGTGGAGCATAATGTCCTGAAAATCATTGTTAGTAAATTGCATGGGATAACCTCCTTAAACGTTAACCAATAAGTAACCGCTTTCGTTAATATTATAACATTCCTGCAACGGCTTAACCGGAAAATATTTTTGTTCCCTTTTGTTTTCTGCTCCAACTAAGTATAATAATGGTGGTATTAGGGAATAGTCAGCTTTATTAATGGGGGATGATGAAATTGACGAGTTACTTAGCTAGTCAAAATGCAGTGCGGGGATTTCTAGACAGCCCGGATATGCGGGAACAGGAAGGCGTGATGTTTGCCTACGCGGCGGATGCGGCGACGTTACAACGGTTGGTCCCAGCACCGCTGCGGGTGGCAGCGCCGGTCGTTGCCGGCTACGTGACGCATATGGGAAACCCGTCGTTTGCGCGGCCGTATGATGAGGCGGTGCTGTACACGATGGTGGCGTACCAGGACAAAATGGTTGGGGCGTACCCGTTTGGATTATTCTTAGCCGGTTCGGGCGCAGAAATGGCGTTGGTTGCTGGCCGGGAGGGGGCAAGCATTCCTAAGAAGCTCGCTGATCAGATTCAGATTAAGCACGACGATACGGGAGTACGAGCGCAGGTCATCCGGCACGGGACCACGTTAATGGACGTCCACGTAACGTCGGGAATGCCGAATGATCCTGAGCAGGCCCAGCAGTTGTTTGGCCCGCAGTTGCGGTTAAACCACCCGGTTGAGACGATTAATTTCTTTGTGGACTACCAGCTGGCGCAGCAGGAGGACGGGACGAACCGGTTTACGAATACCCGGTTACTGGCGACCCAGACGACAAACATTACGACCGCCTTCACTCCGGGCAAACTCGCGCTAACGCTGACGTCGAGCGCGGATGATCCGGTTGGTGAGTTAGCGGTGCAGCACTTAATTGGCGGGGGGACGTACACGATGGCTTCCGCTAAGATGCATCAAACAACGGTGCTGACCCAGTTGGACGCCGTAAAGGTGGCGCCGTACTTAATCACCGGGCGCTATGACCAAAGTATTTTAAGTAATAATTAGGGGGAATTAAGTCATGACCATTGAAAACGTAACGATTGCTGGGGCGGGAACCTTAGGAAGCCAGATTGCATTTCAGTCTGCCCTTTGCGGCCACCAGGTGCGTATTTGGAACCCGCACCCGGAGCGGGCAGAACGGCGGCTGGAGGCCTTGCGCCCGTTTTACAAGCGGGACGTTCATCTCACGGATGAACAGTTTGATGAGGCGTTAGCCCGGATTATTTCCATCACGAACGACTGGGAGCAATCATTCCAGGATGCTGACCTGGTAATTGAGGCCGTACCGGAAAGCTTGGAGGTAAAGGAGGAGTTCTACCACCACCTGGCAGAGGTACTTCCGCCAGCAGCGCTAATTGCCAGCAATTCGTCAACGTTTGTTCCGAGCCAACTGGTTAAGTTTGTTGACCGGCCGGAGAAGTTCCTGCACCTGCACTTTGCTAACCATATCTGGCAGTTTAATACCGCTGAAATTGTTGGCAATGCGCAGACAAAGCCGGAAGTAATTGACGCGGTGGTGGCGTTTGCCAAGAGCATTAAGATGCTGCCGATTGTTCTGAAGAAGGAACAGCCGGGGTACATTATGAACTCGTTGTCGGTTCCGTTCTTAAACGCAGCGCTCGGGCTGTGGGTGAAGGGGGTTGCGGACCCGATGACGATTGATAAGGACTGGATGAACTCAACGGGATCGCCGATGGGGCCGTTTATGTCAATGGATATGATTGGTCTCCGGACGGTTTGGGCGATTTACAATGCACATGCGGATGACCCGGCTTCCCAAGCGATTGCCGCAAAAATTAAGGAAATGGTTGACCAGGGACACTATGGCATCGAGGCCGGACAGGGCTTCTACACGTACCCGCACCCGGCATTTGAAGATCCTGATTTTTTGAAGGGCTAGGAAACAATATGTAAGTTACGGGCAGCGCCTGAAAGGGAGCTGCCCGTTTTTTTGCGTTTTAACGGGAACGTTGTGGGTTAGTTAAACGGATGATCTCCTTAATTGCAGGGATAAGTGCAACGGAAACTTTATTCAGTTCCGTAGAATTTAACTCAAAGATAATTTGAATTAGTTTTTGCGCCGCAACGGGGAGTTCGTTATACCGTTCGTCATGGTAATCATCATTAAAAAGCTGCGCCATGGTGATGTCAAGCGCATTGCAGATGTTAATTAGCCGGTGCAACGTAATGTTGTAATCAGGACTACTTTCGACCCGGCTAATGTATGTCGTCGGAACGTTGGATAGTTCAGCTAGTTGTTCTTGGGTGAGGTGATGTTTAAGGCGCTCTTCTTTAATGCGCGGGCCAATCGGAAAATGCTGTGAATACATAGATAATCCCTTCAATTTTAGTTTGGTGTTATATCCGTAACTTAAACGAAAAGCCGAACTTTATTAATCGCATATTTGACAAATTGTATGTTAAGTATTCATATATGATAGGTTGGGTGGTAGAATAATGGCTGTAGGAACATGTTGCTATTATTTTTAGGATGTTTTGTAAGCGCTATCTAAAAAAGGGGAATTATCATTGTTTAAATTTTTGAAGCCCGCACCTATTAGTTCTCATAAGGTTGAGCAGGATAAAATTCACTCAACATATACGAAGAGAAGAATAAGTGTATTCATTAGTATATATATTGCCTATGCTGCTTATTATATTGTGCGTGATAACTTTACTATTAGTCAGCCGTATTTAATGCACTATTATCATTTTTCTAAGGCGTCATTAGGATTAGTGCTATCATGTCTGGCGATTTCTTATGGTTTATCCAAGTTTGTCATGGGTGCTTTAGCAGATAAATGTAATCCACGTTTTTACATTGCCACAGGATTAATTGCTTCGTCAGTGTTAGATTTTCTATTCGGGACAACTAAGAATATAGCTGTCATGATGGGCTTAATTATATTTATGGGAATCTTTCAAGGAATGGGAGCGCCTGCTGCACACAAAACGCTGGCTGTGTGGTTTTCTAATAAGGAGCGGGGGACTTTCGTTTCAGCTTGGAATACATCGCATAATGTTGGTGGGGGAATAATCCCGTTGATTGTATCTGGTGCGTTAGTTTTATTTGGATTACATAATTGGCATTCAATTTTCTTCTTCCCAGCAATGATTTCGATTATTTTGGCAATAATTGTAATTGTTTTTGGAGCTGATACACCTGAAAGTGTGGGATTACCCCCTATTGAGGAATACAAAAAAGAAGATTTTGGAAACGTAAAGGCCGTTAAAGCGCATAATGATATTCCGTTGTGGAAGATTGTTAAAAATTGTATTTTAAAGCGTCCAATTATTTGGATTTTGGCGGTAGCTAATGCAGGAGTATACATTATCCGTTACGGGGTAGAGAATTGGATTCCTATCTACTTACATGTAATGAAGGGATTCACGTTAGCACAAGCGCGGAATTGTTTTTCAATTTATGAATTTGCAGCTATTCCAGGAACTATTCTTTTAGGAATTATTAGTGATAAATTACTTAAAGGGAAACGTGCTGCACTGTGTGCAATGTTAGTAACGTTATTAGGATTGACGTTTGTTGGCTATTGGTTTACGACTAGTCATTCCTTTATTTACTGCGAAGTTGGTTTGATGGGGATTCTAGTATATGGCCCGCAGTGTTTAATTACTGTGTTGACAATCGATTTAGTTCCGAAATTTGCGGTTGGTGGGACGGATGGCTTTGTTGGTCTATTTGGATATATTTTTGGTGAGGTGACAGCATCGTACGTTATCGGAAAATTAATTGATGTAATTGGATGGAAGGCTAACTTCACCACGATTATCGTAGCAGCTATTTTGTGTGTTGTATGTTTTTTGATTCTTATTCGGGGCGAGCGAACCGTTGGTCAAAATTTAGAGAAGGTATATCAACAATTGGGGATAGCAGAGCATTAGCTTATTAAAGTGCTGTCCGCAAGACGTAGTGGATCATTGTAAAATAAAAGCTTGATAAAAAATCCTGTTGGTTTTAGTCAAATTGACTATTACCAGCAGGATTTATTTTACGCTAATTACCTATAAATCAGGAATTAATTAGCATGATAATGACTTTGTGATAAACTACGAAATTCGCGAATAAGAGGGATTAAATCAGTTGATAATTTATCCAAATCGGGTGGGTTGATATCCTTCAGAAGTTGAATCAGCGTTAGCGTTGATTTTGGAAAACCCATAAGTGCTTGGGTAGGATCATCGTTGACCAATTCAGAAATAGAAATATTCATGGCATTACATATTTTAATGATGTTTGTAATGCTAATATTATCCATTTGTCCACGCTCTAATTTTGAGATAAAGTTAACTGATAAACCACTCAATTCTGCAAATTTTTCTTGTGTTAGTCCTTTTTTAGTACGTAATCGTCGAATCTGCGTTCCAATATCAAAATGCTCGTACATAAATTTGCTCCTAAGTGTACTTTGATAACTTAAGAGTAAGAAAATATTAATTATAGTAACACTTAGTAAAGTAATTACCTTTCAATTTTCTGTGATTATAATCACGGATATAGCGCTTAAGGCTAACTCATTTACGAAAGTAAGCGAATAAACGTTTAAAAAGATATCACCCTAAAAGAAGTTAGGGCGGTATCCAATTTATATTGAGGTATTAATCAATTATCAAAAATAAGAGGTGTTTTATTAGTTAGTTGAAATAATTGATTCCCATAACCTGTTTTACTTCGTTAAGAGTCTGAGCCGCGACTTTGTTTGCTTTACGACAGCCCTCATGGAGCATTTCGTAAACTGCAGGAATATCCTTTGAATACTCAATACGACGCTCGCGGATTGGTTTTAGCACGTCATTCAATACTTCAAACAGGTACTTTTTAAGTTTAACGTCACCTAATCCGCCACGCGTGTAATGGTCTTTTAAATCTTGAATCGTGGCTTTATCTTTCTCAAAAATATCAAGATATGTGAAAACAATATTTCCTTCAATATTTCCAGGATCTTCAACATGAATGTGGTTCGGGTCAGTATAAACAGACATTACCTTTTTATACAAAGTGTCTTCATCGTCTGATAAATAAATGGTGTTGCCAAGTGATTTACTCATTTTAGCGTTACCATCCAACCCTGGGATTCTCCCTTCGCCTTGTGGGGGGAAGACCCCTTCAGGTTCTACAAGAACATTTCCGTAAATCGAATTGAACGAGCGAACAATTTCCCGAGTTTGTTCAAGCATGGGCTCTTGATCATCACCTACTGGTACAAGGTTAGCCTTAAACGCAGTAATATCTGCAGCTTGACTAACAGGGTAGGTGAAGAAGCCTGCAGGAATTGAACGTTCAAAATTCTTTTGTTTAATTTCGGCCTTTACTGTAGGGTTACGTTCAAGACGGGAAACTGTTACTAGGTTTAAGTAATATAAGTTTAATTCAGACAAAGCAGGGATCTGTGATTGAACGAAAATGGTAGTTTTCGTGGGATCAAGACCGACTGCAAGGTAATCCAAAGCAACCTGAATAAGACTATTCCTGATTTTTTCGGGATCACGAGCATTATCAGTTAATGCTTGTTGGTCGGCAATCATCACGTACATTTGGTAATTGCCGGTATTTTGCATCTCAACTCGCTTTTTAAGCGAGCCAACATAGTGTCCAATGTGTAACTTTCCGGTAGGTCTGTCTCCGGTTAGTACAACCTGTTTTTTCTTTTCCACTGTTACTCAACTCCTTTTTATAAACAAAAAAGCCCTATTTCTTGACGAAATAGGACGAGAACTCCCGCGGTGCCACCTAAATTATAAAGTAACTAACTTTATCACTTAATTAAGTCGATTTAATTGAAAGTTATGGCTCCAATTCATCCTTTTATTGTTTCTCTCAGCATTTGAAACATCTCTGTAATTGGATTACTACGCACCGTAACTTGATATTGATAATAGCATTAAAAAATATTTTGTCAAGTTACTATAATAATTGCTCGATATGTATTATAATACACGTGTAGGTTAGAAGAAGCGCTTCCATAACCATACAAAAATAAGAGGTGTTAATTATGAACGACAAGAAGGATTACAAGAACATGGATCTTTCGGCCTACTTTATTGGGCCTAAGGGTGAAAATGGTCGGTTATTTAAGGAATTAACAAATGACCTTATTGATGACCATATTGGCTACCGGAAGAACTTTAATGCAGAAGATGCCAATTCCATTTCTGAAGACGAGAAGGATTCTCCGGAATTTCGGAAAGCTGTCGTTAACATGAAGAATGTTCTTAATGAACTTTCAATGAAGATGCGTAGCGGTTCCATTCCGTGGCCGACGGCAGGACGGTACTGGGCTCAGATGGATAATGAAACGTTAATGCCATCATTATTAGCGTACAATTTCGCAATGCTTTGGAATGGGAATGGTGTTGCTTGGGCCGGAAGTCCTGCATCAACCATTATGGAAAAGGAAGTAGGTCAGGATTTAGCTAAGCTAAACGGCTTTAATGAAAATGGTTGGGGCTATGTTGCTACCGACGGTTCAATTGCTAACGTAAGTGCTTTATGGATGGCACGGAACGTTGCATCAATTCCAATGGCAGTTAAGGAAGTATGCCCAGAACTCGTTGAAGGAAAGAGCGATTGGGAACTTCATAACATGTCAGTTAAGGAATCACTTGACCTGTTAGACAAAGCAGGCGACAAGAAGAACGAAGTTAAGGCACGTTCAGCCCGGAGTGGTAAGAACCTTCAGTCACTCGGAAAGTGGTTAGTACCATCAACGATGCACTACTCATGGAAGAAAGCCGTTGATATTACTGGTGTTGGTGAAGACAACTTAGTTGTACTCCCAGTTGATGAACATTACCGGATTAATATTGATAAGCTGGATGCAATTATTAAGGAAAACGTCGAAAAGAATATTCCGATCTTAGGAATTGTTGGTGTTGTTGGTTCAACCGAAGAAGGTGCGATTGACCACATTGACAAGATTGTTGAACTGCGGAAGAAGTACAACAAGCAGGGCGTTGACTTTATTATTCACGTTGATGCTGCTTACGGTGGATATGGCCGGACGGTATACATGGATGAAGATAATAACTTCATGCCTTACGAAAAGTTGGAAGATGCATTTAAAAAATACGGAATCTTCACTGAAAATAACCAGTTCCTTAAGCGTGAAGTATATGACGCATACAAGGCAATCGCTGAAACGGATTCAGTTACGATTGACCCGCACAAGATGGGATACGTACCATACGATGCTGGTGGTTTAGCCATTGCAGATACACGGATGAAGAACACGTTAACCTATGAGGCGCCATATGCATTCCAGGAAGGCGTTAAGGTTCCGGCCTCAATTGGTCAGTTCACGCTTGAAGGCTCTAAGTCTGTTGGATCAGCTGCTGCTGTTTGGGTAGCTAACCGAATCATTCCATTGAACATTGCGGGATATGGTCGCTTAGTTGCACGGACGTTATACGCTGCACGGCGGTTTAACGACATGGTTGATGGAAAGAAGTTCACGGTAAACGGAAAGACAATCGTTTCTCATGCAGTATACGACCCGGACTTCAACATGGTTGACTGGGTATACAAAGAAGAAGGAAATGATAGCCTGAAGGATATGAACGACTTAACCCAGGCTGTGTTCGAGTACACATCATCATCCAAGGGTGGCGACTTGTACGACCTGCAACTGTTAACTTCAGATAGTAGCTTTACCGTTGATACGTACGGCGATGCTCCGGTTAACTTTATCAAGTCACTCGGAATCAACGAATCTGAGTACGACAAGGAAGGTCGTCTGGAGATCCTGCGGTCATCATGCATGACGCCATGGGTATACAACGAAGAAACGTTTGACTACTGGGCACCGCGGATTAACGACGCTATTCAGAAGACACTGGAAAAGATTGCTCAGAACGAGGACATTCTTTAATTAAATATCGCGAAAGGGTTCGGTATGAACCCTTTTGCTGAAATTATTCATTCATTATTTTTAGTGAGGAAAGTGATCACATGATAGGAAGTTTATTAAGTAGCTTAACAGGAACGTTTGTGGATGCAGGGGGCGTCATCGTTGCATCTATTCTTGGGGGGCTTATCGGTAAAAGGCTCAGTGAGAAATACAAAAACGTTCTGATTGGTATTCTAGGGTTTGTGGCATTTAGTGTTGGGATTGAAAGTTTCTCAGAATACATGCCTAAGTCACATTATGCCGTACTGTTTATTGTAGCTATGGTTGCTGGGACGGCACTTGGGACGTGGATGGATCTCGAAGGTAAAATTGATGGCCTTACTGCTGGAAAATCAGCGGGATTAGGAAAGTCAATTGTCACTGAGATTATTCTGTCAACGTTAGGTGCTTTACCGATTGTCGGGTGTATTATGGCTGCTACGGAACATAACTTTACATTCTTATTCATTAACGCATCCCTCGATTTCGTAATGGTTCTAACATTGGCTGCTGCTGACGGGATGGGAATGATGGCATGTGCACCGGTAATCTTTATTTACCAGTTTGTCATTATCCTAATTGCGACATTTGCACGTGGAATCTTGACACAACCGTTCATTACCGAGATTGCCATTCTTGGTGGATTGATGGTTGCTTCCTCAGGGTTAAGCTTGATGGGATTGAAGGATTTAAAGACGTCCAACATGATTCCAGCACTACTTGTGCCGATTATCTTCTTTGCATGCAAGGGAATTTTCGGGCTTTAATTTAGTGATGAGGAGAGCGATGCTTGCATCGCTCTTTTCGTACCATCACAATCATGGGGTGTTCATATGGATATTATTGAAGATTTGAAATGGCGGGGGGCCATTAACCAACAGACTGACGAAGAGGGGTTGCGCCAACTTTTAAAGGATAAGAAGATTTCACTGTACTGTGGGACCGATCCAACGGGCGATAGTCTTCATATTGGCCACCTGATTCCGTTTATTGTGTTAAAGCGGTTTGAACTTGCCGGCTACCACCCGTACATTTTAATTGGTGGTGGGACCGGATCCATCGGCGATCCAAGTGGTCGGAAAACTGAGCGGCAATTACAAACGATGGATAAGGTTCGGCATAATGTTCAGGCCCTCACCGAACAGGTTACACGGCTGTTTGGCGGGTCAGGGCATATCTCGTTTGTTAACAACTACGACTGGTTATCCAAGTTAAACCTGCTGGATTTCCTGCGGGATTACGGGAAAGAGTTTGGGGTCAACACGATGATTAAGAAGGACATCGTGGCCAGTCGGCTAGAGAACGGAATCTCGTTTACCGAGTTCACGTACCAAATTTTGCAATCCGTTGATTTCTTACACCTGTACAAGGAAAATGACATTCAGCTGCAGGTTGGCGGGGCCGATCAGTGGGGGAACATTACTGCGGGAGTTGATTTAATTCATAAAAAGGAAGGCCAGGATGCTAAGGTGTTCGGGCTGACGATTCCGCTGATGTTAAAGGCTGATGGAACCAAGTTTGGAAAGACTGCTGGCGGGGCTGTTTGGCTGGACGCCAAGAAGACGTCACCGTACGAGTTTTACCAGTTCTGGTTGAACCAGGATGACCGGGACGTAGTGAAATACCTGAAGTACTTCACGTTCCTCAGTCACGCTGAAATTGATGAGCTTGCCGCAAAGGTGGCAACGCATCCTGAGCGGCGGGAAGCACAGCGGGCCCTTGCGCGGGAAGTGACGACCTTCGTTCACGGTAAGGCGGCAATGGAAGAGGCGGAAAAGATTTCGCAGATCTTCTTCAGCGGTGATATTAAGCAGCTGACGCCGGATGAAATCGAGCAGGTCTTTGGTAAGATGCCTTCCGTGAAGGTGAGCGCTGCTAAGGCGAATATCGTGGACTGGCTGGTACAAACGGGAATTGAACCGTCAAAGCGTCAGGCTCGCGAAGACGTTACTAACGGCGCCATTACAATTAACGGTGATAAGGTCCGGGACGTTGATTTTATCCTTGATCCAATGGCTGCCTTTGAGGGGAGGTGCGTAGTTGTCCGGAAGGGAAAGAAGCATTACACATTGGCACACGTTGAATAGAGAAGTAAATTAGTTTGAGATGTTGCTACCAGGGAGCATCCGGGATGCTGGTCAGAGGGCCACCGTTCCGGGTGTTTTCCTATTTTTGATATTAAATGTCATTATGAGTTTGAAATCGATACTAAATAGGGTATAGTAGGGGGGAACAGAAAGAGTCACAGAAGGGGAGGAATTCTTGATGAACGGATACTCAGTTGAAAACCAACAGCAGGGCTTAAACAAGTTTCTGTCCAAGGTCTACTGGTACATGGCGGGGGCGGTGCTGGTGTCAGCCATTACGGCCCTCGGGACGGTGGTTTTGTTTGGAAACATGGTCGATGAACTGCTGGGGCAGCACCCGGTAGTGTACTTTATTTTGCTGGCAGTGCAGCTAGTGATGGTGGCCAAGATGTCGTTCAGTAAGTCGCGCTCATCAGCCATGAGTAACTTCATGCTGTTTGGCTTTGCGGCACTGGAGGGAATCATTTTTAGTTCGATTCTCCTTGAGTTCACGGCTGCGGACATCACGTTGGCCTTCGTGGCAGCGGCGGTTGACTTTGCAGTCCTGGCCCTGTACGGGACCCGGACTAAGAAGGACCTCAGTAGCTGGGGACGGCAGGCCCTTGCAGCGTTGATTGCGATTTTGATTGTCTCCGTGGTAAACATCTTCCTGCAAAGTTCGCTGGTTGAATTCGTGATTTCAATTGCCGGGGTTTTGATCTTTAGCGTGCTTTCAATGTGGGACGCTCACCGGATTAAACAGATTTACCTGCAAATGGGGGAAGCGGCCAATACCACCCCAATCGTTGTGAGCGCGGCCTTACAGCTGTACCTGGACTTCATTAACTTGTTCTTGGAATTGCTGGAGATCTTTGGTTCAAGCGACCGTAACTAAATAAACGCAGAGCAAAAGGGGGTGGGATTTAGGTCCCACTCCCTTTGTGCGATTAATTATTGTTTTTGGCTAACTCAGCTTCGATGGCTTTGCCCACCCCGTCCTGGTCGTTGGGGGCAGCGATGTACCGCGCGAGGTGCTTGACTTCTGCGGAGCCGTTTTGCATGGCATAGCTAATCCCTGCCACCTTCAACATGGAAACGTCGTTGTTATTGTCACCGATTGCCATGACGTTATCCAGCGGGATGTTGAGCATGTCAGCGTACTTGCTGACGGCGATTCCCTTCTGGGCGTTAATGTGGTTTACTTCGATGTTAGAGGCGGCCGACGATGTGATGGCGATGTTATCGTGGGCCGCCAGTAGTTCCTGCTTGAGGGGCGCAAGGACGGTCGGCCCCGCCGAGGAAAACGCCACAACCTTGAAGAACGTGGTGTGCGGGTTATCCAGCAGCTCCTGATAGTCGTCAATGTAATTGATGTTTAACAGCTCAAGGCGGGCGGAGGAGCGGATGACCGCTTCCTTAAACGGCAATCCCGGGTGAATTCTGGTCAGGAGCTCGGCGAAGTTTTGGATGCGTTGGGTTTTGTCGTCCGAAAAAACGCCCTTTTCGGTAATGACCTCGATGTACAGCCCCGCCTGGTGAAACCGCGTGATGAGTTGGTCGGCCAGCATCCGCGGGAGGGGGGCGGCAAAGATTTCCCGGCCCTCTTCGTCAAACATCCGCCCGCCGTTCATCGTAATCATCGGGCAGTTAATCTGGGCGGCCTCAAGCAGGGGCTTGATCTCGGAATACGCCCGCCCCGATGAAACAACGAAGGGCACGCCTTCCCGCTGTGCCTGCTTAATTGCAGCAGCGTTGCGCGGTGAAATTACCATGTTGTTATCCAGCAGCGTTCCGTCCATGTCTGAAGCAATCAGTTGCACCATTGTAAAAAACCTCACTCGTATGATAGATTCCGCTTACATTTTAGCATGAATTTGGGCGAGGTTCGGCGAAAACTATGATAAACTGGGAGTGAGGTGGACGGAATGAAGACGTTAATTCACAATGACTGGCAGGACGTATTGGCGCCTGAGTTTGAAAAGGAATACTACCAGCAACTTCATGCGTTTTTGAAGGATGAATACCAGCATCACCGGGTTTATCCGGATATGTACCATATTTTTCAGGCCTTTGAGTGGACCCCGTTTTCTCAGGTGAAGGTGGTTATCCTGGGGCAGGACCCGTACCACGGCCCGCACCAGGCCCACGGGTTAAGTTTTTCGGTGCAACCCGGGGTCCCGGTGCCGCCATCCCTGCAGAATATCTACAAGGAACTGCAGGACGACCTGGGGATTGCGCCGGTGAACCACGGTTACCTGAAGAAGTGGGCGGACCAGGGGGTACTGTTGCTCAACTCGGTCCTCACTGTGCGTGACGGGCAGGCCTTCTCCCACCAGGGCCACGGCTGGGAACGACTGACGGACGTTGCCATTCACCAGCTTTCTGAACGGCCGAAACCGGTGGTCTTTATCCTGTGGGGGCGCGCTGCCCAGAATAAAATGACGCTAATTGATCAGACCAGAAACATTGTGATTAAGTCGGCCCATCCCAGTCCACTGTCGGCCAGTCGGGGGTTCTTCGGTTCGCGGCCGTTTTCAAAGACTAACGCTGCACTGACCGCAATGGGTGAGGAGCCGATCGACTGGCAGCTACCAGCCGATCCGACTGCAGAATAATAATAGGGGGAAATGTAAATGGACATTTTTGCAAGTTTAACCGCGAAGATTAAGGGAAAAGAACCAACGATTGTGTTTCCGGAGGGCACCGAGCCCCGGATTTTAACGGCAGCCTTGCGGTTGGCGGATGAACAGCTCGTGCGGCCACTTTTGCTGGGAGACGAGCAGGCGGTGAAGGCCGCCGCTGCGACGGCCGGCCTGAAGTGGAACGATGCGGTAACGGTGATTAACCCGCAGACGTATCCGGCCGAGAAGTATGCCACCATGGTGGAGGCCTTCGTTGATCGCCGCAAGGGAAAGAACACGGCGGAAGAGGCCGAGAAGATGCCGCGGGATGAAAACTACTTCGGGACGATGCTGGTGTACATGGGACTGGCGGACGGACTGGTTTCCGGCGCGGTTCATCCAACCGGGGATACGGTGCGGCCGGCCCTCCAGATTATTAAGACGAAGCCGGGCGTCCACCGGACAAGTGGCGCGTTTATCATGACCCGGAATGGTGGCGATGAGCGCTACGTCTTTGCCGACTGTGCGATTAACATCAATCCGGATGCGCCGACACTGGCTGAAATTGCCCAGGAGAGTATCAAGACGGCGCGGTTGTTTGACATTGACCCCCGGGTGGCAATGCTGAGTTTTTCAACCAAGGGTTCGGCGAAGTCAGACGAGGTTACCAAGGTGACGGAGGCAACCCGAATGGCGCAGGAGCAGGCGCCTGACGAACAGATTGACGGAGAACTGCAGTTTGACGCGGCGTTTGTCCCAACAGTTGCCGCCCAGAAGGCCCCGGATTCAGCGGTTGCGGGCCACGCGACGGTCTTTGTTTTCCCGGAACTAGAGGCGGGAAACATTGGTTACAAGATTGCCCAACGGTTTGGGGGCTTTGAAGCGATTGGACCGGTTTTGCAGGGTCTGAACAAGCCGGTTTCTGACCTGTCCCGGGGGTGCAACGCTGAGGACGTCTACAAGGTTGCAATTATCACCGCCGCACAGGCCGTTGCAACGGATTAGGAGGAAACGAGAAGGATGGAGATAACGGTAACGGACGCACAGCAGACGATTCGGGTGGGGGAGCAGTTAGCGCCGCTCCTTAAGTCCCAGGATGTTTTGTTGCTTGACGGGGACCTTGGCGCGGGAAAGACCACCTTTACTAAGGGGGTGGCCCAGGGCCTGGGAATCCACCGGCGGGTGAAGAGCCCGACGTTTACGCTCGTGCACGAGTACCATGACGGGCGGTTACCGTTATACCACATGGACGTATACCGGTTGGAGGATGCTGATCCGGGTGATTTAGGGATTGCAGAGTACTTTGATGGCGACGGGGTCAGTGTGGTGGAGTGGTCCCAGTTTATTAAGGATGAGCTCCCGCCCACGTACTTGCTTGTTCGTTTTATCAAGGACGAGAACGACGACAGTCGCCGCACCCTGCGGTTTGAACCCCATGGTGAACGGGCAAGGAAACTTGTGGATCAGCTAGCTTCACGGATAAAATAATAAGACAAGCAAAGAGCGGCTGTACCTGATGCACATCCGCTCTTTTAGTTATCTGTCATGTTTATTTGGCCGGCCGGTGGGCGCCTTGGGGAAACAACGGCCAAATGGCGTAGTGATGGTGGTGCGCCGATGTTGTTACGAACTGCTGCTCGTAGCGTTCGTGGGTCGCCATAATTGCGTCCACCGGAATGTGCCCGCTAATGATGTCAAGGATAATCGTGTACGATTCGCAGGCATTCAGGGCGATGCCGTAGTCAAACCCCGTCACGTTTTCCAGGACAACGGTGGGATGCCGCTGGGCGTTCATGTTGATCGCCAGCTGTTGGTCCCGCTGAAACGATTTGTGGGCCAGCTTAGAATTACGGTCATCCTTGAAGAACTCCCAGTCAAGCCCCGCTTGCTCAGCTGCTTGGTGAACCACGGCCAATGAATACGGTTGGTGGTCGATTAAGAGAAGCTGTTGAAGCGCAAAGAGGAATTTGCGTCCCCGGCGCTTTCCCTGGAAACGAGCCGCTTCGTAATCAAGCGAAACCTGGTAAACCTCGTCGGTCACCGCATGCCGCACCTGCATATTGTCCTCTTGAAGGTGCCGCCGGTTGATGATCCCCGACACGGTATCCAGCGTTACGAGCGGGTTAATTTGGAAATTGACCTTTTCGGTGGTTTGATGAATTACGGAGAGGATGTTTTGCTCAGCATCAAAGCACCGGTTTCCGAGCGGATTGATAAACAAGTAAACGTCAAGCACCGTGCGCACCTCCATCGTTAGTTAGTTGCTAGTTTTATTCTACAAAAAATGGGTGGGAATTCAATGAATCTGCTTTTAGTGGTTCCTGTAATTTTAGGGTGGGTATGGTAAACTTGAAGTGGATTTTAGTGCGAAAAGGGGCGGACGGATTGGATCCGGATGAATGGGAATCGTTTTTAACGCCGTATCACCAGGCAGTGGGGGAGTTAAAGCTTAAGTTCCGGGAACTACGGAATCAGATGCTGGCGACGACCAAGCACGTGCCAATTGAGTTCGTCACCGGCCGGGTGAAACCAATCGAAAGTATCAAGGAAAAGATGGTGCGCCGCCACGTGACGGTGGACCGGCTCGCAGAGGACATGGAAGACATTGCTGGGTTGCGGATCATGTGCCAGTTTGTTGAAGATATTTATCAGGTGGTTGCCCTGATTAAGCAGCGCCATGACCTGACGGTGGTTCAGGAGCGGGATTATATCCAAAACGCTAAGGCAAGCGGGTACCGGTCGTACCATGTCGTCTGCACGTACCCGTTACAGTGTTATGACGGGGAGAAAAACGTGCAGGTCGAGATCCAGGTGCGGACGTTAGCGATGAACTTCTGGGCAACCATCGAACACTCGTTAAAGTACAAGTACCAGGGGAACCTTCCGGCTGAAACTAAGCAGCGGCTCCAGCGGGCGGCCGAGGCGGCGTTTTTACTTGATAATGAAATGTCGAGTATCCGGGAGGACATCCAGGAAGCCCAGCATGCGTTTGAGCACCGGCAAGACAGGAGGTAAGCCGTGAAGATTGGAATTTATGCAAATTCGGGGCGGGCATCCCGCACAGTTGCGGCGAAGCTCCGGCAAAAGTTTACTGAGCGGCGCTTTGAGCTGGACGACGATCATCCCGACGTTGTGATTAGTATTGGGGGTGACGGGACGTTGCTGTCCGCGTTCCACCACTATGAAGATCAGCTGGCGACCGTCCGGTTTATCGGGGTGCATACCGGTCACCTGGGATTTTACACCGACTGGCGGAGTGACGAACTTGACGACCTGGTAATTAGCCTGCAAAACGAAAACCAGCAGGCGGTGAGTTACCCGTTACTGGATGTGCGGGTGAAGTTTGCCGGTGACCCGCACCCGCACGACTACCTGGCGCTAAACGAAGCAACGATTCGCCGCCTGACCGCCACGATGATGACGGACGTGTACGTCGGGGGCGAGTTTTTCGAGCGCTTCCGGGGTGATGGGTTGTGCGTCTCAACCCCAACTGGTTCCACGGGGTACAACAAATCCCTGGGCGGGGCCATCGTCCATCCTAACCTGGACGTTTTACAGATGTCCGAAATTAGTTCGATTAACAACCGCGTTTTCCGGACGCTGAGCGCACCAATGATTATTGCGCCGAACGACTGGATTACGCTGATTCCTTCCAAGGAAGGAGCGGTCATTATGACCGTTGATTCGGACTACTACCATGACCAGCAGATTGAACGGATGCGCTTCCGGATTGCTAAGCAGCGGATTTACTTTGCGAAGTCCCGGCATACGCGCTTCTGGCAGCGGGTTCAGGATTCATTTATTGGACCAGACTATGAAGATTAAGTGGCAGGTTGACACGCCGGCGCGGAAGTTACGGACGTTTTTACGCCAGCAGGGAGTTTCCCGGCGGTTGCTTGCCCACGTGCGTAATGCGGGCGGCGCTTTGTTGGTAAACGGGGATAACGGGCGGATGATTGACCGGGTGATGCCTGGTGATCAGGTTACGCTGGTGTTACCGCCAGAAGAAAACCGAAAGACGCCGGTGATTCCGTCGTACGTACCGGTAGACGTTCTTTACGAAGATGATGATTTTCTGGTAGTAAACAAACCCCCGTTTGTGGCGGCGATTCCTTCACCGCTGCACCGGGATGATTCCCTGGTTAGCCGGGTGACGGGGTACTACCGGATTCGGCACTATGATGATATTATTCCGCACCTCGTCACCCGCTTGGACCGCGACACGTCTGGGGCGGTGTTGTTTGCGAAGCACCGCTACGCCCACGCGTTGATTGACCAGGAATTGCAGGCGGGGCGGATTCATAAGGAATACTGTGCGGGTGTCGAAGGCCCAATTTGGTGGCACCACCGGATGATTACCGCGCCAATTGGTCGCCAACCCGGGAGTACGATGAAACGGATGGTACGAAACGACGGGAAACGGGCGGTAACTGAGGCGTGGGTGGAGCACCGGCTTGCTGGGGTAACCCAACTGCGGGTGCGGTTATGGACGGGACGAACACACCAAATCAGGGTGCACTGCGCTGCGCTGGGCCATCCGTTAATTGGCGATGATATGTACGGTGGGAAAATGCTTAACGGAATGGAACGGCAGGCCCTCCATTGCCGGCAACTGCGTTTCTGGCAGGTGCGGACACAGCGGTGGGTGACCGTTACGGCCCCGCTTCCGGAAGATATGCGGCGGTTACTGAAAATGAAGTAAACGGCCGGCGGATAAGTAGTTTAAAAAAGGTCCTGAAAGGAAGAAACCCTTCGAATCATGATTACGTGATTCGGAGGGTTTTATGGTTACGCTATTTTTCGGTGATAAACGGAACGATTCGCTGGGTCCCGTACTGTTTAACTTGTACCAGCAAAATTTGGGCGCACGCCACGCAGTCGTCCAGGGCGTTGTGGTGGTGCTCCAACGCAACGTGGAGGGCCGCACTCACCGTGTTGAGTTTATGGTTGGCAAGGTTCGGCATTAACTGGCGGCTCGTTTTAACCGTATCAATGACGAGAAAATGCGGTGGTGTAATCCCGTAGTGCGTGAGGGTGTGTTGCAGAACGCTGCAGTCAAACGGGGCGTTATGGGCAACAATGATTTGTTCGGGGCCAAACAAAGCGGCGATGTGGGGCCAGAGTTCGGCAAAGGTGGGGGCATCGGCAACGTCGGCGGCAGTGAGTCCGTGAATTTGGGTATTCCGCGCAGCAAACGGCATCTGGGGGTTAATTAATGAATAAAACCGGTCAGTGATGACGTTATTCCTAACGACTGTCAGGGCCAGTGAACATGCGCTGGCCCGCTTGGCGTTGGCCGTTTCAAAGTCGATGGCGGTAAAGTCCATGAAGTATCCCTCCTTTAAGCTGTTTTTTATTTTACCCCAATTAAACTTCGAGTGCGCGTTTTCGGTGAAAAATGGTAGAATGGAGACATGAATTTTGCCAGAGGAGGCGGGATAACGATGCTTGATCAAGCAGCGGTAACGGCCATTGTAAATAACCAGTTACAGGGGATTGAGGCCCACCCAAACGAGCCCCTTGCCCACTTTACTAATACCCGGACTGGGGGGCCAGCCGACTGGGTGCTTTTTCCGAAGTCACCGTCGGAAGCCCGTAAGGTAGTGACGATTGCCCATGAAAACGACATTCCGCTCACGGTTCTGGGAAATGCCAGTAACCTCATTGTAAGTGACAACGGGATTCGGGGAATTGTCTTAATCCTGACGAAGATGAATGAGGTGGTTGTCCGGGGCAACCGGGTGATTGCGCAGGCCGGGGCGACCATGATTGCGACGACGGAAGCGGCCTACCATGCTGGGTTGACGGGGTTAGAGTTTGCCTCGGGAATCCCGGGAAGTGTTGGCGGCGCCGTCTTCATGAACGCCGGTGCGTACGGTGGCGAGATGAAGATGGTTGTGGAACAGGTGACGGCCATTACGCGGAACGGTGCGCTGCGGGTGTACTCAAACCGGCGGATGGACTTCGGGTACCGGCACAGTCGGGTTCAGGACGCGGATGAGATTGTCCTTGACGCCACCTTTGCGTTGACGCCCGGCAATCCAGAGGAAATCCGGGCTAAGCGGGACCACCTTAACTTTTTGCGGGCGGCCAAACAGCCCCTGGAGTACCCGTCATGCGGAAGTGTCTTTAAGCGGCCAGAAGGGCATTATACCGGGAAACTGGTGCACGATGCCGGGTTGCAGGGCTACCGTGTTGGGGGCGCTGAGGTTTCAACCAAACATGCGGGGTTCATCGTGAACGTCGGTAATGCGACGGCCGCTGATTACGTGGCGGTGATTCGCCATGTTCAGCAGGTGGTCAAGGAAAAGTTTGACGTGGAACTTGAGACGGAAGTTAGAATTATTGGGGATTAAGGTATGGTGTGGAGCCGAACCACCATGCAAATAAATTAAGGCGCGACGCTGAGCGGCGGAGCCGGTCAAGGAGGGACTTATTATTTGCGTGAAGGTGGTTCGAGCGGAGCCGGATTAGAAAAAGTGTAGCGCCGCAGAGCCTCGCCCGTAGCGGTAGTCAGACGAAGGACGAATTTACTCCATAAAATAAGCAGATCACTTATCGGTGACCTGCTTATTTAATATGGCTTAGTCTGAAGTGGTCGACTCTAAAGCCATTTTAGTAATCATAATTGCGCCCCAGATAACCAGTTGAAGGATGGTCATTAGGAGAACAAACGTAACCATACGAAGGTTCCACATTGTCACCAGTTCGCTTACAACCCACCCGGGACTCATGAACAGGTAGGCGGTGTGAAGCCGGATGAAGCGGCCCACAAACACGCCGATCGAAGTGAGCAGGGTTAGCCCAACAACTAGACTGCCATGAGCAACGAATCCTTCCCAGTGCCACCGTCGTTGAAGAGCAGTAGCCATAAATTCAAGGCTCCACGTTCCGATGATGGCAAACCCAATTACCCCAGAAACGAGGGTGAAAAACGCAAGCCATAGGTGAAGGTCAAACCGCATCAGCATGGTAACGCTGTTATACGGATCAAACTTTGCGAGGTGAAACAGGTCGGTTAGCAAGTATGGCGTGTTGGGATAAAAAACCAGCCATAAAAACGCTAACGGGTAAAACTGCCACGCCCGCTGGTGAGTGGGGTGCACGTGGAACGCACATTCGATAGGAATGTATGCGAGGAAGCTATTTAATGTTAGGAAGGACAGCGCTGAAGAGTGAATCCCCGTTTTCAGGTAGACGTACCCAAGATACAGCAGCGCGACGCCCCGGATAAGCCAGCGAAGTTTTTTTGGCATGGTGTTCCCCCCTAATAGTAATAATTGTCTCCTTTAGTTTCCCACAGAAGACGAAGTAGTGTAAAGGTTCGTGATATAATCATTAGCGAGAATTTAATAAAGGGGGTTTGGCCATGACTTTTGCGTGGAGCGACATCATCACCTGGCAGCACTTTATCAACCTGCTGGATATTGTGGTGGTGTGGTACGCAATCTATAAGCTGATGATGCTGATTCGCGGAACCAAGGCGGTGCAGCTGCTCAAGGGAATCGTGGTCATTGTGGCAATTAAGCTGGTTAGTTGGTACCTGGGGTTAGAAACCATTTCCTGGATTATGGACCAGGTGATTAACTGGGGAATCATTGCCATCATCATTATCTTCCAGCCGGAAATCCGGCGCGGGCTTGAACATCTTGGCCGGGGGCTTGTCTATAAGCGGCAGGACGAGGACCGTGAAAAGATGATTCACGAGCTTGATAAGGCAATTCAGTACATGTCCAAGCGACGCATTGGGGCGTTGATTTCCATTGAGATGAATACTGGGCTCGAGGATTATATTGAAACCGGGATTAAGATGGATGCGGACATCACGGGAGAACTGCTGATTAACACGTTCATTCCGAACACACCGTTACATGACGGGGCGGTCATCATCAAGGACAACCGGATTGCCGTGGCGGCGGCGTACCTGCCGTTATCCGATAGTAATTTAATCCCCAAGTCGCTGGGGACCCGGCACCGGGCAGCGGTCGGGATCAGTGAAGTAACCGACGCCTTGACGGTTGTTATTTCAGAAGAAACCGGGGGCGTTACGATTACGCAGAACAACGAGCTGATGCGCGACCTAACACGGGAGGATTACCTGAAGATTTTGCGGAATGAACTTCTTCCCCAGGCAGATTCGAAGTACCGGCTTTTTGGGCGGAGTGGCACCAAACACCACGCCCATACTGCTCACCGGCGGAAAAGGGGGCGGCACGTTAAATGAAACTTTCGAAGTTCTTTAATAGTAAAACGTTCTACCGGATAATCTCACTGATTTTTGCCCTCATGCTGTTTTTGTACGTTAATTCGATGAAGCTGAACACGACCAGGTTTGCCCCAAACGGTGACGTGGGCGTGGGCTTCGTGAATAAGGCAACGACGCTGCGGGTTCCGGTGCGGATTCTGACAAACCAAAACGGGTACTTCGTGACAGGGTATCCCAGCATGGTGAAGGTGCGGGTTACGGGCCCAAGTTCACTGGTAACGGCCGCTCGGAATACGCACAGCCTGCAGGTGACTGCCGATTGTACGCACCTTGGACTGGGTAACCACACCGTCAAACTGCAGCCCCGTGGGTTTAACCACGATCTCAGTGTCCAGGTTGAACCTAGCCGGGTAAACCTGACCGTTAGCCGGCGGGAAACGGCGGACTTCCCGGTTCAGGTGCGGTTTAACAGCCGGAAAATCGCAAAGGGGTATGCTGCTGGTCGGCCAACTGCAAGCGTTAACGTGGTGTCCGCAACGGGACCGGCTAAGGATATTAACCGGATTGACTGCATTGTTGCCCGGGTAAAACTAAGTAAGCACACCCGGGGAACGGTGCACCAGCAGGTTGCCCTGCAGGCGGTTGACGCAAACGGCCAACCGTTAAGTGATGTTATCCTATCGTATAAGATGGCGCGGGTGACCGTCCCGATTTTTTCGGCGAAGTCAACCAAGAGCGTTAACGTCCAGCTCGTGAAGTCCGGGAAGGGCGTTAAGGGTAACCACTATAGTTTCACGACGGACACGAAAAACGTCACGGTGCACGGGTCGAAGCAGGCCCTCGATAAGTTAACGACCCTCAAGGTGCCGGTTGCCGTTGCGGGAATCGATGGTACAATGGACAAAACAATTGCCCTGAGTCCTACCCAGTACGGGATTACGGGAATTGACCCGGCAACCATTAAGGTGCACGTCACGGTTACGAAAGATTAGCAGTTAATAACTAGAAGCGAAAGGATTGAACGAAGAATGAAGTATTTTGGAACGGACGGTGTGCGGGGCATCGCGAACCAGACCCTGACACCAGAACTAGCCTTTAAGCTCGGCCGGTGTGGGGGGTATATTCTTACCAAACACGCCGAGGATAACCACACGCCACGGGTGCTGGTTGCCCGTGACACCCGGATTTCGGGGCAGATGCTTGCCGAGGCCATTACGGCGGGACTGTTATCGGTGGGGATTGAAGTGTTCTCACTGGGCGTAATGACGACGCCCGGGGTGGCCTACCTCGTGCGGCTACAGGGGGCTGATGCGGGAATTCAGATTTCAGCGTCCCACAACCCTGTCCAGGATAATGGGATTAAGTTCTTTGGCGGTGATGGTTACAAGCTGTCAGACGAAAAGGAAGAGGAAATCGAAGCCCTCTTGGAACAGGAAGAAGACAGCCTTCCCCGGCCGAGTGCTGAGGGCTTAGGGACCCTCAGTGACTACCGGGAAGGGGTTCAGAAGTACACCCAGTTCCTGGAACAAACAATTCCGGATAACCTTGAAGGCCTCCACATTGCCGTTGACGGGGCTAACGGGGCAACGAGTGAAATTGTGTCCCGCCTGTTTGCCGACCTGGGAGTAGAGTTTGACACCATGGCAACCACGCCGAACGGATTAAACATTAACGACGGCGTTGGCTCAACGCACCCAGAAGCCCTCAGCAGGTTTGTGGTGGAAAAGGGTGCCCAGGCTGGGGTGGCCTTTGACGGTGACGGCGACCGGTGCATTGCGGTCGATGAAAACGGCCAGGTTGTCGACGGCGACAAGATCATGTACATCTGCGGGAAGTACATGAGTGACCGTGGCCGGTTAAAGAAGGATACCATTGTAACGACGGTAATGAGTAACTTGGGACTGTACAAGGCGATGGAAGCAAACGGCCTGCACTCGGTTAAGACCCAGGTGGGTGACCGGTACGTCGTTGAGGAGATGTTGAAAAACGGGTATAACCTTGGGGGCGAACAGTCCGGCCACGTTGTGTTCTTAGACTTCAACACGACGGGCGATGGAATGCTGACGGCGTTACAACTCCTGAACATTATGAAGAAGACGGGGAAGAAGCTTTCTGAACTGGCCGCGGAAGTGACGACTTACCCGCAGGAATTAGTTAACGTTAAGGTTCAGGATAAGAAGAAGGCCCTCGAAAACCAGGCCATTAAGGACGTGATTGCTAAGGTTGAGGATGAGATGGCCGGCGAAGGGCGCGTTCTTGTGCGGCCAAGTGGGACCGAAGACCTTCTCCGGGTCATGGCAGAAGCGAAGACGCCCGAACTGGTTCACCAGTACGTGATGGAAATCGTTGATGTGGTAAAAGACCAGGTCGGCGTTGAGGATTAAGGATAGAAGAATAGCCCCGGATGGTTGGATGACCATCCGGGACTCTTTTTAGCCGAAAAATTAGCGCCGTACAAAGTAGGAGATAACCCGAAAGATTAAGTACACCGCGCCCGTGTACATTAGAAGGAGCATTAACAGGAAGAGTCCTCCCTGCAACCACATCCGGTACGAGAAAAGGAGGGCGACCACGTTAAAGAAGTCGCCGTGCCGAACGTACGAGTACCCGAGGGTAAGGAGAACAATTAGGAGCCCACAAATAAAGCTAACTTTCATCTGGCGTTTGTTAATCACGGTTTTTCCTCCAATGAGTTCTGATAAATTACTTTTATTATAGTCAACCTGGCGGGAAAAAGATACAGAAAAACTGATAAAGCGCGAATGAAAGGGTTGACATTTATTTATGTAACCGTTATCATCATAGACGTAAGGTATTTAAAAATTACCTTTTAATCAATTCTCTTTCTCTCTTATGCCAACCACTGCGAATTGCTGTTGCAGTGGTTTTCGTTTACCATAAAATGGATGGAGGGACCAAGATGAAGAGTCATGAAACGTTAACCCTAATTGAACAGATTACCCGGAATGATGGTTCATCGTACTATGAGATTGCAAACATGGTTCAGAATGGCCGGGCGGAAAAGGCGGCAATGAAGGGGCTAATCAAAGAAGTACGGATTATTCAGCTGAATATTCCGCGGTCATCAAGCGTGATTAAGTACGAGCAGTACGTTAATGAACATTTCACGATGCCGGGGGAAGATTTTGACGAATTTCCGGAGTGGACTAAGACGCCAGAAATTCAGAAGGTCGTCGACCAGATTTTGCACGAAAATCACGTTGCGTAGTGCGGCGAGCAGTCACTAAAATTAGGAAAATCCGCCTAGCACTGATGAAAAAGTGTGGTAGAATGAACACGTACTCACAAGAGAGTAACTTTTTTTAGGAGGCTGTTTTAATGTCAGTATTTGTAAATGGTAACGCAATTTACAACGCCGCCCGGAAAGGCCACTACGCTGTTGGTGCGTTCAACACGAACAACCTTGAATGGACGCGTTCAATCCTGCGGGCTGCCCAGGAAACCAAGACCCCTGTTTTGATCCAGGTTTCAATGGGTGCTGCTAAGTACATGGGGGACTACCGGCTGGTTAAGAACCTCGTGGAAAACGAAATGCGGGTAATGAACATCACTGTTCCGGTTATCATGCACCTTGACCACGGGAACTACGAAGCTGCCAAGGAATGCATCAAGGAGGGCTACTCATCAGTTATGTTTGATGGCCACGACCTTCCGTTCGAAGAGAACCTTGAAAAGACGAAGGAAATCGTTCGTCTTGCTCACGAACGGGGCATCTCCGTTGAAGCCGAAGTTGGTTCAATCGGTGGAACGGAAGACGGTATTACCGGTGAAGGTGAACTGGCAAGCGTTGAAGAAGCTAAGACGATGGCTGCTACCGGCGTTGACTACTTAGCTTGTGGGATTGGTAATATCCACGGCAAGTACCCAGAAAACTGGAAGGGCCTGAACTTCGACCGGCTTCAGGAGATCGCTGATGCTGTTGACACGCCACTTGTGCTTCACGGTGGTTCAGGAATCCCGCAGGAACAGATTGAAAAGGCAATCTCAATGGGAATTTCCAAGGTTAACATCAACACCGAAAACCAGCTGGCATTTGCAGCCGCAACGCGGAAGTACATTGAAGCTGGCAAGGACCAAGAAGGTAAGGGTTACGACCCACGGAAACTGCTGGCACCAGGGACCGAAGCAATCGTTGACACCGTTAAGGAAATCATCGGTTGGTTAGGAACACCATCAGTTAACGACTAATTAACTTGAACTTATCATTGAAGGAGTCGCTTTGGGCGGCTCTTTTTTTGTGATTTTAAGGACTATTAAATGCAGGGAAGGCCTTGTTATAAAAACGCTTTCATGATAGATTGAATTTTGAGAGCTAGTTTGTAGGGGGAGAATAACAATGGCTAAGAAAAAGGATTATGGGGAAATTTTACCTGCTTTTCACCGCGAGGAGAAGGTGTTAAAGGCCCTCGCTAACCGTAAACGGCAGTATATCCTCACGTTGCTTTGCCATCACCGGCAGGGAATGACCGTTGGGGCGCTTACAAAACAACTGGGAATTACGCAGCCGGCGGTTTCGCATCATTTACAGATTCTGCGGAATGCGCAGCTGGTAACGTACCGTAGGAAAGGGCTTGAGAGTGAATACTACCTGACGTGGGACGTGCCGCTCCGGACGCTAATCAGTGACCTACAGAAAGTAGGAAGGACTAAGTAGGAGTTTCTTTTTAGGGACGTTCGCGGTAAAATCAAGCGGTGATTATGCAAGGAGGCGAACGTCATCGCAAAGAAGGTTTATGCGGTTCTCCGCGGGAAGGTGCCCGGAATTTATGGCACTTGGGAAGAGTGTGCCTGGCAGGTAAAGGGTTATAAAAACGCGCGCTATAAGAGCTTTTCGTCAGTCCAGGCGGCCCAAGCGTGGCTCCGGGATGAAATGACGGGGAGGAAAGCAGGGCGTTCGCAGCACGTTACCCACCAGCCGAACGAGAGAAGGGTGGCACCAATCCCATCAACCGAAGTGGTCTTCTATTCTGATGGCGGCACCCGCAACCATGGTAACTACCGGGGCGGGCACGTCAAGGCAACGGACGTAGCGGCGTGGGCGTACCTGGTAACGGCACCAGGTTACCGAAACAGTGCGAGTGCCGGCGAGTTTGGGAGTACCAATAACCGGATGGAACTGTTAGGATTGATTAACGCGTTAAGCGACCTTAAAGATCAGGGGTTAAACCGCCAACCAGTTACGGGGGTTCTGGATTCGCAGTATGTTCTGAACGGAATTAATAAGCACTGGTTGCGAGGATGGCAACGGCGGGGCTGGAAAACGGCAAGTGGAACGCCCGTTGCCAACAAGGAGTTATGGCAACGGGTCGCGAACCTGTTACCGATGTTTCCCAAGCTGACCCTGACGTGGACGAAGGGGCACGCCCAAAATACAGGAAATAATTTTGTCGACCGCTTGTTAAACCAGACGATGGACCGGATGCAACGGAAGTAAATCGCTGTTGGCATGGAAAAAACCATGATATAATGGAAACAGTTAAACGGGGATGTTTAGGATTCGACAGGTGTAGGTCGAGCTTAGGCTGCGTTTGGTAGGTTGCGACTACCATAAAACGCTCAGTTAAATTATAACTGCAAAAAACAATAACAATTCATACGCTCTGGCTGCCTAATCGCGCCATTGCGTGATCCACACGGCATCGTCCACGTGTCGCTGTTGGGTCTCACCAATTAGTGGACTTACGCTTTATGCCGCCACCTGAGGGATAAAGAAGAGATTATCAGGTTAGCTATTAGCGGTGGCCAGGTTATTCGGCGGAGCTGGTAGTGAAGGTTAAATAGAATGACTATGAACGTAGACGCTTAAGTGGCGATACGCTTGGACGCGGGTTCGACTCCCGCCATCTCCATTTGAATGAATCATATGTTATTACGAAATCCTGTAAAACGTTGATTTTACGGGGTTTCGTTTTTTAATGAATCATATGTTTTCGTATGTTTTTGCAAAAACTGAGAACAAATTGAGAACAAGCAGGAGATTTTAATTGTAATCTTGATTCACAATCAATCTTTAAGGTACTATGCTACAATGGAAATGACAGACGGGGGTTACCCGGATAGACTGATTATAAAGTGGATTTCTGTTAAACAGCTGGGAAGTAGAGGAGTAACGGACAATGAAGATACTAATGGTGGAAGATAATCGTTCGGTTTCAGAGATGATGTCCCTCTTTTTCCAAAAGGAAGAGTGGGATGCTGATTATGCGTACGATGGAATTAGTGCCGTTAAGATGTTTAAGGAACATCCGGACGAGTATGACATTGTAATCCTTGACCTTAACCTGCCAGGAATGGACGGGATTCAGGTGAACAGTGAAATTCGGGCGGCGTCCCCAACAATTCCGGTGATTATCGTTACGGCCCGGGACAGTGAAAGTGACGAGGTTCTCGGATTCAAGGTCGGAGCGGACGACTATGTCACCAAGCCGTTTTCACCCCTGGCGTTAATTCAGCGGATTAAGGCGGTGGTGCGACGGGCCCAGCTGGCGCGTTCGCAGGGAACTAATCCCAAGAATAACTTTGACGTGGTCGTGGGGCCGCATTTTAAGTTAAATAGTGTTACTCACGAAGTGCGGTGGGATGATACGCCCATTAATGATCTTACGCGGAAGGAATTTGAGGTACTAAAGGTGATGGCGGAGAGTCCCGAGCAGGTTTTTACCCGGACACAGCTTTTACAGCAAATCTGGGGATATGAATTTGTCGGGGACGAACGGACCGTGGATTCCCACATCCGAAAAATTCGGCGGAAGTTAGCGGTTGCCCACCAGCAACTTATTCACACCGTCTGGGGCGTTGGTTACAAGTTTAGCGTGGAGGACGACGGGTAATGAAGCTGGTATTTAGGCAGTTCTTAAGTTCACTGGTCGTGGTGTTGGCGTTGATTGTTAGTATGGGAGCGTTTTTTGTGGGGTTCACCAAACAGGTGGCGTATACCAACACATGGAACCATCTCGAAGGGTACGCCGACAGCCTCAAGAAACAAGCGCTGGTTACCCGGAAGGTGAACGGACAACAGCAGCTAGGAATTAACATTGACAGGCTACACTCGAGCGAGGAGCTTTTGAGTAGCCAGGATGTTCGGGTGGTTATTTTTACGGCGCCTAATAAGGTTGTTTACCCCGAGCACGGTTACCAGGCCCGGATTTCGGCGAATGACTGGGCAAAGTTAAAGGCGGGGAAGACGCTTCGTGAAAAGCTGGATGAACCCGCACAGTTGTTTGCCGGGCATAAGAAAAGTGTGTACTCGAAGGATACGACCGATATTTTTTCGCCGTGCTTTGATAGTAACGGCAATATGGTGGCGGTAATTTCAATTGGGGCAACGATTTCGAGTATGAAAAAAACGATGCGCGGGACGTACGAGATTTTGGGGTTGTCAACGCTCCTGGCGGTCTTATTAACGTTGTTCATCAGTTACGCCCTGGCGCATTACATGACTAAGCGAACACTGCGACTTAAGCAGGCCGTTGAGGAGGTTGCCCAGGGGGATTACGGGCAAACGATTCCCGTTAACATGCATGATGAGCTTGGCCAGTTGACTAATAGTTTTAACCGGATGAGTACGTCACTTAAGGAATCGGCCGCAAAGATTGACAGGCAGAACCGGATGCAGCGGCAGTTTTTCTCCAACGCCGCGCACGAAATGCGAACACCGCTCACCACGATTAACGGGTTAATTGAGGGCTTGATGTACGATGCCATTCCAGCGGATAGCCGGATGAAGAGTCTGGAATTAATGCGGAATGAAACGGAACGGTTAATTCGAATTGTTAATAATAATCTGGATTACGAGAAAATCCGGACGGGGCAGATTGCCCTTAACCTGAAGGAGTTTGACGCGGCTCCGGTATTGCGTCAACTTCAGGAGCAGTTACGGGAGAAGGCTGAAGATCAGAAGGATGTACTGGCACTTCACGTTCCCGTTAAGTTAATGGTATATGCGGACCATGACCGGTTTATCCAGATTGTTATTAATATCATGCAAAACGCTATTCAATTTACGAAGGACGGAACGATCACGGTCACGGCCCATGCGGACACTGACAATAACCAGGTGATAATTAAAATTGCTGACACCGGAATCGGAATGTCCGCTGAGGAACAGGAGGGGATTTGGGACCGGTACTACAAGGCTGACCCGTCGCGGAAGAATACGAAGTACGGCGAGTCGGGTCTGGGATTGTCGATTGTGCGCCAGTTGGTTCACCTGCATCACGGGACGATTACCGTCGAAAGTGCGCCCAACGAAGGATCAACGTTTACCGTTACCTTGCCGGCTAAACCCGAGAATTAGTCAGAAAATGGTAAATAAAACGTTCCTAATCTTGGATAAAGAAATCCATGATTGGGAACGTTTTTTGGATTCAATCTCGTGGTAATTAATTATCTCGAAGAACCTTTTGGATGCGGACGGCAACCCGTTCGTCCATAATGACGTCCGTGAATGCTCCCGCCCGGAGGGTTCCGACCGCCGCATTTGTTTTAAACTTGTTTTGAATCACCGCAATCCGGTGAGGGGTGGTAAGGACCTGCTCTAACGGGATCCCCAGGATTTTGTCAACGGTTGGCCGTAGCCAGTGACCGTCAAGGGATACCGGCCGGCCGTACACGATTCCTGCAATCCGGTCGGGGTTGATTCCCGCGAAAATTTGGCGGAAGTTATTTTTCCACGTATCAATGGCCTGGATCGCGGTAATGGTCCCGATGCCACAAATGATCGTGTCCATTTTACGGGCGAGGTCGATGGTAGGTGCAATTGAAGGTTCAGCGAGCATGGCCGCCCGGGCAGCGTCGTTTAGGACGTAGAGCGGTCCTGAAATGGTATGGTAGGTTGTATCATACTTTTCGGCGGCCTTTTGAACCATCCGCATCGAACCAGCATACGAATTATAGCGCATGTTTTCCCCGACAAACTGAGTAAAGGTTAGGTCTGACCGGCTCACGGAGTTGAAGTGGTTAATCAACTTGTAAACCGTGTCCCCCCACGTTAACCCGATGATATGACTAGACCGAATGACCTGCTGCACTACCTTTGCGGCAAAGCTGAAGAAAACGTCGTCTGCCTGGGCGGGATTATCGCCACTCTTAAGAACGTAAATGTGATTAACGGGGAAGGCGGCCTGGAGCTGTTCTTCCAGTTCCGTGTTTTGTTCTGCGGTTGAATGAATTGTAATCGTCACGAGGTGCTCCTTGAGCGCCTGATCCAGGTACTTTGAAATGTAATACCGGCTAATGCCGTACTTTTTGGCCAATTCACTGACCGACTTTTTGCCGAGATAAAAGTCCCGGGCAATATCACTGAGTAGTTCACGCTGCCCGTTTGTTGTCATTGTAATCCCTCCAAGTAAAACGGTTTCCACGCTCATTTTATCACGAAACGGGCGGAAATTAGGAATTGCTTAGGGGAATAAGCTGGTTATGGGGCAGTTCATCGTAGGGCTTATTCCTTTTAGTTCAAATTAAACTTTGCTATAATTAATCGTGAGTTGGGATGTAATGTCCCATCTTTGATTTGGTATGAATGCTAAATCAATTATCTTTATTTGGAGGTCTGTATAATGACTGTTACAAAGCGTAAGATTGCCCTCGTTGGTGTCGGAAGCGTTGGAATGGGTTGTGCTTACTCAATCCTGAACCAGGGATTAACTGATGAATTAGCCCTGATCGACGTTGCCGGTGACAAGGCTGATGGTGAAGCACGGGACTTAATGGACGGTGTTACGTTCGCCCCAGAAAACTGCAAGGTTTACCATGGTGATTACTCTGACTGCAAGGACGCTCAGATGGTAGTTATTACCGCTGGTGTTGCTCAGAAGCCTGGTCAGACACGGCTTGAACTTGTGGGCGTTAACTCCAAGATCATGCGGACGATCGTTAAGGACGTTATGGCTTCTGGCTTTGACGGCAACCTTGTGATCGTTTCAAACCCAGTTGACGTATTAACGTACGTTGCATGGGAGGAATCTGGCTTACCGAAGAACCGGGTTATCGGGACCGGAACGTCACTTGACTCCACGCGGTTACGCATGCAGTTATCAAACAAGACCGGTGTTGACCCGCACGACATTTCTGCTTACATCGTCGGGGAACACGGTGACTCAGAACAGCCATTATGGTCACAGGCAACAATCGGTGGGAAGCCGCTGATGGACTGGATTGCTGATGGCGACGAAGGGGTTATTAAGAAGGAAGACCTCGAAGACATCCGGAAGAACGTTCGGGACGCCGCTTACTACATCATTGACCGGAAGAAGATGACCAACTGGGGAATCGGTTTGAGTACCGCTCGGGTTGTTCGTGCCATCCTTGAAGACGAGCACGCTATCCTGCCAGTTTCAGCATACTTCAACGGTGAATACGGCCTGAACGACATCTTCACCGGGATCCCGACAATCGTTGGTGAAAACGGTGTTGAGCGGATCGTTGAGATGCACATCACGGACGAAGAAAAGGCTGGACTGCACAAGTCAGCTGCTGAACTGAAGGAAGTTCTTGACTCAGTGCGGAACAACTAAGCTAATTACTGATAATTAGTTAACCGGTAGGCTTTTAAGGCCTACCGGTTTTTTTATGCCTTCACCGGCGTCCTCAAATCGGTATAGACATATACCAATTTGAACAACATGGTTGACATCTATCACAAAGAGCTATATATTATTGCCTGTACTCAATATTAGCTAATTGATATTGATATATACCAATTTGATAAGGATGATAATGATATGTGTGGAATTGTGGGTTACACCGGCACGGATGATGCCGTTGAAACGTTATTAAACGGATTAGAGAAGTTAGAGTACCGGGGATATGACTCCGCCGGGATTTATGTTAACGACCAGCATGGGAACGAATACCTCAAGAAGGTGAAGGGACGGATTTCTAAGTTGCGCGAAGAGCTTGGTGATGACGTTCATGGGACAACGGGGATTGCACACACCCGGTGGGCAACGCACGGAAATCCTACCGTTGCCAATGCGCACCCGCACGTGGCTGCTGATGGGCGGTTTTACCTGGTCCACAACGGAGTGATTGACAACTACGTTGAATTAAAGAAGGACTACCTGAGTGGCGTCCACTTTGCTTCAGAAACGGACTCAGAGGTAATCGTTCAGCTTGTCGGAAAGTTTGCCGACGAAGGAATGGCAACCAAGGATGCGTTGAAGAAGGCATTAAGCCTAATCGATGAAAACTCATCATACTCAGTATTGATGATTGACAACCAGCAGCCGGACACGTTATACGTGGCCAAGAACAAGTCACCGTTACTGATCGCTACGGGCGACGGGTTTAATGCGGTTTGTTCTGACGCAATGGCAATGCTGGCAAAGACACACGACTTTACCGAATTAAACGACGGCGATATTGCGATGATTACGCCGACGCAGGTCACGATTGAGGATCAAAACGGGCAGGTTGTTGACCGCAAGCATTTCCACGTGGATGAAGATGCCAGTGCATCCGAGAAGGGGCCGTACGACTACTATATGTTAAAGGAAATTGACGAACAGCCAGCCGTAATGCGGAAGCTGATGCAGGAGTACTTTAACGAAGACGGAAGCATCAAGATGGATGCACAGCTGATTGACCGCATGAAGCAGGCGGACCACCTGTACATTGTTGCTGCCGGAACGAGTTACCACGCCGGGTTAGTTGGCCGGGAACTCTTCGAACAGTTGACGGGAATCCCAACGGAAGTCTTTGTGGCTTCTGAGGCTAGTTACCACATGCCGCTGTTGACGGAGCACCCGTTCTTCATTTTCTTAACCCAAAGTGGGGAAACAGCGGACAGCCGGGAAGTGTTGGTTAAGGTTAACGAAATGAACTACCCAAGCCTGACGATTACTAACGTGGCTAATTCAACGCTGGACCGGGAAGCAACGTACACGCTGTTGCTCTACGCTGGGCCGGAAATTGCGGTTGCTTCCACGAAGGCTTACACCTCCCAGATTGCGGTTGAGGCGATTCTGGCAAAACGGTTAGGAATGGAACTGGGTAAAACAGTGGCTGCGGACTTCCCGCTGCAGCAGGAACTAACAAAGGTTGCCAACGGAATGCAGGAGCTGGTTGACGAAAAGGACCGGATCGAGGAATTATCGACGGAAGTCTTGAGTGAGACCCGGAACGCCTTTTACCTTGGCCGGTGGATTGACTACGATGTTGCCCTTGAAGCTGCCCTTAAGCTGAAGGAAGTTTCCTATGTTCAAACGGAAGGTTTTGCTTCCGGCGAATTAAAGCACGGAACCATTTCCTTGATTGAAGAGGGAACACCGGTCATCTCAATCATGACGGATAAGGTGACGGCTACCCACGCTCGGAGTAACGTTCAGGAAGTGATTGCACGGGGGGCAAACGTGATTACTATCGTTAGTGAGGAATTAGCCTCCCTGGCAGAGGGCCACGTTGTGAAGGTACCAAACGTTCACCCACTCCTGACGCCGCTTGTTACCGTTGTTCCGGCACAGTTGCTGGCATACTACACAAGCCTGCACCGGGGATACGACGTTGATAAGCCGCGGAACCTGGCAAAGAGTGTTACTGTTGAATAATTAATAGCTAAGAAAAGTGCTCCCGTGATTTGCTCACGGGAGCACTTTTTTGGATGCAATGTTAGTTGTTTTGCTTGAGTTTCGCCTTTAACGCAGTAAAGACCGCTGGGAGCAATGAGACGATGATAATGCCGATGATAATCAGGGAGAAGTGCTCCTTGACGACCGGGAAGTTACCGAAGAAATATCCGCTGCAGCAGCACAGAATTACCCAGCTAACGGCGCCGATTACGTTGTATTTTAGGAACGTTTTGTAGGCAACACCGCTGGCTCCCGAAACAAACGGGGACATGGTCCGGATGATTGGCATGAACCGTGCCAGCGAGATTGCGATCCCCCCGTGTTTTTCGAAAAAGGCTTCCGTTTTGCGTAGGTTTTCTTCCTTGATGAACCGCCCCCAAAACGGGCTCTGGCTGACCGAACGCCCAACCTTGCTTCCGATAAAGAAGTTGAGGGAGTCACCGGACAGACATGCCACCAAAAAGAGAAACGCGAACAGCCAGAAGCTGAGGTGATATTCGGAGTTCGCTGCGAGTGCGCATGCGGCGAAAAGTAGCGAATCACCCGGTAAAAACGGCATGATCACGGCCCCGGTTTCGATAAAAATTACCGCAAATAGGATGAGGTAGGTCCAATCTCCGAAGAGGTGAACAACCGAAACGAGGTGGTCGTTGATATGCAAAATAAAGTCAATAATAAAGTTGATAATATGCACAAGACTACTCCTTTACGTGTCAGTTACCACATAAGGTATCATCTTGAGCAGACCGTTGTAAAGTATTACTGGTTGTTTTGCGCAGCCCGGAAGTTTTTAATCAGTTGTGTACTGTGGACTGGTTGCCGTTTCTCCGGATAAATTGCCTGGAGGGCGGCATTCACGGCAACCGGTGCTTCGCCCATCCCAATCGCAATGAGTCCCTGCTTTCCCTCGTAACTAGCAACGTCGCCGATTGCGTATACCCGGGGAATGGATGTTTCCATTGTGCGGCTAACGGCGATATTGCCGTCTTCGGCAAGGGTGAGCCCCCACGAAGCGAGCTGTTTGTTATTAGAAACAAAGCCGTAGTTGACGATGAGGTCGTCAACGGTTAAGTTGCGCTTTTCAGTGGCACGTGCCCGTTGCAAGGTGATGGTAACCCGCTCATCGTCAGTTGGCTGGAGCGCACTGATTAGGTACGGCGTAATAAAGTCGGTTGCAGTTTCCCGGAGCTGGGCAACGTTGCCTTCTAGTGCCCGGAACTGGTCCCGGCGGTGAATAATATGGACCTGCCGGGCGATACCGTTAAGGGCGAGGGCCCAGTCGACGGCGGAATCCCCGCCACCGGCGATAGCGACATCCTTATCTTGGAAGCGGGTGAGGTCCGGGATGAAGTAGTGCAGGTGACGGTTTTCTAGTTCTGCCGCGTTCTCAACTTGAAGCCGTCGCGGTTCGAAGGAGCCAATCCCAGTAGCAATAATGATGGCCCGGGAATACGTCGTTCCGTTGGTTGTGTGAATGGCAAATCCTTCGGCCGTTTTCTCAAAAGAAGTAACGGTTTCGTTTAGGCGAATTGCCGGGCCAAACTGGTGAGCCTGTTCCTGCAGGTTAGTTACCAGTTCGCTTCCGGTAATTGAAGGGTAGCCGGGGATGTCATACATTTGTTTGCTGGCAAAGAGGGCGTTTACCTGTCCGCCGAGTTCCCCCATGCTTTCGATGATTTGTGTTTTTGCGAGTTTCATGCGGGCGTACGTTGCCGCAAAGAGACCAATAGGGCCGCCGCCAATAATTGTTAGGTCGTAGTAATCCATGATTTTCCTCCCTAGTAGTAATAATCTTCCTCCTTATCATAGCGGTTTCACGGGGCGGAGACAAATTGCGGAATGGGGGGATGCTTGCTATTATTAAGAGCGAAGATAAAACAGTGCGGTGAGGAGGAAGTTAGATGTATCCGCAGTTAGAATTAGAACGGGTTAGTGGCCCAACGGCGGTAATCAGTACAAACTATGGTGACATTACTGTTCAACTGTTTCCCGAACAGGCACCCAAAACGGTTGAGAATTTCGTAACACTTGCACGCCGGGGATACTACGATGGCGTGAATTTTCACCGGGTAATTGCCGACTTCATGATCCAGGGTGGTGATCCGACGGGGACCGGAGACGGTGGCGAGAGTGCCTTTGGTGAACCGTTTGCCGATGAGTTTTCTAAGAAACTGTTTAATTTGCGGGGAGCATTGTCAATGGCGAATGCCGGCCCGAACACAAATGGTAGCCAATTCTTTATCGTACAAAACCAGCACCTTTCGCCGGAAATGAACGTGCAAATGGAAGTTGCAGGTTATCCGAAAAAGGTTATTGAGGCGTACGCTAACGGGGGCACACCGTGGCTTGATTTTCACCATACTGTTTTTGGGCAAGTAATCACGGGAATGGATGTTGTTGATCAAATTGCGGCGTGTGCAACCGATGCACAAGATAAACCGCAGCAGAACGTGACAATTCAAACGGTCAAGGTAACGGATTAGGGGCGATCGGGATGAATTATCGGACTGGAATGGTACTTGAAGGAAAGGTAACGGGAATCCAACCCTATGGAGCTTTCGTGGCACTGGATGATAGTACGCAAGGGTTAATTCATATTTCCGAATGCCATAACGGATACGTGGAGGATATCCACCATTACTTGAAAGTTGGGCAAAAGGTAAAGGTCATGATTATTGATATTGACGAATTTACCGGAAAAATCAGCTTATCAGTACGGTGCCTGGAACGACAGTTTGATTTTGAACGACACGGTCAAATGGGGAATCAGCGGAAACACTACTGGACAACCCGTAAAGTGACGACGGGGTTTGCGCCGATTGCGGAGCGGTTAACCGGATGGGTTGATGAAGCCCTGGATAACATTGAGCAGGGGAAGTAGTAAGGTTTGCGGGGAAGCCCTGGAATTATCACTTCAAGGCGAAAAAAGTGCTTGACAGTGAACTACTGTTTTAGTAAGATAATAATCGCTGTTGGTTAGCAACAGTCTGGATAGATCTTTGAAAACTGAACACAGTATCGACGAATTAAATGTGTAGGGCTCTTTTGAGCAACATAATTTAACGA
>NZ_CANCXC010000004.1:0-183745 GCF_947381805.1 Ligilactobacillus hohenheimensis | reverse complement strand
GTTAAATTATGTTGCTCAAAAGAGCCCTACACATTTAATTCGTCGATACTGTGTTCAGTTTTCAAAGATCTATCCCGCTGTCTCGCGACAACTACTATATAATACCATCATCCTAAATTAGCGTCAACATTTTATCCCCTCTTTTTTCCCAAATTCTTCCCCTGTTTCTCATGCAAAAAGAAGCCATGATCTAGAACAAAACGTCCCGCCTTTCTTTCCTGCAAACTCGGAACGGCTTAAAATCACAGCTTCTTATTGCTTATCCGTTTAAACTTTACACCAAAACCAGGGAATAATTTACAATCCGTAAACCATCTGCAATAACTCACAGATTGTTCCGCTAACCTCTCAACCCATTTCTTTTTCTATTATTATTCTGGCCGCCGGGTTGGGAATAACAGAACATCCCGAATTGATGGCGCATCCGTTAACAGCATTACCAACCGGTCGATTCCAATTCCTAGACCACCCGTTGGCGGCATCCCGTATTCCATCGCTTCAAGGAAATCTTCGTCGATACTCTCGGCCTCATCATTTCCGGCCTGCCGTTCAGCGGCCTGGGCCTCAAACCGTTCCCGCTGATCAATTGGATCGTTCAACTCGGTAAAGGCGTTAGCGTATTCGCCCCCCAAAATGAACAATTCAAACCGGTCCGTGAACCGCGGATCACTAGCGTTCTTCTTAGCAAGTGGTGAAACCTCAACTGGATGACCGTAAACAAACGTCGGGTCAACAATCTTATCCTCACAGAACGTTTCAAAAAATTCGTTGATAATGTGCCCGACTTGCCAGTAGTCTTCGTAATGAACGTTGTGTTCATCGGCCACTTTCCGGGCTTCCTCAAGCGTCATTTCCTGCCAGAAATCAACCCCCGTCACGTCCTTGATCATGTCAACCATGTGAACGCGTTTAAACGGCTTATCAAGGTTAACTTCCTTCCCCTGATACGTCACGATTCCGTTATCAGTAACAACCTTCGCGGCCGCCTTAAAGATGCCTTCAGTTTCATCCATGACATCCTTAAAGTCCCAGTAGGCCGCATACGTTTCCAGGGTGGTAAATTCTGGGTTGTGGCGGGTATCAATTCCTTCATTCCGGAAAACCCGGCCCAGTTCATAGACCCGTTCCATACCACCAACAATCAACCGTTTTAACGGTAACTCCAGGGCAATCCGCAGGTAAAGGTCAATGTCCAGCGCGTTATGGTGCGTGATAAACGGCCGGGCAGCCGCCCCACCGGCCATGTTGTTTAATACCGGTGTTTCCACTTCAATAAAGCCGTTATCATCCAAATATTTCCGCACTGCCCGAATAATCTTACTCCGGTTAATGAACCGGTCGTAACTGTCCTTGTTGGTAATCAAATCAAGGTACCGCTGGCGGTAAACCTGCTCAATATTTTGTAATCCGTGGTACTTATCCGGAAGTGGCCGGAGCGCCTTTGACAGGTGCGTGAGTTTTGTTACACGGAGGGTCAACTCACCCATGTCAGTCTTAATCACTTCACCGGTAATTCCCAGGAAGTCCCCGAGGTCTGCCCGTTTGAAAATATGGTACTGGTCCTCGCCAACAACGTCCTTCCGCACGTACAGCTGCATCTTCCCGGTCCGGTCCTGCAGGTCGGCAAAGCCAACCTTACCCTTTCCCCGTTTAGCAACCATTCGCCCAGCAATCGTCGCCGTGATTCCTGAATCGTTGAGTTCTTCCTTACTCATTTCGCCGTACTTTGCGTGCAGCTCCGCGTTCATCGCGTTCCGCTCAAACCGGTGACCAAACGGATCGATTCCTTCGTCACGCAGCTCTTGCATTTTCTGCCGCCGTACCCGCATTTGATCGTTCATTGGCTGCTGCTTCTTTGCCATCCTTAATCGTCCCTTCTTCGTCCTTAGTCCCTGTCAGTATACCATAAAACTAACGCTGCTCCCGGCGCGCCTGGCGTTCCTCGTAATCTGCAAGGAACTTATCAAAAATCGCAATCATTTCTTCTTCGGTGTCAGCATCGTTTAACGCCGCCTTAGTCCGGGCAGAACGCGGAATCCCCTTTAAGTAGTATGCCGCTTGCGACCGGAATTCCTTCGGGCCAACCACTTCACCCTTAATTTTGATCAACCGGTGCAGGTGCTCCTTAGCCACCTTAATCTTCTCCGCCGGGGTTGGCTGCGCAATCTTTTCACCAGTTTCCAGGTAGTGAGCAACCTCGCGCACAACCCACGGATTTCCGAGGGCTGCTCGTCCGATCATCACGGCAGTACAACCGACCTCATCGAGCATCTTCTTCGCAAGTTCAGGCGTCCGCACGTCCCCGTTTCCAATAAACGGAATCTTAGTAAGGTGATCGTTTACGTCCTTTAAAATTTCCCAGTTTGCGTGACCGGTGTACATCTGCTTCCGGGTCCGGCCGTGCATTGCTAAAGCGGCAACCCCCGCTTCTTCGGCTGCCAAGGCGTTTTCAACGGCCAAAATGTGGTCGTCATCCCACCCGGTCCGCATCTTCACCGTCACCGGAATATCTACACTGTGCACAACGGCATTCAACATGTGGTAAATCTTGTCGGGATCGAGCAACCACTTTGAACCCGCCTCGGTCTTGGTAACTTTAGGCACCGGGCATCCCATGTTAATGTCAATAATATCCGTTCCGGTATTTTCCTGAACAAACTGCGCCGCCTCAACCAGGGTATCCTCATCACCGCCAAAAATCTGAATGCTGACCGGGTGCTCATTGGGGTTAACAAAGAGCATGCCGAGCGTCTTCTTATTCCGAAAATGGATTCCCTTATCCGAAATCATTTCGCATTCGACCAGTCCAGCACCGAATTCCCGACAAATTGTCCGGAAGGCCACGTTTGTCACCCCAGCCATCGGCGCAACAACGACCTGATTCGGAATCTCAACGTTGCCAATCTTCCATTTTGTCACGGCTAATCCTCCTTCTGCGTTGCCTTTTTCAAAATTTCCCGAAGTTCTTGTTCGTTGAACCGATAAGTCTTCCCGCAGAAATGACACACTGCTTCCGCCCCGTGATCCTCATCAATCATCTGTTGGAGGTCAGCCGGAGCGACACTCGCAAGCGCCGTTGCAAACCGCTCCTTTGAACAATCACACGCGTACTTAACCGGCATCTTTTCAAGAATTTTAAGGTTATCCTGACCGCAAATGCTTGCGAGAATCTCTTCTGGTGTTTTATGCGCCCGCATTTGCTCTGAAATTGGCGCCATTGCATTAATCTGCTTTTCCACCTTAGCGATTACGTCATCATCCGCTCCGGGCATCACCTGAAGCATGAATCCGCCGGCCGTTGCAATCGTATTATCATCGTTCACAAATACCGATAACCCCACCGCTGATGGAATTTGTTCGGATTTGGCCAGATAGTACGTAAAGTCTTCCCCTAACTCACCTGACACCAACGGAACTTCCCCGGTAAACGGCTCCTTCAATCCCAGGTCCTTTGTTACCGCCAGGAACCCCTTCGTCCCGACGGCCCCCTTAACGTCAATCTTGTGCTGGTCGTTAAGCGGAAGGTGAACGTGTGGGTGCTGCACGTAACCCTTCACCGTTCCGTGAGCGTTCCCGTCGACAACAATCCCGCCAACCGGACCATCGCCGTTGACCTTAACCGTCATCCGCTCATCATCCGTCAGGGATGCGGCACTCAACATCAACGTTGCGACAATGCTCCGGCCAAGGGCAGCCGACGCCGCACTCCAGGTATCATGCAACTGCTGGGCCTGACTCACAGTGGCACTTGCATCCACTGCATATGCCCGAATTTGGCCATCAAACGCCAGGGCCTTTACTAAGTAATCACTCATTTTATGCACTCCTTTCAACCGTAATTTCCAGTAGTGATTTTATCATGTTTACATGGACGACAAAAGCGGGCCGGCCGTTTGCTGCGACCATCCCGCTTTGTGCTTATTTATCTGACTGGTGGTTATGCGGATAGAACGTTACCGTTTTATTGGCATCGTCAGCGTCTTTACCGTCGTAACGCTCCGCTTCCTTCTGTTCGAGGGCCCGCTTTGATTCCTCAAAGGTCGCCGCCTTCTCACTCGGGAATTCGTCCTCATCCTGTGCCGGCATCTTCCCGGTCTTGTACAGGCTAAGGATTTGCTTTTCATCCAGCGTCTCATACTTTAACAGGGCTTCGGCGATTACCCGGTGCTGCTCACGGTGCTCCTGGATAATCTTCGTGGCCGTTGCCATTCCTTCGTCAGACAACCGCTTAACCTCAGCATCAATTGTGTTGGCAGTTTGGCCAGAATAACTGTGCTGCCCGGCCATCTCACCAGGATTCATGCTGGCATCACCTTCGTACTGAACCGGGCCAAGCTTTTCACTCATTCCGTACTCAGTCACCATTGCCCGGGCTAACTGCGTTGCCTGTTGGAAGTCGTTTGCCGCCCCGGAAGACTGACTGTCAAAGATGATTTGCTCAGCAGCACGACCACCCATCAACCCGGCAATCTGCTCCTTGAGGTTTTTCTTTGACATCAACATTTGATCTTCCTTCGGCAACATAATGGCGTATCCACCGGCGCGCCCCCGCGGCACAATCGTTACCTTATGAACGACCCGTGCATCGTTTAGAACCAACCCAACGATGGTGTGCCCCGCTTCGTGGAAGGCCACGGTTTCGCGTTCGTGCTTACTGATTACCCGGTCACGCTTTGCTGGCCCGGCAATTACCCGGTCCTCCGCTTCGTCAAGGTCGGACGAATCAATTTGCTTCTTGTTCCGCCGGGCAGCCAGTAAGGCCGCTTCGTTTAACAGGTTTTCGAGGTCAGCCCCCACAAACCCTGGCGTTTGCTTAGCAATCATCTTCAGGTCAACGTCATCCGCAAACGGTTTGTTCCGGGCATGAACTTTCAAGATGGCTTCCCGGCCCTTAACGTCCGGCCGGCCAACCAAAATCTTCCGGTCAAACCGTCCGGGCCGCAGTAACGCCGGATCCAACACGTCAGACCGGTTGGTAGCGGCCATCACGATGACGTTTTCGTCACCTTCAAACCCGTCCATTTCAACCAGCAACTGGTTTAACGTCTGTTCCCGTTCGTCGTGGCCACCGCCCATGCCGTTGCCCCGGCGACGACCAACCGCATCAATTTCATCGATGAAGATAATCGCCGGTGCGTTCTTCTTGGCGGTTTCGAAGAGGTCCCGGACCCGGGATGCACCGACCCCGACAAACATTTCAACGAAGTCCGAACCAGAAATTGAGTAGAACGGAACACCCGCTTCGCCGGCAACCGCCTTTGCGAGCAACGTTTTCCCGGTTCCTGGCGGGCCCTCAAGTAAAACCCCGGACGGAATCTTCGCGCCAAGTGCCTTAAACTTCCGCGGATTACGGAGGAACTCAACAACCTCAACCAGTTCCTGCTTTTCCTCTTCTTCCCCCGCTACATCGGAGAACCGCACCTTGTTTTTCTTCTTGTCAATCGGTTTGGCCTTGGACTTGCCAAAACTCATCATCCGGCCGCCCTGACCACCCTGGCCAGCCTGTCCCATCATCATGTAGAAGAAGAACAGGAAGAAAATTACCGGTGCCACGTAAATCAGCAGCTGCATCCAAATACTATTTGATGAATCCGCCTTTGCATTATTTTTTACGTGGTACTTGTTAGCATACCGCTGAATCTCGCGGGCAGTCGGGTCGTTGGCAAGCACGGTGGCCGTAAAACTTGTCACCTTATTCGTGCTGCTTCCCGTCCCCAAAAGGCCGTTATTGGAACTATGGGTCTTCTTCGGGTGACGGTACGTCCCCGTTACCTTATAAGTTGATCCCGACGGCTGCATCGTATAACTCTTAACGTTGTTTTCCTTCAACGCCGTAATGAACTGGCTGGACTGAATTTGCTGACTAGACGAACCCGTCTTGCCACCAAAGAAGTAGTAGCCCATTCCAATTACACCAAGAATTATCACGAGGTAGAACAGCACGTTGCGGAATAACCCATTACGCTTGTTATTCATGCGTTCACTTCCTCAATTTTCAAAAATTTATCACTATTCATTAATGACTATCACGGTAAATCTTACCACATTTGACTATTATTGACTAACCCATTAATCAGAATAGACCTCTGGCTTTAAAACACCAACGTACGGGAGGTTCCGGTACTTTCCAGCATAGTCTAGCCCGTACCCAACAATAAATTCGTTGGGTACGTTAAACCCAACATAGTCTGGGGTGATTGCCTTTTCCCGCCGGTCGTGCTTATCGAATAAGGTGCATACCTTGACGGAAGCAGCGTTACGGTGCGTCAGTAACCCCACGAGTTTATCAAGGGTCCGGCCCGTGTCAATGATGTCCTCAACAATCAGCACGTTCCGGCCACTCACGGAAACGTCCAGGTCCTTCAGGATGCGAACGTCCCCCGTTGATTCGGTCCCGTCACCGTAACTTGAAACGTCCATAAAATCGAGCTCCAGGTAAGTTTTAATCTCCCGGACAATGTCCGTCATAAACATTACGGCACCCTTCAAAACACAGATAACCAGGGGATTCTTTCCCGCAAAGTCCGCCGTAATCTGTTCACCCATCTTCTGGCATGCTTGCTGGATGTCTTCCCGACTGTATAGGACCTTCAAAATATCGTTATCCACCGTTCGTTCTCCTTCCCGTCGCTGACCGATAAACTACTATGTATTGCCCTATTCTAGCATCTCCACCGGTGAGTGACAAATCACTGTACTTAACGCCTAAAACGGCAATTACTTCTCCGCTTGTCGTAACGACTACCGGCCAGTTAGTCCGCTGGCCTTTCGGAATACGGGCGGCCTGCAACACCCGTTTAACCCGCTGGTGCCCAGCCCGGGTGATAAGCCGGTCACCCGGCTGCCGGGAACGGACAGTTAATGGTTCGTTAGCTACCGGAAGGGCTGGGCCTGCAACCGAACATGCCGACCGCGCAAACAATCCCACCATACCGCCAGTAGGAAGCATCACCCAGTTACCCGGAGTCAGCCGCAGCGAAAACGGCGCCGTTACTGGGAACGGATAGTGGTTTGCTTTAACCAGCCACCCCTGGCGTTTAACAAGCCAAAACGAACCACAGGCTACCATTCCGTCAGGCCGCTGCGGATTAGCTGCAAGTTGTTTCACCTGAGCCCGTTGCCGGCCGGTCATTGCCGGCGCAAACCGGTCAAGCACCCCATCCTGAATCGCGGCTGGCAACCGTTGCAGACGCTGGCAGTTGACGCCCCGATCCGGCGAAACAACCTGATTCCACTCCCGGTCAACCGCCCATTGCACTGCAGCGAGGAGCTGCCGGACCCCACTAGCAGCCGCGTTAATGTGGGTTACCGCTGCTGGATTTTCCCGTTCCAGCTGAGGAATAACGTGGTGGCGGATCCGGTTGCGTTGCACGGCGTCTTCCCCGTTTGTCTCATCGTCAAAAAAGCGGACGTGATGCCGGAGCGCATATGCCAGCAGCTCCTCCTTGCGCATTCCCAAGAGCGGGCGAATCACCTGAAGTCTTCCGCCGAACGGCCGACATGGTTGAATTCCCTGCAGGCGATTTACCCGTCCGCCCCGAATCAGCTTCTGGACGACGGTTTCAGCCTGGTCATCAGCGTGGTGGGCCGTTATCAGGGTTGGAATTTTATTTGCCTCCATTACCCGTTTAAAAAAAGCGTACCGAAAATCCCGGGCCGCCGCTTCAATCCCCTTTTTCGGGTGCTGGGTGAAGGCCCACTGCGTCTGGTAGAGGGGCAGGTGGTGCTGCTGGCAATACGCCTCTACGTACGCCGTTTCGGCCTGACTGGCTGCTCGTAGCTGATGATCAACGTATGCCACGGCAAGCTGGGGCCGCTCTTCCTGCGGCAATCGTTGGAGGAGGGTGATGAGGACCATCGAATCACTTCCAGCCGAGACAGCAACAAGAACGGGCTGCTGGGCAAGGTGAAAAGCACTCATCGCCTGCCGGAACCGTAACTCAAGTTGATCTGCCATCTCATCCACCTCCGCACAAATTGTTAAAAAATAAGGGCTGCCGACCACCTGTGATCCTCAAGCCCTTCATCATGTTTACGTTCATCCTAACTCCGGCGGCCGCCACGACCACCGCGCTTTCCCTCGGTATTATGCTTAATCGTCGCTAACCGGGATTCGCTTTCCTTCAAAAAGTTAGCCATCATTGAATCAAAATCCTTGTTACCGCCGGACCGCTTCCGGCCATGAAATGATCCCCCCCGCGGTTGACCACCGCGACCATGTTCGTGATGCTCCCGTTGCGGCCGGTCAACCGCCTTCCGGATGGATAAACCAATCTTTCCGTCATCGCCAACGCTCAGGACCTTAACGGTCACCTCATCGCCGACCGTTAACACGTCATGAATATCCTTAACGTATTTATCCGAAACCTCGCTAATGTGTACCAAGCCGGTCTGGTTATCACCAAGATCAACAAATGCTCCAAAGTTAGTAATCCCCGTAACCTTACCCGTTACCTTTTGTCCAACTTCAATCGCCATAAAAAGCTTTACTCCTCCTAAACATTCCGTCCTCCACGGGAAACCCCGCACCATTACCTAATTATTGTCCGATACATTCGTCTGCGGGAGGTTATAAACCGTCTCGCCCTTCTTAGTGTAGTTATACCGTTGGCGAATTACCTTTTGTACATAGTCGTTATTACTGAGCTGCTGGACCTGTTGGCTAAGGCTGGCATTCCGGGCCTTTGCCCGCTGAAGCTTGCGTTCGGCCACCGCCGTTTGCTTGTTCACCTGGTGGGTCTCAACCTCCGCCTGAACAATCCGGATCCCGCAAAAAAACGTGACGATTACGACAATAACCGCTAACAGTCCCATCCGGAACCGCGTTCCGCGGGACTGCCGTTCATTTGCCGCACTCTCTTGTTTTTTTTGCTGAAAATAAGCGTTATTGAGCACCTTAATTTTTGAGCGCTTTGCCACTCGTTTTCACCCCCGTAATTCCGGCTACTTCTAGTGGGAAATTATACCAAGAAGTCCTATGGTTGTCTAACTACTCCCGCCAACTATCTCCCTTAAAACGAGCCGAAGTCTTCCTTGTAGTCCTCCGCTACAACACGGTACAAATTAGCCGCATCACTCTTCTTTGTCGTATCCTTAATTCCCGTTACCTCAACGGTTAACGTTTTATTTCCGAAGTTAATCACGAGTTCATCGCCAACCGCCACGTTGCTTGATGACTTCGCCTGTTTCTGGTTAATCGTAATCCGTCCCTGATCAGCAATTTCCTTTGCAACCGCCCGCCGCTTAATAATCCGGGCAACCTTTAAATATTTATCCAACCGCATTTTTAACCACTCCTTGTTTAGTTAGTCGTTTTACTTCTTATCGTCTTCATCCCGCTCCGCAGTCTGCCGGGCCGTCACCACCTGGGCGACCGCCTGCGCAAACGACTGCAGCTCAGTAAGTACCTGGGCCATCTTCATCCGGGGCTGGATGACAAACCGCACCCCTAAATGTCCGTCGTGTTCGTCCAGAACCGCGTGTAGATGGGTTTGCGCCACCGCCTGCAATAACTGCTTAGCCGTCAGCAGGTGATCAACCGCTGGATCAAAGGTCACCGTAATCTGCTTGTCAGTTTGATTGATGACCGTAACGAGGGCTGCCGCTGCGTTCATGCGGAGTACGCCAACCTCCAGCAAGTTAGCAACCGCATCCGGATATTCACCAAAACGGTCAATCAAATCGTCCTGAATCTCGCGGTACTCATCAATCCCCGTCAGCTGCCGGATCCGCTTATACATCTCAATTTTTTGCCGTTGGTCACTAATATAGTCTGCCGGAATGTACGCCTCGATTGCAAGGTTAATTTCCGGATTGGTCCGGCGCTTGGGCTGGTGTCCCTGCTTCCGGGCCACCGCCTCGTTTAACATTTGGGTGTAAAGGTCGTATCCAACCGAATCAATGAACCCGTGCTGTTCCCGACCCAATAGGTTGCCAGCGCCCCGAATTGAAAGGTCGCGCATCGCAATCTTAAAGCCCGCACCCAGTTCGGTAAAGTCCCGGATGGCTTCAAGCCGCTTTTCGCTCACCTCTGACAGTGCCTTGTTAGGTTGATACATAAAGTACGCGTACGCAATCCGGCTTGACCGGCCAACCCGGCCCCGGAGCTGGTAAAGCTGGGCTAACCCCATCCGGTCAGCGTCCTCAACGAATAACGTATTTACGTTGGGCATATCAATGCCGGTTTCAATGATGGTGGTTGTCACCAAAACATCGTATTCCCCCGCTAAAAAGTCCATCAGTATTCGTTCGAACTGAGGTTCAGGCATCTGACCATGAATTGCGGCAATCCGCGCTTCAGGAACCAACGCTTCGAGCTCCGTGACTACCCGGTCAATGTCATGGACCCGGTTATGCAGGTAAAAGACCTGGCCGCCCCGAGCCAACTCCCGCCGAATCCCCGCCACAATGACGTCGTAGTTTTGTTCCAACACGTACGTCTGAATCGGGTACCGGTTCAGCGGCGCAGTCTCAATCACGGATAAATCCCGGACCCCAAGCATCGCCATGTTAAGCGTCCGCGGAATCGGGGTTGCCGTTAACGTTAAAACATCCACGGTTGCCTTGAGTTGCTTAAGCCGTTCCTTATGCTTGACGCCAAAGCGCTGCTCCTCGTCAATAATCAGTAACCCCAGGTCGTGGAAGTGTACGTCCTTTGACAAAAGCCGGTGGGTTCCCACGATAATGTCGAGTTTCCCGGCTTGCAGGTCAGCTAGTAGTTGCTGAGCTTCCTTGGCAGTTGTAAACCGGGACAGCACGCCAACCGTAACGGCAAAGTTCTTAAACCGCTGCTTCATCGTTTCGTAGTGTTGCTGGGCCAAAACGGTGGTCGGCACGAGAAACGCAACCTGCTTGCCGTCCAACACTGCCTTGTACGCTGCCCGGAGCGCTACCTCGGTTTTTCCGTAGCCAACGTCCCCAATCAACAGCCGGTCCATCGGCCGTTCCCGTTCCATATCATGCTTGACTTCCTTGATACTCCGGAGCTGGTCAGCCGTTTCAGCGTACGGAAAGGCATCGTCAAACTCGCGCTGGTCGGCATCATCCGGGGAAAAGGCGAAGCCCCGCTTGGCCGCCCGTTCAGCGTACAGGTCAATCAGATCATCAGCGATATCCTCAATCTTCGCCGCAACCCGTTTTTTCGTCTTCTGCCACTCGGTTCCCCCGAGTTTATTCACGTGCGGGGGCTTCGCATCGGCCGCCACGTATTTCTGAATCCGGTCAAGCTGGGTAACGGGAATGAAGAGTTGGTCATCGCCCCGGTACATGATCGTCATGTAATCCTGATGTTTCCCGTCAACGGTCATCGTCTTCATGCCCATGTACCGCCCAATTCCGTGATTTACGTGGACGACGTAATCGCCCTTTTTCAGGTCGGTATACGACTTTAGCCGCTCCGTGTTAGCCATCGTTGTCCGTTTTGCGCGGTGATGGGTGACCTTCGCAAACAGCTCACTAGCCGTGAGCACGACCACCCCCGCAGAAAACATTTCAAACCCCGTTACTAATCCCCCTGCGACCACCTGAACCTTGCCTGGTTGGAGGTTATCCGGCGTGGTTTCAAGGGCGGCGACTTCGAAATCAGCAAGGGTTGCCATCACCTTATCCCGCCGGTCCCGCTCAGGAACAAGCAGGATTACGGTTTGGTGCTCATGACGCCACCGGTCTAGTTCGGCCTTTAACGCCGGCATCTGCCCGTAAAACCGTTGAACCGGTCGGGTTTGGGCATTTGCCAACTGGCTAAACCGTAAGTGGCCAACGCTCCTGTCTAGGCCAGTAACAAAGAGTTCCCGGTGCCCGTTAGTTTGTTCAATATCCCGGATTGCCTTGCCGAACTGCTCACCCTGAGCGAGTAGCGGGTGGCTTTCAACCCACTCCTCCTCATCAGCGACGAGTTCCTGCTCGTAATCAGTAATCCGGGCATAATCATCAAACACAACCAGCCCGTCATCGGGCAGATAATCCACTAACGTGTTGTGAGCGGGAAAAAGCCGGGGTCCAAGAACTAAATGTGCCGGAATCAGGGCATGCGCCTGCAACCCCGGAAGTAACTGGGCGACCTGCTGGGCAACCGCCTCATCTCCCGTTTCTTGCTGCTGTTTTTGCAATTTTGCGGCCACCTGGTCCATCACCTCATCAGCAGCCAGTAACGTTGTCGCTGGTGAAATGGTCACCGTCGTGGTATTAGCGATACTCCGCTGGTTTGCCTCGTCAAACGTCCGGAGGGAGTCCACTTCAGTATCAAACAGGTCCACCCGCACTGGATGGGGTAAATTTAACGGATAGATATCCAGAATGGAACCCCGCACCGCAAAGTCCCCCGGCCGGCCAACCATTTGCTCCCGCTGGTAGCCCATTCTGGTTAACTGCGCAACCGTTGCTTCGAGGTCAAGGTCGGCGCCAACGGTAATGGTGATGTGGGCCGCCTGCCAGGTTGCTGGCGCCGGGAGAAAGTGCCGCACCCCAGCGACCGCGGTCACAATGATCCGCGGTTCGCCGGTCATCAGTGCGTTTAACGCCTGAATACGCTGCGCCCGGAACTCCGGCGAACTGGTTGCCATCTCAGCCGCCAGGACCTCTTCAAACGGAAAGAGCAGCACGGAATCAGGCGCCACGACGTTTTGCAGGTCATCAACAAGCTGTTGGGCCCGGAAAAGCTGGTCACACACAACCACCATGGGCTGCTGTACTTGCCGAAAAACCGCTGCTAGAAGAAGTGTTTTGGCGGACCCCGTCAGGCCGGTCATCATGTGGCGGCGGCCCTTATTAAGGTTTGCCACCCAGTGCCGGACATCCTTATTCTGTTCTAACAGCGTTGTGACCTTCAAAGTTCAGCCCCCTATCCGTTATACCGGTTCATTACCTGATTAAAATCATCCGTTAAAACCCATTCCTGCAATCCTTTGACGGCTTTCGTAACCGTTTCGTCAAACGTAATCCGTTCGGGCGCACTAAACTGGGAGAGCACCCAGTTAACCACGGTCATCTTTGTGGGATGCCCAATTCCTAATTTTAAGCGTTTAAAATCCTGCCCGCCAACGTGGGCAATGACGCTTTTAATGCCGTTATGCCCACCAGCTGAACCCTTCGCCCGGAAACGCAACCGGCCGAGTTCCATATCCATGTCGTCCTGAATAATCATCAATTCATCCCGGCTTACCTTGTAGTAGTCCATCAACTGGCGGACGGCGCGGCCCGATTCGTTCATGTACGTCGTCGGCTTTACCAGCAGCACCCGTTCACCATCAATGTGGGCGGTGGCCGTCAACGCGTCGCCCTGCACGTGGTTAATTGTGACGTTATTTTGCGCCGCCAATTCATCAATCACCATGAAACCGACGTTATGCCGTGTTCCCGCGTACTCCTGGCCGATATTCCCCAGGCCGACAATCATTTTCATCCGTAACCCCTCCATTTTTACCGTTACACAAAAAGCCCAGACACAGGGGTGCCGCGGGCGCTTCACTATTATGTATGTTTATTATACAACGGCGCACAAGACCATGAATCATTGATCAATTTCGAAATCGCTTTCTTTTTGCTTGTCCCAGAAATTAAAGCATGGTACATTGTGATTAGTGATAACAGTCACAAATACTTACTTAACAGAAGGAAGGACGCACTATGAACAAGCACCATTCAAAAATTATGCTCGTTGGGGACGGCGCGGTCGGCTCCACGATTGCTTACGCCCTCACCCTCGAAGGAATCGGGGCCGAACTCGGAATCATCGACATCAAGAAGGATCACAGTTACGGTGACGCCATTGACCTGGAAGACGCCACGGCCATTAGCGCCCCTAAAAACATCTACGCTGCTGACTATGCCGATTGTAAGGACGCTGATTTGGTGGTTATCACAGCCGGCGTTCCGCGGAAACCCGGTGAAACCCGGTTACAGCTAGTTGGGAAAAACCTCACAATTTTAAAATCAATTGTTGATCCCGTTGTCCAATCCGGGTTCAACGGTATTTTCGTCGTTGTTGCCAACCCCGTTGACGTTCTTACGTACGCAACGTGGAAGCTGTCCGGATTCCCGAAGGACCGGGTCATTGGCGCCGGCACCGCCCTCGACAGTTCCCGGATTCGGGTGGCCCTTGCAAAGGAATTAGGAATTGCGGACGCCCGGTCAGTTCACGCGTACGTCCTCGGTGAACACGGCGATTCCCAGGTAGCCGCTTACTCCGCCGCAACCGTTGGGGGCACGCCGTTGTTAACATATGCTTCAGCAAAGGGCGTTTCAACCAACCGCCTGCATGAAATCGAAGAAGACGTTAAGCACAAGGGTGGCACAATTATTGCTAAGAAGGGGGCCACCTTCTACGGCATCGGGGCGGCCACAGCCCGGCTGTGCAAGGCCATCCTGAACGATGAACAGAGCGTAATTATTACGTCTGCTTACCTGGACGGCCAGTATGGCATTCATAACGTCTTCACGGGGGTTCCGAGCGTTGTTGGTGGTGACGGGCTGAAGGAAATTATTGAAATGGACCTCAGCACCGAAGAGCGCGCCCAGCTCCAACATTCCGCAACGGTCCTTCGCGGGGTTCTGGATGACGCGCTTAAGGAAGCCGGCATTCCCGACTAATCCCTTTTAACTAAGAAACAAATAGCGCCCTGCTTATCCGGCAATTACCGGACTTGCGGGGCGCTTTTTAAATTCCCCGTTTCATGGGGAAGATTTTATGGTATGGTAGACGGGAGTTAAGGTACCGGGAGGGATAGATCATGCTAATGAAGGACCTCATTAAGCCCAAAGCTGAACTTACAACTGTACGTGAGGACGCTACCCTAGAAGAAGCACTCACCGTTTTAGAAACATCCGGGTTCCGGTGCGTCCCAATCCTTGACGCGACGGGTAACATCTACCGCGGAAACATCTATAAGATGCACATCTACCGGCATAAATCCCGTGGTGGTGACATGCAGCTGCCCGTGACCCACCTGCTGAAAAACGCAACCAAGTTTGTCACGCTAAACTCCCAGTTCTTCACGGTCTTCTTCGCCATCCGGGACCTGCCGTACATTACCGTTTTAGACGAAAACAACCGGTTTTATGGGATTTTGACCCATAACCGGCTCCTTAAAATGCTCTCACAATCGTGGAACGTCGATATTGGGAGCTACGTTTTGACGGTCACCTCACCAGACGAACGGGGGGATCTTGTTAGCATCGCCAAAATTATCACGAAGTACACCGCCATTGCCAGCTGCATGACGCTTGATATCCGGACGGATGGGGAACCCCGGCGGACAATGTTCACCCTGCCAGCTGACGTAACCCCCACAAAGCTTAACAAAATTGTGGCTAACCTTAAGCGCAAACACTTTGACGTTCCTGAAATTGAAAACCTCCGGGAATAGTTTTCCTAAATCCGCGTGACCTGAAGAACCGCATCCACGTACTCCTTTTTCGGGTGGGTTGCATCGTGAACGATAATTGTCCGCTCCACCACGCGCCACTGGGCATTGTTATCGCCCACCATTAACGTGTCTCCAGGAAGCGGAAGAATTCCTAATTCAACCGTTACCGTTCCTGAATTTCCCTGAAGTGGTTGATCCGCATTGATTTGTACTCGCCACATCTTTCATCATCCTTACTATTATTAAACTCAACTTTACTTCACTGGTAAAAAAGCGCGGCCAACCACCTAGTGTTCCCGCGATTTTCCGGTATGTAACCGCACTAACCCCACGCTCACCTTTAACGCCTCATCAACGTCGTGCATCATTTGTGAATCAAGGTGGGTTACCCGGTCCGTCAACCGCTGCTTATCAATCGTCCGAATTTGCTCAAGCAACACAACGGAATCCCGCTCAAGCCCTGTTTTCTTAGCTTCCAGGGCCACGTGCGTCACCATCCGCGGCTTTGTAATCCGGGAAGTAATTGCCGCCACAATCACCGTTGGACTGTACTTATTACCAATATTATTCTGGATTACCAGTACCGGCCGGCTTCCTCCCTGCTCTGAGCCAACAACCGGTGAAAGGTTTGCGAAGAAGACATCGCCCCGCTTCACCACGCTATTCTCTGTCAATTAAAATCCCCCATTACTGTCGCCTTAATTACGGCGGGAATCCGCAGTCTCCTCCTGCTGAACACCCTCCGCAATTGGCCGGTTAATTGTTCCCATTACACCGTATCCCGTGATTAACTGTTCCAGGTACGGCTGGTACTTTAAAATGTGCGCCGCATACTCCGGATGCGTCACTAAATCTTCCCGTGTAACCTCGTAAAAAGCACAATACTCTGCTAGGTGCTTGTAACCTGTAATATCTGCTTGCTCGTTATTTCCGTATTTAGTCATGGCGCCTCTATCCCTTATTAAGTTCTCCAGTTCCATAATAAACCACGGAACGCCACACCAGTCAAGGTTCTTTTATTTACGGTATTCGCGTTTAATTCGGCCTGATAAGCAACACGTAATTTCGTAGTTAATCGTGTGCGCATAATCAGCAACGTCCTGCGGGGTAATCACACTACCGTTATTTTCGCCAATTAACGTGACCCGCGTCCCTTGAGGATAGGCGTGCGGGAGCCGAATCATGAACTGGTCCATGCATACACGCCCAACAATCTCACAAAAATGACCATCAACCAGAACCTGGGAACCCTGCATTCGCCGGAGCCACCCATCGGCATAGCCCATCGGCACGGTCCCAATCCATTCGGGCTTTTGCGCCGTGTAGGTCTTGCCGTATCCCACCGAGTCACCCGGGTTAATCTGCTTAACAAACACGAGCTCACTTTCAAGGGTCAAAGCTGAATGGAACCCCGCCGGCATCGCCTGGGCCGTTCCCGCCGGATTCATCCCGTACATTGCTACTCCTAACCGGATGGCGTTTCCGCCACACTCCTTGTGCCACAACGCAGCGGCAGAGTTAGCAACGTGTACAAACCGCGGTTTGGCAGTCACAGGTGCCATTAGTTCCTTAAACCGGGCCATTTGCTGCTCGTAGTAGGCTGGATCCGGATCATCGGCCGTCGCAAAGTGGGTAAAGATCCCCTCCAGGTCAAACTCCTGGGGATGAGCCGTAATAAACTGCAGAGCCCTTTGCAGTTCATCTGAACTGGTAAAGCCAATCCGGCCCATTCCTGAATCAAGTGCCAGGTGGACCTTTAACCGCCGGTGTTCCTGCGCTAAAAGCGGCTGGGCGGCGGTTAAAAAGGCGGTATCGGCCACCGTTACGGAGAGGTCGTGCATTGCACTGTATACCGCCGTATTGGCCGACGTTACCCCCAGAACCAGAATCGTTTTCGTGATTCCCGCGTTCCGGAGGGCAACCCCTTCGTCAATAACCGCAACACAAAAACCGTCGACGCCTGCTTCTACGGCCGCCTGAGCGACTGGTAACAGCCCATAACCGTAGGCGTTGGCCTTAACGACCGCAAACAATGACTGGTCGGCGGCCATCCGGGCCCGTTCCCGCCGAATATTTTCCTTAATTGCTCCTAAATCAATGATTGCCTTGGAGTTCCGGTGCTTTCCAATAATCACTCGTCTTCCCCTCCGTTCTGTTCCAGAATCACTTCCGTCCCCGCCAGCTCATCCGTATGAGTGATACTAACATGGGCGGTTAACACCCCTTCCCGGGGATGGGCGGCGAAGTATGGTTTCCCCGCCCTATCATTTAAAACCGTGAGATCGTGGAACCCCACGCTTTTGCCAATTCCCGTTCCCAGTGCCTTACTGTACGATTCCTTTGCCGAGAACCGGCCCGCTAAGTATTCAACCTGGCGTTTTGGCGATGGTAACGCATCGTACTGTTCCCGCTCGCGGGGAGTTAGGACGTAGTCAATAAAGTGCTGCTTGGCTGCCGCTCGCTTTATCTGGGCTAGCGGAGCAACATCAATCCCAATCCCGTAAATCATCCGGTTCCCTCCTTAACTAAACTACTTCTTCTTGCGAATCGTGTATCCGCCTGCCCGCTTGCGGCCATCCTGCCGCGTTCTTGTCCGGCGCTTAGTGGTTTTGCGGGAAGAACCTTGCTGCGTTTTCTCCCGCTGTTTACCATTCGGCCGGTGTCCCCGGTTATTCTCGTGGTGCCGCCGGGGAAGCGGGCGTTCCGCCGTAATGCGCACGGGAAGCGTCCGTTGTTGATCCTTGGTTAGTTCATCGACAAACGCCGTGACCAAATCAACCGCATCATTATGTGCTAACAATTGCCGGGCAACATCCTCGTACTTCGTATGGTCGGTTTGTGCCACTAACTCTTGAATTCGCCGTTGCGCCTGGGCAAGCTGGCCCGCAAACGCCTCGTCCTGGGTTGGGGGCTTGAGCGGCATCATTCGTTTATTAGTCAGCTGCTCAATCGCCCGAAGGTACGGGCGTTCGTTTCCAGTAACAAAGGTGACCGCCACCCCGTGTTTTCCGGCCCGGCCAGTCCGCCCAATCCGGTGAACGTAGCTCTCTGGGTCCTGGGGAATGTCGTAGTTATATACGTGGGTCACCGCAGAAATATCCAGTCCCCGCGCGGCGACATCCGTTGCGACCAGGACGGCCAACCGCCCCGCACGAAACTGGCGCATGATAAGTGTGCGTTGCTGCTGGGTCAAATCACCGTGGATTCCCCCAGCATTAAATCCTCTGGTTTGCAATCCCCGGGTCAGCTCATCCACCCGGCGCTTAGTCCGGCCAAAAATAATCGCATACCGCGGGTGTTGGACGTCTAAGAGGCGGGTAAGGGTATCAAACTTCTCCCGCTCCTGCACCCGCACAAAGTACTGGTCAACAAGGTCGGTAGTCAGTTCCTGCGTCTGCACCTTCACGATTGCCGGGTGCGTCATGAACTGCTGGCTGACCTGCATAATTGCCGGGGGCATCGTTGCGGAAAACAGTAACGTCTGCCGTTTCGTAGGGGTCTGTTTAAGAATATGCCGGATATCATCCAAAAAGCCCATATCAAGCATTTCATCGGCTTCGTCCAGCACCACCGTCTGCACGTTACTTAAATCAATGGTGTGGCGGTTAAGGTGATCAAGGAGTCGTCCCGGGGTCCCCACTAAAATCTGCGGGGGACGCCGTAAGCTCCGAATCTGGCGGCGGATATCCGCCCCCCCATAAACAACCTGCACGTGAGCGTGTTTTTCCTTTCCCAGCTTAAACAACTCTTCCTGGGTCTGGCCGGCCAACTCCCGCGTTGGGGCAATGACCAGCGCCTGAATAACGTTTCTTCCCGGATTAATCCGCTGAAGAAGCCCTAACCCAAAAGCAGCCGTCTTCCCGGTTCCCGTTTGAGCCTGCCCCACAACGTCTGTCCCGGCTAATTCCAGCGGAATGGTTTTTGCCTGAATCGGGGTGGGCGTGGTGTACCCGCACCGGGCAACCGCAGCAAGTAGTTCCTGATCTAAACCTAAATCTGCAAACTGTTCCACGTTTTTCTCCTAACCAACTGACGGTGTTGTCAGCGCCGCCAAGACCTTCTCAAGGTGCATGCCGTGACTTCCCTTCAAGAGAACAATGTCATCAGCTTGCACGGTCGACAATAAATCATTAATTAAAACGGGTTGTTGGGCCAACGGGTACCAGTGAACCTGGTCTTTCCCGTAGCGGTCAGCCAACGCAGCCGCGAGGTTCTTCATCAGGTCACCACACAGGTAAACCTGCTGAATCTTCCGGTGATCGAGGGCATCCGCTAACGCTGCGTGCATCGCCGCTCCCTGCTCTCCAAGCTCCAACATGTCACCCAAAACAACGATCCGCCGGCCGTCTGTTGGGGCTTTAGTAAATGCCGCTAACACTTCCCGCGCCGCCGTTGGGTTGGAGTTATACACGTCGCTCAAAATCCGCATTCCACTCGGTGCAACCCGCCATTCCGTCCGGTTCGCGGTGAGTGCAAACGTCCCTAACGCCTCCCGCATATCAGCGGCGGGCACCTTAAATAACTGTCCTACACTTAACGCTGCCAAAGCGTTCATCACGTTATACGTCCCAATCATGTTGACGGTCATTGGCTCATCCGGCCACGCACTAGCCGTAAACGTCGTGGTCGTCGCATCCCCCGTGATTTTCCGGGCGACAAGGTCATCACCCTTTTGCGTCCCAAACGTGCGGACATCCTGCGCTAAGTCAGCGGTCCGCGCCCGTAACAGCGGCTCATCACCGTTGTATACCAGGGTCCCGTCCGCCTTCAGCCCGTGGGTAATTTCCATCTTCGCATCCGCAATGCGTTCCCGGGTTCCAAAGAATTCGATGTGGGCTTCCCCAATCATGGTAATCACCGCAACGTCTGGCGACACCAGCTTGCTTAGTGCATCAAGTTGGCCGCTGCGATCCATGCCCATCTCAACGACCAACACTTCCGTCCGTTCATCCATTCCCAGCACGGTAACTGGCACACCAATTTCATTATTGAAGTTGGCGTTCGTCTTGTGAACGGTAAAGGTCGTTCCCAGAACCGCGGCAATCATATCCTTCGTGGTCGTTTTGCCGTTACTTCCCGTTACGGCAACCACCCGTGGATTAACCCGTTCAAGGTAGTACCGGGCAAGGCGTTGCAGTGCCGCTAAGGTATCCGGCACAACAATTGCGGGTAAGTCCGCTGGCACCGAGCCATGGTCAGCCTGCCATAGCGTTGCTACCGCACCAGCCCGCTTGGCCGCTGCGACGTACGCGTGCCCATCATGCTCGCCAATCAGCGGGATAAACAGTGCTCCTGCGGTTAACTGGCGACTATCAAACCCCACACTTGTAACCGTCACCTGACCAACATCAACCGGTTCAGGCGCGGCAAGCGCTTGGGCAACCTCACTTAACTGCATGTTCATATTATGCTTTCCTTCCGTTTCTTAAGGGCGGTCTTCCGCCCGTTCTCCCCGTTATTGTACCATACTGTATTTCCGGTAAAGTGAACCCTAACTATATTCCCTTCCCAGATAAAAGTCAATTAAAAACGGTCGTACCTAACAACAGAAACCTGGCATAAGGTAGCAACAAGGAGGTTACGCATTTTAACGCAACCTCCTTGCTGGAATAATAATTATCCTGTCATTTAATCAATCGAACTACATCGCTTCCAACCGCTTAATCCGGTCGGCCACCGGCGGGTGAGTATCAAAGAGGTGGGTCCACGACCGTTTTTTAAACGGGTTAGCAATGTATAACCCGGCGCTACTAGCATCGGCGGCCTTCATTGGTTCACTATCAGTGATTTTCTGCAACGCACTGATTAACCCATGCGGATTCCGGGTGAGCTCCACCCCCGAAGCATCGGCCAGGTATTCCCGGTTACGGGAGAGCGCCATCTGAGCAAGGGTGGCCGCCAGCGGTCCGAGCAGCAGCACTAACACCGACCCAACGGCAAACACAATTGTTAGTACGCTGTTTCCATTATCCTCATCATCCCGGTTGCCCCGGCCACCGCCCCACCAAAAGAAGCGCATCCCCATGCTTACCAGGACGGACACAACCGAAACGAGGGCAAGCGAAATGGTCTGGAGCCGAATGTCGTAATTGCGAATGTGGGAAACCTCGTGGGCAATTACCCCCTCTAGTTCTTCCCGGTTTAGCCGGTCCAACAACCCCTGCGTGACCGCAACCGCTGCTTCCTCTGGCCGGTTGCCCGTTGCAAACGCGTTCGGACTAGGGTCATCAATGATAAACACCCGGGGCATGGGAACATTTGCCGCTAAAGCCATGTCCTCCACCACGTGCCAGAGCTCCGGGTACTCGGCGGCCGTGTGAATCTCCCGGGCATGGTTCATGTTCATGACGATTTCAGTCGACTGACTCCAAGTCACAATGAAGTAAATAATCCCCAAAACCACCGCAGCAACCAGTCCCGCACTGATACTTCCGAAAAACAGGTCGCCCACAGCGGCGCCCACGACCGCAACCAGCAAAATAAATGCCGTCAGGACGTAAACCGTGCGGCGTTTATTCTGTGCAATTTGTTGAAACAACACGGTGCATCACCACCTAGAACTTTACTTCTGGGACCTGCTGGGCCTCATCTGGAGCCTGCAGGTAACCTACCTTAGTTAAGCCGCTTAACCGGGCAATGATGTTCGTCGGGAACGTCACTAATTTCTGGTTAAAGTTGGCCGCCTGGTTATTAAAAAGCTGCCGCGAGTACGCAATCTTGTTTTCGGTGTTACTTAGCTCCTCCTGTAACTGAGAAAACTCTGTGCTGGCCTTCAAATCAGGGTAATTTTCTGATAACGCAAAAATCGACTTTAAGCTATCAGTAATCTGATTAGAAAGTTCCATCTTTTGCTGGTGATCATCCGCCGGAACGTTAACCAACTGGTTCCGCAGCTGCACGACCTGTTCAAAGGTGCTCTTTTCGTGTTCGGCATACCCCTTTACCGTGTTAACCAGGTTCGGAATCAAGTCGTTCCGCCGCTGAAGCTGCACGTCAATTTGGCTCCACGCCTCTTCGGTGTATACCTTGGCCCGTTGAAGCCCGTTATACAAAACAATGTAGCCGCCGATTAAAATTACGGCCAACACAACAATAATGATGAGTAACCATTTCATTGTAGTTTCCTCCTTAAAGTTAGCTGTGAACCGAATGTAGGCCAATCATAGCATATTTACCCTGAAATCCAAATAAGAAATAACAAAAAGGGAGCCATTAAGCTCCCCCGTGCAGAACCATCCCAAACGATAGCGGAATGCCCGCTCCACAACGGTCATTCCCTTCCCCACAATCCGGTGGTATGGAAGCCTGCAAGTGCGTGTGGTCGGTGCGCCGCAGCGCTGACCACCTCGACTCATCGCATCAAATTCATCCTAGTCCATTTTAAGAAAAAACGCAACGATCATAATTGACATGCTCCTAAAGGAGGCGTTAGTATGACATTATGTCACATGACAAATTGTCATGGAGAATTACACGTTTTAAAGGAGGAACCCATGCCAACCCAAACATTCCTAAACCTTCCCCAGGAAAAACGGCACCGTTTAGTTGATGCGGCCATTCAAGAATTTTCCCGTGTCCCCGTTAGCGATGCAACCATCAGTCACATTATTAAACAAGCGGGAATCCCCCGGGGGAGTTTTTACCAGTACTTCGAAGACAAGTTTGATCTTCACCACTACATTATCAACCAATTTCGGACATCGTGGATCAACCAGTGGCACAAATTTCAAACTGAGAGTCAGGGAAACCCGTTTGCCGCTATTCGGCAACTTTTCCCCGTTATTCTCGATGATATTACATCACCCCAGTACTACCGCTTCTGGCAAAACACCTTTATTGCCTTTCGTGACCACCAAATGCAACCGCGGAAGAAAAAGAAGCGTCCGGCTAAAAAGCCCGTGCTTACCACCCAAAACGTGGCCCTTGACCGCCTGACGCTTACCGCTGACCAACTTCCCCTACTGCAACAGGAGTTGTTTGCCACCATTTTCTTCGGGATTCGTCTCTATATCATGGCGAGTTACCGCGGGGAAGAGGATCCTCGCCAGCAGGCGCTTGACCAGTTCGATACGCTAATTTCCTGGCTGGAAAACGGTGTTGTGAAACGGGGGGATTCAGATGATTAGACTCATTCGTAAGCGTCTTCCTAAAAAGGCCGTGCTTGGATCATTTGTTTTCATGTTGATTCAGGTCATTACCTTATTGTATTTGCCAACGTTAACGGCCAACATCGTTAACGACGGAATTGCGAAGGGCAATCTGCACGCCATTGTCCGCATTGGGATAATCATGCTGTTCTTCTCCCTAATCAGTATGGGGGCAGCGGCGGCCAACGCCTTCTTCTCCGCCCAGGGTTCCCAAAAGCTCGGGCAGCGCTTACGGAGCGCCGTTTTCCGGAAGGTCATCACCGCCTCCCACGCTGAACGGGAACACTTTGGTACGTCGTCCCTCATCACCCGGACAACCAACGACATCATGCAGATTCAAAACGTTGTCTTAATGTTTTTGCGGTTAATGATGATGGCACCGTTAATGTTAATCTGTGCCAGCGTCTTAGCCTACGCCAAGAGTCCAACCCTCACGCTGGTCTTCATCATTGTTCTCCCCGCCCTCGCTCTGTTGGTCGGCATCATTGTCTACTTTGCCGGTCCGCTCTTTGCGGCCATGCAAAAAAAGCTTGATGCCGTCAACCGGGTCTTCCGGGAAGGTTTGACGGGGGTGCGGGTTATCCGGGCATTCCGTCAGGACCAATTTGAACAGGACCGGTTTGATCGTGTCAACCGGGACTACACGCAAAACGCCGTGAAAGTATACAGCATTACCGCATTGATGCTCCCCATTGCAACCCTTATCATGAGTTCGACCAACGTGCTAATTACGTACTGGGGAAGCCACCTGATTGCGGTTCAGGCCACGGCAGTCGGAAACATGATGGCGTTTATCGCCTACGCTACCCAGATTTTGATTAGTTTCATGTGGCTTGCAATGGTGTTTGTGCTCGTTCCGCGGGCGCAGGCCTCCGCTAAGCGGTTAAACGCGGTTTTAGATACAACCAGCGCAATTACTGAGCCGCAGCATCCCACCCCAATTAACGCCCAACCAGCTGCCCTGGAATTTGACGCCGTGCAGTTCACCTATCCGGGCGGCGGGGCGCCGGCCCTTGACGCCGTGACCTTCTCGGCCCACGCTGGGGACACGGTAGCCGTAATCGGAAGCACTGGTTCAGGGAAAACCTCCCTGGTCAACCTTATTCCGCGCTTCTACGACCCGTCTACTGGGACGATCCGGGTAAACGGGGTTCCTGTCCAAGCGATTAGTCTCCACGAGCTCCGCAGTCAGGTTGCCCTGGTCCCCCAAAAAGCAACTCTTTTTAGTGGCACCATCAGAAGTAACATGCTGTGGGGAAAGAAGGACGCAACGGACGAAGAAATCTGGCACGCCCTCACCGTTGCGCAGGCCGCCGACTTTGTCCGCGCCCTCCCGGACCAACTCGATGCACCCGTTGACCAGGAAGGAGCCAACTTCTCTGGCGGCCAACGACAACGGTTGGCGATTGCCCGCGCCCTGGTAAAGGACGCCAGCATCTACGTTTTTGATGATTCGTTTTCCGCCCTCGATTTTCGGACCGATGCCCGCTTGCGGGCCGCCCTCAAGAATGATCCGCGCATGAAGGAGCGCGTGGTTGTCATTGTTGGGCAACGAATCGCCACCGTGGCGGATGCCGACCCGATCATTGTACTGGATCACGGAAAAATGGTCGGCCGGGGGACCCACCAACAACTCCTGGCAACCAATGCCGTTTACCAGGACATTGTTCACTCGCAGTTAAGAAAGGAGGAGGATCACCGTGCCGAAAAGAGTTCGCGGTAAGGTTCAAAAGCCCAAAAACTTCTGGAAAACAACGGGGCGGCTCCTGGTTTACATGAAAAACCGGTTGTTTGCCATCGCCGTCGTCCTCATCCTGGCGGTGGTTGGCCAGGTTTGTCAGATTCAAACACCGAAGATTCTTGGAAAAGCTACCACCACCATCTTTAAGGGCGTGATGCAGGGAACGGCCATGCAAAAGGCGGGCATTCCCATGAAACACTGGCCAATTGATTTTGCCCGGGTCGGCCATATCCTGCTAATTGTCCTTGGGCTATACGTAATCTCAGCGGTGCTGTCGTTCGGGCAACGCCTGATTATGAACGTACTTGCCCAGCGCTCTGTTTACCAGATGCGCAAACAAATGAAGCATAAGATGATGACCGTCCCGGTCCACTACTACGATGACCACAACAACGGGGACATCATTAGTACCGCCATTAACGACCTGGACAACATTTCGTCGACCCTCCAACAAACCCTTACCCAGCTGGTAACGGCCATTGTTCAGCTGGTGGGGACGTTCTGGTTAATGCTGACCATCAGTTGGAAACTGACCCTCCTGATTGTCCTGGCCATTCCGGTAAGTGCCGTTTTGGTAGGAGTCATCGCCCCGCAGTCGCAAAAGAACTTCACCGCCCAGCAAAATCACCTGGGATTACTAAACAACCAGGTTGAGGAAAACTACGCTGCCCAGGAAGTTGTCAAGGCGTTTGCCCGCGAAGAGGACGTGATTGCCCGCTTTGAACAGGAAAATGAGCAGGTTTACCAGGCATCATGGAAGGCCCAGCTTTTCTCAGGCATCATGCGGCCGCTAATGCGGTTTGTCAGCAACCTGAGTTACGTGGTCGTCGCGATTGTTGGGGGCATCGAGGTCACCCACGGCCAGATTTCACTGGGGAACGTTCAGGCAATGCTGCAGTACTCGACCAACTTCTCGCAACCGATTATGCAGCTGGCGAACTTAGCCAACACCATTCAGCTGACAATCGCGTCAGCCGAACGGGTCTTTGGTGTCCTCGACGAACCAGACATGCAGGAACCACCGACCACCCTCCCCGCAGAAAAGGACCCTGCTGGGATTATTGAATTTCAGCACGTGCGCTTCCACTACCCGCACGCTGCGAACCTGATGACCGATTACAACCTGACAGTTAAGCCGGGAGAAATGACGGCCATTGTAGGGCCAACCGGTGCCGGGAAAACCACCATTATTAACCTTCTTGAACGGTTCTACGACGTTACCGGCGGGGTTATCCGGTTAAACGGTCGCGACACCCGGACGCTCAGTCGGGAAGAGGTGCGCTCCCACTTCGCAATGGTGCTCCAGGATACATGGCTCTTCACCGGAACGATCTGGGAAAACCTCAAATACGGCCGGGAAGATGCCAGCGATGAAGAAATTTACGCTGCCGCGAAGGCCGCCCATGCTGATGAATTTATCCGCCAGCTCCCTGATGGCTACCAAACGGTCCTGACGGAGGGGTCAACCAACATCTCCCAGGGGCAGCGCCAACTACTGACGATTGCCCGCGCCTTTGTGGCCGATCCGGAAATCCTGATTCTGGACGAGGCCACCTCCAGTGTCGATACCCGGACCGAACTGCAGATTCAGCACGCCATGAACCGGCTCCTGAAGAACCGGACTAGTTTTGTGGTTGCGCACCGGCTATCAACAATTCAAAGTGCGGACCAGATTATCGTAATGAACCACGGACAGATCGTGGAAACCGGAACTCATAACACACTCTTAGCACAGAACGGGTTCTACGCCGATCTGTACAATTCCCAGTTTGAAGGCAACGTCACAATGGACGAAGGAGGGTTAGCATGAAGAAACGCCTAATCACCATCGCAACGGTTCTGGGCTTTGGTGGCCTGCTTGCCGGCTGCCAGTCCCAGATTACAACCACGGCCAAAACGTACCAGCAAACGGGCATTGTCGCCACCATTAAGGGCCACGCTGCTGGCAAGACTATCAGGTACCGGATTGGGAACGGCAAACCGCACACGGCTTCCGTCCACAACCATTCGTTTGTGGTTACGGTCGCGCCAACCCTGCACGAACAAACCGTGACCCTCCTTTCTTCCCACGCACCGCGCCACCAGGTTACGGTTAAGGCGGCCACGCCCCTAGGAAGTTACTCCCAGTTTGCCCAGCGGTATAACCAAATCATTACCATGGCACACCTGTCTCCCAAGCAGCAACGGCAACTGCAAGCGGCAACTGCGATAAAGAAAAACCCCCAGGCGGCACAAAGTAACCCACAACTTTTGCAGCAAGCCCAGCAGGCCCAGAATATCCTCGCCCAGGCCCGCCAAAAAACACGTGCTTATCAGCTTCCTGCGTACCGCCAGGGCGTCCATCCCCTGGTTAGGACGAAGGCGTACACCCTGCGGGGAAACATGCAGGATAATCAGCTAATGGGGGTTACCATGATTATTCCGCTTCACAGTCTCAAGGATAAGCAGGCTGCCCGGCAGTTCGGAACCGCCTTTATGGCCCTGAGTCAAGCATGTGGGGCAAACGGAAAACAGGTTTTGCGGGCGTTTAAGCGGGCCACTAACCACCAAAAAACACAACAAACAACCCTCAAGACGATTACCAACCACGGCGTCCACTACCAGGTCGCCTTCTCGCCGAACGGATTGTACGTCTACGTTACTAAGTAAGACGCCCCTCAGCGTAAGCAAAAAGGAACCCGGACTCCATTTTGGAATCCTGGTTCCTTTTTCTTATCCCCTTATTCCGTCTTATTTAACGGCGTCAGGGTGATTATCCTCATTCATCTTAAGCTGCTTTTCGACGTCGGAAATCGAGTATACGCTGTCCGTCGCAATGGCATCGGGCGTTTCCGGCTCGATGTTGCGGTACTTCGGCATTCCTGTTCCGGCTGGAATCAGCTTCCCGATAATGACGTTTTCCTTCAGTCCAACTAACGGATCGTTCTTGCCCCGAATAGCGGCATCCGTCAGAACCCGGGTTGTTTCCTGGAATGATGCGGCTGACAGGAAACTGTTGGTTTCCAGTGATGCCTTCGTAATTCCAAGAAGTACTGGCCGGGCCGTTGCTGGCGTCTTGCCGACGTAAAGGGCCTGCTCGTTGTTATCGGTGAAGTCGCCGATATCAAGCAGCGTCCCTGGGAGCATGTCGGTCTCACCTGGATCCATGACACGGACCTTGCGGAGCATCTTCCGGGCCATTACCTCGACGTGCTTGTCGGCAATGTCCACCCCTTGCATCCGGTAAACCTTCTGGATTTCAGCCAGAATGTACTTCTCGGTTGAAAGGGTGTCGCGCACCTGAATCAGTTCCTTCGGGTCGATTGAACCAACCGTCAACGGGTCACCCCGGTGAACCTCATCACCTTCAGCAACCTTTAGAACGGAAGTAAATGGCAGATCGTACGTCCGCGTATCCGTCTCACCCTTAACGGTAATCGTCTTCGTCCGTTCGGCCGGGTTCTCCTCGATTGCATCGATAACCCCCGTAACCTCAGTAATGATTGCGCGTCCTTTCGGGTTCCGGGCTTCAAAGATTTCTTCGACACGCGGTAACCCTTGGGTAATATCGTCACCGGCAACCCCACCTTGGTGGAAGTTCCGCATCGTCAGCTGCGTTCCTGGTTCACCAATTGACTGGGCAGCCACCGTTCCGACGGCTTCACCGACTTCAACGGCATCACCAGTAGCCATGTTCCGGCCGTAGCACTTCTTGCATACCCCGTGCCGGGTGTTGCAGGTAAATGCTGACCGGATCGTAACCCGCTTGACTCCAGCATCAACAACCCGCTGGGCGTCATCCTCGTCCATTAAGTGGTCGGCTGGAACAAGCACTTCGCCAGATTCTGGATCATGGATGGACTTCATCGTGTACCGGCCAAGAATCCGGTCGTACAGTGGTTCAACGATTTCGTCGTTATCGTCCCGGATGTCCGTGACAATTAACCCGCGGTCAGTGCCACAGTCTTCTTCCCGGACAATCACGTCCTGAGCCACGTCAACCAACCGCCGGGTCAGGTACCCAGAGTTGGCCGTCTTCAGGGCGGTATCCGTCATCCCTTTCCGGGCCCCGTGGGAGGAAATGAACATTTCCATCACGGATAACCCTTCCCGGAAGTTTGAGATAACCGGCAGTTCCATGGTCTTGCCGTTCGGGGCAGCCATCAAACCACGCATCCCGGACAGCTGCGTAAAGTTGGAGATGTTCCCCCGCGCCCCGGAATCCGACATCATCTGGATTGGGTTAGACGGGTCAATGTCTTCAACCAGCCGCTGCTGGATCTGGTCCTTCGCATCGTTCCAGATTGAAATTACCTGGTTGTAGCGTTCGTCATCCGTGATAAGTCCGCGCCGGAACTGCTTGGCCACCATTGCGACCTTTTTCCGGGCTTCCGCCACGATTTCTGGCTTTTCAGGGACTTCCGTTACGTCGATGAACCCAACGGTTAACCCGGACTTCGTTGATTCGAAGTACCCGAGATCCTTCATCCGGTCCAGTAACTCGGACGTTTCCGTCACCTTAAACTTCTTGTAGACAGCGGCAATGATGTCTGACAAGAAGCCGGACTTGAATGGCGGAACAATGTCCGTCTTGTTCATGTAGTCCATGATGTTCTGGCCTGGTTCAAGGAAGTACTTGTCCGGAACCTGCCCGTACAGGTTGTCATCCGTCGGCTCGTTCAGGTACGGGAAGTCGGTTGGCAGAATCTCGTTAAAGATTGCCTTTCCGGCCGTCGTCACCATAATCCGGTCCTTCTGCCAGTCGGTAAACGGCTTCCCCTGCTTTGCGAGTGAGGCGGTTTCCAACCCAATCCGTGTGTGCAGGTGGACGTAGTTGTTCTGGTAGGCTAACCGGACTTCGTTAACGTCCTTAAAGATCATGCCTTCGCCTTCACGGCCCTTTTCTTCGGTCGTGATGTAGTAGTTCCCGATCGTCATATCCTGGGATGGTGAAATGATTGGTTTCCCATCCTTCGGTGCCAGAATATGGTGGGCAGCAAGCATTAACAGCCGGGCTTCAGCCTGAGCTTCCGCTGACAGCGGCACGTGGATCGCCATTTGATCCCCGTCGAAGTCGGCGTTGTAGGCTTCACATACTAACGGGTGGAGCCGCATGGCCTTTCCGTCAACCAGCTTTGGTTCGAAGGCCTGAATCCCTAACCGGTGCAGCGTAGGTGCCCGGTTCAACAGAACAGGGTGTTCCTTGATAACGTCTTCGAGAACATCCCAAATGTCATCATCCTGCCGTTCAATCTTCCGCTTAGCGTTCTTAATGTTGGAAGCCATGTCACGCTTCTCTAATTCGTGCATCAAGAACGGCTTGAATAATTCAAGCGCCATTTCGTGCGGAATTCCCATCTGGTTTAACCGCAAGCTTGGGCCAACGTCAATAACAGAACGACCAGAGTAGTCAACCCGCTTCCCCAGCAGGTTCTGCCGGAACCGTCCCTGCTTCCCCTTCAGCATGTGGGAAAGGGACTTCAGTGGCCGGTTTCCTGGGCCGGTAACTGGCCGCCCACGCCGTCCGTTATCAATCAGGGCGTCAACGGCTTCCTGGAGCATCCGCTTTTCGTTTTGCACGATGATTCCCGGCGCATTTAAGTCCAGCAACTTCTTTAACCGGTTATTCCGGTTAATTACCCGCCGGTACAGGTCGTTAAGGTCGGACGTTGCAAACCGACCCCCTTCGAGCTGAACCATTGGTCGTAAATCAGGCGGGATAACCGGGATGGCATCCATTACCATCCACTCCGGCCGGTTCCCCGACTTCAGGAAGGCTTCAAGGATGTCTAACCGGCGGACTGCCCGGGTCCGTTTCTGCCCCGTTGCCTCCCGCAGTTCGTCCTTTAATTCCGCACATTCCTTTTCCAGGTCAACGTCGGCCAACAGTGTCCGGACTGCTTCGGCCCCCATGCTAGCCTGGAATTCGCTTCCGAACTCTTCGCGCTTTTCGCGGTATTCCTGCTCGGTTAACAGCTGCTTCTTTTCAAGCGGCGTTTCCCCTGGGTCCGTAACCACGTATGATGCGAAGTAGATGATTTCTTCCAATGCCCGCGGGCTCATGTCTAAGACGAGCCCCATCCGGCTTGGAATCCCCTTAAAGTACCAGATGTGGGTTACAGGTGCGGCCAACTCAATGTGGCCCATCCGCTCACGCCGCACCTTGGCGTTCGTGATTTCAACCCCACACCGGTTGCAGACGTCGCCCTTGTACCGGATGCCCTTGTACTTTCCGCAGGCACATTCCCAGTCCTTAGTTGGGCCGAAAATCCGCTCGTCAAACAGCCCGTCCTTTTCGGGCTTCAACGTCCGGTAGTTAATTGTTTCAGGCTTCTTGACTTCCCCGTAAGACCAACTCCGGATCTTATCGGAGGAAGCTAAGCCAATCTGCATGCTATCGAATTTATTAACATCGATCACTGAACCAACCTCCCTTTCGTTGTGTTATTCATTATTCTGCATCGTTATCCGTTGCTGCATCGTCGTCCTTGGAAGCGTCGTTTTCCTCAGCCTCCCGCTTCTTTGCAGCTTCTTCCTTTGCCTTCTTGGCAGCCTGCTCCCGGGCTACCCGGCTCAGTGCATCGACGTTAACGATGTTATCGTCCTCTTCGTCCATATCACGCAGTTCGATTTCCTTCTTGTCGGCGTCCAGAACCTGCATGTCTAACCCTAATGCTTGCAGTTCCTTAACAAGCACACGGAATGATTCTGGGACTCCTGGCTGCGGAATTGGTTCGCCCTTAACGATTGCTTCGTAAGCCTTAACCCGGCCCACAACATCATCTGACTTGTACGTCAGAATTTCTTGCAGGGTGTATGCAGCCCCGTAAGCTTCCAGGGCCCACACTTCCATTTCACCAAACCGCTGACCACCAAACTGGGCTTTCCCACCAAGTGGCTGCTGGGTAACCAGTGAGTATGGTCCGATTGACCGGGAGTGAATCTTATCTTCAACCATGTGGGCGAGTTTCATGTAGTACATGACCCCAACGGCAATCCGGTTATCAAACGCTTCTCCGGTCCGACCATCGTACAGGACAGACTTTCCGTCATCCGGTAACCCGGCTTCCCGCAGTGCATCCCACATGTCTTCGTCGGTCGCCCCGTCAAAGACCGGTGATGCGACGTGCACGCCAAGTTCCTTTGCGGCCATCCCAAGGTGCAGGTCCAATACCTGCCCGATGTTCATCCGGGATGGAACCCCCATTGGTGACAGCATAATGTCGATTGGGGTTCCGTCCGGCATAAACGGCATGTCTTCTTCAGGGATCACGATTGAAACCGTCCCCTTGTTTCCGTGCCGGCCGGCCATCTTATCACCAACCTGGAGCTTCCGCTTCTGGGCGATGTAAACCCGCACCATCATGTTGACCCCTGGTGAAAGTTCATCCCCGTTTTCACGGGTGAAGATCTTAACGTCCTGGACGATTCCGCCACCACCGTGTGGAACCCGCAGGGAGGTATCCCGGACTTCACGAACCTTTTCACCAAAGATGGCGTGCAGCAACCGCTCTTCCGCGGATAATTCCGTCATTCCCTTTGGCGTGACCTTTCCGACCAGAATATCACCGTCGTGGACTTCGGCCCCAATCCGGACAATTCCGAATTCGTCAAGGTCTTTTAAGGCGTCTTCCCCAACGTTTGGAATTTCACGCGTGATTTCTTCCGGCCCAAGCTTGGTATCCCGGGCTTCGCTTTCGTGTTCTTCGATGTGGATTGACGTGTAGACGTCTTCCTTAACCAACCGCTCGTTGATGGCGATGGCATCTTCGAAGTTGTAGCCGTCCCAAGTCATGAACGCAATCAGTGGGTTTTGTCCCAGCGCTAATTCACCCTGGTCCATTGCCGGCCCGTCTGCCAGTACTTCATCAGCCTCAACCTTGTCACCCACGCGAACAATTGGGGTCTGGTTGTAGTTCTTTCCCCCGTTTGACCGGCGGAACTTCATCAACTTGTACGTGTCAAGGGAACCGTCCTCCCGCCGAACGCGGATTTCCTTCGCGTCAACGTACTCAACCGTCCCGGCGTTCTTGCATAGCAAAGCAACCCCTGAGTCGTGGGCCGCCTTGTATTCAATCCCCGTTCCGACAAGCGGAGCGTGCGGATCAATCAACGGCACAGCCTGCCGCTGCATGTTAGCCCCCATCAGGGCCCGGTTGGAGTCATCGTTTTCAAGGAACGGGATACATGCCGTAGCGACGGCAACAACCTGCTTCGGGGACACGTCCATGTAGTCGACCTTGTCCACGGAGATTTCGATGTTGTCATCCTTGTGCCGGGCCATAACCACCTTATCCTTGAAGGATCCGTCATCGTTTAACGGTGAGTTAGCCTGCGCAACAACGTAGTTATCTTCCTCGTCAGCCGTCAGGTAATCAATCTTGTCCGTTACCTTGTGGGTATCCCATGAAACCCGGCGGTACGGCGTTTCAATGAACCCGTACTTGTTAACCCGGGCGTAGGTTGACAGACTGTTAATCAACCCGATGTTCGGTCCTTCAGGCGTTTCAATCGGGCACATCCGGCCGTAGTGCGTGTAGTGCACGTCCCGGACTTCGTAGCCGGCCCGGTCACGCGTCAATCCACCCGGTCCAAGGGCTGATAACCGCCGCTTATGCGTCAATTCGCCCAGCGGGTTCGTCTGGTCCATGAACTGGGATAACTGGGAACTACCGAAGAATTCCTTGATTGAGGCAACGACCGGCCGAATGTTAATTAACTGTTGCGGAGTGACCGTTGCGGTATCCTGGATGGACATCCGCTCACGCACAACCCGCTCCATCCGGGAAAGCCCAATCCGGAACTGGTTTTGCAGCAGTTCACCCACGGAACGAATCCGCCGGTTCCCTAAGTGGTCGATGTCGTCCGTTGTTCCAATGCCTTCCTGTAAGTTGAAGAAGTAGTTAATGGAAGCCACGATGTCGGCTGGCGTAATGTGCTTGTAGTTCAAGTCGACGTTGCCGTTCCCGATCATGTTGAGTTCCTGCTCCGGGTTTTGTTCGGAGTAAACCTTGATGATCTGCAGCTTCATTGGCTCCTGAACAACCCCATCTTCGGCCGGATGGAAGGTCACCATCTTAAAGTCATCCCGCTTCAGGTACGGGGCCAATTTGTCCATTACCCGCTTGTCCAGCAGGTCACCCTTCTTAACAAGGATTTCTCCCGTATCCGGGTCTGCCAGAGTTTCAGCAATCCGCTTGTTTAACAGCCGCCGCTTGAGGTCAAGCTTCATGTTCATCTTGTAGCGGCCAACAGCTGCCAGGTCGTACCGCTTCGGGTCAAAGAACCGGGCTGTCAGTAAACTCCGGGCTGAATCAGCCGTCTTTGGTTCACCTGGCCGCAACCGTTCGTAAATGTCTTTCAGTGATTCCTCTACCCGGGAATCTTCCGTATTCTTGTGGATATCCTTTTCCAGTGTCAGCATCAGGCTGTCAGTTTCCCCGAGCATCTCAATGATTTCACTGTCAGAACCGTATCCCAGGGCCCGAATCAGCTCGGTAATCGGGAGTTTCCGCGTCCGGTCAATCCGTACGTACCCGATATCCTTGGTGTCCGTTTCATATTCGAGCCAAGCACCCCGGTTCGGGATTACGGTTGTTCCGTAACTCGTCCGGCCATTCTTATCAACTTCAGAGTTGTAGTACACCCCCGGAGAACGGACCAGCTGGGAAACAATCACCCGTTCAGCCCCGTTGATAATAAACGTTCCCTGCTTGGTCATCAGCGGGAAGTCCCCGAAGAAAACGTCCTGGGACTTGATTTCACCGGTTTCCTTATTAATTAAACGTAAGGTCACGTGTAACGGTGCTGAGTAGTTGGCATCGTGCTGCCGTGCTTCCTCCACCGTATACTTTGGTTCTAATAACTGGTAATCAACAAATTCAAGCGACAGGTTGCCAGCGAAATCTTCAATTGGCATAATGTCTTCGAACATTTCGCGTAACCCTTCATCAAGGAACCAGTTGTACGAATTCGTCTGAATTTCAATCAGATTCGGGAGATCCAAAACCTCCTTGATCCGGGAGTAACTTCTCCGTACACGGTGCTTGCCGTATTTTACCAAGTGTCCTGCCAAGCTGTTCACCCCTCATTAAGATTCTGTGAATTCAGCAATGTTACATTTTTGTTACAAATTACTAAAATCACCCTTCGCACGGCTTTTTTAGCAAAAAAAAACCAAAAACAGTTTCAAACGGGCTGTCCCGCCATCACTATTTTTGCTTCTTCATAACCTAGTATGGACAATAGATCACACTAGATTGCTAAATTCACAGTTTTTTCAATCACATATTCTACCTTGAACCTACTAATAAGTCAACGGCCTTCTCACTTAGGCGTCACCGTAATCCGTCCTTGCCGGGCACCAACGGTTACCGTCATTCCCGCAGTCACCGTTCCCGCTAAAATTGCGGTACTTAACCGGTCCCCAACTAGCCGCTGCAAGGCCCGCCGCAGCGGCCGGGCACCATACTCCGGCTTGTAACCCGCAGCCACAACCGCATCAACGGCTGCCGGAGTAACCCGCAACTGGATTCCCCGGTGCTCAAGGCGCGCTGCCAACGGTTGCACCATCAGCCGGACAATCTGCCGTAGTTGTGGTTTGGTCAACGCACGGAAGACGAGCACGTCGTCAATCCGGTTAATGAATTCGGGCCGAAAATGCCGCTTCACCGCCGCATGCACTGCCGCCGCCATTGCATCATAATCGTCGGCGGCGTTCACCGCGCCAAACCCAACACTCTTCTCGTCCCGCAGCGTGGTTGCCCCGAGGTTGGACGTCATGATAATGATCGTATTCCGAAAATCAACCTTCCGGCCCTTCGAATCGGTCAAAAAGCCGTCATCCAACACCTGCAACAGGAGGTTGAACACGTCCGGGTGGGCCTTTTCCACCTCATCAAACAGCACCACCGAGTACGGGTGTTGCCGCACTTGCTCGGTCAGCTGACCGCCCTCGTCAAACCCCACATATCCGGGCGGAGATCCGACCAACCGACTGGCATTAAAGCGTTCCATGTATTCACTCATATCGATCCGGATCAGGTTGTCTACATCACCGAAAACGCTGGCTGCCAACGCCTTCGCCAGTTCCGTTTTCCCCACGCCGGTTGGTCCCAGGAACATAAACGAGCCAAGGGGCCGCTTGGAGGAACTAATCCCACTCCGGGCCCGGCGAATTGCCCGGGCAACCGCACTAACCGCTTCGTCCTGACCAATTACCTGCCGGTGAAGCTCCCGTTCAAGGTGTACGAGGTGCTGCTGTTCGCTCCGGGTAATCTGCGTAACCGGAACTCCCGTCCACGCGGCGACCACCGCCGCAACATCCTCTGCCGTGACGGTCCCCTGCGCCCGGCGCTGTTCCTTCCGGGGAGTGGTGTTTCTTAATTTAACCGCCCGGGAGAAATCCCCCTGTTCAAGGGCTTTCTGGAACTGCTGGGTGGTGTCATCCCGAACGGCGTCCCGGTTCTTTCGCTGGGCAACCCGCAGCTGAACGTGAGCGGCCGCCTCGTCCATCAAATCAATCGCCTTGTCCGGTAATTGCCGCGCAGGAAGGTAGCGCACGCTAAGGCGCACCGCCGCATCCAGGGCATCATCGCTAATCCTTACCCCGTGGTGCTGTTCGTACCGGGAACGCAATCCCCGTAAAATCATCCCGGTTTGCTGGGCGGTCGGTGCTGCTACCGGCACCCGGGCAAACCGGCGTTCAAGCGCCGGGTCCGCCGCCACGTACTTTTGAAACTCCGTCTGGGTAGTAGCCCCAATTACCTGAACCGTTCCCCGGGCCAGCGCAGGCTTCATGATGTTGGCCGCATCAATGGCTCCCTCTGCGCCCCCCGCACCAACGAGGGTATGGAGCTCGTCGACGAAAAGAATAACGTGTCCGTCCCGCCGAACTTCGGCCAGCACCGCTTTCAACCGGTCCTCAAATTCACCGCGGTACTTTGTTCCCGCAACAAGTGCACCCATCTCAAGGGCCATTAACCGCACTGAGCGCAAGGATGCCGGAACCTTCCCGGCAACAATCTGCTGGGCAAGGCCCTCAACAACTGCGGTCTTTCCAACGCCGGCATCTCCCAGAAGAACCGGATTGTTCTTTGTCCGCCGGCTCAAGACCTGAATCAACCGGTCAATTTCCGTCTCCCGGCCCAAAACGGGGTCTAGCTTCCCCGCCCGGGCCTGGGCCGTCATGTCGGTGGCAAGCTTATCCAGTGTCGGGGTGGCGGATTGCTGCGTCGCCTTATCCTCCCGCCGAAGTTCTTTTTGCAGTTTACGGTAATCCGCGCCCGTCATTCCGAGCTGTTTGAGAACCCGTTGCCGTAACTGCCGCACATTAACTCCCAGGTTCACCAGAACCTGAACGCCGAGCGTCTGTTCGTTTTGCAATAATGCTAACAAGAGCAGGCCAGTATCAACCTCTTCCCGGTCCAATAACCGCGCCATTGTTTGCGCCCGGTCCCTAATCGCCTGGACCCGAGGCGATTCTGCGTGCTGGGTGCGCCGCCAGTGTTGGCCGGGACGAATCATTCCGCCAAGCTGATCAATCACGTCAGCGGGGGTGATGATCTCCTGGCGTAAAACAAGCCCGGCGACCCCGTCTTCTTCGGTTAATAACCCCAATAACAGGTGGGGCGTTGATACGGTATCGTGGTGACACCGCCGGGTTTGATCCGCCGCCATTTTCAGGGCGTGCCGGGCACTCTCTGTATACTTAACTGCCATTCAATTACCACCTCACCGTTAATCTGCACACCGTAACCGGTTAAGCAGGGCCACCATCATCCGCGCTCGCATCGTGGCTTCAACCATCCGGTCACCAACATTTAACGCATCGTGTCCCATCACCGTTAACAGAAGGCTTCCTTCCTTCCGGGACAGCAATTTGTTTTCGTACAACGTCTGAACGATATGGAGGGCGTCCGCTGCACTCAGCTGATCGCCCACCATATCAATTAGTTGGTCAAGGATCCGGGCATCGCTTACCAGGTCGACCTTTTCAATCCGAATGTAGCCGCCCCCACCCCGTTTACTCTCAACCAGGTAACCGTCCTGCACGGTAAACCGAGTTTTAATTACGTAGTTAATCTGCGACGGGACGACATCAAAGCGTTCAGCGACTTCCGAGCGTTTAATTTCAACCTGCCGGCTTTCTGCCAAAATTTCCTTTAGGTACCGCTCGATAATGTCAGAAACGTTTCTACTCTGCACCGAAGCCACCTCCTTGTCTGACTATCTTTGACTAAATTATAGATGATTTTCAGGCGGTTGAAAAGAAGCAACTAGCTACTAAAAAAGAGGAGGCTGCGACCTCCGTCACAGTCCCCTCCTTAGGGCTTAGTAAATGGTAGTTTCCCACCACTTGCTTATTCTATTATTCGTGCCGTTTTCGGAACGCAATTACCCCGGCAACTGCAAGCACAACGACCCCAACAACTACCAGTCCACCGGCGATCATATCACCCGTGTCTGGTAATCCGTTGTTTCCGCTCCGCTTGTTTAACTGCTGCTTCCCGCCGCCGTTTTGAACGCGAGGAGCGGCAACCTTACTCCGAGAACTTGCGCTGCTCGATGAGCTTACCACTGACGGTGTCGTGTTAACCGTTGATGGTGTAACCGGCGTGTTAACAACACTTGAAACCGGCGTTGTCGGGCGCGGCTGCGTTGTTGTCGCTGCCGGTGCCGGCGTGCTGGTTGACGTCGTCGTTGTCGGTGTAACCGGCGTGCTTGAGGTTGAACTCGTTACCGGAACAACCTGCCGGTGGCTAGACTGTGATGCGCTGCTGCTTGATGAACTCGAGCTTGAACTCGGGACAAGTGCTGGCACACTGCTTGATGATGACGGCGTAATCATCGAACTACTGCTGCTTGGCAAACTCTTTGATGAGCTGGAGCTTGACGAGCTGCTGGAGCTTGAACTAGAACTCGATGAACGGCTGCTTGACGAGCTAGAACTCGATGAACTCGAGCTTGCCGTCGCAGTTCCCTGATCAACAATAACGTTACTATCCGTTTGGTTCCCGTTAATGAGAATAACCGGTTCATCATTGACGATCTTAACCTGGATCGACTCGTTGTTAATCTTGTAGCCGTTTGGCGCCTTGATTTCCTTAACGGTGTACGTGTCGTTGTTGGTTAACCCGGTAAACTCAACTTCTCCGGCAGCGTTTGACGTTACCTTCTGGTCCTGACCGTTTCCGGTTAACTCGAAGGTTGCCCCAGGAAGGGCGTTCCCGTCGTTATCCTGCTTATCAAATACAACCCCGTCCTTTGGCTGAGTCCCCCAGATATCGTTGTGCCACGAGTTGGCAACAATTCCTTCAACCTGGCCAGTCTGAGTTCCGTTCGGGTTTTTCTGGTTAGCAGTGTTGGTCCAATTATTAACCTTTGAATTATCCGTTGGTAACTTCGTCTGGTACGTAATCGTGTACGCAATCGTTTCGAAGTTCCCGTTGGTTAAGGAACCATCCTGGTTATTTAATTTGGCAATCGTCTGCAGTTCAGCAGCGACCTTGCTGCCATCCAGACTCAAGGTAAACCCGTACATTTTGCCCTAGTCCGGGTGAACATTTGACCCCTGTTGTTCGCCCGGTTTTTCCTGATGGGCCGCCCGCTTCACCTTCCTGGCCATCATCTGCGTCGTAATCCAGATTACCAGGATAACCGCAATGGCCGAATACAGCACCATCATACATTCCGAAACAAAAATCTTCGAATTCAGGTAGTAGCCAAACGTCGCCTTTAGTTTATACAGCAGGACAAATAGGGCCAGGTCGCCCCCAAACATTCCAAAGAACAACGTGTTAAACGTCATTCCCATAATTTGAAAACCAATGTTGCGCCCACTCCGGCGGACGGCCGCCACGCTAATTCCCGGATTCTGCTCAATCACTTCCCGCAACCCACTCGCAATGGCAATTGCGGCCTCCGAAATCGCTCCAAGGGTGCTCAGCAGCGTCGTGGCAATCGTGATTGATTCGAAGTTGACTCCCACAAGGAGAGTAAACTGCTCAATTTCATCCGTTTGTTCGTTACTGAAGCCCTTAATCTGGGCAAAGTGGTCCAGCGGAACAATGAGGACAATCATCACGCACAGCACAATGAGGGTTGCAATAAAGGCAATCCGTGCCGTTTGCTCGTCGTCGTTTCCCAAATAAATCGTAATCGCAAGGATTGCAATTCCAACAAACAGGGCCACCCAGATTGGGGCAAAACCCGCGGAGATTAAAATAATCGCAATAAACATCAAAATAAAGTTGAGGGCGACACTTCCAAAGGCAGCAATCCCCCGTTTGCCACCGACAAGGCACATCAGTACCGCCATCACAATCGTTAACGCACTAATTGATGCCATTTGACCGTTCCTTCTTTCCTAATACGACCGCTGCCAGGCAACTTGCCGACGGAATCACCAGCGCAATTCCAATGCCACTGATGAGGGCCTGGATAATTCCCAGTTCCATCGTCCACTGGAACGTGTATCCAATTGGGTTCCCCGTTCTGAAGTAAAGAACGGCTATCGCAATCGTTTCCGCAAAAAAGATCAGGAGTAAGACGTTAATCAGCGGTCCTAAAATTGACCGGCCGACTTCCTGTCCCGACTTAAACAGCTGCAGCCGGGAAACATCCGGGTCCGCCCGGTGCATTTCAAACAGGGTCGAAACAATGTCGGTCGCGGCATCCATAACCGCTCCTAAAAGGCCAATTACGGTCGCCGATAAAAATAGCTCCTGTGGCGCCTGGGTAGCATACCCTAACGCTTCGTAATGCACCCCCGCATTATGCGTAAGTTGAAGTGTTCCAATCCCAATTACAAACGCCAACGTGGTCCCGGTCACAATCGCCAAAAACGTCACCAGACACTGGCGATTCACCCCAATGACCAGGCACAACGTTAATCCCGTAAAAAGCACCGCGCTCAACGCAAACAACCAGAAGAAGTGGGTGAGGTTTAGGGTGACGTCCAACTGAACAAAGAACAAGAACAAAATAAAGTTAATTGCCACACTTAATAACGTCCGCAACCCGTGCGCGTGCATCACCAGGTACAAAAGAACGACGACCAACCACGCTAGCATTAACAGCGTCGTATCCCGTTTAAACCGCGAAGCAGTCGCGTAATACGTTCCGTGAACCCGCCGAATATTTGTCAGAAAAATATGTTGCCCGCGGTGGAAATCCTGGTCGAGCGCACCTGACCGCGAGAACGTGTTATGGATGATAATCCGCCGTCCTCGGTGACGGCCGTTTGTTTGCACCACCGTGAGCCGTTGCCGGGTTTGGTAATCGACATTCTTGTACTGATCGGTCTGCCGGACTGCCTTCCCGTCCTTTACCGCAACGACTTCCCCAATTGCTTGGTGATACATGAAATCATCGTGTGTACTAAAAAGAAATAGGGCTACCCCGCTCAGGAGAATCACCGCAATTTCAATCAATGTCCGTCGTTTTAACTTCATCAAATCCCAGCTTTCATAAAGTGTTCCGGTTCGTCATTCCCGGGCGTTTGCTGGGGCACCGAACACTCTGAGAAGGTTTCCCTTAGATTTTCGGGCCCGTCCGGTCATTTGCCGACGACACCGTTACCCTCACAAAATAACATTATCCGGTTAACTTGGAAAGGTTTAGTACCGGATTGAACTTAATTCTTACCTTTCTTATAATGTTCGTAACAGGGAGGGGTTTCGGATGAAAAGTGATCGTCAAATTCTTGAATTGCTAGCAACCACGGCCGGGTTTATTTCGGGACAAGCCATCGCTGACCAGTTAGGGTGCTCCCGCACCGCCGTATGGAAGGGAATTAACGCCCTTCGCGATGAAGGGTACACCATTGAAAGTGGCGGCAAACGCGGGTACCACCTAGCTGACAACGGCAAGCTCGCTGCGCCCCTAATCCAGCGGGCAATGCGTTCCACCACTCCCTTAGAAATTAAGGTTGCCGCCACCCTTCCGTCAACGAACGCAAAGGCCAAGGAGCTTAGCACCCAACACCCCACGACTCCCATTGCCATTATCGCGGACACCCAAACAGCGGGGTACGGCCGGCAGGGACGCACGTTCTTTTCCCCCGCAGGAACGGGAATCTACGTTACGCTTCTTTTGCCGCATCTAACAAATCCCCTTAACCCGGGACTCCTCACGACCAGTACGGCAGTCGTCCTAAGCCAAACAATCAGTCGGCTTCTTCACGTAGAACCGACAATCAAGTGGGTCAACGACGTCAACGTTAACGGGCAAAAAATTGCCGGAATCTTAACGGAGGGGATCGCTGACCTTGAAACCCACGGTCTGGGGGCGGTGATTATCGGAACGGGAATTAACTACCTCACCCCCGCGGCCGCCTTTCCCCCGGAAGTAGCTGCTCGGGGCGTTGGCACCCTGGAACCCGCCGCGAAAAAGGCGGGCATTTCCCGAAACGCCTTTGTTGGCGCCTACCTTGACGGCTTGTTAGAAATGCTAAAAAGTTACACCACCGGCCAGTACATGGACGAATACCGCAAGCGGTGCGATTTAATCGGGAAAGCCGTTACCATCCAGCAAGGAGCAACTAAAACCACCGGAACCGTCCAAACCATCAACGATACCGGGCAATTAGTGCTAACAACCGGTCAAACGTTTAGCGCGGGTGAAGTCACCAAGGTGCGGGCACAATAATCAAAAAAATAAGCATAATTAATAGCGGGTAATTCCTCCTGGGAACTACCCGCTATTGCTTTTAGTTAAACAGTCAACGGAAAACTTTGTTAGTTATGGATTTGGAGAATGCCCCGTTTCCTGTAAATAACTTACCTTAACTTAGCTGCAGCTGCTTCATCCACAATTACCGTGACGTTTGGGTGCCGCTGCAAAATACTTGCCGGAACCTCCGGCGTTACCGGGCCGTCAACCATCGCTGCGATAGCATCTGCCTTCTTATCACCAAATGCCTCCAGCAGAATCTGCTTTGCTGCCATGATCTGTCCGATTCCCATTGAGTAAGCGTACTGCGGCACGTCCGCCTCGTTATCAAAGTAGCGGGCGTTCGCTTCGATTGTTGATTCCGTCAGTTTAATCTTCCGGACCTTCCCGTCAACCGGGGATCCTGGTTCGTTAAAACCGATGTGGCCGTTTCGGCCGATTCCTAACAACTGTAAATCAACCGGATGAGCAGCAATCACTTCGTTATACCGCGCAACCTCAGCGTCTGGATCTGCCGCCAACCCATCAGGAAGGTAGTTGGCCTTAAACGGCTTAGCGTCAAACAAGTGCGTCCGCATGTAGTAGTTGTAGCTTTGCGGGTCGTCTGGTCCCAACCCCACGTATTCGTCCAGGTTAACTGATGTGCACTGGCTAAAGTCCAAGTCACTGGCAACCAGTTCCTTGTACGTTGTCTCAGGGGTGCCACCCGTCGCTAACCCGAACGTCCGCGCACCGTTTGCCAGTGCCGCTTCAAAGACCTTCAGGGCTTCCTTGCCCCCGTCGTTTTCATTTGCAACCCGAATAACCTTCATGGTTCCGCTCCTTTCAAATTGGTATAGTCCTTTTTGGTATAGTCCAATTATAACCAGCCATCCGGTTAAATGCAACCACTTTATCGCCGAAATTAAACCGGTTTCATCTTTCGCTTGGCAGTTCGCGCTAAAACGTAATATAGTAGGACTAGATGATTAACTACACGGAGGAAAGACGGATGAAACTTACAATTACTCCTGCAGCCAGCGAATGGTTCCGCACCGAACTCCACGTTCCCGCTGGCGGTGGCGTTAAACTGTTCGGTAAGGTTTACGGCAACACCAACGTTCATCAGGGCTTCTCACAGGCCTTCCAACGCTGCGATGAGCCCGTTGATCCGGTGTTTGACCAGGTCATTGATGGCATTCACTACTACGTTGAGGCCTTTGACGCATGGTTCTTCGACGGGCTTGACCTCAGCATCGACCTTGATGCGGAATACGACGGCCCCAAGTTCACGTTTAGCCATACCGACGGAATTACCGATACGGTTGTCGGGGACGTTGATGGGGTTTCAAGCGCATCCTACCACGGCGAATAATTACGGATTACTAATAGAAGGAGGTTGGGCCATCAATTCCAACCTCCTTCTTTACCTTAACCGGCGCTCATAAAGCAGCATTTTCGTTTTTCCGCGGACACCACCAACCAATTGCTGACGCAGGGTAAAGCCCGTATGCTGGGCAACGCGTTGGCTCCGCAGATTATCGGCCGCTGTGATTAACTGTAACCGGGTTAAGCCTGCTTGCCGGACCCGGGGAAAAAGTTGCTGGAGAGCCGCAATAACGTAACCGTTCCCCCACGCTGTATTCTCTAACCAGTACCCCACGTCCGCCGCCGTTGCGGTCATGTTTTCCAGGGTGAGCATCCCCACAACTTGCCCGTTAACCTGAATAACGTATCCCGCACCATTTCCGCACCGCCATGCGGTAACGTACCGGTTAATAAACTGCCGGGTCGCATTAAGCGTTGTGATTGCTCGCAACGAAGGAAGCCACCGTTCCAGTTGCCCCCGGCTTTGTTCAATTAACCGGTACAAGCTTCCCGCATCGCAGGGGTGAACTAACCTAATTGTGACCGGTGTTTTCACTTCATCCCTCCAAAAAAGAGGTTGGGACCCTGCTGTCTCAACCTCTTTACTCCTGTGGTTAGCTCCTCCTTAGTGCTTAGCACTCTCAAACCGGGTGTTAAACAGCGGGCTAACTGATTCGTTTTCGTGGATCCGGTTAATGGCGTCCCCAATGAGCGGGCCAACCGAAACCTGAATTAACTTATCAATCTGCTTTTCTTCTGGTAACTGAATGGAATCCGTCACAACCAGCTGCTTAATCGGCGAGTTTTCAATTCGCTCAATTGCTGGACCGGATAAGACCGGATGCGTAGCGCAAGCGTATACGTCAGTAGCCCCCGCATCCATCAGTGCCTGCGATGCAAGCGTGATGGTCCCTGCCGTATCGATCATGTCATCGATTAGGATGCACCGCTTGCCCTTAACGGAACCAATGATGTTCATCACTTCCGCCACGTTGGCCCGCGGCCGCCGCTTGTCAATAATTGCGATCGGTGCCTTGAGGAACTCGGCAAGCTTCCGCGCCCGAGAAACCCCACCATGATCAGGGGAAACAACCACCGCATCCTTATCCAGCTTATTCGTCAGGAAGTAATCGGCTAATAGCGGTGCCCCCATCAGGTGGTCAACCGGAATATCAAAGAACCCTTGAATCTGGGCAGCGTGGAGGTCAAGGGCGATTACCCGGTTGGCTCCCGCCTTTTCAATCATATCGGCTACCAGCTTGGCGGTAATTGGTTCCCGGGAGCGCACTTTCCGGTCCTGCCGGGCGTAGCCGTAGTACGGGATCACGACGTTAATCGTTGCCGCACTGGCCCGCCGCAAAGCGTCAATCATGATCAACAGTTCCATCAGGTTATCGTTCACCGGGGCCGACGTTGACTGGACGATGAAAATCTCGTCCCCCCGAACACTTTCCTCAATGTTAATCCGAATTTCGCCGTCGCTAAACCGGTCAACCGACGTCTTGCCCAGCGGAATTCCCATCGCGTCGGCAATCTTCTGTGCTAACGGTTTGTTGGAATTCAATGCAAACAACTTAATCTTTGAGTCTGAATTATGTCCCGACATGGTAGCCTCCATATGTTTAATTCTACGGTTAATTCTAATTCATGCACCGCCATTCAGGCAAGCAGATTCCTACTTTTCGCCGTACTTTTCGGCATTTTTCTTTGCAGCCTCCGCAACAGGGTAGCGGTCGTAGTAACCTTTTTTGTTAACCTGCCGACCACGGGCAATCCCCATGTCGTGCGGTGCAACGTCATCCGTGATCGTTGAGCCCGCCGCAACGTATGCATGGTCCCCAATTTCAACCGGGGCAATGATGTTTGAGCCGCTGCCGATGAACGAGTAGTCCCCAACATTTGTGTGGTGTTTATTCATTCCATCGTAGTTGACAAAGACGGTCCCGCAGCCAATGTTAATTTCCTTCCCTAAGGTTGCATCCCCAACGTAGGTCAGGTGCCCGACCTTGGTGTTTTGCCCAATCTGGGCGTTCTTAACCTCACAGAAGTTCCCGATGTGGACGCCCACACCAATCTCTGCCTTTGGCCGCAGGTGACTGTACGGTCCAATGTTACTGTCCTTGTGCATTACCGCATTTTCAAGGAACGAAGCCGTGACCGTGACACCGTCCTCAATGACACTATCCCGAATCTCGGAGTGGGCCCCAATCACACAGTCACTCCCAATTGACGTCTTACCCTTAAGCACAACTCCCGGTTCAATTACGGTGTCATTGCCAATCTGAACATCCGCATCAATGTACGTGGTAGCCGGATCAATCATGGTAACCCCGTTTTGCATGTGCCGGGTATTAATTCGCTGCTGCATAACCCGCGTTGCGTTTGCCAGGGCAACCCGGTCGTTTACCCCCATTGATTCCGTGAAATCATCCATCTGAAAGGCACCAACCTGCTTACCGGCCTGCTTGAGGATCCCGATAACATCTGTCAGGTAGTACTCTCCTTGTGCATTGTCGTTCGACAGCTGGTGAAGGGCAGCAAACAATTCCTGATTGTTAAAGCAGTACACGCCCGTGTTAATTTCCTGGACAGCTGCTTCTTCTGGCGTTGCATCCTTTTGTTCAACAATCTTCGCAACCGTTCCGGCGGCGTCCCGAATAATCCGGCCGTAGCCAAACGGCTGGTCAGTATGGGCCGTCAGCACCGTTGCGGCTGCGCCCTGTTGCTCGTGGTAGGCGAACAGTTGCTTAAACGTTTCAGCAGTAAAGAGCGGGGTGTCACCGCACGTTACGAGGGTAATCCCGTCTTTTTGACCCAACACGTCCTCCGCTTGCATCACGGCATGCCCCGTTCCGAGCTGCTCCGCCTGCAAAGCATAGATTGTCCGGTCACCAAGAAGCTGCTTAACCTGGTCCGCGCCGTGGCCGACAACCGTCACAATCTGGTCAATCCCGACCCGTTCCAGCTGGGTCAAGACATGATCAACCATTGCCTTCCCGCAAACCGGGTGGAGAACTTTATATAACTTTGACTTCATCCGGGTCCCCTGACCCGCCGCTAAAATTACCGCATATTTTTCTGTCATTCTTTTTCAAATCCTTTATTAAAACTAGCTAATTTCAATCCCCTTAATCTTACCCCATGTCCCGGGGAGACGCAATTTTAGCTCCATGGTTGCTGGGGACAATTCTAATAATTATCAAAGTAATCGCAAAAAGTGTTCGTATTTCCCTTGACGCTCCCGCACAAGCGTAGTATAAAGTTAGTAAATAAAGTAATAGAGGTCGCGACCAATAAGAGTACCTTTTCGGAGACTTCCCAAGTCGATGATGAAAAGCAAAAGGAGCGGTTGCCGAAGTGTCAGTCCCCGGGACGGGCTGGTGCTGGGACGTAGTTGAACAAACTACGGACTGTCGCAGCAATGCGGAGCGCTATTCACACGGAACGGATAAACCCCTCCCGGTGCATGTGGTGCCCGGAAGGGGTTTTTCTTCACCAGTAGTGTTAGCCAACCTTTATTAATTATTTAATCCAATTAATTAAGGAGCGGTTACTGATGGAAAACAGTCAACGCAAAATGTCAATGTGGGGTCTGGTCTTAATGATTTTTGCCGCCATTTATGGGCTTGGTAATACGACCGTCGGCTTCTACCAGATGGGATACGGAGCAATGCTCTGGTATGTTTTAGGAGCTTTACTCTTCTTCATCCCTAGTTCACTTATGTTCGCGGAATACGGTTCCGCCCTCAAGGACAGCCAGGGAGGGATTTACTCCTGGCTTCAAGCTAGTATCGGCGAAAAGCCCGCGTTTATCGGTACCTTTATCTGGTATGCAGCGTGGGTCATTTGGCTGGTAACAAACTTCTCAACCATTTCAGTTTCAATTTCCGGGGCCATTTTCGGAAAGGACACCACCCAGGCATGGCACCTCTTCGGGCTAACCTCCAACCAAACCCTTGGGTTAATTGGAATTGCCCTGCTGGTCTTTGCAACGTTCGTATCAACCCGCGGGTTTGATAAGATTGAAAAAATCGCCAGTTTCTGTGGGACGTTTATTATCGGGGTAGCCATCTTCTTTCTTATTGTTAGTGCCATCTACCTGATGGTTGTCCACGGCCACCTCGCTCAGCCCCTGACCACCCAAAGCATGGTAAAGTCCCCGAATCCTGCATTCGGTTCCCCCATTGCCTTGATGTCGTTCTTCGTTTACGCGGTTTTTGCGTACGGGGGCATGGAAACGATGGGAAGCACCATCGATAAGGTCAAGGATCCGGATAAAAACTTCCCGCGGGGGATTGTTATTGCTGCCATCGGTATGATCGTAATCTACTGTGTTGGGGTGCTTGCTTGGGGGGTAACCGCCAACTGGCACCGGGTTTTAAGCGGAAGCAACGTTGACCTCGGGAACATCACCCTGGTATTAATGAGTAACCTCGGGTATTCAATCGCCCACACCCTTCTCCACACGTCCGTTGCCACTGCCAAGATCTGGGGGCTCTGGGCCGACCGGATTATCGGGATTGAGGAAATCTTTTCAATTTTTGGAGCCATCTTCATCCTCATTTACTCGCCGTTAAAGACAATGATTATCGGGACTCCTCAGCGGTTATGGCCAAACAAACTGACCAAGCTGAACGAGCACGGGATGCCGGCCACCGCCATGTGGTGTCAAACCGTCATGGTTGTGCTAATTATCCTCGGGGTTTCCTTTGGGGGTAAATCCGCCCAGGCGTTCTACACGGTCCTGCAGGACATGAACAACGTTACAACCTCCGTGCCGTACCTCTTCTTAATTGCGGCCTTCCCGTTCTTCAAGAAGCGGCAGGATTTAGAGCGGCCGTTTGAAATTTACACCAACCGGTCACTCACCGTAGCGGTTTCGTTCATTAGCTGGATTACCATTTTCATGGGGATTGTCTTCACGGTTGTTCAACCCCTCCTCCAGCACGATTTCTACACCGCCTTCTGGACGGTCTTTGGGCCAGCCTTCTTTGGGATTGCGGGCTGGTGCTTCTACTCACTGGCTGGTTACCGGCAACGGCACCGCGTTAACGCGGGCGTCCCCGTCACGGAAGAATTAAATAATAATTAACGAGGTAAAGAGGGCGTGGCATAAGACCACCCCTCTTTACTGCTCTCACACTAATTTAAAACGGGCTGAACGGAAGCCCCGCCGCACTTACGTTTTGGCGGCCTACTGCTTCCATTCAGCCCGTTTTTATTTAATATTTACGCATTATTCCCGCACGAAGATGTAGTTTGCTGCCTTATAACCAACATCAAACTGCTTCCCGTTATCCAGACGGACCACAATGGGGCCTTCAAACGGCGTATGCTGCTCAACTGTCAGCTGATCACCAATATCAAGCCCACTCCCGTCCAGGTATGTTAGGAGTTCGTGATTGTCCGTAAACCGTTCCACCGTTACGCTTACCCCGTCCGCGACACTTGCCAGCGTCCGGTGACTCTCCTCGGCATAATGGCCATCCTTATCAGGAATTACGCCGCCGTGCGGACAATGCGTGGGGTGGCCGAGGTACTCATCAAGGTGGTTCATCAGGTTTTCACTCATATCATGCTCGAGAACCTCCGCATCAGCGTGAATATCCTCTAGCTTGTAATGCAGCTTGTCGACTAAAAACGTCTCCCATAACCGGTGGCGCCGAATTAACGCCGCCGCAAGCCGTTCCCCCGTTTCCGTCAGGCGCACCCCCGCATACGGAATGTGGTGCACCAATCCTTCCGCGGCGAGTTTATTCACCATCTCGGTCACGGAACCCGCAACAACGTTTAAGCCCATCGCAATTTGTTTATTCGTGATTTCCTTTTTGGTTCCGCCCAGCTCAAAGATAATTTTTAAATAGTCCTGTTTCTTTGGCGTCATGCTCGATCCCCCAGTATTCCGCTTTAACTGTCGCCTTCATTATAGCAATCTTTACCATTTCAGGGAAACGCTTTTTTGGGCATCCCAAAAATAATTTTTATTGCAAAGTAGCAAGTAGTTGCTGGAGATCCGGCGGAATAGGCGCACAATAAGTCACCGCCCGGTCGGTAAACGGATCAGTAAAGCCTAAGGCGCGGGCGTGGAGGGCCTGCCGCTCAATTAAGGTGGTTGGGCCACCATATAACTCATCGCCTAAGAGCGGGTGGCCCGCTGCCGCAAAGTGGGCCCGAATCTGGTGGGTGCGGCCGGTATGCAACCGCACACGCACCTGCGTTGCCGCCGCATACCGGGCCGTTACCCAGTACTCCGTCCGGGCCGGTTTCCCGGTGGCACTCACCCACTGCCGGTTTGTCCCCGGCTGCCGTTCAAGCGGGCCAGTGAAAAAACCATGGTCCTCCGCCAAAGCGCCCCGAACCACCGCTAAGTATTCCTTCCGTAGCGTGTGCTGTTCAACTTGCGGATTAATCAATCCCTGCGCAACCCGGTGACGGGCAACCAGCGTTACGCCACTCGTAAACCGGTCAAGGCGGGTAATCACGTGGGGGACAAGGTCGCGCGCGCCCTGCTGCATCAGGTATCCCTTCACCCGGTTTACCAGCGTATCCTTCCGGTCACGCGGCCCAGGCACACTCGTCATCCCTGCGGGCTTGTCAACCACCAGCCAATTCTCGTCGACAGCAAGAATGGCCAATGGACCCGTACTTGGAGGCACGTTCTCATCGGGATGTTCAGGCGGAAGCATCACCGTTACCGTCGCCGGTTCGTCAACCACCGCCTGCAGCTGTACTTTCCGGTCATCAACCCGCACCTGACCCTCGTGGTGGTTAATCCTGCTCAGGACCCGATGGCTTAATCCCCGGTCGCTCAAAAACCGGCGGATTGTAATCCCCTGGGTTGTTCCTTTTTGCCACGAAAACTTCACGGTCATTCCTCCCTACCAACTAGTGGTTGTTTGCACCCTCCATAGAAGCTTGATAGAATTAGCGGTGAATTACTATCCGACATAGGAGGATTCTCATGATTGATATTCAAGATGATTCCCGCCGCTCAGCACGCGCGCTGGTGTTCATCATTTTATTTTTAATTCTAGCATTTTTAGTTAAGACCGGAAACGGCCTGGTTTACGGGTTTGATTTCGCCATCCAGCGAATTCTGCAACCCATTACTTTCCCCGCTTTAATCGGTCTCATCCACCTTGTCACGTACTTGGGATGTCCCCCATTTGCCTTTCTGCTTACCATCGGGGCAAGCGCATGGATCTTCTTCAAGTACGATCACATTGATGGAATATGGGCCTTTGGGACGACCATTGTATGCATGGGCGTTGCCTTCATCATGAAACACGTTGTTGCCCGGCCGCGGCCGCTCAATAAGCTGGCACCGGCAGACGGATTCAGCTTCCCAAGCGGACACGTCTTTACTACTATGCTACTTGTGCTGGTTGTACTCACGTTTATTTTGCCCCGCATGGAAAACCAGGACCGGCGGCAAATGCTGCGGGTTGCGCTAATCTGCTGGGTGATCTTCATCGCCTTCACGCGGATTTACCTGCGGGACCACTTCGCCACCGACACAATTGGGAGTGCGCTCCTTGCTGGCGGCTTATGGGAAGTGTCGCTGCTATGCTACACCAAGTTTGTCGGAACGTCGAAGTACTTCAAATCATAATTAATACCAAACGGGTGGGATTAAAGTCCCACCCGTTTTTTGGTGCACATTATCATTTTCGGGACACTAGCCTGGTCCAGTTAGCCCAGATTAATAGGCCAACAATTGCCATTATCCCGACGACGTTGCCGTACTGGCCGGCGCAATGGGCCGCGCCGGTTAACCAGGAGCTCACGGCCGCAATCCCCACGGCACCGGAATACTGCTGTGCGGTGTTTAACACGGCATTGACATCCGGACCCATCTCCACTGGAACCAACTGGTAAGCATGGGTCATCAGGTTGCCGAGAACTAACGCCAGCCCCGCGTTGTAACAGCAATATACCGCTGCAATTATTCCGCGCGGTTCCCGCCAATAAATGCAACCTGCTAATAGGACCAAGGTACTGGCAAAAATCACTAGTCCCTCCTTAACTGGTGCGGGTTTGTGCCGATCGTAGTACCGTCCAGCCAGGGGCATTAAGCTTACCCGGCACAGCAATCCCGGCAAAAGTAATAACCCAACGGTAAACGCCGACTGGCCGGCACTCAGCTGTAAGTAGTTGGGTAAAACAAACCCACCCAGGGCAACATTTACCATTTGAACCGCAAAAAATAAACTAAACTCCCGGCTAAAGTGGGTTACCCGAAATAACTGGTTGTCGATGAACAGGCGGTGGTGCCGGGCCCACTGCCATCCCAAAATAATTACCAGGCCACAACCACAACTGCTTCCGACGAACCACTTCAGCCGGAAAAGATTATTCGCCAGTAATAACCCCAGACCACAAAGAAGCATCGCTAACACAAATGACCACCAATCAAAGGGTGTGCATCCCTGCTGAATTCGCTGGCTTAACCACGGAAATGCCAGGATCATTCCTAGGATTACTATGGGGATGAGAAGCCAAAAGACGCACCGCCAATTTCCTGTTTGAAGCACAAGTCCCCCGTATATGGGGCCAAAGGTAGGGGCAAGCGCGGTAATCACGGTTCCACCCGCCATAAAGAATCCCAGTTGGGCGGGCGGACAGGTTGTTTCAATCACCAAAAACAACAGCGGAATGCATATTCCGGTTGCAACGCCACACGCCAGCCGCCCGATAAGCAGCACGCCAAACGTTGGGGCAACGGCGCACCCCACGAGGCTAGCGAGGAACAGCCCTGCGCCCCAACCGAATAACCGCCGAACCGCCACTCTGCGTTCAAGGGGCGCCGTTAACATCATCATCCAGGATGACGTTAACAGGTAACCCGTTGTCACCCACTGGATTGCCCTTAACGGCACCCCAAACGTTGTCATTAACGTTGGAAAGGTGACGTTGAGAGCTGTTTCAAGGAGCGTTCCCGCAAAGGCAACCATCCCGACCCCGATGACGCTAAGAAAAACCGTCACCTGTTTCCTAGTAATCCGAGCCATATTAGTCCCCAATCGGCGCCCGACCAACACCCATATCAATGCCCGTCGCAGCACTAATTTGGTCCTTCAAATAGGAATAGAAACTATGCTTGTCAATCTCATCAACCGCCTGCTGGTGGGGGAACGGAAGGGTTGGATCGGTTAACAGTTGTTCAAACCACTCCTGCATCTCAACCGGGAAAAGATTCCCGCCAATCGATGAAATCCGCATATACCCAACCCGCACCTTGGCTGCAAGCTGGTGTTCACCCCCCGCGTACACGAAAACCGGTCGTGAACACCGCTGCAACATTTCGGGAACGCGGGTCCAGTCCCCCGTTTCCTTAATCCCGATGATATTTGGTTCGGCCGCAACCAACCGTACAAACGACTCAACGGAAATGTCAAAGCCCGTTTGTTCCGGGTTATTGTAAATAATTACGTCCTTATCACTACACAGTTCCGTTAGGTGCTGCGCGTACGCATACCCTTCAGCTTGAGTGGGTTGAATATACGGCGGGAAACCAATTAGTGCGCCCTTAATCACCGGACTCTCATTTACCCGACGTGCAAGGCGTCCTGCTTCACGCTCCCGAATACCAGCCACCCCAAAAATCACCTCAAACTCATCCGCAAGTTCAGGATGCCGGTCAACCTCATCAACAAGGGCAATCTTCTCATCCGCTGTCATGCTGTGCTGTTCCCCCGTTGTTCCTGAAATCATCGCTGAGTGAACGCCCAACTTTCTCAGGTAAAGAAGGTACTTAACCGTATTGACAGGATCAACTTCCTCGGTCTCCCGCTTAAATGCAGTTGGAATTGCAATGTGGTACGCAGCCGTTAATTTTGTTCTCATGATAATCCTCCTTAACGTAAAACCGTGAATCATTCTGGACAATCCAAAACAATCCACGGCTTGGTAGCAACATAATATTATTACTTCTTTGGTTTAGCCTAGCTTATTCTGCTGCAGGTCAAATTTCGGGGATAACAGCCCGTAAATCGTCCATCCGGCAAACGTTACGATACTTCCGTATAATACGGAGGTTGCGCCGCATGCATAGATTGCGTATAACGTGTACAACCCAGCAAGTACCGCAATAATGTTTGTCAGCAGCCGCTTCCGCTTGGCAATCGTCCCGTTTGCCCGCTGCAGGGTCATCAATGAACCCATTGATAACAAGTACGGGATGGCGTTCGTTACCACGGCGAGGTTAACCAGGATGGTGAACTGCTTCGACAGCGTTGGGCTAATCGTCATCATCGTTAAGAGCGTCTGGATAACGGTGATGATAATCATTCCTGCAAGCGGGGTCCCGTTGCTAATCGTCTTCTTAAAGACCTTCGGGAAGTACCCTTCAACCGCTGAAGAACGGAACACTTCTGAAATCGTGAACTGCCATGCTAACAGCGAACCGAAGCAGGAAATAATCATCAGGGCGATGACAATCTTGCCGACCATCGGGTTAAACATGTGTGCAAATGCTAACCCAAACGGTGCGTTAGATGCTGCTAACTTAGCGTTTGGCACAATTCCCTGGATAACGTTGGTGGAAACGATGTACATTACACCGGCCCCAATCGTTCCCCCAAGAACGGCAATCGGCACGTTCTTCTTCGGGTTTTCGACAGCGTCCATGTTAGCTGACGCTGATTCCAATCCCAGGAACGACCACAACGTGATTGAAATTGACTTACTCAATCCGTTGAAGAAGGTGTAGTGGTGCGGGTTCCAGGACGTGACGTACCGGTGACCACTAAAGAAGAACCACCCTAACAGACAAACCGCAACGACGGGGATGATAACCCCCCATACGGTAATCGTCCCGAGCTTCCCGGTCTTTTCCGGGCCACCAAAGTTCAAGACGGTTGCCAGCCAAATCGTAATGGCCGTCCAGATTGCCACCTGTAACGGTGACTGGTGAATGCCAAACAGGTCAGCAGCATACCCAACCGCTGAAATGGCAATCGCCACGTTCGCAATTAACAGTGACACCCCGTACGTGTAGTTGGCCATGAACGACCCCGCCTTACCGTACGAATACTCGGCATAGCCCCCCATTCCACCTTCGTGCTTGGTGTACATTCCGGCCTGAGCAAAGGCGTACGCTAACAGCATCGCCCCAACGGCCGTTACTAACCATGACAGAATGGACATGGTCCCAACCTGCGCCAGGTTGGTTGGCAGCATGATAATCCCAGAACCCATCATGTTGATGGCGGTAATCACCGTCAGCTGAACCACGTTCATTTTCTTTTTCTGAGCCACAACAAATCACTCCAATATTATTTATCTGACTTATCCCATACGTAACCGTAGGCGTTAATCCGCCCGTCTTCTTCCTTGAAGTAAACCCCCTGAATTTCTGGTGAGAATCCTGGGAACTTGTTGATTCCTTCTTCAAGGATTGTGAAGTACTTTTGTGCCGTTTCGGACCACTTTTCACCCGGCACAACACAGAAGACTCCCGGAGGATACGGCAGCGCCCCTTCAAGGGCAACTTCGCCAACGATGTCTGATAACTTAACTAACTTAGCATTGTTGTGCAGCAACTCAACGTTGGCATCGTATGCCGTCATGGCCTGTTCTGGGAAGTAGTCCCGTAAGAACATCCGCTTCTGGTATAACTTGGCGTTGTTTTCCTTGTAGAAGTTGTGCAGTTCCTGACATAGCTGCCGGATACTGTAACCTGCATACCGTTCCTTGTTTTCAGCGTACAGCCGTGGCAGAACGTCCTTCAACGGGGCGTCTTCCTCAACGTACTGCTGGAACTTGAGGATGTGCGTTACCAGGTTGTCCATCTTCGTCTTTGTTTCAGCCGGCGTCATCAAGAAGAGAATGGAGTTTAAGTCGTTCTTTTCTGGGATAATTCCGTGCTCCCGTAGGTAGTTGGCTAAAATAACGGCCGGAATCCCGAAGTCTTCGTATTCCCCGGTTTCCGCGTTAATCCCCGGCGTCGTTAGCATGAACTTGTTTGGATCAACGTAGTACTGGTCCTTGCCGTAGCCGTCAAAGCCGTGCCACTTGTCACTCGGTTCAAACCGCCAGTAATCAATGTTATTGGCAATTTCTTCCGTATCAGCATCTTCCCACTTCTTACCGTGAACCACTGGTGGGACAAACGGCCGAATCTTGGAATTGTGCTTCAGGAGTTCCTTCCGGGCGTTGATTGACGTTACTAAGCAGTCATGCCATAACCGCTTCCCAGCTTCCCCTTCCTGCATCTTGGCGTTTACGTCAAGTGATGCAAACAGCGGGTAGAACGGTGACGTTGATGCGTACTTCATGTAAGCATTGTTGAACCGCTTGTGGTTGATGTAACGCTTCTGCCCCTTAATGTGGGAGTCCTTCTTATGAATGTATGATGCCTGTGAGAAGCCAGCCTGCTGCTTGTGCACTGACTGAACAACCAGAATCCCTGGGTCATCCGGTCCCAATTCAGGAATTAATGGTGATGAGTTCTTCATCATCGGAATAAATTGCTCGTATCCAACCCACGCAGAGTCAAAGAGAATGTAATCACACAGGTGCCCGATCTTTTCAATGATCTTCTTGGCATTGGCAATCGTCCCGTCGTATGTTCCTAGCTGGATAACAGCTAACCGGAACGGCCGCTCCTGCTTAGCCTTTTCCGGGTCAACCTTAGCTGCCTGAGCCCGCAGGAATTCTTCATCAAAGTCATCGTTGTAGATACCCCCGATAAAGCCGTACGGATCCCGGGATGTCTGCATGTAAACCGGCCGACCACCGTTCATTACCAGTGCTGAGTTGTAGGCGGACTTATGGTTGTTCCGGTCGAACAAGACCAGATCATCCGGGGCAACGGCAGCGGTAATCGCAATGTTATTGGAGGTCGTTGATCCGTTCATCACGAAATACGTCTTATCAGCGTTAAAGACTTGAGCGGCGTGCTTTTCCGCTTCCATCGCTGGTCCTTCGTGAATCAATAAGTCCCCTAAGTCAACATCGGCATTACAGATGTCTGACCGGAACAGGTTTTCCCCGAAGAACTTGTAGAACTGGTTTCCTGCCGGGTGCTTCCGGTAGTAGCCACCACCCTGGTGTCCTGGGCAGTCAAACTGCAGGTTCCCCCGCTCAACGTACGACTTCAGTTCCCCGAAGAACGGTGGCAACACGTTCCTTTCGTACTTAGCAGCGGCGGTTTCGATTTCCCGGTCGTAAAGAACGTTGTCATACTGTGTGTTGATGTTTAAGATGTGGTAAACATCCTTGGCATCATCAATCACCTTGTCAGCATCCGTCGTAAAAACAAAGACAGGAATGTCGAACTCCGTTGCGCTTACCTTTTCAGCAACTGCCATGTCGTTATCGGTAATTACTACCGCGGCAACATCAACAAAATCAGTGTGGTCTGCTAAAACCGTTTCACGCTCAGTGTTAAACAAACTGGCTGATTTTTCCGTGACAGCAATTTTTAACTTGCTAGCCATAATAACACTTCCTATAGTTATTTCCCGGCCGCAAACATAATTGGATCCAAAAGTATTTACGTACCTACAGTTCCAAGTATATATATATATATATATATACGGATGCAAGCGTTTTACTCAAATTAAAATAATTCGCTTTCACAAAACCACCCCGGCCGGCGTTTACGCCATTAAATATTTTCGATTATCTTCCTCTTCAGCAGAAAGCGAATATATGAATTAACATACATTCATTTAAATTAAACATCTTTCTGGCCCGTCCACTTGGAAAATTCACCAGCAAAAAAACGAGTTCGCCGGTCGTTAAAAACCGCCACCTTAAACTGCATAGGTTTAGCGGCCCTAAACTTCCGTAGAACTCGTTTGGATAAAATCAGTTTACAAAAAAGTTGGGCTCCTATATGTCCCAACCTTCATTCTCATTATGAACTAACCGGATAAGCTAATCCATCACGTTAGTCGTTACCCACGTCTTAAACAGGCCAACCCACTGCTGAACGGCCGGAACGATCTGGTCTTCATTGGCCGCCGTTTCTGCACTGGCTAAGGCTAACCCATGGGGACCATGCGGAAACATGTGGTACTCACAGTTAACCCCGTGGTCCCGCAGTGCTTGGGCAAACATAATGGTGTTATCAACTGGAACCGCCTGATCCTCGTATGTCTGCCACATAAATGTTTGCGGGGTGTCCGCTGAAACCTGCTTTTCAAGTGAAACCTGTTCCAATAACTCAGCGGATGGGTTCTCACCGAGCAAGTGGTCGAATGACCCCCGGTGGGCCTTTTCACCACTCGTAATTACCGGATACCCGATTGCCAAAGCGTTTGGCCGAATCTCCTCCGGATTAAACCCAAGGTCCTTGAGCACCGGCTGGTTCCACATCGTCGCCAATGATCCTGCCAGGTGACCACCAGCGGAGAAGCCCATTGCAATAATCTTATTAGGGTCAACGTGCCATTCGTTAGCGTGCTCCCGAATCACCTTAACGGCCGTTGCTAATTCAGCCAGCTGGGCCGGAAAATGGGTTGGGGTGCAGCTGTAATCAAGGACAAATGCCTGTAACCCAATCGCGTTCATCTGGTTAGCAATCGCCTGTCCTTCCCGCTGAGAAACAAAGGCGTACCCGCCCCCCGGACAAATTACAACGGCCGGCCGGACCCGGTTTTCATCAATTTCTGCAGTGTTATCCAAAACGTAACCCGTCAACTTCGCCGTTTTGGTGAGCGGCGTTGTTAGTGTCTGTGTAATAATTTGCATCATTATCTCCCCTTTACTTAACGTTCCCGTTTATTATACCGCTTCTTAAAATCATACTGGTACATTTACCCTTCTTAAACAAAATAAAAATCCACGGCAACCTTACCGTGGATTCTTTAAACTGAATATTGCTTTTCTCTAAATAACCTACGCCATTCCAAATGCCCAGGTTAATAGCGCCACCGCTACCAGTCCACAAACAACTGATAACCCCATGGACCGGCTTCGGTACGCTACAAGGACAACCAACAGTGCTGCAATCAACTTCGCACCGCTGTGAAGCCCGATAAAGGCATAGCTTGAATCTAAAAATAGATCCTTTACCACAAGTGCCGTAAACAACGACACCGGCACGTACTTCATCCACTCATTAAACCACTGTGGGATGTGGTGTTGGGTAAAAATCCGAAGCGGGAAAAAGCGGGGACAAAACGTCACGACCGCCGCCAACAAAATTAAAATCAGGTGATCCGTTGATGTCATCACGCGCTCCTCTCACTTACTCTTCCTTCGCAATCTCTTCCTGATCACTTCCAGGACTAATAATATGCTTCAACCAGAAACCCTTTGCCTTGCCGGCCTTCCGGAGCCGGTCTTCAATAAAGAAGCCTGTCAGTGAAGCGATAATCGTCGCAACGACTAACCCCATCGTACTCTTAAGGGCAACCATCGCAATGGCCGCAATCACTCCTGATAACACGCTAATCACAATGGTTAGCCGACTCCGCATCTGCATCACAATCATGTAGATAAACAGTGATGTCAACGCAAAATCAACGATTGCCAGGTTAATGTGGATTACCCCACCGATGATACACCCAACGAGGTTAGAAACCGACCAAAACAGAAGCGAATAATGCTCAACCATCAGCGCATCACTTGGGGTCCACTTCTTATCGGTCATGAACTTCAGGTAATTAACCGCATAGTTTTCGTCGTTCATGGAAATCGCGAAAGCCCAAACGAACCGCTTGCTCTTTCCACGAACATACTGTGACAAACTTGAACCAAGCAACGCATACCGTAATTCCAGGAAAAACAGCATGATCAAAATCGTGTGCAACGGTGAATGCGCCAACACCATTGAAGCAATCAAAAACTGCGCCCCACCTGAAAAAACCGTCAACGACACTAACAAAGCTAGGAGTGGCACAAACCCCGCCTTATTTAGCAGGATTCCGCACGCCAACCCAATCGCAATGTAGCTCAAGCAGAGTGGCAGTGAGACCTTCAGGACCTCAAGCCACCGTGGTTCCCTTTTTTCCACAAAAAAACCTCCAAGTAATGCTTTTTTGCCCTCACAAGGCGATTATAACATACCAGCCTGTTCTCCCAACGATTAACGATTGCTAAAATAACCAACCTGATAAACACGATCACGGATAAAATCAAAGGGCTGATGGTGGCGGTTAAGTGCGTAAACCAACCGCACGGGAACCCGGTGCCAGAACTGGGCACTATTGGTTGCACCGTTCTTTTCACCAACCACAATCAACCGTCCGCGCCACCCAAGGGTCGCTAGGCGCTGAACCACCGCAACATCACGGGCGGCTTGGTCCGGCGCCCATGCCATAATAATTGCGTTCACCTCCGGCGCATACCGCTCCACGGCAGCAACCGCATCCAGGGGTTCAACCGGCGTCCACGGTGTGGGGTGTTCATTATCCTGCCCGTGCCAGTCAAGGTTATCGGTCGCAATCGTCCGGGGTAAATACCGGGCAAGCGCAGCATTTCCGGCCATCAATTCCAACCGGTTCCCCGGCCCGAGATATTTATCCAAGTCGCGAACCCACCGCATCGTAAAAAGGTGCCACAACCCAAAGGAGGTCACCATCACTTGCCGAAAATCAGCTAATAAATCCCCCACCTCACTCAATTGGGGGCAGTCATCAAGGTGTTGCCAGATTAACTCATCACTGAACCCCAACCGGGGAAGGCGGTGCGGTAATTGCTTTTGGGCCACTGCCTGAATGGCCGCTTGCACCTGGTCAATTTGCTGACACGCCGCTGGAACCATCCGCGCAGTCACGCGTGCTCGCGCCAATGCCGCGGTGTACGCTGACAATGGGGCCTGTGCTTGCAACGCCACTAATTATCCGCCCCTAACGTGCGTTGACAGTCCGGACACAGGCCGTACACCTCGTACTGACTACTCTCAACCTTAAAGCCCGTCGCCTGCTTGGCCGCACTCTCAAACTGCCGGAACGAATCATCAAAAACATCGACAATGCGGTTACACCGCGTACAAATAACGTGGTAGTGCGGTTTACCGTAGTAGTCATACCGTACGTGGCCGTTATTATCATTTTCAACTTCAATTACGATTCCCGTCTTTAACAGCAACTCCAGGGTGTTATAGACCGTTGCTAAACTCACTCCGAGCCCGTTTTTCTTCACGTAATCGTAAATCATATCGATCGTGGGGTGCGCCGTGGACGTGAGCAAACAGCTTAAAATCGCCTGCCGCTGAGGCGTACTCTTAATCCCATGCTCCTTAAGAATGTGAGCGGCGCGCACCATCACTTCCTGATCATGCATCATTTTCATTCACTCCCCGCTTCCTTTTTCTACTTTCATTATACTGAAAACCACCTTCATCGGGGCAAAAAACTCTGACATTCCCGAATCCAGTGACCAACCGTTACTAACCACCCTCCAGGAATCAAGTGTGTCAGGGTCCCCAGCCATATCAATCGCAGTTCAATCAGGAGCAAGCACCCCATAAAGCCTAAAATCAGGTACTCGCTAATCTTCCCGGTTGAATAATAGACTAACCCGCCAAAAAGACGCATTCCCCGGTGACCAAGCGGCCATAACCACGGCACCCCGTCCTTTGAACCGGCGTCCTCAACCAGGTGCGCCAGGTAGCCAAACGCCAACCAAAACGGCAACACCCCCGCGGCAGCCGTTAGGTAGTGGCGCTGCAACAGGACAGCAATCAGGTAAACCCCAATCAGTGCAACCAGCGAATGGGTCATCCCCCGGTGACCAAACGCACCGTGCGTCACCTTACTCACTACCCGGTGCCGGCGGCCAAGATGTGAAGTGGGCTGGTCAATATCGGGAAGTAATGTCCCCACCGCTAAGGCCCCCAGATTAATGAGGGTCAATTGGTGATCAACTGCCATTAACGGCACCCCAAGCGCCGCAGTTGTTACTAGGTGCGTCCGGTACTGCATATGGTTCACCTCCTAAAGAACTTGGCGGACTTCAACGTGACTCCTGCCGGCCTGGCTTACCACCCGGAGCTGGGCTGGAATCGTCGCCCGTAATTCGGTTACGTGACTAATAATCCCAATCATCCGGTGCTGCCCCTCGACCTGCCGGAGGGTCGCAATTGCGGTTGCGAGGGCATCCTGGTCGAGCGAGCCAAAGCCTTCATCAATGAACAGGGTTTCCATCGTCACCCCACCGCTCTGTTCCTGAACGGTTTCTCCTAGCCCAAGGGCAAGGGCTAACGCGGTGATGAAGCTTTCCCCGCCAGAAAGGGTCTGCACACTGCGCTCCCGCCCCAGGTGATCATCGTAGACGTTTAGTTCCAGCCCGCTATCCTTCCGGTACGAACCTTCCGCATCAGCAAGCGTTAGCTGATACCGTCCCCGTGAGAGAACTTCCAGCCGCTGATTAGCATTCGTGAGCACGGTTTGGAACAGGTGGCGTTGCACGTACTTTTCCAGGCTAACCCGGGAATTATCAGACGTCCCCGCCATGACCTGGGCTAGTTTTTCCAGTTCACCCAGGTGGGCCGCCCCAGCAGTCATTTTCTTATCAATGGTCTTCACCTGGTACAAGGTCTCCTTCAACCGCTTTACCTGAAAAACCGCATCGTTTAGGGCGTGATTAATTTGTCCTGCCCGGGCCTGTTCGTCCTCAAAACGGCGCTGGGTTGTTACAAGATCTGGCTGTTTCTGGTTAGCTAACTGCTCCTGTAACTCTTGCAGCTTTGCGCGGGTGGCCCGGTGTGTTTCAAGCGCCGCTGCGAGCCGCTGTTTAACCTGAGCTACCCGGGGGGCATTGACGCGCAGCGCTAACACCTCCGCCATGCTAAGCGCCGGCACAACCTGAGCTGCTTCCCGCTGAAGTTGTTCCATTTGCTCCCGCCGCCGCTGCTCTAACCGGTGTTGTTCCCGCACCGCCGCCTGAAGATCCGCCACAACCTGGGCCTGGTGCTGGGCAAGCGCCTTTTGATACTCCTGGTTATCCGAAACGGCCTGGCGGTACCCTTGCACCGCCCGCTCTTCTTCCGCTAGGAACTGCTGTAAGTCCTGCTTCGTCGGGTATTGTTGGGGAAGAGCCTGCCGGGTCGTTGTCGCCTTCACCTCAGCCGCACTAACCCGCTGGTGTGCGTCCGTAACCGCCTGGCGCTGGTTATCAACGGCGCGTTGGGCCATTCCAACCTGCTCAGCAAGAGCAGTCTGGCGTTGTTCGAGCTGCTGGCTCTTCTCCTGATCACGGCGGGCTTGCTCCTTTGCGGCTTGGGTCGCAGTTATCTTAGCCTTAACCTTCTCAACAACCGCTGCCGGTGTCTGCTGACCAACCGTTTGTTGGAGTGCCGTCCACCGGGAGGCAACCTTTGCCCGGGCTTCATTCACCTGCTGTTGTTGGGCAGCCAGTTGCTCTTGAAACCCCCGGAGCTGTTGAGCAGCCTGCTGGGCCTGCTCTTGCAGCTGATCAGCTTCATCCTGCGTAACCACTGGGGCTGCATTCGTTGCCGGGTGTGGGTGCGTTGTTCCCCCGCACACCGGACACGGCGTTCCTGGGCTGAGTTGCTGGGCAAGGGCCGCGATTTGATTGCTAATCAACTGGTCGTGGGCTTGCTTAGCAGCTTGCTGGGCAGCCTGGTCAACCTCCTGCTGGGCGCTAACCTGCGCCGTTAACTGCTCAATTTGACGCTGCATTGCTGCGATGTCATTTTCCTGTTGGCGCGCATCCGCAACCTGATTGCTCAAATGCTGGGCTTCCGCATAATCCCGCTCGGCCGTTGCCAGCCGGGCTGCGGGGTTCCCAAGGGATTGAAGTTGGTTATCAATTTCCTGCTGGGTGACCGTCAACTGTTTCAGGTGCGTCTTCTGCTCAGCTAATTGCCCTTCAGCCTGAACCTGCACCTGCTTAGCCGCTTGCCATTCCCGGTCAGCTTGGGCAGCCTGATCGTATAAAGCGAGCTGGGGCGTTAGCTGGGCAAGCCGGGTCGCCCGGTCAGTCATTTCATCCTGCCGGGCGGTTAGTTTTTTCGCCTGAGCAATCGCCTCTTCCATCTGGCGCTTAATGGCTGCTTGCTCCGTCGTTAAACGCTGAACCCGTTCGCCAGTATCGATTTCTTGCGTAATTAGGGTATTCAACTGGGTGACCGCCGGCTGTTTACTAAGCAACCATTCCCATACTTGAAGCTGTTTCTGCCACCGCTGAATTACCGGTTGAACGGCTTCATCCGCAACAACCTGCTGCTGCAGTTTCGCCAACCGGTCAAACCGGCGAGCCAATTCCTGTTCCTGCCCGAGCTGTTCCGCCAGTTTTGTCGCCTGAGCATTAGCCTGCTTATACTGCTGCTGAAGAGCCGCAACCTCTTTGTCACCCGCAGCAACGAGGGCTTCCAGGTGTGCCTCCGCTTCACCAGTAACGGGAGCCTCTTTTGGCCACGGAACACCCGCAAATAACCGTTCCCGTTCTTCTTGCAGCTGCTGGTTAGCAAGCCGCTCCTGCCGGTACTGGTCGTTGATTGCCGTACTCCACTGAGCGTACATCTCCGTTTGAAACAACGACTGCAGGATCTGGCCCTTTTCATCGCTTGAAGCAAGTAAAAAACGCCGAAACTCCCCCTGTGGAAGCAATACAATCTGGGTAAACTGGACCGCAGTGAGGTGCAGTAACTCCTGAATAAACTGTTTAATCGGGGTAATTTTTTCTAGGGCTTGCTTGACCCCGTTTTGATCGTGGTAACTAAGCGACTGGTGGCCGCCCCAGTTCCCCGACTTCGTGCGGTGAATTTCCCGGGAAATATTGTACTGCGTCCCCTTTTCACTAAAGGTGAGGTGCACCTTCATCGGGCCATCCGGCGCGAACGCCGCCATCATTTGTTTGGGCTTCCGCTCTCCCGGTACTTCCCCGTATAACGCGTACACAAGCGCATCGAAGAGGGTCGTTTTCCCGCTGCCCGTCTTTCCGGTAATCAAAAAGAGGTCCTGCCCGCTAAACGCCGTAAAGTCGATCTCTTCGTGGGAATACGGGCCAAAGTTATCAAGAACCAATCGCTCAGGGCGCATCGTGCATCGCCTCCACTTTGCCAAGAACCGCTGCCGCAATTTCCTGCTGAACGGAACTTAACGGCTCACCGGCAACATCTTCATAATAGGCAGTCAAAACATCCAGTGGTGCTGTCCGCTGAACTTCCTTTATCTTTCGGGGAGCGGGCGTTACCCCGTTTACCCTGGTCATTTCGATAACCCGGGGGTAAAACTGCCGCAACTGGTTCATTGCATCCGGAATAATTCCCTTATCCGTCAGCTGGACCGCCACAAACGTTTCCGGATCAAGGTGCGGGTGGCCGGGGCCAACCAGCGCCGCAAACTTATCCCGTAACACCACCACGTCATGGAGGGGAGTCAGCGGGAGAAATTCCCGCGTTCCTGCGGTGGTATCCACCAGCCAACACCCCTTCTGGTCGCGGGCTTCACCCACCGAAAACTTAACCGGCGTTCCGCTATACTTGATCTTGGGATGCCGCAGGGCGGTGTGCGTGTGCAGGTGTCCCAGCGCTACGTAGTCAAAGCATCCCAACTGTGGCAAGCTAACCGGTCCCAGACCACCCACTTCCAGGGGTGTTTCTGATTTGGTCCGCAGACTTCCACTTGCAAAAAAGTGGGCCACTAACACGTGGTGCATGGTTGAATCAAAGTTACCCCGCATCCGCGCGATTAACTGACCAACCGCTTCATCCATTGTTTTGACCGGTTGCCCTAAAAAGTTGCGGGCCGCCTGCAGGCCAAAGAACGGGATCAGAAAAAACTGCGTATCCCCCAGAGTCACGGGAGTCAGACAGTCATCAAGCGTCGTGCGTAAGACAAAGCCCTGATCGGCATACCACGGTGCTCCCGTCGCAAGCCGGGGGGCCGAATCATGGTTTCCACTGACCACCAACAACGGCAGGTGGTCATCACGGTTTAACCGGGCAAACATCTGATTACCAAGCTGCACGCTCTTTTCACTTGCAATGCCGCGGTCATAAATATCACCCGCAACGACCACCGCGTCGACGTGGTGCTGTAGGGCAAGCTGTTCAATTTGGTTAAACGCATCTTCCTGCTCCTCAACAAGCGAGTACCCATGAAGTTGCTTCCCAAGATGCCAATCGGCTGTATGCAGAAACCGCACTGTCGTCCCCTCCCATCGCAATTAATCACTCATATCGTACCATAAAAAAGAAGCCGGCTTACAAGCCGGCTCCCCGTTCCTTAATCTATGGATTAAAGCTTTTCCTTGGAAACGATGTTCAGCTTCTTGTCCATTTCGTAAACAATCGGCTGACCCGTAGCAATTTCCAGGTTAATGATGTCTTCGTCAGAAATTCCTTCGATGTACTTTGTTAAAGCCCGGAGTGAGTTCCCGTGTGCGGCAACGATAACGTTCTTGCCGGCAATCAGGTCCGGAGCAATGTGGTCTTCCCAGAATGGCATAACCCGTTCGAGGGTAACCTTTAAGTTTTCCCCACCAGGAATGATGTGCGGATCAAGGTTAGCGTACCGCCGATCCTGTGCCGCTGACCGCTCGTCGTTTTCGTCCAAAAGCGGTGGCAGAACATCGTATGACCGCCGCCAAATGTGGACCTGATCAGCACCAAACTTTTCAGCAGCTTCCGCCTTGTTCTGACCCTGCAGGTCGCCGTAATGACGTTCGTTTAAGCGCCATGACTTCATTTCTGGAACCCAGAGCTGGTCTGATTCTTCCAGGGCGTAGTGCAACGTCTTGATGGCCCGCGTCAGAACTGACGTGTAGGCCTGGTCAAATTCGATGCCCGCCTTCTTAATCTTCCGGCCGGCTTCCTTGGCCTCTTCAACACCCTTGTCACTTAACTGAACGTCCGTCCAGCCGGTGAACAGGTTCTTTAAGTTCCATTCACTCTGTCCGTGACGGATAAAGACTAACTTTGCCATTAATAATGACCTCTTTCTTAATGAAATTACGGTTTCATTTTACACTGAAAAAAAACGTTCTTGCAAGTCAATCATTCAATTATTCTTCGTAAGTATCCAATGCCGCCGTCAACTGCTTCATGGCCTGCTTAACGTTTGCCGGCGTAGTTGCCAGGTTCATCCGAATAAAACCGTCACCACTTGCGCCAAACCACTTGCCAAAATCAACGGCAATTTGTGCCTGCCGAATCATGAAGCGTTCAAGGTTTGCGGGATCCACGGTCGGCCGCATATCAATCCATAGAAGGTATGTTCCCTCAAGTTCACCAACTTTGACCCGATAATCCGCAAGCTCATCCTTCACGGTTGCATAGTTTTCCCGGATTATGTTTAACAAGCCGTCAAGCCAATCAGCGCCGTCCTCATACGCTGCCTGGGCAGCAACTTGGCCAAGAAGGCTGCCCTTACTTGCATGAAGCTGGGCAACGTATGCATCATACCGTTCGCGGAGCTGCGGGTTTGGAATAATCACGTGGCTATTCTGGAGTGCCGCCATGTTAAACGTCTTCGATGGCGAGTCCAACATGATGACGTTATCCCGGTAAAACCCGTCCTGAACACTCAAAACGGACGTAAACTTGTCCGCTTCGACCAGTAAATCATGGTGGATTTCATCAGCAATCACAATGACGTTTTGCATCCGGCAAATATCAAGGAGCTGGGCGAGCTCTTCTTCACTCCACACCCGGCCAACGGGGTTGTGCGGGCTGCACAGTAGGAGGACCTTAACGTTGCGAATATTCATCTCGTGCTGCATCGCAATCGGGTCCATCGTATAGTGCATCCCGTTCCGCTGGAGTTCACTCACTACCAGTTGCCGGTTATTCTTTTCAACCACGTCCATGAACGGGTAATATACCGGCTCCATCACCATTACGGCGTCACCCGGCATCGTGAGCGTTTGAACGAGGGTACTGATGGACTCGACCACACTTCCCCCAAAGCGGAACCATTCTTGGTGCAGCTCCGTTCCGTACCGCTCCCGTTGCCAGTCGGCGTACGCCTTAAAGTAACCGTCGTCCGGAATGGAATAGCCGTACGCCCCGTGCTGAATCCGCTGTTCAAGCGCGGATGTGGCCGCGGTTGGCACCTTAAATTCGGTATCAGCAACCCACATCGGCAGGAGATCATTGTTCCCGAACTTTTCTGTCATTCCATCCCACTTAACGGCATGCGTATTTTTACGGTCAACCGCAAACTGTTCAACAAAATCCTTTGCTTTCATTTTATTCACCTAACCTTCGTGACTATTCTGCCGCCGGGCGCGCCGCTGTTTGTACGCCTCGTGCTTTTTACTAATCGGTTTAACTTCAAGAATGTCGAGAATAAACGTAAAGACGGGAATCCCAACAATTAACCCCCAAATACCAAAGAGGTGTTCCGCAACAAACAATACCATAAACGTAAAGAAAATTGGTAATTCGGTCTTGCTGGCCATCAGGTGTGGGTTCAGCACGTACGACTCCAGGGCATGCACACAGATCAGCATGATGATGATGTAGAAGACGTAGTTAATTCCACCAACTGAAAAACCGATCAAACATAGCGGAATGGCGGAAATAATGACCCCCGCAACCGGAATCATACTTAAGATGAAGATCATCAAGGACAAACTTAGCAACTGCGGCATCCGCATGATTCCCAGACAAATCGTCGTGATTACCGTATTGCAGACCGCAATCATCAGCTGGGCCTCTAAGACGACCCCAAACGTGTTAACAAACTTTGCCCCGAAATAGTAAATATCCCGGAAAATCCAGGAGTAGTACCCGCCATGGAGGAAACTCTTAGCAAACACCGCCAGTTCGTCCCGCTCAATTGAAAAGAAGAAGCTTAGCAGAAGTGCCATCACGAACATGAAGCCAAACGTCCCAACGCCTTCAAGGTACTTCATGATCACCCCGAAGCTTCCCTGAATTTGATGGAGGATGCTGGCATTTCCCAAGTAATGGTTAATCATATGAACCAGCTGCACCGCTTCGTCCGTTGGAGGATTTTTGTAAAAGTGAATTAGATGCCGGACAAGGTGTTCAACCTGCCGGATAACCTTGGGCAGATAGATCGTAACGGCAAAGTATAGTCCCGCGATAATTCCCCCATACAGGGCCACCACAATGATTTTATCTGAAATCCGAGCGTACCGCTGAACAAAATTAATTAACCGTGAAATCATGTACGTGAAAATGAACGTTAACAAAATAACGTTAATTAACTTATGCGCCATAAATAACCCGGCGACAAGCGCCATTAGGACAACAAACCGCCGCAACCGGACGTTCCGGACAAACTTTTCCCACATAGCCGTTTCCTTTCATCATCGTTTTATTCCTATTCTACAATTTATTAGGCTAAATGTCTGCCGCGATTCCGCTAAATATTGAGTGGAAAGCTAAAACGAAGAGGCTGTGGTTCGTGATATGAACCCAACCTCTTCGTTGTTTTAGTTCTGCGTCCCACGTCTGATTACCGTTATGTGGTTGAGGGCGTGGCTACGCACCTTCCTAATTAGGCTTCGCTCGAACCAACTGTGCGTCCCCTAATCGGGCTCCGCTCGCCACGTCTTCCGGTAAATAACACCACCTTCCTCGGACGATTTTATCGTCCTTCGTCTGGCGGCACCTTATTTACCTGACGTGGCGGCTATGCACCTTCGTCATAACTAAACCTAATCCGGTACGTCTTCTTAGCGCCCCGCGGAAGGACAATGTCACCAAAGTTTTCCTGGTTAATGGCATCCGGCAGCGTCTGCGCTTCCAGAGCAACCCCTTCACCCGGCACCGCTGGCTTTCCGTTGTCCCGCGGATACCGGTTACCTTCCTGCGACCCGCCCATCGTGTACATAATCAGGGCGTTGCGGCCAGAGTCAATCGTGATTTGCCGACCACTTTCCGTATCCCGTAAAACAGCAACGGGCTGGTTCCCCCTTCCTGGTTCATTCACAACAAACGCATCGTCGAAGCCTTCCTGGTTGGGCGTCTTCGCGATTGCCTCCTTAATGTTGGTCGGCGTCCGAAAATCACGCGGGGTTCCGGCCACTTCGCGCACCCGCCCGGTCGGCAGATTGTGTTCGTCCAAGTCAAGGTAGCTCGAACTATTAATCTGCAACTCATGCGTTTCAAGATCCTGATGGTCGCTCAGGTTAAAGTACGCATGGCACGTTGGGTTAAAGAGGGTATCAACCTTGCCGTTCAGCGCACTGTAGGCAATCGTAACCTGATTATTATTGTTCAGCGTAAAGATAATCGTTGCGAGCATGTTTCCCGGAAAACCGTCCGTTTCACCGCTGATTGTCCGCTGAAAAATGATACTAGCCTCGTTCTTTCGGGTAGTCGTCGTGTAGTTCCAGTTAAGGGTGTTAAAGCCATGCCCCCCACCATGAAGCGTATTCCCGTTTTCGTTAGCTGGGAGGGTAACCTCTTTCCCGTTAATCGTGCACCGGGCATGGGCAATCCGGCCAGCAACCCGCCCAATCGACTGACAAGTGCACAGTCCATTGAGGTAGTCAGCAACATTGTCGTAACTCAGCAACAGGTTCTGGGTGTCCCCACCAGCCGTTGGAACGGTAAAACTGTGCCACGTTGCTCCCAACGTGAGGCACGAAATTCCCACCCCGTTATCGTTGACCGCCGTAATCTTCATAACATCCTCGCCGTTGTAAGTGTCAAACTTGCACGTACTAATTTTCATGCGGAAACCCTCCAATTAATGTAATCGCTCTCATGTTTATTTTACAGCGGCTGCGCGGTGAAATAAAGACTGTAATCAATAAAATTAATATTGTTACGAATAAGGATTAATAAGGACAATTTGGGCTGTTTGTTGTAAATATCATCACACCCGCATGATAAATGCGTTTTAAATAATGATTTATTCTGATTTCATTATTATTTCTGAGAAAACACTTGACGACAGTGTGAAACCGTTTTATGGTATAAGCGTTCACTACTTAATAGGGGGATTTTTTAAATGAACGATATTCTTATTGAACAGACCGAAGCACGCGTGGATCACAGTAAGCAGTGGCGCCTGACCGACCGAACGACCAGCCGTTCAATTATCGTGACCTTTGACCGTGACCTCGAAACAACGATGAAGGTCCACCGGACGTTCTCGTTTAACCGGTTCGAATCAGAACAGCTTAACCGCCTCTGCCCGCTTGTTTCCGAGCTTGATGCTAATTACACCCTTAACCTGGACTGTGAAACGGTGGGGGTGGCATTCATGCCGCTTTCAAGCACGCAGGCCAAGCAGTTAATGACCCCAGCTGAATAAGTCATCCTAATTACTCCTTGTGAAATAATAAGACGGGGCTAATCAAAACGGACGTACTGGATGCAGGAAGCTCGCCAATGCAACTTTCAGTCATCCATTCCGTCCGTTTTATTTTATATACAGAGAAGGCAAGCCAGACCGGACCCGCCTTTCTTCTAGTGTTAAATTACCGTTCCGTGATACGTTCCGCTTACCACGTGCCGAAAATCAAACGTTGCCAGCTCCGACAGCGGAATAATCCGGCTCACCCCGTAAGCAATCATGAGGTTTAACGTCGTTTTCTGATCCTCATCCGGGATCACCAGCACGGTTTGCTTGTGGCACGCCCGCAGGTATCCCATCTCAAACGCCATCCCGTCGTCCGGACACTGCGGGGTAAACAGCATGATGCCTAAATCAGCGCCCATAATCCCCTCAATGTCGGCAGTGTAGGTCCGCGCTTGCCACTCAACTTCCTTCATCACTTCAGGATGCTGGGTAACGTCAATCCCGTTGTACGCAAAATCAAGCGGATAATGCGACAATTCCCGCGAAACGGTCGGATTTTCCTCAATCGCAGCGAGGCCCGCCTTCATGTGTGCCTGCTGCTGTTCATTAAACCAACAACACCCGATGTATGCCCGGACGGGTGCACCCGGTAATTCATTTGCCAATGATTTATCCTCCAATTAAATTATGTTGTTATTGTACATGAGCGCATGAACAATAACAACATAATCGTCTTAATAATTAACTTTTATTCCCAAGTATCGACTTTGTTCTGATCAGTAAAGGTGTAACGCGCCCGTTGACCGCCGATCAACTTTGGCCGGGAATACAGACCGGTGACTGGGGCTGCCCCAACCACGTGGCGCGCCAAGCGAACCGGCACCTGGACAAACCGGACGTGCATTCCAATCGCCGTTCCACCAATATCAATTCCGCCGTCCGCAACAATGTGTTCCACCTCAACCGGATCGTTCATCCGCTCGTAGGCAGCAACCTGGGTGCCTCCACCAGCATGCATCGTTGGGCACACCGACACAATTTCAAACCCGTGGCGGACCGCTACGTCCCGCTCCATTAATAGCGCCCGGTTAATGTGCTCGCACCCCTGAACGGCCAGGTCAATGTGGCGGGGACGCAGGTAGGACATCAACGTTTCATAGACGGTTGCACCCACCGCTAGCGCAGAATCGGTCCCCATCCATTCGCCCCGAATCATACTCGTGCTGCACCCCACGACAAACAAGGAGCCTGCCGGAAGGGTAAACTTCTCATTATTAAAATAATCATCCAACACCTGCTGCAAATCAGTCTGAACATCCATCATATTCTCCCCCTTTAACTATTACTGTTCCAACCACTGGGACCACCAGTAAACCGGAACTCCAATAAGCGTCGCTAAAATTCCCAGGACCGTTATCTGCGCCTGAGTAAAGAGCGTCATCCCAAGGATGAAACACCCGCCGGCAATGGCAAACAGTGGAATTACCGGGTAGCCCGGAACGCGGTACGGCCGTGCCAACGTCGGTTGGGTGCGTCGGAGCTTAATTACCCCGCAAAATGCTAACAGATAAAAGATCCAAATAACAAACACCAACATGTTGGTTACCGCATTGAATGATCCCGATAAGGCAAGCAAAGCGGCAATCGCCAGCTGAACCACACCGGCAAACCACGGCACTCCTCCACGGTTTAGCCGGGCAAACCAGTTGCTTCCCGGCAGCCGCCGTTCCTGGCCTAAAACGTAAGGCACCCGCATCCCGGTCATCACGTACCCGTTGAGTGCGCCGTACACCGAAATTAAAATTCCGACCGTCACGATTCGACCACCCAAAGGGCCAAATAACCGATCCGCCGCTAAGGCAGCAACGTTCAGGTTTCCCGTTACCAGGCTAAACGGAAGGACCAGCAGAAAAACCAGGTTAACCACAACGTACACGCCCGTAACAAGGGTCAACCCCCAACCAATCGCCCGGGGCAAGTCCCGCCCCGGTCGCTTCATTTCACCAGCAATGTTGCCGACGTTAATCCACCCGTCGTAAGCAAACATCGTTGCCAGTAAGCCATTAGCCAACGCGGCCGCTAGTGAATAATGGCCAGAATGAGCCGGCGCTCCCAGCCGTGCAAGCGATAAGCTCTGCCCGTGCATCAGGCCTACCGCCACAATCAGCGCTAGGGGAATCAACTTAACAATCAGCGTTACCGTCTGAACAATCCCACCGGCCCGCACACTAATCAGGTTGACCGCCAGAACAACCACCGCAGTGGCAATGGCACCAGGAATAATCCACTGCGAAGACCAACCCATTAAATTAATGAGTTGGGTACTAAAAACAATGGCGATGGCCGCAATGTTTGCCGGGAAATAAATAAACGACTGGGCCCAGCCCGCTAAGAACCCCCAGAACCGGCCGTACGCATGTTCAATGTACTTCATTAAACCGCCCGTTTCCGGAAAGGCAGCAGCTAGTTCCGCACAGGTTAACCCCGCACAAACGGTAATAATCCCCGCTAGCAGCCAAACAATCAGAGCTAAAAGCGGCGAGTGCGTGGCAACCGTAACAGCTCCGGCTTTAAAAAAGACCCCAGCGCCAATGACCGTCCCCGCAACGGTTGCGAGGGCGGCCATTCCGCCAATTGATTGCTGCATGTCATGTTTATTTTCTGGCATTCTTTCTCTCCGTTTATTAGTCCTTTTCCATAGCGTACCCCTTTATTTGCCGGGAAACAACTAATTTCTTCGCGGCGAAAGGAACTGGTCAAGAACGGGAAGCATTGCACGCGCCACCCGTTTACCCGCCAGTTTATTCGGGTGCAACCGGTCGCCTAAATCGTACTCCCGGCGCAACCGCCCCGTTTGTGGATCAGCAAGCAGCGCAAAAACATCCACGATGTCCGGCTGGCTCCGAACCCATTCGTTCACCCGGGACTGAATTCGCCATAGCTGCCTTTGCGCAGGCAAAGAGACCCGGCGCCGGTCGATAATAAATGGCGGAAGTGTGCTCATTACCAGGTGAGTGGCGTGCTGGTGGGCAAGGACTTGCACCCGTTTTAACCCCGTAATCAGCGCTTGGCTGGTTGGGACCGGATTTCCTGCAATCGCCTGGAGCATGAGATCGTTTGCCCCGATTGAACACCACATTACTGGAGGCCAAGCGGAAAAGCGGGCGAGCTGATGTAAGAGACTCTCCCCGAATGTTTGGGGCACTTTTCCAATCGTAAGCGCGTCGGCAAGGAGCTGCCGCCCCGCCGTTGCCACATTCGTTACCACGACCGGCCGGTGCATGTAACGGGTGGTTAACGCATCCGTAATTGTCCCCACTTCGATTACCGAATCACCAACGCCCATTATGGTTGTTGCTTGGGGCGCCCCCTTCACTGCCAGCCCGGTTAGACAGTACCAGTTTTTTCTTCCGGTGCGGGACGAAAGAGGCGGTACCACCACTTTTCGGGCAAGCGCTGCGTTGGTCAGATCAGGCAAAATCGTAAAGTTGTAATCAACGTACGTTTGCGCCCGCATTGCAACCAACTGAACATACACCGGCTCCCCAGAAGTGACCGGATACGTGACTTCGTCCAGCCAACTAACCGTGTGGGGCGAAAGAACAACTTGCTGCTTTCCCCGCTGGGTAACAGCAACCCTTTCCCGCTGAAACTGCGCATCCCGCGCAACCCACACGTGATCAAAGACGACCGGGTATGCGCCGAACCGGTTACTTAGTTCTAAGCTAAGTGCCGTCCCCGCCAACTGCGGGGTCACCTTAATTACCTGAACGAGCTGGTCGCTTTGAAACGGCAACGCAGTAAAATCGCTACTTGTTTTCTGCCAGGCAACCTGCCACCCGTTTGCTTGTTTTGCTCCCATTAGCCAACCAACAACTGGACAACTTCCTGCGGGTCAATTCCCACGAAGTACTTGGTCAGGTCAAACTTACTAAGGACGGTCCGCATTGCTTCCATTGTGTACGGCTGATTGCGCAGCGCATCTTCAAGGTCAGTTACTTCCGCCGTTCCAAAGAAGTCCCCGTAAATCTTGACGTCCTTAATCTGCCCCGCCTTTACAAAGAACCGGGCATCAATCGTTCCCCCAGTAAAGTGCCGCCGCTTCTTATCCGTAAACTCCGGTGATTTGCCGTAAACCCAGTCCCAGTTGTAGTACAACTCGTCGCCAATTTTCTGGATTTCCCGGCGGTCCTCATCTGTAAGGTGATACTCGTTTTTCTGGGCTTCCGCTAACGTATCCACGTTCCAAATCTGCTTAATCAGCTCATCCCGGAACTGCTCCATCGTGAGGTTCTGGTATTCCGGCTTCAGGTACGGTTTGATGTTTGTCACCCGGCTCCGCACCGACTTGATTCCCTTGGACTTAATTTTATCCTCCGGGACGTGGAGGGCGTCTGCCACCGCGGACGTATCAACGTCGTACATCAACGTTCCGTGGCAGAACGTCCGGCCGTCCCGCGTGTACATCGCATTCCCGGAAAATTTCTTGCCGTCAACCACAATGTCGTTTCGGCCCGTAACGGTTGCTCCAGTTACCCCCATCCGGTGCAGGGCGTCGACAACCGGCTGAACTAGTTTCTTAAAATCACCAAACTGCGAGTCATTGGCAGGAACAATGAAACTGAAGCACATGTTCCCGCGATCCTGGTACATAGCTCCACCACCAGATAACCGCCGGGTTACGGTAATATTGTGTTCCTCGCAGTACTGTTTATTAATCTCTTCAAGGGTGTTTTGATTCCGTCCCACAATGATACACGGATCTTCGATATAAAACAGCATAAACGGAGGCGTCATCTTGTCGCTGTTCATTAGGTACTGTTCAGTTGCGAGGTTGGTTCGAATATCATTGGTATCCATTGCTAAATATTGCATCATTAATTCCTCCATTCCTAAAGGGGAGCTCGAGGTTACCCCGAGCTCCCCGGTTGCTGTTTTAATGTTTGGGTGTGGCTTCGCACCTTGTTAAATATTCGTTGGGTAACCCGTTGCGACATCCGCCGCATCCTGCACGGATTCGCTGACACTTGGGTGCGGGTGAATCGTCAGGGCGATGTCGTCCACCGTTGCCCCAGATTCAATCGCCAGCGTCATTTCACTAATGATCTCACTGACGTGCACCCCAACCATTTGAGCACCGACAATTACGCCGCTCTCCTTAATGTAAACGATCCGCATGAACCCGTTCTGGGCGCCCATCGCAACTGCCCGGCCGTTAGCAGCCAACGGGAACTTCGCTTGCTTAACGTCTAAGCCCTGCTCACGGGCCTGATCTGCCGTCAACCCTGTCGTTGCAATCGACGTGTCCGTGTAGCACACTGCCGGCATTGCGTGGTAATCAACCGTTGTCTTCTTTCCGGCGATTGCTTCAGCCGCAACCTTACCTTCGTAGCTCGCCTTGTGGGCAAGCGCAAAGCCCTTCACAACGTCCCCAATCGCGTAAATGTTTGGAATCGTTGTCCGGCCCTGGTTATCAACCGAAATTAAGCCCCGGTCGCCCAGTTGAATGCCAACCTGTTCGAGTCCCATATCAGCTGTATTTGGCTTCCGCCCAACGCACACGATGCAGTAGTCCGCCTTTAATTCCCGTTCCTCACCATCGATTTCGGCCGTTACGGTTACGCTGGCATCATCCTGCTCAGCATCCTTTGCCAGGGCATTCGTGTAAATATCAACGCCTTGCTTGCTGAAGTGGTGTTCAACCACCTTAACAAGGTCCTTTTCGTAGTTTGCAAGAATACTGTCTGAACCTTCAAGAATCGTAACGTGGGCGCCGAGGTTAGCGTAGGCTGAAGCTAGTTCGCTTCCAATGTAGCCCCCACCAACAACGACCAATTCTTTCGGCACTTCTGGTAGGTTTAAGGCACCGGTTGAATCAATCACCCGGCCCTCAAACTTAAAGTGCGGGATTTCGATCGGGTGACTCCCGGTTGCGATGATCAGGTTATTAAACGTGTACGTTTGCGCCTTGTCATCCGTAATTACCCGGAGGCTGTGGTTGTCCTTCAGGTAAGCATTCCCCCAGATTACGTCAATGTTGTGCTTCTTGAAAAGCATCCCAACACCGCCAGTCATCTTATCAACCACGGACTGTTTCCATTCCTGGGTCTTTGAAAAGTCCAGTTCAGCGGCCGTCACCCGCAGTCCCATGTCCTGTGAGTGCATGGCGTTCTGATACCGGTGGGCCGCTTCAATGAGTGCCTTAGACGGAATACACCCGACATTTAGGCAAACTCCACCAAGGAATTCACGTTCAATCACCGTGACCTTCTGGCCCATTTCGGCCGCCCGAATAGCGGCGACGTAACCGCCAGGGCCCGCGCCAATAACAACTGTATCTAAATCAATCGCAAAATCGCCAACAACCATTGTCTATCCCTCCATCAGCAGTAGTGCTGGGTCGCTCAGTAATTCCTTTAACCGGTTCATTGCCCGCTGACCCGTTCCGCCGTCGATAATCCGGTGGTCAAAGGCCATTGAGAGTTTCAGTACCCGGGCAATTTGGATCTGGTCATCCACGACAACCGGTTCCTTAACGATCTTTCCCATTCCAAGGATTGCAACGTTCGGCGGTGCAATCAGCGGTGAGAAGAAACCGCCGCCAAGGGAGCCAATGTTTGTAATTGACATTCCTGTGTGGGCCATGTCACCTGAGGTCAGCTTACCATCCCGTGCCTTCGTGGCGTTATCCGCAATGTCCCGCGCAAGGGCAAACAGGCTCTTCTTATCGGCATCCTTAACGTTCGGCACGAATAACCCCTTGTCGGTATCCGTCGCAATCCCAACGTTAACGTAGTCGTGGTAGACAATTTCGTTCGTTGTCAGGTCAAGGGACGCATTTAATACCGGGAATTCCTTCATAACGATTGCCAGTGCCTTCGTAATGTAGGCCATAAACGTCAGGTGAATTCCCCGTTCTGCAGCCATTTCCTTGTACCTCTTCCGGTGATCCCACAGCTTGTCAACCACCACATCATCGTACAGGTGGAAGTGTGGAATCTGGGACCAACTGGCCGCCATCGTCTTAGCAGTTGCTTTCCGAACACCAGACATCTTCTCCCGGTGATCCGGCCAGTCAGCGTCAGTTGCGATTGGCTGCGGTGCTGGTGTTGCCGGAGCTGCGGCTGCCGGTGCACTTTCAACAGCTGCCGGCTGAGGAACCCCACCATTTTGCAGGAAGTTTTCCACGTCACTCTTCAGGACCTGACCGTGGTTCCCAGTTCCCTTAATCTGGGCGATGTCAACGTCGTGTTCCCGGGCAAAGGCCCGCACAGCAGGCATTGCCAGAACCGGTAAACTGTGATCTTGCGGTACAAATGCCGCCGGTTTTGCGGCCGGTTGTTCAGCAGCTGGTGCCGGCGTTTCAGCCGGAGCAGCTGACTCTTCTGGCGTTGATGAAGCGGCATCTTCTGCCGGAGCAGCATCCTCCGGAACATCCCCGGCAACTTCGATTTCAACTAACGGGTCACCAACACTGGCCGTGTCCCCTTCCGGAACCAAAATCTTACTAATGGTCCCACTTACCGGTGACGGGATTTCTTCGACGGACTTGTCGTTTTCAATTTGAACCAGGTCGCCATCTTCTTCGACCTTGTCACCTGGCTGAACGTGCCACTCGCCGATTGTTCCTTCGGCGATTCCTTCCCCAATATCAGGGAGTTTAAATTCATACTTGCTCATTTCGTTCCTCCTCAGTTCTAGAAGTTCACCGTTTCCTTAACCTGGGCAACAATATCCCGGGCATTCGGAATCCATGCGCCCTCCGCTTCACCAAACGGGTACGGGGTGTCCGGTGCTGCAACCTGGGCAATTGGGGCTGATAATGACAGAATTCCCTTCTCGGCAATTAAGCCGGCAACTTGGTTGTTAATTCCTGCCCGCCGCTGGGCTTCTTGAACCAGAACAACCCGACCAGTTTTCTTAGCCGATGCAAGAATTGTCTCTTCGTCCAGCGGAGCAACCGTCCGCAGGTCGACAACTTCGGCGTTAATCCCATCCTTAGCAAGCTGGTCAGCCGCCTTTAGGGCCTCCCGCACCATCGCACCATATGCAATGATGGAAACATCCGTTCCTTCGCGCTTAACGGCCGCCTTGTCCAGCGGAACCGTGTACTCTTCGTCCGGAACATCCTGCTTAAATGACCGGTACAGCTTCATGTGTTCCAGGAACACAACCGGGTCATCTGACCGCACGGAAGAAATCAGTAATCCCTTAGCATCGTATGGGTCACTTGGAATAACTACCCGTAATCCTGGGCACTGTGCAACTAATCCTTCTAAGCTGTCAGAGTGCAGTTCTGGCGTGTGAACTCCCCCACCAAACGGTGAACGAATGGTAATCGGCATCTTCCGCGTTCCACCCATCCGGAACTGTTCACGGGAAATTTGCCCCGCAATTTCGTCCATTGTTTCGTACACAAACCCAAAGAACTGGATTTCCGGAACTGGCCGGAACCCTTGAAGAGCCAAGCCACAAGCCAACCCACCAATTCCTGATTCAGCTAGTGGGGTATCGAAAACGCGGTCTTCGCCGTGCGTTGCCTGCAACCCTTCAGTGGCCCGGAACACACCGCCGTTTTTCCCAACGTCTTCACCGAAAACTAAAATCTTATCATCCCGCGCCATTTCCTGGTCAAGCGCCTGGGTGATGGCCTTAATCATCGTCGTCTTCGTCATGTTACTTGGCCTCCTTTGCTTTGAATTTGTCCGCTTCTGCCTGAACGCTAGCAGGAACATCGTTGTACTCGTTCTCAAAGAACTCACTAATCTTCTGGGCTGGCGTTGCTTCAACCTTTTCCATCGCAGCATCAATCTGCTTGTTAACCTCATCGCTCCAGGCAGCTTCCTGCTTATCGTCCCACAGCTTCTTGCTTTCAAGGAACTTCCGCATCCGGACAACCGGATCCTTCTTGTGCCACTCGTCTTCTTCGGACTTTGAACGGTACCGTTTCGGGTCGTCCCCTGATAGTGTATGCGGTCCGTACCGGTACGTTAACGTTTCAATTAATACCGGGCCGTTTCCGGCTGCTGACCAATCACGAGCAGCCTTTGTTACGGCGTAAACTGCCAGGGCGTCCATTCCGTCAACCTGAACGCCAGGAATCCCAACAGCAACGGCCTTCTGGGCTAACGTCTTCGCAGCCGTTTGCTTCTTCCGCGGAACGGAAATTGCGTACCCGTTGTTTTGAACAATGAAGACTGCCGGCGCCTTGAACGCACCCGCAAAGTTCATTCCTTCGTAGTAGTCCCCCTGTGAAGTTCCACCATCACCAGTGTAGGTGTAGGCAACGTTAGCCTTCCCGTTCTTCTTGATTCCCAGGGCAACCCCGGCCGTCTGAACGTACTGAGCCCCAATAATGATTTGTGGTGGCATTGCGTTGAGGTCTTCCGGGTACTCGTTCCCAACAACGTGTCCCCGGGACCACAGAAAGGCCTTCTCAAGCGGCAGGCCGTGCTGGATTAATTGCGGAACATCCCGGTATGCCGGAAGCAAGAAGTCCTCCTTTTCCATCGCAAAGTTTGACCCCATCTGGCTTGCCTCTTCCCCTGAAGTTGGGGCAAAGAAGCCCAACCGTCCCTGCCGGTTAAGCTTGGTGGAACGGTCGTTTAAAATCCGGGACCACAGCATTTGTTCATATAATTCAACTAACTGCTCGTCAGTTAAGTCGGGCATTAAATCTGGATTAACTACTTTTCCCTCTTCGTCTAACACCTGGTAGGTCTTAATCTCCGGGGAAACGTTGAGTTTATCAAAATCAAGTTTTGCCATCTGACTGCCTCCTCGTCTATGTGAAACTCCTTTTATTGAGTAACCGTTTACATGTTGATTATAGCGTGCTTTAGCGCATTCGTAAATTTTGTGAATTTTCTTCATTTTCATTTTGAATAAAAAGTCATGATTGACGGGTTTTCCATGGCAAAAAAAGATGAAATCATCTTATTTTGTGATGATTAGCACATCGCTTTATTACGACTTTTGAAATGCAATAACACAAAAAGAGCCACAACCACGTTGTAGCTCCCACATTAATATTCAGCTTTCCCGCCTACTGCCGCTTATGCTTAATATCCAAGTCGGCCTCTAATTCATCAACCTGCTGCCGAACCTGCTGGTAATCAGCGTTAGTCGTCCGCGCCATTAACACGTCACACCGTGCTGCCCGGACAACATACGAAGCGACCGATCCAACAACAATCCGCTGAATTAACGTCTTCCCACTCGTTCCGACAATAATCAGGTCGTTTTGGTACTCTGGTTGGAAATCCTTCACAATAACATTCTTCGGGTTTCCAAACCGCAAGTGGACGTGCACCTTATCAGCGTCAAGCCCCCGCTTCTCCACAATAATCCGTTTAAGTTTTGTCATGAAGTCCTCGTTGCGGTGTTCAATCTCATACACCTTTTCCCCGTCAAGGGCAATCCCGGCCCCGCCATACTCCAGGGCGTTTAAGTCTAACACCCGTAAAACGTCCAAGGTGGCACCCGTCCGCTTCACCGTTTCAATCGCCGTGTTGAGGGCAACAAAGGAGTTGTCCGAACCATCAATACAAACCAAAATCCGGTCATACGTTTGTTCTTCCATCATGACTCACCATCTTTCTTTTACCTGCCTTTAGGATAACGTTTTCATAATGGTACTTCAAGGGATGAACGGGGATTTCCCCCAATAAATTCAAAAAAATCGATTATTTCGCCTGGATTCCCCCGACAATCATCGCCAGGGCGTAAGCATACATGATAATCACGGGCAGTCGACTCAATGCAAGCATTAAGTTACCCCGATGAATTCGTTCTGCTTGCCACCATGCCAACGCCTTTCGCCCATACCGAACAACCAGCCAAATCAAGGCCGCAATGCTTAATAGGGTAAGTGCAACCGTTAAAAACGGTAAATGAAGGTCCTTCACTAACAATTGTAATCCAATGCTTAGTCCTAAGTTATTAAAGATGTGAGCTGCAATCGACCACTTAATCCCGTAATGAACAGCGATGTACCCAAGCAACAGCCCCGTAATAAACGCAAACGGGGTTTGAATAACGTTTCCGTGGGCACAGGCGAATAACACAGCTGACACCACAATCGCTAGCTTTGTCCCCAGCGGTTGCAAGCAACGCAGGATAAATCCGCGGAAGACCAATTCCTCGCAAATTGGGCCGCATAATCCCGCGTACAGCATCATACTTCCTGAACGCACTCCCAGTTTACTAGCCTCGCGCATCTGATCCAGTGCGGACAGCCCAAAATGGTTCAAGACGGTTTCAATCCCGACCCCACAAATCTCAGTAATAAGCTGAACCGCAAGGAGCGCCGCAATCACTACCAGTCCCGCCCGAAGCGTCATTCGCGCTTCATGCGCATGGAGGTACTGGTGCCGCAGTCGGCGGTTAGAAAACCCAATCAGAATTCCGACCCCTACTACCACGGCAAGCATGTACGCCCACCCGTCACTAAGGGCTAAGGACGATATTGCCTGCATTGAAAAGGCTTGTCCGCGAAGAAACAGTAGCAGCAAAGCCGCAAAGAACACCCCAACATTGAGTGTAATAATATAAACAATTGCGCCCCAGCCTGCCTTACTCATAGTTCGGCGCATTTGACGTTCTCTTTCTCCCATCATGATTTCCTCCTAGTTATGGTAAGTTCATTATACTGAACCGCAACGATTTCGCAAGGAAAACATCACTGAATAGCTGAAAAATAGCGTCCCTCATAAAAAAGCGTCCCCAGCACCTTCTTAAAATAGTGCTGAGGACGAGCAATAAATATTACTGTAAGGACTGTTGGTGCTTCTCCTTGAGCTTAGCCATCGTTGCCTCATCGAGATTCCCAAGGTCAACCAGCTTCTGTTCGATGGTTTCCAAAACGGTTACCCGGTCCTGCGGGTTAGCCATAAAGTCGTACCGGTCACCATCAATAATTAATAGCGGGGAGGCATCGTAGGTTTGCCGCCACTCATCATACTGACGAAGAAGACGGTGGTAGTAGTCAACCAATGACGGGTCCTGTTCAACCTGTTCGTAATCCCGCCCCCGCTTCCGAATCCGCGTCATCATCGTTTCGTATGAAACCTTGATGTTAACCATCAAATCCGGGGATTTCTTGTGCGCCGCCATCGGAAGCTCTTCCATCATGTTGTTGAGAAGGCTCTTATAAATATCGTACTCAACATCCGTGGCGTTCCCCATCTCAGTGTTCATTTTCATGAAGATTTCATCTTCATAAATCGACCGGTCGAGGATGTTATTATCCTCCCGCATCGCCTGCTTAATCATCTTAAAGCGCCGGTTGAGGAAGAACGTCTGAAGCAGGTAGGCATATGGATTAGTTGCTTCCTTGTCGCCTGCCGCCCGTTTCTTCGCTGCAATTTCATTTCCCTTATAAAACAGTGGGAGCACCGGGTTATCATCGACCGGCTCGTAGAAGGCCGTTGATCCCAACTCCGCGGATAATAACTTGGTTAGGCTTGTCTTCCCCGAACCAATAATCCCTGATAACGTAATCAAAATGACTGAAGCATCCTTTCTGTTGTGGTTTATGCTCCCCTATTCTACCACATGTTGGGGTATGAGGAAGGCTATTTTCTTATCCCGACTAACAAAAAATTGGCATTCCTGTTGAACGCCAATTAAATCAATTAATTTATCCCCGGTGATGGTGATGGTTTTTGGTTCCCTGCAACTGCGCCTGGTTAACTGGTGACCAGTGCGTGTGCCCGTGATTTGTAAGCACCACCCCGACAGGTGCCGCCTGCAGTGTCATTGAAACTGCAATCATTGCAAATAACCGGTGTAACAATTCTCTTTCCTCCTTTAAAATTAGACTCTCTCTTACGGTCGCCTATTCTACCACCCCAATTTAAGAAACGCATCCCGTTAATCACCACAAAAAAGCCGGAGACATTGCTCCGACTTTTAATAAAACGGTTACTACATTAATATCTTATCCTACTATTAATGAGAGTTATTTTGTTCCCTTAATTTGCTGAATTTCAGCCCGGTACTTCTTAGCATTCGCGGTGACTGCAGCATAATCACCCTGATCAGCAGGTCCGACTAAGTTGCTTCCAGCCCCAACGACAACAACGCCCTTTGCATACCAGTCCTTCATATTTTCCAGGTTAACTCCCCCGGTTGGCATGATGTTGGCGTACGGGATTGGCGCCTTCACAGCACTAACAAATCCGTTCCCAACAACGCTTCCAGGGAAGACCTTCACGATGTCAGAGCCATATTCCATCGCCGTTTGAATCTCAGTAACAGACATGCATCCTGGCATGTACGGGACCTGGTACTTGTTACACAGCAACGCAGTTTCCTTGTCAAAGGTCGGGCTAACAATGAACTTCGCGCCCGCAATCATCGCAATCCGCGCAGTGATCGCATCCATAACGGTTCCGGCACCAATGATAACCTCATCATCGGCACCGTATTCTTCATTCAATTGTGCAATCACCTTATCAGCTTCCGGCACCGTAAAGGTAAGTTCAATCGCCTTAACGTCCCCAGCGATACATGCCTTCGCCGTCTTGTAGGCCTGTTCCCGGGTTCCGCGAACAACCGCCACAACTCCTGATTCAACAACCTGGTTTAACACATCAACACGTTTCATCGTTTTCTCCTCCTTTAAAATCCTCTTCTTGCACACCTTCTGCCTGATAAAAGGCCGCTAATTCTGCCGGGGACGGGTAGCCTCCTTCATCACCAGCAACCTGAACCTGCATTGCACCAATTGCATTTCCACGCATCACGGCGCTCCGCAATGTCTTCCCTTCAAGCAACGCCGTAATCACTCCCAGCGCAAAACCGTCGCCTGCGCCAACGGTGTCAACAACATGCTTGACGGTAAAACCCGGCACCATCATCTTTTTTCCGGATTTCGTTTTTACAAACGCTCCCCGGGCACCAACCTTAACGATGACAACCCGTGGCCGGCCCTCAAGGTAAAAGTCAGCAATCTTTTCCGGATCATCGGTTCCGACTAGCAACCGGCCCTCCGTAATCCCCGGCAGAACCATATCCGCCTGGCGGGCAAACGCATTTACCTGCAGCCGCATTACTTCTCGGGTCGCCCACAACGCGGGACGGAGGTTAGTATCAAACGTGATAAAGACACCCTCACGCTGCATTCGGTCTAATAAAGCCGTAAACGCACAGTTTGCAGCCATCGAGATTGCCGGGAAAATCCCCGTCAGGTGTCCCACCGTTACGTTTCTGAGACTTACCCGGTCGACATTTTGCAACTTAAAATGCGATGCCGCCGAGTCAGACCGGTAGTTATAGACCGCCGGATCGCCATGGGTCACGTGATCCTTAATCTGATGACCCGTCCAATGGTCCGGGTCGACAAACAGGTACTGATCATCAATGCCCTGCGCCTGAATTTGGTTGCGGACAAAGTTACCAAACGGATCATTTCCCACCTGCGAAACGTACGAGACACTGTGGCCCAACCGCCGGGCACCAACCGCCACGTTTAATTCCGCTCCACCAAGATAGCGGTCAAAGTGGGTGACGTTCTCCAGCCGGACATCACTTTCCGTTGATGCCAGGACAGCAAGCGGTTCGCCCATCGTTAAGATTTCACTCATTTTCTTCACCTACTCGTTATTCATCCTGAACGGTATCAGCCTCAATTTGCTCAAGCGACTTGCCGGCCGTTTCGCGAAAACAACACTTGACGAACAGTCCCATGGCAACACAGCAAATGCCGAAGATAATGAACGTCCACACATCCCCGAGGTGCGCTAACATCATTGGGAATAACTGGGTCACGGCGTACGTTGCGGCCCATAAGGCTGCTGAAGCAATCGATGAGGCCCGCCCCCGAATCCGGTTCGGGAACATTTCGGAAATCAACACCCAGGTACCGCCGCCCCAGGACATTTCAAAGGCACTCGTGTGAATGATAATTAGGGCAAAAATAAAAATATCAAACAGCCGACTAATACTTGTCTGGTCAAAAGCAAACGCCAGAAGGAACATACATGCCGCCATGGCGTATCCACCCCAAACTAAAAGCCGCTTCCGGCCGAGCTTATCAATCAAGCCCATGAAGAAGGCCACAAAGAGCACCTTAACTAGTCCAATACCAATTGTTTCAATCATCGCCGCATGGATTCCGGCCCCCGCATTCCGGAAAATAATCGGAGCGTAGTATCCAACGGCGTTAATTCCGGTCAACTGCTGGAAGACCGAACACATGATGGCAACGAACAGGGCCCAGCGAACCCCCTTCTTAAAGAGCTCGCCCCAGCCGGCGTTGTTATCCCGTTCTTCACTTACGGTCTGTTGAATCCCACCGAGTGTTTCCTGAACCCGCTGCTCCTGATTACCAGTTACCTTTAAAAGGATTTGCTTGGCTGCATCAACCTTCCCCTGGCTAACTAAGAACCGCGGGCTTTCCGGGATAAAGAACATCATAATGAAGAACAGAACTCCTGGGATGGCACCGGCAAAGAACATCATTCGCCAACCGATATCGTTGTTCCACGCCGTCGAATGCGTGTTGGTAATCAAGGCGTTTACCAGGTAAACGATGAAGATCCCGGTAGCGATGGCTAACTGGTAACTCCCAACGAACCGCCCCCGAATTTCCTTCGGCGAGATTTCGGCAATGTACAACGGAACCAAGGTGGAACACATCCCAACACCTAATCCCCCGATTAACCGGGATGCCACTAGAATTCCGATTGACGGGGCAAACCCACAACCCAGTGTCGAAATCGTAAAGAGGAGCGCTGAGATAAAGAGCACGATTTTCCGCCCCAACTTATCAGCACACCACCCGGCAATCAGGCAACCAACGACTGCTCCCAGGGGAATACACCCCGAAATAAATCCTTCCAATCCGCTCGTCATCTTGAAGGTGTGTCCGATAAAGTTAATTGCCCCGGACATCACCCCCTGGTCGTAACCAAACAGCAAACCACCAAAGGCCGCCGCAAAGATAATCCATATTAAGTAATGGTTCGCATGAACTTTCTCATCACCCATCATTAAGTCCCCCCTAATCTAAATCACTCCTACCTATTCCTGGCTATCAAACTGGAAATACTCCCGGGCGTTGTTGTAACAAATGTCCTGTACCATCTGCCCAAGGTAGTCATAGTCCTCCGGAACCTGTCCCCGGACGACCCACTCGCCAATCAGGTCACACAGTACCCGCCGGAAGTACTCGTGCCGCGGGTATGACAGAAAACTCCGTGAATCGGTCAGCATCCCAACAAAGTTCCCCAGAAGACTCTGCTGGGCCATAATCCGCAGCTGTTCGTGCATCCCTTCGCGCGTGTCGTTAAACCACCAAGCGCACCCCAGCTGCATCTTTTGCTTAACCCCAGCTTCCTGGAAACTCTGCATTCCAGTAGCAAGTTCCATCCAGTCGTTCGGGTTAGTCGAGTACAGGATTGTCTTAGGAATCAGATCCTCCTCAACGGAGTCGGCGAATAATTTCATAATCTCGCCAGCAATCCCCGGCTCAGATCCCATTGAGTCAAACCCCGTATCCGGGCCTAACTTCCGGAACTGTGGTCCGTTAGCGTTCCGCAGAACGTTCATGTGATACTGCATCGTCCAGCCATACTTTTTGTTAAGCTTCATCAGCATTTCCATCAGTAACGTCTGGTAACCGTTCACCTCATGGGCGCTCAGTTCGCCACCCCGAATAGCCTTCTGCATAATTGCGTTAAACTCTTCTTCGGTAATTTGCTCGTACGTGTAACTGTTTAACCCGTGATCAGACAGTTTCCCGCCGAGCTGAGCGAAGTAGGCAAACCGCTTATCGAGGGCCTCTTCGAGTGACTCGTAATCGGTAATCTGAATATCCGCTGCCGTACTCAACCGTTTAATGTACGCCCCAAAGTCACCTTGGTTTATCCGTACAAGGTTATCCGGCCGTAATCCGGGAAGTACCTTAAACCCGTTCGTGGCCTCTTCCTGCCGGAGTAACTGGTGGTAGTGCAAATCGTCAGCAGGATCATCCGTAGTAACAACAACCTTAACGTTCATCCGCTTAATCAGCGCCCGGGGCTTAAAATCATCCGTCTGCAAAAGGGCGTTGGCCTTGTCCCAGACTTCCTTAGCGCTCTTTTCCGTCAACGGTTTGTCGTAGTGGAAGAACCGCCGCAATTCAAGATGCGTCCACTCATACAGCGGGCTACCGATGGCCTTTTCAATCGTCTTAACCCACGCAAGAAACTTTTCGTATTCATCCCCGTCACCGGTAATCAGATCTTCGGGAACGCCATTTGCCCGTTCAAGCCGCCACTTATAGTGGTCACCGTATAACCCGTCGTTTAACCAAATCCGGGTAATGTTCGGGTAGTTTTTGTTTTCATAAATATCCTTGGGAACCAGATGACAGTGATAATCAATAATCGGCATCCCTTCCGCGTAGTCATGGAATAACCGCTTTGCTGGCTCACTTGTTAATAAGAAATCGTCATTTAGTAGAACCATTTGTCTCCCCCCCTAGTAGCTGAACGGATTATTCCCGTTCTTCCTTATCGATTGCTTCCCACAAACCGTTCAAGTAGGTAATGCCCAGAGCCCGGTCGTACAGTCCGTATCCCGGTCGGCCCTGTTCCCCCCAGATGTCCCGGCCATGATCCGGCCGAATGTAACCATCAAAGTGAACGTCATGCAGGGCCTTCATGACTTCGTACATGTCAAGGTCACCTTCACTTGAAAGATGCGCTGCCTCGTGGAAGTCACCTTCATTACCAAAGAACTTAATGTTGCGGGCGTGAATAAACGGTGCGCGGTCCTTGCCAACAAATTCCCGAATCAATGCAGGAACATCGTTTTCAGGATTTTCCGCTAAACTTCCGGTGCAAATCGTAAATCCGTTGTACTTAGATTCATGAAGCTGTTCAATCTTCAGCATGTCTTCCCGGTTCTTGTAAATCCGCGGAAGGCCGAACAGCGGACGCGGCGGGTCATCCGGGTGCATCGCCATCCGGACGTCGCACTCCTCACAGACTGGAATAATTTCATCCAGGAAGTACTTCAAGTTGGCCGTCAGCTTTTCAGCATCAACGTCCTTGTACAGTTTGAACAGCCGCTTAACTTCCGCTAACCGTTCAGGTTCCCATCCCGGGAGAACGTACCCGTTGGAGTTATCCTCAACGGACTTAATAATGTCCTCCGGAGAACCCTCAACCATCTTGTGCTCAAACGCCAGGTCCGTTGAGCCGTCAGCAAGCGGGTAGTGCAAGTTCGTCCGTACCCAGTCAAAGATTGGCATGAAGTTGTAGCAGATAACCTTAATCCCGTACTTTGCGAGGTTGCGAATGGTCTGCTTGTAATTTTCAATGTACTTATCGCGGGTTGGAAGCCCAATCTTGATGTCATCATGGATGTTGACTGATTCGATTACCTCAAGCTTCAACCCGGCTGCTTCTACTTCGTCTTTTAGCGCCTTAATTTCACTTTCCGGCCAAACATCCCCCACTGGAATGTCAAACAGCGCTCCAACAACCTGCGTGGTCCCCGGAATCTGCCGGATATCCTTCAACCTAATGGCGTCCGACTTAGAGCCGTACCACCGAAATCCCATGTTCTTCATCGTCATATCCCCCTAAAATGAGTAGTTCTTCGTTGTTACCATTTCATGAAGCGTCTTCCGGACCGCTCCTGGAGCAGCAATTAATTGCTCAAAATCGCGCTCAATCTTGTCACCCAAGCCAATTGCGTACAGGTCGTACGTGAAGATTTCTTTATTAGAAATGATTGGTTGCAAAGCCTGGTGAATTGCTGGCTGCGTTGCTCCCAGCTCAATTCCCTTTAAGGAAGTCTGAAGCTGATCCATTAACGGGTCACGGCTAAGGGTAAACGGCTTACCGTCATCACCAATTCCCGTCAGGTACCGGCACCATCCGGCAATTACAAGCGGAATAAACTCAAGCGTTGCTGGATTCCGCTGCGGGTCATCAATGTAGTGGCTGAGCGTGCCCCCATAACGGACGCTCATCTTCTGGGAAGTATCCGTCGCAATCCGTTGCGGCATGTCCGGTACGTTCTTGTTTTGAAGCCGTTCATCAATGAACTCGGCCAAGAACTTCCGCGGATTAATTACCTTCGGATCCTTCACAACCGGCAAGTCTTCGCCGTATCCCAGGTTCTTAATCAACGCAACCACATCATCGTCCTGCACTTCGTCGTAGATTGAGGTGTATCCCAGCAGGCATCCATAAATAGCCAGTGCAGTATGCAACGGGTTCAGGCACGCCGTCACCTTCATCTGGTCGGCATCATTTACCGTTTCCCGGTCAACCATCATGACGCCCGCCTTCTCAAAGACCGGCCGCCCGTTCGGGAAGTTGTCCTCCATCACGAGGTACTTAACCTCTTCGGTGTTAGCAAACGGGGCAATGTTGGTGTGCTTAGTCGTGTGTAAAATCGTCGTATCAGCAAACCCGTTTTTCTTCAGGTCAGCCCCAACGTTTTCCGCAGGGTTAGGCGTAATCCGGTCAATCATCGTCCACGGGAAGGAAACCTTTTGCGGATCGTTCAGGTAGGCAATGAAGCCGTCGTCAACTAAGCCCTGCTCGTGCCACCCGTTCGCAATGGTCATCACGCCGTTCTGGAACGTCTTCCCGTTTTGCGAGAAGTTATCCGTGCTAACCATCGCAATCGGGTACGCCCCTGCTTGGTAACGAGCATACAGCAGATGAGCAATCGCACCCATATTTGTCTTCGGCGCTTCCGGCCCGTTTGCGATGTCAGCTGCCGCCATATCAGTTAACGAACCATCAATGTTGTGGAGGGCGTACCCCTTCTCAGTGATTGACATCGTTGCCAGCTGCAATTCCGGATTTTCAAAAATTGCGGTCATCCGTTGCCAGCCATCCTTGTTAGCAGCGTTGTAATAGATACTTTCCGCAACGCTTGCCACTAACTGCTTGTCAAACGTCCCGTCGTTATTCATAATGACGTCCACAAACCGGTTCCCGTACTTGTGGTACATGTCACTGATGACTTCATCATCGTAGGTTTCAGCAACAATCACGCCGCCGGTCATTTCGCCCTGTTCGATAAGGTCCTGCGCAACCAGTGCGTGGAAGCACCGGAAAAGGTTCCCCCCGCCAAAGTGGACCCACCGTGGATGCTTGGTTCCTTCGATTGTCGTTTGCCGTTGATCGTAGGTTGGAACCTGAATCCCTGCTTCATTAAAGGCTTGTGCCGCCGTTAAATAATCGTCGTTTAAGCTAACCATTGTAATCCTCCTTTTCACTAGCGCGCCGCCAGTTCATCAAAATTAGCATTAAATTGTGCTACGTAATTAGCCTGCAGCGGTTGGTATTTCCCAGCAACAAATGCTGGAAGCGCGGTTTCTTTTAATGCCCGCCATGACTCGTTTTCCTTAGTAACAAGGATGGGGAAAAACAGGGTGCCAGCCTTTTGGCTCGCCTGGTAATCACCCACCGCATCGCCCACCATCATTATTCGGTGAGCGGGTTCTTCGCGGGATAAACGTGCCAAGCAAGCCGCCTTCTTCCCGTCTTCTTGCCCGAAAACGGTATCAACAAACTCAAGTAAGCCGTTCCGCTTCCATTCCGCAAGTACCGCAGCCTTGTTTGCTGAACTAACAATCACTACCCGGGCAACCTTACTAATCGCAGCGAGGCTTTCCTTAGTCGCAGAAAACGCCTTAAAAGTTGAGCTCTTAGCCGCAATATCACTATTTACTTTTCTGGACCACGTTAATGCCCGCTTGAGGTTTTGATCATCTGGCGTCTTGGCGATCGCTGCTTCCAACGACTGTTCTGAAAACTCCGGGGTCGTTTCAACCCACTCTTTCAACGCCGCTAAATGCGGGTAATTAATGTGTTCAAGTGCCGTTACCAGCCCCTTAAACCGGTTAATTCCCCGGGTACGGGAATACAGGTTAAGTTGATCCCAGTATTTCAGGAATTCCGCCCGGTCCTTAATCGCAAACACGTCCACCAGGTCCGGGCCGAAACACTGCTGGTGCTTCGGGGTCATGGTGTCCATTGCACAGCCGTCCGAATCAATACATACGATGTTTTCTGCCATTTTGCTCACCCCATTAATACCGGGTATCTTCAAAGCCACAGAATGCGTCGACCGGACTCTGGCCCTTAAATTCAGACCGGCCAAGCATCTTATCAACCAGCGCTTCTAGGGTGTCCTGCTGGTCGTCGTAGCAGTTAATGTACGTTTGAACCTGCGGTACATCTGCCAGGTGGAACGGACTATTAACAGAAACAAAGATGGTTGGCACTTCGTGAATGTAAAACGGAATATCCGGCGTCCCCTTGGAAGCAGGCCACTGAATTCGTTGGTCCGTGTTCGGAACCACCTTCGCCATGTTGATGATTAAGTCATAGTTATCCGTTAACTCCGAGATCGGCCGCTTCTGGGCGTAGACGTTTGCCACCGCAGCACGCCGTTTCTCCGGTGGAAGGTCCTTAACCTGGTCCTCAAGCGACTGCCAGATTGTAACCGTGAAGCCCTCCTTTTCGAGGAGCTCCTTCATAACGTCGACCGGTCGTTTGCTTGAGCCACCCATGATCATGCCAAAGCCGCCTTCATGCCCCTTAACATCCACCAAAAGTACGCGCTTCTGTTTAGCCGGGCTAATCGGGAAAATATGCTCCTTGTTTTTAACCAGCGTAATTGCCTTGTCAGTTACTTCGTGGGCAACCTTCTTGTTTTCCGGTTTGCCAATATGAGCAAGCTGTTCTTCCTTGGAGTGTTCCAGGAACTTAAAGCCCTTATTTAACCCAATATGAGCTTTTAATCCCAGAATATGCATAAGCGCATCGTTCAGCCGTTCGTCCGTAATAACCCCGTTCTTGTATCCGTCCATCATCCACTGGAAGTCTTCATCCGGATCGTTAAAGAAGAGGAAGAGGTCGACACCAGCAGCAATCGCTGTTGTTAACAGATCACGCCGCTTCATCGTTCCGGTCATCCCGACCATGTGACTTGCATCGGTAACGATCACTCCGTTGAAGCCCATCTTCTTCCGGAGAAGGTCCGTAATCAGGTACTTGTTTAACGTTGCTGGCAGGTTGGCTTCCTGTAGCGTTGCGTCCGGCTTAAAGTACCGCACGTAACTCGGAAGGCCGATATGCCCCGCCATAATTGACGGTACGCCCGCATCAATCAGTGCCTGAAAGACCTTCCCAAAGCTGTTGTCCCATTCCTCAACCGTGCTGTGGTTAGGGGCAAATGACAGGTGCTGGTCCCGTTCGTCAGAACCATCACCCGGGAAGTGCTTGGCCGCCGGAGCGATGCCAAACTCCTGAATCCCCTTCATGTATGCTAACGACAGCTTAATGTTCAGGTCTGGATCATCCGACCAAGTCCGAACTGATAAAATCGGGTTGCGCCAGTTCTTTAACAATCCAACAATCGGTGCAAAACTCCAGTTACACCCGATTGCTGCTGCTTCTTCACCGGCAATTTGCCCCATCCGGTATGCGAGGTGCTCATCACGGGTTGCTGCCACCTTAATTTCATGACCCACGTACGTCCCGTCAGTGCATGCTCCGTCACCACCGGCTTCCGTGTTGGCAGCAATCAACAGTGGAATCTTGCTGTTTTCTTGTAAAATCTTGTTCTGGTCATACACTTCTTCAGCCGTTCCAGGGTTGTACCGCACGCCACCAATATGGTAGTTGTCTAATACTCCCTTGAGGTATCCTTCTTCCCGTGAAGATCCCATATTGATGAACAACTGCCCGATTTTTTCTTCAAGTGACATGCCGGCAATTGTATCTTTAACCCACTTAATCTGTTCTTCGTTCAGGTAATACGGTTTCGCTGTTAAATCAACGCTCATAACACTACCTCCTAATTATCGTTTTTCTTTAACTGTTCAACGATTTCATCGTGCTTCTTATCTGTTAATCCATAGAAGAGATGGAAAATAATTCCTGCTAAAATCTCGGCAATCCCCGGAATTAACATGAAAACAAGAACGATCGAGTGCTGTACGTGAATTGTCTGTACTTGGTTTGCAACGTATCCCATTAGTGAAAGAGCAAAGCCAGGAACAAAACCGCCAATCGCCTGAACCACCTTCCGAACAAAGCTGTATGCCGAATAAATAATCCCTTCAGAGCGGACCCCCGTCCGTAATTCCTCATACTCAACAACGTCCGCTTCGAACGCAAAGGCAACCGAGTTAACTGCGGTTAAGCCCATCTGAGCTAACCCAAAGATGACGTAGAAAAGAACGTGACTGTGCGTATGGGTCATTACGAAAAAGCCCACTACGTTCATTAGCCCGGCAACCAGCGCACCAACAACCGCAATCTTTTTCTTATCAACCTTCTTAACCAGCGCCCCGCAAACAAACATTGTCGGGAACATTACGCAGGCGTTTAGGATTGTGACGTTACTCATCATTCCTTCATTACCCATAACGTACTGGTAGAAGTACAACTGCATTCCCATTTGCAGGAACATAGCCCCAATCGCAAAGAGCGTAAACAGAACAATTGCAATGAATGGCTTAGAAGTACATAAACTCTTTACGGTTGTTAAGATTGCCTTAGTACTATTCTTTTGAACCTTAACTTCACAGTTTTCCTTTGTGAACCGGTAGCATAGCCACTGTGAAATGCAGCCAATTGCGGCAAAAATAACCGCAGCAAACAAGTAGCCCCGTGCCGGAACCCCGTTTCCGGTAAAGCTGATTACAGGAACAGCGAATCCCGTAACGATTCCGGCTAACTGGGCACCAATGCTCCGTGAAACTGATAAGTTGGCCCGAATCTTACTATCATGTGTCATCGCCGTTGCCAGCGAACCATACGGGATATTAACGATTGAGTACAAAACGTTCATTACCGCATACGTTACAAATGCATAAACAACTTTCCCGGCTAGGTTAAAGTGCGGAACTGCAAAACAAAACGACGCTGCAACTGCTAAGAAAAAGGCACCGTATAAAATGAACGGCCGAAACTTACCGCGCTTACCAATTTTCTTCCGGCTATCGACCCACGTCCCAACCGAAACATCGATGAATGCATCCGCAAACTTCATAATTAAGAAAATCAGTCCTGCCCAGTATCCTGGGATCCCAACCACATCGGTGTAATATTTCAGTAAGTACAGTTGCGCAAACTGAAAGGTCATTCCGTTCCCAAAATCACCAAATCCGTAAAAAATCTTTTCCCGGAGGGTAACTGGAGCTGTTGTATTTTCATTACTCACAGCAATCATCTACTTTCCTATTTCTGCTTGAGAGACCTTATACTTAATGAAATCGATTCCACTTTTATTGTAGTTAATTGCTTGTGAAAAATAAAATAAGGATTTATGGTATAGTCATAAGTAATCCTTATATTTACAGGAGGCCATTATGGATTTCAATACACTCAAATATTTCATCGACACCTATGAGAACAAGAGTTTTTCACGGGCCGCTAAAATCAACTTTGTTTCCCAAACGGCAATTAGTCAGCAAATCCTCAAACTTGAAGATGAGCTTGACGTTAAGTTATTTGATCGCTCCAAAAAGCCCATTGCTCCCACCCACGTAGCTACCGTTTTCTACCACGATGCCACCCAAATCCTCAATTCGTATCACGAAGCGTTAAGTAATGTTCGCGACGTTAATACCAATGCGATTAAATTGGGGTATTCCCAGCGCGCAAAGGGGGACTTACTTTCCCAGCTCCTGCTTCACAGCGAGCTTGATATGATTGACGTCCCCGTTAACTTTGTATCCGCCGCATCACTTACAGCGGTTGATTTGCTGTTCAACAATAAGGTTGATCTGATCACTACCACCGAAGAAGAAGCAAGTGTTTTCCCGCCATCCGTTTGCAAGCAGGAACTTTACCAGGGTGACCTTGTCCTAGCCATCAACAAACACAATCCGCTCTCCCGCCAAAAGGTGATTAAGAAGACCGATCTCCACCACCAATACATCCTGACGATCGCAAATGAATTTGGAAAACAGCAACACGAAATCGCAATGTCAATCGGTTCGCAAAACATCATTCACACAGGGAGCGACTACACTTCCGTCCTCTTTGCCGTTTTAACCAATTCAGGCGTTACCCTGATCCCCGAATACATGAACACGCAAAAATATGCCAATAAGCTAGTCTTCAAGCATGTTAACGGCCTCGAATCATGCGTCAGAATCTTCCTTTGTTGGAAAAAGAACGACACAAAACGACTAAAGCCCGTAATTAATGCTCTTCAAGACGCCGCCGAGCACCTATCATAACTTCTTATTATTTAAGTATAAGTAAGCATTTTGCTATAATGATTGTGAAAATATGTATAATTAAGATGTACTTGGATTGCCATGCTTTTTAAGGAGTTGATTCTATGCTTTTTCCAGAACAAACGGCAACCCGAACGCTGAGTGACCTTAGCGGCATTTGGGATTTTCAGATTGAAAAAACAGGCCACCCGTTAACGGCAACGGAACCGCTTCCCGCCCCTATTCCGATGGCTGTTCCCGGGTCATTCAACGATCAGGTCGTCGATGCTGCAATCCGCGATCATGCCGGCTACTTTTGGTATGAAACAACCCTTTCCGTTCCCGCAGTCCTATTGGAACGGCGCCTTGTTTTACGGTTTGGCTCAGCTACCCACAGCGCAACGGTTTACATCAACGGTCAAGAAGTAGGACGGCATACGGGTGGTTTCACGCCCTTTGAGTTTGTCATCAACGACTATGTCCATGCCGGAAAAAACGACCTCAAGGTGCGGTTAAGCAACATTCTCGATTACACCACCCTTCCTGTCGGGAACCACTCACAGGTTGACGGGCGGGACGTTGTTGAGCCAAACTTCGACTTCTACAATTACGCGGGAATTCACCGGCCGGTTAAGCTGTACTCTACCGCGACAACGTACACCGAAAAAATTACCGTTAAGTATACCGTTACCGGCGAAACAACCACCGTTACCCCGGATATCACGGTAAGGGGGGACTACGCCCGCGCAAAGGTTACCATTACCGATGAAGACAATCAGGTCGTTGCCACGGCAGATCAACTGGGAGGGCCCCTGACAATTAATAAGACCCACCGCTGGAACGTCCGGAACGCTTACCTGTACAGCCTCACCGTAGAGTTATTCGATAATCAGGGACAGCTCCTCGACGACTACACCGAGCCGTTCGGTATTCGGACCATTCAGGTTAAGGATTGCCAACTCCTTATTAATGATCAACCCGTTTACCTGAAGGGCTTCGGGCGTCACGAAGACTTCCCGGTTCTCGGAAAAGGACAAAACATGGCCGTCTCCAACCTGGACCACAACCTGATGAAGGACCTAAACGCCAACTCCTTCCGGACATCCCATTACCCGTATTCTGAGGAGGAAATGCGGCTTGCTGACCGGGACGGTTTCATCGTCATTGATGAAGTGCCGGCAGTGGGGCTATACGCCAACATGAACGTTGACGTCAGCAGCAATTTCACGAATAATTCCACTCCACAGGCAAATACGTGGGAAGTAATGAAGACGAGCCAGGCCCACGAACAGGTCCTCCGGGAGACTATCGCGCGCGATCAGAACCATCCGTCCGTTATTATGTGGTCGATTGCCAACGAACCCGCTTCAAGTGAACCGGGCGCAGGTAAGTACTTTAAGCCACTGTTTGAACTTGCTCATAAAATTGATTGGGAACACCGCCCACGGGTCTCGGCCAACATCCTTTCCTCCACCCCAGAAAAGGACGAGGTTGCGCCGCTCGTTGACCTGCTATGCCTTAACCGGTACTACGGTTGGTACCTCCAATACAACGACCTGGAAGCAGCAAAGAAGGCGCTGCGGGCCGACTTAGCCGCCTGGCACAAACGCTTCCCCGACAAGCCCATTATGTTTACCGAGTTTGGGGCGGATACCCAGCCTGGATTGCACTCCCGTTACCATGATCCGTATTCTGAGGAGTACCAGGTTGACTACTACAAAGCCAACTTTGCGGTCTTCGATGAATGCCCGTACTTTATTGGCGAACACCTCTGGAACATTGCCGATTTTGCTACCGCACCAACACTTATTCGGGTTGATGGCAACAAGAAGGGTGTCTTCACGCGTGACCGGCAGCCAAAGCAGATTGTACCGCTTCTTCGGGAACGCTGGGCTCATAAGTAACTAATAACGCGAATATTCAAAAAGAACCCGATCGCTTTGTATGCGGTCGGGTTCTTTTAATATATGCCTTTAGAAATCATATTTCGCAATCCTCTGTTCTTCCAAAACAAAGTCCTTAAAGTAAGGTAGCTTAAACGCTACGTAGGCATATGCCTCATCCTTAATAATCTGTTGCTTTATCAGCCGTTTCCGGTACGTTGACCAGTAATTCGATGGCTTCCCAGTTTGCCGTGCAATTTCTGCCATCTTAACCTGTCCGTCTTCACTTTCACTCATGGCCATTGCGCGCAAAAATTCTTTGTCACCCGCAGTTAGTTGCTGATAAACCAGTGCGTATGCTTTTCTTGCCAACGTATCCTGATATTCATTAACCACCTGGTTGACTACATCAGCACTAATCTCATCCCCTGGTGCCGTACTTTTCCAAACTAGGTATCCTAATAACTGAAAAGCATAGGCATATCCGCGCGTCATCAGTGTTAACCGGGTAGCTATTTCATCAGAAATGCGCCGTCCACCCTGCGCGAAATTTGTCCGAAATGCCTGCTCAATTGATTTCCCGTGTAAAAACGGCAGTTCCAACTGATTACTCCGGAGCAAAAACGTCAGCACTTTGTTATGCTGCAACTCAGAAATATTTTCCGGTAGACCGGTCATCACCAGCGCAACCCCAAAGCGTTGCCGGATAAGTTGCTGGTAGATCATTGCTAAGTCCCGAATTTGTGGGGTTGACGAGACTTCATCAATCGCAATCAACACCTTTTTATGGTGCGCCTTCAGCTGCTTAAATATTTCCATCAATAGCCCAATTTGCGTGGCATTTCCGGCGACTAGTTTAAAATCAAAATGCCTTGTCTTAATCTTGTCAACCTTGCTGAAAAAGCTCTTTAATTTTAACTCCGGCTGCATCTGTAAATTTTCGATTAGGTTATTAATAATCAACTGATTGTTTAACAGGTCCACGACAACCCAATCATCGTGCTGCTCAATCTGATCAATAATCCCGGTTAAAACGGACGTCTTGCCCGATCCCCGAACACCACAAATCATCGTTGTTTGGTATGGGGTGTCGATTTCAGTACCAGCATTGGTTAGTTCATCGACGTAATCCGAAATTATGCGTTCCCGGTCCAAAAACAACTGCGGAACCTTCCCAAAATTAGGGTTAAATGGCGACCGCTCTTTCATCTCGCTCACCTCCATCTATCACCTATTATAATTTGTTTTTGCATTTTTTGCCATTTTGCATTTTTTGCATCTCATTTTGTTTTTGCATTTTTTGCATAATTTGAATCGCATTTGAGTTGTAACACAAAAACGGCCGCTAGTCCCCTAGCGACCGTTTCTATTACTTTCTTATCACGCAATCCTACTTCTGGTCATCGTAGCCATTCGGATGCGTTGAGTGCCATGCCCATGCCGTTTCAATGATCTTGTGGACATCGTCATATTCTGGTTTCCAGCCAAGAACCTTACGGGCCTTGTCCGAAGCAGCAACCAGTGAATCTGGGTCACCGCCCCGCCGACCGGCGATTTCAGCCGGGATTTCCTTCCCCGTTACCTCACGGGCCGCCTTCAGCATCTCTAAGTTTGAGAAACCGGTAGCTGAGCCCAGGTTAAAGGCGTCGGAGTCGTGGCCTTCCCGCAGGTACTTAACGGCCAGCATGTGCGCTGCGGCCAAGTCAAACGGGTGAACGTAGTCCCGGATGTTCGTGCCATCCGGCGTGTCGTAATCGTCCCCGTAAACCTGCAGCTTGTCGCGCTTTCCTTCAGCCACCTGCAGAATGATTGGCATCAGGTGGGTCTCAGGGTTGTGGTCTTCACCGATTGAACCATCCGGCTTAGCCCCGGCCACGTTAAAGTACCGCAAAGCAACGTACTTAATGCCGTACGCTTCATCGGCCCACTTCATGATCTTTTCCATGATCAGCTTACTTTCACCGTACGGGTTAATCGGATTTTGCGGATCCGTTTCCTTAATTGGCATGTGGTCCGGAATTCCGTAGGTTGCGGCGGATGATGAGAAGACGAGCCGCTTAACGCCGACTTCCTTCATCACTTCAAGCAACCTAATCAAGCCAGTAACGTTGTTGTCGAAGTACTTTAACGGCTTGCCCATTGATTCACCAACCAGTGAGTAAGCGGCAAAGTGGATAACAGCATCCACGTCCGGGTTTTCCTTGAAGACGCGCCGCATAAAGTCCTTATCAGCCACGTCGCCTTCGTAAAACTTTGCCTTCGGGTTAACGGCAGCCCGGTGACCCGTTACCAGGTTATCAACCACTACCGGCTCCTCGCCGTAATCCAGTAACCAATCAACCATGTGAGAACCGATGTAGCCGGCTCCCCCTAATACCATAATCGCCATGACGACTCCTCCTTTATTAAGTAAACGTCAGGTAAACGTTAACTAAATATTCCACCGATAGTATACCACAAATCACTACCGGTGGAACAAATAACCACTTATTTACTTTTCAGCCGTGTTCTTAACTTCGCGCAGGTGAATGGTAGTATCCCGCCGCTGTTTCAAGAAGAGTGGCACCTTTTCGACCCGGACATCACTAAACTCCAGGCCAAACCACTGCACCGGGTTGGTGAGGTGGTTTTGCAGGAAAATCCGCGCCGAAATCAAGAACCGTTTCCAGTTTGGAATCATAACATTTGCAGGCAACAGCTCCCGAATCAGGATAAAGCAGAAGTCCCCGACCCGCCGGCCTGGCGTGGTCGTGTACGTCTGCGGCTGTTCGTCAATCATGCCCTTATCCATCAGATCATGAATAACCTTCCGGATGTAGAGGTTCACCCGTGGTCGCATCTTAAACCCAACGTATAGTTGCAGGTTAACCACGTTCCGCGTTCCCATCATGTCGACGGTGTAGTAGTTAGTAAACGGCTTATCCGTTTGATTAACCGTCACAAACCAGTACACCCGAGCCCGCTTCGGGTGCTTATCCAGAATCGAGTAGAGTGTTTCCCGGTCAATTGAATAGTCGTCCTTCACCCGCGAAATCATCACGAGATTATCCGTGTACCGCTGAACCGAATTGTCGTTTGCCAGCTTAACCAGCTGACCGAGGTAATCCTTGAGTGAAACCTTCTGCGACACGTTCCGGATCGGTTTGCGGACCTGGCTGCCATAGTACCAGATGACCATGACGAAGATAATCATTCCCATGATGAACAGGGTGACATACCCACCATGAATGAACTTACTCATACTTGCGATGAAGAACATCGTTTCAATTACAACGTAGAGGCCGCAGAAGAGAACCGCCCCGCCCTTTTTAATCGTACCTTCGAGGTAGTTAAACAGCAGCACAGTCGTCATCAGCATCGTGACCGTAATGGCCAATCCGTATGCCGCCTCCATGTGCTCCGACGTCCGGAAGAACAGCAGAACCGAGCAGGTGATGATACACAGCAGCCAGTTGATGTCCTTAATGTAGATTTGTCCCCGGGACATGCTTGGGTGTTCAACAAACATCCGTGGCAGCAGCTTGAGCCCTTCCGCCTCTTCCACGAGGGTAAACGATCCGGTAATCAATGCCTGGGAAGCAATGATGGCGGCCAGCGTCGCAATGATGACCCCAAACATGTAAAACTTCCCCGGAAGCATCGTGTAGAACGGATTGATTGCCCCGGACATGTGGTGGAATTCACTCATGTGCCGGATCAGGTAAGCTCCCTGGCCAAAGTAGTTTAGGATTAACGCCAGGAAAACAAACGGCCAGGTGATGTAGATGTTCCGCCGACCAACGTGACCCATGTCAGAGTACAGGGCCTCCGCCCCGGTCGTTGCCAGGAAGATACTCCCCAGAATGAAGAGCCCGTCCTTATTCACCGGTGAAAACAGCACCCGCAGTCCATAGACTGGTGAAAGTGCCTTGAGGATTCCCAGGTTACCGTACATGTTGTAGATGCCAAAGACTGCCAAGAAGCCGAACCAGACCAACATAATTGGGCCGAACGCCCGGCCAATGAAGCTCGTTCCAAAGCGCTGGATCAAAAACAGGACCAACAGAATTGTGAGCGTGATAATCACCACGTCGTTCTGGTCGTGCACAGGAACCGTGTGGTGGAACGCCACGCCCTTTAACCCCTCAATCGCACTGGTAACCGTCACGGCTGGAGTCAGCGTCCCGTCAGCTAGGAGGGCCGCTCCCCCAATCAACGCCGGGAGAATCAACCATTTCGCCTTATTTTTGACAAGGGCGTACAGGGCAAAGATCCCCCCTTCACCGTTGTTATCAGCCCGGAGAGCAACCAGCACGTACTTGATTGTCGTAATCAGCATTAACGTCCAGAAAATTAGTGATAAGCATCCGATTACGTAATCAGGGGTCAGGTACTTCATGCCCCCCGCGTTTCCGATTAACGCATTCATTACGTACAGCGGAGATGTTCCGATATCGCCGTATACAACCCCGATGGTGATTAGCGCCCCCACCAGGATTCCCTTGCGGTGTTTCGTCATTTTTGCCACCTCATTGATTTTTCTACCTAATACGGTTCATCATACACTTTATTCTCCCGCACGACCATTAATTTCGTATTACAAAACGGCAAATTTCCCGGGAAATAACAAAAAGGATGAGACGAACGCCCCACCCTCAAGTTAACGGATAAAACTATGCCAATGAATCCCACGGTTTAAGGTCAACCCGCTGCTGGTCAAGCAGCTTGCGTTGTTCTTCCGTCAGGTACTTCTTGTTAATAATGACCTCGTACATGTACTTGTCAAACCACTCATCGGTCATAATGAAGTAGCCGTCCTTGCCGACCTTTTCGCCCCAACTGTTTTCAACCTTCCACTTTGTTGGCTGACCGTCCACCAGGTCAACCCCAGTGAACGTCATGGCGTGGGAACACGTTCCTTCACCGGAAGCGAGCCGGTCCGCCTTACTCATTTCCAGATCAACCCCAAATAACTCGTCTTCCTTGAAGTAGTCCGGATCCAGGATTCCCTTTTGCCGGTCAATCTTGTTAAGCACGTCGCACCCCAACCAGGCCGTCTCGCCCGCTTGCAGCTGCTTAATCGTGGCGTCCTTTAACGCCTGCGTATCAACCGTTAGGAACTCAATCTTCTTGCCGTTAAAGATGTAGTCCTGACTCGGCAAGCCAAACAGTTTCCCCTGCTCGTGGTCCGGGGCATCCGTCAGGCATACGTAGTCATCAAAGTTCCAGTCCACGTACTTCTGGTAGAACGACTGCGGCGTTAAGTTACGGTCGATGTGGTAGTTATGCTCATCGTCCCGGTATTCAAAGTCAAACTTTACCGGCGGCTGACCGAAGACGTCAACGAGAATCCGGTAGATCTCGTTCAGGAAGTGCATCTTCGTTTCACGTAACTTTGCTGCGTCAGCCCCGTCAGCTGCAAGGTTCCGCAGCGTCATGGCATCCTTCCGGAGTTTTAGGTTCAACGTCGGGTTAAGCTCAGCCGTCTTATCACTCGTCAGGGTTTCCGGCATCACGTACTGTGGTACTAAGCCGTACTTTTCGATTAACGCCGGTCCGTTTGCCCACTGGCCGCCATCACCGTTGCCCCACTTTAACAGGAACTGCACTTCACGGCTGTCAAGCGGCAAGTCAGCAGTTGCGAGAACGTCCTCGTAAAACTTGTTACTCTTTTCCAGCCGGTCATAGAACGACAGGTAGTTCTGTGAGAACTGGAAGTCCTTCATCTTGTACTTCTCGGCAAACTTATGCCGGAGCGTGTTTAACGTTGCGAATAACCAACAACGCCCGCTCTTCTTCTGGTTGGCAACCTTCCCCGTTTCTACTTCAACGGAAAACGTTGGGTCCAGGTGCCGCTTGGCCGCGTAGTTTTCACTTGTGCTAATCACGCCGTTCTTTTGAACCGCGCGCGCGACAACAGCCGCATCCGGTCGCTGGTCAAAATCCTGTTGGAACCGGTGAAGGTCCTCTAGTGTAATATCCTTTGTCATCTGATCCGCCTCTTCCTTTGTTTGATTAAGTGTATTTTAATTCTTTTCTCATTAAAAGGCAATGCTCCCCGCCAAAGAACCCCTTAATTTACTCAAACCACATTAATGCGCTAATCCGCGGAATATCCGAAGAAGCCAACGCATCAACGAGCGCGTCATCATTAGGATCATAATCAATAATTTGCCGCTTATTCTTGGCGAGTTTTTGAATCAGTAGCTTAGTGGCCCGACCATTTCCTTCGCGAAACGGGTGCAGAAAGTTCGCGCTATCCAGTAGCTGGGCGTACTGCTCAATCGGCGGCACTGACGTCTGATTAATTGCGGTAATCTGCTGGTTAACCGTGGCAATTCCCCGGGAAATAAACTCAACTGGCAAAAACGTCGTCGTTCCCTTTGTAAGGTCGTAATCACGAACCACGCCCGCCCAATCATACAACCACCCAAAGAGTGCCCGATGAATCGCTTGCAAATCACTAAACCCGTTAATCGGGAGGGGCCGGTGAAGAATCCTAGCACCGATGATGGTCGCTTCCTCGTATTCACGGCGGGCCAGCTGAACTTCGTCATGAATTCCTAGCTTGTTAAGCAATACTCCATTAGCATCCACAAACCGCCGCGTTAATCCGTCTGCTTCCATGCGTTTATAATCTCCTCGTCAACAAGTGCATCCGGATGGACCACCCGATCCGTTACCCGGCGAATATCGTCCGCCGTTGGCTGCCACCCTTCCATCACGTTAAACCGGACCGCTGCGTACACGTCATGAAAATACTCAGCTGGGATTGGAACCCCCTGAATCGTTTGTGCCTCACGATCAACCTTCAATTCAAACTTCCGCGGAGCAATCTTATTTAACAGTGTATCCGTATCAATCATTAATGCGTCAGCCAACCCCCGCAAAACCCGGACCGACCACGTATCAACGGGCCGTTTGAACGCCGCGCTTAACGTGCTGACACTAATCTTTGTCTTGGCAGCAACTTGCGCAAGCGTCAACTGGTTTTCATTTAAAAGCGCCCGAACCGTAGCATTCATTAGATTCACCCCATTACTTTCGTATAATATATCATATTTTAATCCAACATATCGTTTTTATTCAATCGATATCCCGGTCTACGGTTAATTTGGTATAAACCGTCATAATCAATTATGCCAATTTAGGCGAAAATCGTGTTTTTTATCGCCAATTCGACCATTTTCTTCTTTGTTTTTGACAAAAATAGCCAAAATCAGCATAATTAACACAAAAACAGCCAAAGGGAGGGTTAATAATGCACGAATATCACGATTTGCTAACTTACAGCCGGATGAATCCCGGAAAAGGCCCTCGTTTCAGTAATTGAAGAATACACCACAAAAAACCGCTGGCATTCCCGCCAGCGGTTTCGTCGAAATGATTATTAGTTATGGAACTCTCTTACTTGTGGGCCTGCTCGTACGTCTCCTCAAACAGGTCATAGCTAAAGTCGGCCGTCGTTGGCACAACCTTGTCCGCCTTAGCAAGCTCGTGAGCATCGCCAACAGCCACGGCCACCATGCCAGCGTCCTTGATGGACTGTACCCCAGCAACGGCGTCCTCGACCCCGACACACTCACTCGGGTCAAGGTTAATGGCAGCTGCCCCCGCCAAGAAAATGTCCGGGGCTGGTTTGCCGTGCGCAACCTTAGCCGGGTCAGCAATCGCGTCAAACGCGTCCATCAACCCCAGTTTCTCCAGGATTGCCGGGGCGTTCTTAGAAGCTGACGCGAGGGCCATCAGCACATGGTGCTCCTTCAGCTGAGCGATTAAATCGTTGATTCCCGGGAGGATGTCATCCCGCGTCAACTTCTCAATCGCCTTCAGGTAGTAGCCGTTCTTTTCGGCGGCCATCGCCTGCACCTGTTCGTCCGTGTAGTCGTCCTTCACCCCACCGAATTTCAGAATCCGGTTCAGTGAATCAATCCGACTAACCCCCTTCAGTTCCGTTTCAAATGAAGCCGGAAGCTCCAGGTTCAACTTTTCCTTTGCCAGCTGGCTCCACGCTGCAAAGTGGAACTTTGCTGTATCCGTAATGACCCCGTCCAGGTCAAACACGCATCCCTTCATCATTGCTGTCATTCCCTTCGTCTCTACCTATTTGCTTAACTTAACGTCCTTGCCGTCAACCTTGATTGTCAGGTCGTCACCGGACAGTAGCTCGATCTTCGTTCCCGTCTTATCAACGGCAACGTTTAACAGCCGCCCCCGGAAGTTCAGCCGGAAGTGGTACCCGTTCCATGCTTCCGGAACAAACGGCTTGAACTGCAGCTGACCGTCAACAACCCGCATGCCAGCGAATCCTTGTACGATGGCCAGCCAACCACCAGACATAGCCGTGATGTGCAGCCCGTCAACCGTATCGTTGTTGTAGTTGTCCAGGTCCAACCGAGCCGTCCGTTCGTACAACTCAACGGACTTCTCCTGGTACCGCAGATCAGCCGCCATGATTGCGTAGATTGATGCGGACAGGCTGGATTCGTGGACCGTCAGCGGTTCGTAGAAGTCAAAGTTCCGCTTCTTTTGTTCTTCAGTAAACTCGTCCATGAAGTACCACATTGCCTGAAGAACATCAGCCTGCTTGATGTACGGTGACCGTAAGATGTGGTCCCATGACCAGTGCTGGTTGATTGGTAATTCATCAGCTGGAATCTCGTTAATTGGGTTGTTGTGGTCGTCCAGCGTAATTTCCTTGTCAAGGAAACCATCGTGCTGAACAAAGATGCCGAGTTCCTTGTCTTCTGGCAGGTACATTTTGTCGACGATATCCTGCCACTTAGCCTTTTCGTCCGCTGAAACGTTCAGCTTAGCGGCCTGGTCGGCAGAAACCTTGTCAAGGATTTCCAGCGTGTACTTTAATTCCCACTGGGCCATGAAGTTGGTGTACCAGTTGTTGTCGACGTTGTTTTCGTATTCGTCGGCCCCGGTAACCCCGTGAATCATGTACTGGCCATTCCGCTTGGAGAAGTGGACCCGGTCAGCCCAGAAACGGGCAATTTCAACAAGGACCTTGCTTCCTTCGTTCAGGACGTAGCTCTCGTCACCGGTCATCTTCGTGTAGTTGTAGATAGCGTAGGCAATGTCGCTGTTCCGGTGGATTTCTTCAAACGTGATTTCCCACTCGTTGTGGCACTCGATCCCGTTAAACGTCACCATCGGGTAAAGCGCACCCTTTAAGCCCTGTTCCTGGGCGTTGTGGTATGCCCCGTCAAGCTGGTTGTACCGGTACATTAACAGGTTCCGCGGTACTTCCTTCTTGGATGTTCCCAGGTAAACTGGGAGACAGAAGGCTTCGGTGTCCCAGTAGGTAGCGCCACCGTATTTCTCGCCGGTGAAGCCCTTTGGCCCGATGTTTAACCGCGCATCGTTCCCGTAGTAGGTTGAGAACAGCTGGAAGAGGTTAAACCGAATCCCCTGCTGGGCCGCATCGTCGCCGTCAATCGTAATATCGGACTTCTCCCACCGAGCAGCCCACTCGTCCTCCTGGGCCTTTACCAGGTCAGCGTATGAGCTTTCCTGTGCCTTACTTAACAGCTTGTCAGCGGCAGCATCGAGGGCTTCGCGCGTGTCGTAGTCCCGGGACGTTACCACAACAACCCGCTTTTCAAACGTTGCCGGACTGTTCGGCGTTAACGTGCCACTAAAGCGGTTGGCCACGTGCTTGTCCGTTTCTTCGGCCTGGGCAGGCTGAAGGTCCGTCACGTGCGTCATTGCCATTTCAGTAGTGAACTGCGGCGTACCGAAGTTATTTGGCGCCGTTTCCCCAACCAGCTTACCGTGGTCAGAGGCAACCTGCTTGTCTAACACCGTCCAGAACTGCTCACCGTAGTTGGAATCTTCGTTGTAAACGTCGGCGTTGATAAAGGACGTTACTTCAACCTGAACGTCATCGTTACTGAGGTTGGTGAACGTCAGCTTGTTAGCGTACAGTTCCTTGAAGGCGACGCTGACAAACCGTTCGGACTCAACCTTAATCCGGTGACCGTTCTTTTCAACGACAAATGACCGGTCAAGCACCCCACGCTTCATGTCAAGACACAGTTCAAAATCGCTAAACTTATCCTTGGCAAGGTCAATGGATTCGCCGTCAATCTTGATGTCAACACTGACAAAGTCGATGGCGTTCGGCACCTTCCCGAAGTACTTCGGGTAACCGTTCTTCCACCAACCAACCCGCGTCTTGTCCGGGTACCATACCCCACCGAGGTAGATCCCCTGGTGAGTATCGCCGGAGTACTGTTCTTCAAACATGCCCCGCATTCCCATGTACTCGTTCCCGATACTGGTCATGCTTTCCTGGAGCCGCTTGTCTTCTGGATTAAATTCGTGGGTAACAACCTTCCACGGATCAATTTCAAAAATTCGTTTCATGTGATTCGTCCCTCCGTTTACAAATAATTAATTCGTTGCGATTACGAAGCCGTCGCGGGTTAATTGCCCGTTCTCATAATTCTGTGCTAACAACACGTCACCCTGTGAGTTAACGGTAGCCGCCTGATCACCGGTGTTAACCGTAATCCGAACCGCCCCATAATCAAGCGTAATGACGTTGTCAGCATCAACCGCCCACTTCATCCGGCTAACCGTTAGTTTATTAGCTACCTGTTGCCGCGCCCGGACAAGCCGTTGCATAAACCCGTACATCATCTGATCCTGTAATTCTGGATCCCAGACCATTGGTTTCCGGTCATCCGGATCGTTCTCACCCGTCATCCCGTACTCCGTTCCGTAGTAAATGCTTGGCGTCCCCGGCTGCATGAACGTAAATGCAAGGATTTGCCGCGTTAGGTCCATATTATCGTGGGCTAACGTCTTAATCCGCGCAGTATCGTGCGAATCCAACACGTTAAACATCATCGAATCAGCCTGATCAGAATAATGCATCAATATCGCATTCAGTTCCGCAATCATCTGCGGGGCATCAATTTCGTGCGTTAAGAAGTGCCGTTTAATATTATCCGTATAAGCATAGTTCATTACACCAGTAAACTGATCACCCTGTAACCACGGTTCCGCCGTATGCCAAATCTCACCGAGAATGTAGAAATCCGGCTTAAGGGCCGTTGTTGCATCATGGAATCGCCGCCAGAAATGGTGATCAATTTCATTAGCAACGTCTAACCGCCATGCATCAATATCAAATTCCTTAATCCAGTACGTTGCGATTGATAGAAGGTAATCCTGGACTTCCGGATTAGCCGTATTTAACTTTGGCATGTGCGGGGTGTAGCTGAACGTCTCATAGTTTGCATCATCCGTAAACTCGAAGTTATCAGTTGGCGTATAATGCACCGGGAACTCATGGATATGGAACCAATCAGCATACTTTGAGCCGGCCCCGTTTTTGATAACATCCTGCCACTGCGGCGATTGATCACCAATATGATTAAACACCGCATCAAGCATCACGCGAATTCCCCGTTTATGCGCTTCCTGAACCAAGCGCTTAAACAGCTTTTTGTCCCCAAAATGAGGGTCAATTTCAAAGTAATCCTCGGTATCATACTTATGATTCGATGGTGCCTTAAAAATCGGGTTAAAGTAGATCCCGTTAACCCCCAAATCAACTAAGTGGTCAAGGTGATCTAACACTCCCTGAAGGTCACCACCGTAAAAGTCCTGTCTTCCAGGATGAACCGTTGAGTCCCATTCCTTCGTTCCGGCCGGGTTTAGTTCTGGGTTACCGTTAGCAAACCGCTCCGGAAAAATCTGGTACCAAACAGTTTCATTAACCCATTGAGGGGCATGAAACGCATCAATCTGATGAAAGTACGGTAGCCGGAAATATATATTTTCATTAGTTAATTCCGCTTCCGTTGGTTTCTTTTTGATTCCCTGGTCAACGTATAATACTTCGTCACCATCGACCCCGGTTACATAAAAACCGTATGCTAACCGGTGTTTCGGTTCGGTAATCGTCACCATCCAGTAATCATACACATCCGTTTGAAGACGCCGTTCCATTGGTACCCGGTGTTCAAACCACCGGGCGTGTTTATTAGGAATAGCGTACGGATCGCCGTACACAACTGCGACCTGTGCAACATCATCCCGGGCCGTCCGCAAACGAAGTTGAACCTTATCAGTTCCTACGAGACTAATATCTTCGCTCTCCGGGCGATGGCCAATTCCGGCATAATTCATATCCAGAACCCTCCGTTAATCCTTACTGAATAATTTCTTCAGCTTCTTCGTCTGTCTTCTTTGCAGAAAGCCCCTTTGTTTCCTTAATTACCCAAACAGAGAATGCACCAATGATGAACAGTACCGCACCAAACAGAATCATCATTGAAGCACCGTCACCGTGGCTCATCTTGCTGAACATCGGGTAAAGGGCAAAACTTGCAACGGAAGCACAAATCTGCGGCAAGCAAATCCAGCAGTTAAACATTCCGATGTACGTCCCATCATGCTGCCCGTCCAAGGCGTTCGTCAGAATTGTAAATGGAATTGAGTTAATCGTTACCCAACCAATTCCGATGAAGATAAATGCAATAATTGAAAGCAACTTCGTGTGGCAGAAGGCCAACATTAAGAACCCAGCAGCCGCACCAACTAAGCCAAGTGAGTAGAACGGCTTCCGCGTCTTATCGTTCAGGTGTGACAGTACGTATCCGTATAAAATAGCAGCAACCGTCTGAACGGCAGACAATACCCCGTACCAGTTACCAGCAGCCTGGAAACCAGCAGATGTTGGGTTAATCGTGTGCCAAATGTTGGCTGATAACGCACCCGGAGCGTATGTCCACAAGTACTGGAAACTTGCCCAACTGAAGAATTCAACTAATCCTAACGTCCAGAATACCTTCGGTGCGTTTGAAAGAATTGAAACCAATGAAGTTTTCTGCTTCTTCTGGGCTTCAGCATCAATTCCATGGTATTCGTTGTACGTCTTCGGGTCGTATTCCTTAACCTTAAAGACAGTAAATAAACTTGAAATCCCAAGAATAATAGCTCCCAGGTAGAATGAGAACCGAACAGAGTCAGGAACGACACCCTTTGCGGCAACATTTGCGACCCCTAAGGCTGATAATCCAAACGGGAAAAGGTAAGCAGCAAAGCTTCCGATGTTTGACCAGATTGTCTGCCATGCCCATGCCTTATCCTTCTGCTTTTCGTTCACCATGTCACCGATAATCATCTTGAACGGCTGCATTGACATGTTAGACATTAAGTCCATGAAAAGAATTGAGATTGCGCCGAACCACAGTGCTAGCATTGAGCCATAACCGAAACCAAATGAACCTGAATTTGGTAATAAGAACATAACAATAATAGCAACTATTGAACCAACAATCAGGTATGGCATCCGCCGGCCAAGCTTCGGAATCCACGTGTGGTCAGAGAACCATCCAACCAACGGCTGAACAACCATCCCAGCCAACGGTGGCAGAATAAAGAAGAACCCTAACTTAGTCGGGTCGGCCCCAATCGTCTGGAAAATCCGACTCATCTGCGAACTCTGTAACGAGAACGCCATTGACGTCCCTAAGTTACCAAACGTCATTAACATCAAAACGCTCATAGCCAAGTTTGGCATTGGTTTGCGTTTCTTTTTTGTTAAGTCATCCATAACAAACGCTCCTCCATGAAAAAGTAATTTTTGATAACGCTAACATTATATAATGCGTTTTCACTTTTTGCAACCGGTTGCACACACTTTTTACGCATTATTCTCCCTTTTTCTAACAAGCCCTGCTTATATAAATTACAACCGGTTGCGCAAACCACACAAAAAACGGGCCATTCAGCATTCCGCCAAATGGCCCGTTCTTCTTTGAATTAACCTATCCGCGCGATGAATTCCGTTCCACGATCTTATGCGGAACCACCACCATCGAGCTGTTTAAACCTAACTTCTGTTTTTCCTTTTCCGGACTGTCCATAACCAGAACGGCTGCTTCGTTGCCGAGGAACCGCGGGAAAATCTCAACGGAGGTCATCGTCGGGTTGGCCGTTTCCGCAAAGACGGAGTTGTTAAACCCAATCATCCCGTATTCCCGGGTATCCCGCCGCAACGACTTCAGCATGTTTTGGACGTGCAATCCCGTAATATCATCACACACCACAAACGCGTCGACCTGCGGGTTCCGGTTGAGAAAATGCGCAAACGTTGTCTGGTCGTGGAAACGGTCCGCCCCGTTTGAGAGTTGAACCGCAACCGGCTCGCACCCTGCTGCCCGCATCGTCCGCTGGTAGCCAAGATAGCGGTCGTTTTGCACAAACTCCTGTAAGTTAGTTGAAACGTAGGCGAGGTGCCGGTACCCCTTCCGCATTAGAAACGCCGTTGCATCACTTCCGGCCGTAATGTTGTCGTTATTGACGTACATCACGTGGTCGTGACCCTGTGGCGGCGTTCCAATCACGACGTACCGCACGCCCGGTTGCGCACTCACGTAGTCCCGCACCGGGTCATCCGCCTTGGAGTACGCAAAGATAAACTTTGTGATGCTCCCCTGCTTAATCATGATTTCAATGTTATGAATCAACTCATCGACAGTTGGTGCTGTCGCCACGGACACTAAGTACGACCGGGCGCTGCAAAACGCCTCGATCCCCTGAATCACCTGCACGAAGAACGGGTCGTTCCCAACCGAGATTTCACGGGGCGGGAAAATCACCCCGACAATGTTTGCCTCACGGTTTGCCAGGTTCTGGGCCGCAAAGTTGGGCGAGTAGTCCAGTTCCTTCATCGCCGCCCAAATTTTCTCCTTTGTTGCCGCACTGATTAAACTACTGTTATGCAAGGCCCGGGAGGCAGTCGATGGCGACACTCCCGCTAACCGCGCAACATCCTTAATGGTTGCCATTTGCTGTCCCCCCAACTAAACGTCTTGTCCTATTCTAGCATACTAGCAGGTTACTTCCGCTTCCCTGAAAAACGGCGGTGCCGGCGGTAGGCCCATCCCGCAAGATAACTCCATGCCAGAAGTGAAATCAGTAATCCCACGTTAAGCAATGGCGGCCAGAACGATAGTACGAGGTGGTGTTTCCCCGGCGCAACCCTTAAGGCGACAAACGTACCAAGTGCCTCGTAAACCGGGACCCGTTTACCATCGACATAGGCCCGCCAGCCCTTGTTATACGGAATTGTGGTCATGATGACTGATTTACGGGCAGTCGTCGTGATTGTCCCCCGCAGGTGGAGCCCCTTCACTGTCGCATCCTGAAGACCGTTTTGCTGAAGTCCCTGAAGCCGCCGTTCCGCCCTTTTCACGTTAAGTCGGTAAACCTGCACGGAGTCTAGCGGAACGTTTTGATTCCCCTGCGGTTGAATCGAAACAACCACCTTGTGGCCTTTCTGGTTGGCCCCCACACACTGCAGGAGTGGTTCCGTTAAGTTCCCCACCGCCGGGATTTGAACGCCATTAATAAAAACAGTCGCTGTTCCTAACAGGTTACTTCCCAGCTGGACGTAGTACGGATCATTCGTCTTCAAGTGGAGCGTAATGTTGTACGCTGCCCCGCCATTGCTGTTATCCCCGTCAGGTGTAAGGAGCCCGTTTTTACCGCCCTCCAACAAACTCTGCTGGGGAACACCGGTGTAATGAACGGGAGTGAATAACCCATCAGCCGGCTTGTTATCTAACCGTTGCATCACCGCTTCGATGTTCGTTGTTGCCGTCGCCTGGTTCGGGTTAAACGGCCGCATGATTTGCTGGTTGGCGGCAAAGGCCAGCGGAAGCACGTACGGGTTCTTAAACCGCTCAACGTCCCCCATCTTCTTAACTCGGTGGTACTCAGCAAAATCAGGGCGGTAACTAACCGCCGGAATCTTCTGGGTTGTCAGGTTATGGAACTGGTGCGCCGGTGCCAGGTAGTACTTAACGCCCAAGAAAGAATCCGTCAAAACGTTCCCCTCCTGGTACACCACCTTCCCGGTGTAGGTCGGCTGTCCCAGATCATTCATAAAACTGGTAACGGCCGCCCGCTGCGTCGAACTAAAGTCCGAAACCGTTTTGTACCCGAACTGGAAACTGTTATTCTCCGAATTATCATCAAAGGTGCTCTCCATCCGGTATGGCTGGGAACTATTGGCGTAAAACGCGCTATTCTTCCCCATCAAGCGCACAAACCGCTGGTACGTTTTCACTGGTTCCCACCCAAAAAAGTTGAGGGTCATATAAGCATTTGTCCCCACCTGGGCAATGGTCACGAGAAGCAAAACCCCCAGCAGATACTTCCGCTGGGTCGGGACAACGACCTGCATTAACAGAATTACCAGCAACGTTCCCGCAACAAAGAACGCCGTCGTCATCATCTTTGGTTTACTCAGGAAGTCAAAGTACCGCAGGTTTGACCACACTATTCCGATCATGACAATGACGACCCCGAACCCGGCGCCAACCTGCCACCACCGAATATCGCGGACAAACATCAGCGCCCGCACCGCCAAAAAGAGCATCCAAAAGCTGATTAGGTAACTGAACCGGTACGGATAAAAGACCGGCGACTGAAACATGTGCCACGTTAGGTTTAACGGGGCGTAGCACGCCGAAAGAAGCATGAATCCCAGAATTACCCCGGAAGTAATCCGCTCCCGAAGAAGAATCTGTTTCATTAGGAAATACACCACTACAAAAACCAGCAGCAGGGTGGGGATAAAGACGTTCGGGAGCCCCATTTGCACCTGCTGGTCATTTAACGCCCCCATCATGAACTTCCCCATCATGTGCCACGGATGGTAGTCAAAGTTAAACGGTAACTGGGTGGCCATAAACTGCCCCTTACTCTGGGCAATATCCGCCTGAGCCGGCAGTAACAGGAAAGCCGTTAACGCTCCGCTCAGCAGGCCACCGCCGATATACCGGAGCACTGCCTGCCCTAATTCCCGCCAGTTAACCCGCCGTTGGATTGCTAACCAGCAGAAATATAGGGCGGAAAACAGGACAACCATGTATCCCATATAAAAGTTCACGAAGAACAGCGCCGCCAATGCCAGGGAAAACGGAAGCACCTTCTGGTCATCGAAGATTCGTTCCAAGCCCCACATAACGAACGGCAAGACAATTAACACGTCAATCCACATCAGGTTTAACTCGTTGGCAAGTGTCCACCCCATCAGTGCATAACCGAGCACCACTAATAACCGCCACGGCGCAGCAACCGGGTGCTGCCGGTCAAGCCACGCCCCTAACGCCATGGCCGCACACCCCTGCTTCAACAGGGTAACAACCATAATCCCAAGCGGCAAAAGGCGGTTACTAAAGAGCAGAAGAACCAGGTTAAACGGGCTTAAAAGGTAGTACGCCCACATTCCCACTGTTTCTCCGCCCAGTCCCTTTCCAAAAAAGTAGAGTAACTGGGTCGGGTGCAAAAACGTTGTCCGGAAAAACGCGTAAAACTTAACGTACTGCTCCTGCATGTCGTACGTTAACAACGTATTCGGGCCAAACGGCGTCATCCGTAGCGCAACCATGCACACCAACATTACAACTACCGGCAGAATAAAATCGGCAATCCGTGACCGGTGCCGTTTTACGTACTGCGTCATCTTCTCCTTCATAGTTTCCTCACCGTCAATTTCATATTTTTAAGTGCGAAAAATCACAGTCACAATTAAGTATAGTGCATTTTTCGCCCCAAAATGTGACGAAATTATGATTTTAACCACCAAAAAACACCCCCGCTTACCGGGAGTGCTCCGCCGTTATTACTACTTTACCCGCTCGTACCGGTTAACCACCGCCTGCTTATTCCCCGAGTACCCGAACCGGGCAAGGGGATTGTCACTGGCGTTCGCCCACGTGACGTAGGCCTCCTCGCTTTCCCATTCGTTAATCATCAGGTACTGGTAGTTATGGTCGTCCTGTTCAAGCACTGCGGTTGCTTGTAACCCAACCGGCCGCTTATCCGGATCATCCCACGTTGTTACCAACGAATCGAACACCTTCCGCTCATCGTTATCCAACGTCAGGTACCGGAATTCGATGTACCCCTGCCAATCCTGAAAATTGAGGGTGCGTAAAACCTGAAAATGAAGGTCCGTCGCAAAGACACTGTCCTTCCCGGACTGATCAACCAGCGCGTACTTAGCGTGGTCGTCCGCCTCCCGCAACATGACCAGGTTCCGGTCCGGGTGCGCCGCCCGAATGTCCGCTAAAGTTTGTTTCGGTCCCAGCGCAATATTAAGCTTCCGTAGTGTCATTCTAACCGCTTCCTTTGCTTTATTCGTCCTCATTATAACATTAATTCAAAAAAACGTTTCCACTATTCGGAAAGACGGCTACTTATGGTAGGGGGCTCCCGCATTAATCATAAACACCCGGTAGACCTGCTCCGCTAAGACCAGCCGCATCAGCTGGTGCGGGAGGGTAAACCGGCCAAACGAAATGGCCGTGTCCGCCCGTTTCATCACTGCGGGGCTTAACCCCAGCGATCCCCCAATCACAAAGGTAATATCGCTGTGGCCGTACGTTGTCAGGTCAGCTAGCTCACGGGCAAATTCGGGCGAAGTCCGCTCCTTCCCCTCGATTGCCAGCGCGTAAACGTACTCCCGCGGTTTAATCTTCGCAAGGATTCGTTCCCCCTCAACCTCCTTAACGCGTTCCATTCCCGCCGCGCTGAGGCTTTCCGGGGCTTGCTCATCAGCCACCGCCACCACCTGAAACTTGCAGAACCGCGAAAGGCGTTTGGCGTATTCCGCAATTCCCTGTTTCAGGTACTTTTCCTTTAACTTCCCCACAACAACAAACTTAATATTCACGGTTATTCTCCCCTTCCACAAGTTATCCCCCGTTTTTTCAAGTTATGCACCCCATACGAACGCATGTTTTACACAGAATTATCCACTAAATCCCCAGTTTTTGCCGTTTTGCGATTTCAAGGGGGATTCCTTGACACTATTTATCCACATTATCCACAGCCTCTGGGGATAAACTACTGTGATTTTCCCCGTAATCCCCAATTTATCCACAAAATTCTGGGGATAAGTGGTTAAAACTGTGATTTCCCGGAGATTATAACCCCCTTATGGGACGATTCCGCCTGCTTTTTTATCCCCACATTGAGGATAACTCTAGTTCTGCCCATCACTTTCAAGCGTTAACTTGACCGTTGCCGTCTGCCGCTGCCCGTGGTGGTAGTACGTCACTGAAACCCGCGATCCTAGTTTATGCTGATCCAGTACTTCCTGCAGGGTCGCAATGTCACTGGTTTTAGCGTCCCCGATTTTCGTAATCACGTCACCGGACTTAATCCCCGCATCCCTTAGCGGCGAATTATCCTTGATTTTCATCACCACAACGCCCTTCGTGACGTTATCAGGAAGCTTAAGGGTGTCCTGTTGCTGGCTCACCGGAACGCTACTCAAGTTGGCGGCCTCAATCCCTAAGGCCGGCCGGATGACCTTACCGTGCGTGGTGAGCTGGTTAATAATCGTCACCACTTCGTTACTTGGAATCGCAAAGCCCATTCCTTCCACCGGTGTGTCGCTCCCGTTCCCCGTGCTAGCCAGTTTCATGGAGTTAATCCCCACAACCTGACCGGCAACGTTAATTAATGGGCCACCGGAATTGCCGGGGTTAATCGCCGCATCGGTTTGGATAACAGTTGCCTGGGCAGGTTGGCCGTTATCCTCATTCTTAACGGTCATCGTCCGCTTCTTTGCCGAAATAATCCCCTCTGTCAGTGAGGTGGCGTACTTCGATCCAAGCGGGGAACCGATTGCTAGCGCTGGTTGACCAACCTTAATCGCGTTTGAATCCGCAAACGTTGCGACCTGGTGAACGTCCTGCCCGTTAATCTTCAAAACGGCGAGGTCCGTCACCCCATCAGTTCCGACCACCTTTGCCGGAAGTTTCTTACCGCTACTCAGGATTACGTTCACCTGCTTGGCCCCGTGAATCACGTGGTTATTGGTAACAATAAACGCAGTTCCGTTGGCCTTCTTGTAGATTACCCCGGAGCCCTCACTTTCCGTTGTTTCCTGGGTACCGCCTAAAAGCGCCTGCAGGGTGTCATTATTTCCCGGGGAATATGCCGTCACCGAGACAACAGCGCCCTTTACCTTATCAAAGGCGCGGGTGGCCTGCGTTGAGATGTTGACCTTCATTCGGGCCGTGTGCGTTGTTCCCACCGCATTATCCGGCGTTACGGCCGAATTACTAAAATGCTGGTAGGTCGCAACGCCCCCAACGACCAGGCCACTTCCCAAAATGCCACCAACTAAGCCCGTTACAAAAATCTGCCGTACCGTTAGTTTAACTGGCTGCTCGTGTTTTTTATCCGTATTCATCCTGATCCTCCCGTTAGTAGTTTTTACCATTATAAATGGATTTTTCATCCGCCGCATTCATTTCATTTGAGCTTAAGAATATTTATAGGGACTTTCCTAATAAAAACAAAAAAGCCGGAACCAACGTCCCAGCTTCCCTTTCATCGCACCATTAAATTACCGTTAACGGGGTCGCCTGATCCGGATCCGTGTCCAGCAGCGCAAAGTCGTGATCCACGCCGAAATCATGCTGCTTCATCATCGTCGCCACGGTTAGGTGGGCGAGCTCCTTAACGTTATTTTCCTTACTCCGGTGGCCTAAATAAACGTGCTTGGTTCGGTTCCCCACCACGCTCATCAGGGCCATCGCTCCGTCCGCATTTGACAGGTGACCGGTATCGCTTAAAATCCGCTGCTTTAACGTCCACGGGTAGGCCCCCATCCGAAGCATTTCCGGATCGTGATTACACTCAATCAAGTAGCCATCCGCATCCCGGATTACCCCGGCCACCCGTTCGGAAACGTACCCCGTATCCGTCACAATCGCAAAACCGTGGTCGCGGTGATGCACCTCGTAAAACTGCGGAGCCGCCGCATCATGCGAAACCCCAAAACTTTCGACATCGAGGTCCCCTAAACTAAGCGTCGTCCCCATTTCAAAGGAGTGGTGCTGGTCTTCCGGAACATCCCCGATTTTAGTGGCCATCGCCTGCCACGTCGCATCGTTTGCGTACACGTCCAACCCGTAGCGGCGGGCAAGTACCCCGACCCCCCGGCAGTGATCCGTGTGCTCGTGGGTCACAAAAATTCCGTCGAGGTCGTGCGGATCGCGGTTAATTGACGCGAGGAGTCCCTCGATCTTCTTTCCCGACAATCCCGCGTCAATTAACACCCGTTTATGCGGGGTTTCAACGTAAGTCACGTTTCCCGCACTCCCGCTTGCAAGGACGCTAATTCTTAACTCGTCGGTTTCCGGCATGCTCTTCACCTCCCGTTTGCTCAGTCCGTCAATAATCATACCACGGTTTCTTCCGGGTAACTCCGCAAAAGCCCGTAATCACCGCCAATAAACAATTACATTCGCTTATCAACGCATTAAACACCTTATTCTTATTTCTTTACCATTAGTAAACGATTACAATTTGCACAGAATGCGGTTTTTACGATTGACGGTAATTGTTTAATTATATACACTTACACTGTAACCTGTTAGATTACATGTACATCGTTTTCAATCCGTGTTCTTCTTTATAAGGACAACCGGATCATTTCTTTTATCAAGTAGGGGGCTGTGATGGACGTCACGGTCTCTTTTTATGCGAAACCGAAGCCCTAATTGGGGGGCTCTCCGGTGCATTTTTTATTTGCTTTTTCTCATATAATATCCCGTGCAAAACGACGGCGTCTTAGCAATCAGTAATTTTCCCATTAATTTAATGTTAGCTTACCTACCGCAATCGTGTATAATTGAACATATGTGGAATGAGACCCGTTCCGTAAATTTTAATCTAGGAGTAAGTGACTATATGAGTGATACACAGAAAAAATTAACGACGGGACCACTGGTGTTAATGATTTTCACCACCATTTTCGGTTTCGCCAACACACCCGTTGCCTTCCAACAGATGGGGTACGGAGCAATCCTGTGGTACCTACTGGGTGCCATCCTCTACTTCCTTCCAAGTAGTATGATGTACGCCGAATATGGTTCCGCCCTCAAGGAAAGTAAGGGGGGCCTGTACTCGTGGCTGGATGCGTCCATCAGCGAACGGTGGTCATTCATCGCCACGTTTGTTTGGCTTTCATCATGGGTGATCTGGCAGGTAATGATTTCCCAAAAGATTTGCATTACGGTTTCAACCGTGCTGTTTGGCCATGACACGACGGGCTCATGGAACCTTCTCGGATTAGGGTCAACCCTAACCGTTGCCCTGATTTCCGTCCTGATGGTGGTGGCCATCACGTGGTTTGTTTCGCACGGGATGGATTCCATCGCCAAGATTTCAACCATCGGGGGGTACGCGGTGATGGCCCTTAACGCCGTGCTGATTATTGCCAGCGTTATCATCCTGTTTGCCCACCACTTCCACCTCGCCCAGCCGGTTCACAGCATTACCGACTTCGCCAAGTCGTGTAACCCGGCCTTTGAATCCCCAATCGGCATGGTTAGCTTCATGATTTACGCCATCTTTGCGTACGGCGGACTAGAATCAATCGGCGGGGTAACGGACTCCCTTGAAAAACCAGAAAAGACCTTCCCGAAAGGAATCGTCATCAGTACGATCATTATCGGAGTCGGGTACGCGTTAAACATCTTCTTCTGGGGAGTTTCAACCAACTGGAACCACGTTATCAACCACGGTAACGTTAACCTGGGGAACATTGTGTACGTCCTGATGGAAAACCTCGGGGTTGTTCTAGGACAGTCACTGGGAATGTCAACCCACGCGGCCGTTATTCTTGGAACGCTCTTCTCCCGGCTATCCGCACTGGGAATGCTCTTTGCTTACCTGGGAGCCTTCTTCGTGCTGATCTACTCACCGCTGAAGTCCTTTATCCTTGGTTCGCCGAAGAGATTATGGCCAGAAAAGGTGACGCGGCTAAACAAGAAGGGAATGCCGGCAACCGCTCTGTGGATCCAAACGACCATCGTGTGCGTGTTAATCCTCGGGATTGCCGTTACGGCCGTTCTCATTCACCAGGACGCCAAGTTCCTGTACTCGGTTCTGACATCAATGAGTAACGTGGCCACAACCCTCCCGTACCTGTTCTTAGTGGGAGCCTTTCCGTTCTTCAAGAAGCGGAACGACCTGGAACGGCCATTTGTCGCTTACAAAAACAAGCACGTTATGTGGGTCGTCGTAATCGTGACGTTAATTGTGTTGGCAATCGCAAACGGCTTCACGATTATCAACCCGTTCTTACAAAAGGATCTGGTTTCCGGAATCGCAACGATTATTGGACCGTTGGCCTTCGGGATACTGGCATGGCTCCTGTACTCACACCAGAGTAAGCGGCAGTCATAAACCTACTAACCAAACATTGAAATTCCCGGGAGTCCCCGGGAATTTTTCTTTTACATTAATCGTTTCCCCGAAAAACAGTTTTTAAGAGAATAATAAAAGAATATAGCATTTGCCTTAAACCCCTTGGCGTTTCTGGCGGCCCCCAGTAGAATGAAAATACTTAATTCATTTCAAGGAGACTTACCATGAAAAAACGAGCACTATTCGGAACAGCATTGATTTTAAGCGGTGTCCTTGGCGGGGGAACCATTGCAGCAACCCAGTCAAAGCACCACCCCATAACCACCGTGTGCGCCGCGACCCTCAGTGATTTACAAAACCAGGTCCAGGCAGCCCAGAAGAAGGTGGCCGCAGCCAAGCAGGCCGTCACAGCGGCACAGGAAAAGGTAGCTACGGCCCAACAAGCCGTAACGGCCGCCAGCAAGGACGTCACCCAGGCAAGTGATGCGTGGGCTGCAACCGAAAATCAGCTCATCCAGCTGCAGGACAAGTACACTGCCATGTCAACCACCGAGAAGGAATCAGCAGCCGGAAAGCAACTGGCAGCCCAGATTACCCAGCTTGACGTTCAGGCAAACCAGCAACGGCAGCAGTTAGCCCAGGCAAACGCGCGGAAAATTGCTGCAACCCAGCAATTAACCGCCGCCCAGAACGAACTTACCCAGGCAAACCAGGCCCTTCAGGCAGCCCAAAAGAAACTTCAAGCCGCCCAGGACAAACTGACAGCGGCCGGGAACAGTTCGTCATCGAGCGCCTCCCAAAACAGCTCAACCACCTCCCCATCAAGCAGCAGTAGCTCGGGGCAAACGAGCTCGTCACAGTCATCGATGGGAGCTGGGAGCACCTCCTCAAGCGGAAACGGCCCAACAAGTTCCTCATCAGGTTCAAGCAGTTCGGGAAACACCAGCGCCGTTTCCTCGTCCAACCCGGGAAAGAACCCGGCGGCTGGAAACTCCTCAAGTCCGAGCACGGGGGTGAGCGGCTCGTCTTCAAGTACGGGAAATTCCAACTCAGCAACCCAGACCGCAAGCGAAACCACTGATGGTGCGGCCAATCAGGGGACGACTACCAGTGATGCTGCAACCACCCCGACAAATTCGCAGGTTAAGGACGCGGGGACAGCCATCGTTTCATCCCGGCAAGGTGCGCAGGTTCTGGCAACTTCCACGAAAACCTCCACGACTTCCGCCAACCGGCTTCCGGCAACCGGCGACGTCCAGGAAGGCGGCCTCACCCTCCTCGGTGTGCTTGCCCTGCTTGGCGGCAGCGTTCTGGGAATAAAGGCCTTCCGGAAACGAAACTAATCTCTAACCGAATAGAACACAAAAAGGAAGCGCGCCACGTAGTCACGCTTCCTTTTACTGTCTTGTATTATCGCTTATTCATGCTTGCTAGCACCACTGACCGCATCCGCCGGTTCGCTTGTTTCCTGGCTCGCATGCGCTTCAGCCTTTAAGTGCTTCAAGTCTGATTCATCCAGGATTTCCTGAAGTTCTTCCCGGTAGTCCGCCTCATCGGCATCGCTCCAGCCCAGGTAATCCTTCATGTAGGCAATCACCGGATCAATTAACCCGTCAAGGCTGTCCCGCATAAACAGAACGTGGTACGTCCGCCGCAGCAGGTAGTCAACCGGTGTTAAGACCATTTCGTTGTCTAAGGCGTACCGCAACGTAATCGTTTCGGCCAGGCTTAAGCCCGGAGCGGCCTCCAGCTCGTCCGCTAAGGCGTAAACCTGTGGAGCGTTGGATCCAAATTCACGGGCAATCCGGAGAGCATCGTCATGGCTTAACCCGTGCTGTTCACCCTCCTTAGCAAACGCCTCAAGGGCCTCATCCACGTGGGTGGAATCAAAGTCCCCGCCAGAAACCCGGAGCTCCGTGGAGTCAGCGAGCGTAAACTGTTCGCCAAACCGCTTGTCAAGCACGTCCTGAATCATGTCCATGGCACCCTCAGCCATCAAGCGGTAGTCGGTCAGTTTCCCACCGGCCAGGGTGATGAGCCCATCATCCGCCATCGTCAGGGAACTTCCCCGGGAAACCGCTGATGGGGCGGAGGCGTCCGGCGCCTTACTTGCACCCGAAACGGCGTCCGGTTCGTCCTCATCCTCTTCACTTGCTGGTGCCCCTAGCAGTGGCCGTAATCCAGCCCAGCTAGATTCGATGTCGTCGATTGTCAGGTGGGCTGTCGGGTACTTCTTATTGATAATTCCCAGCAGGTATTCCACGTCGCTCATTTCTACGTGTGGTTCTTCGTAATCGCCCTTGTAGTCGGTATCCGTCGTCCCGAAGTAGGTCTTTCCTTCCCGCGGGATGGTGAAGATCATCCGGCCATCATCCGTCCCGGACCCGAAATACGTCGGCTGGGGAACCTGTAGCCGGGACTGGTCAACCACGAAGTGCACTCCCTTTGTCGGCCGCATCCGCGGGGCATCGTGAAGGTCGTGGTCGATGCCCTTCACCTTGTCGGACCACGGGCCAGCCGCATTCAGAATGACCTTCGCCTTGATTTCAAAGCGGAACCCGTCAATCATGTCCTGCGCGGAAACACCGTTGACGGTGCCGTCCTCGTCATGCAGGATTTCGTTGGCCTTCACCCGGGATAACATGATGCCCCCCTTGTCAGCGGCCGCCTTGATGTTTTCCACTACCAGCCGCGAGTCGTTGTTCTGGTAGTCCAGGTAAACCCCGGCCCCAACCAGCTTGTCAGCGTTCAGCTGCGGTTCCCGCTTGAGCACTTCATCCTTGGTCAACGTGTAGTTGGCAAACTGCTTTAAGTGCTCGTTTTCATTAATCCCGGCAAGGTGGTCGTACAGGTCCATGGCAACCTTGCATTCAAACATGGTGAACGTCGTCCCTGGTTCGTCGTAAATCGGTAAAATCATCGGGTCCGGGTACGTGCAGTGCGGCGCAATGTGCTGGACGACCGCCCGTTCCTTCACGGTATCGGAAACCACCTGGACGTCAAACGTCTTCAGGTACCGGATTCCCCCGTGAACCAGCCGCGTTGACCGCGACGACGTTCCACCACCAAAGTCCTGCATTTCAACCAGACCAACCTTCATGCCGGCTGCAGCAGCCTGAAGCGCAACCCCGGCACCGGTAATCCCCCCACCGATAATTAACAGGTCCAGCTCCTCGCCGTTCGCTAACCGCTGAATGTCCTTTTTCCGTGTCTTACTTGAAAATGCCATTGAAAAAACCCCTCTTCTATTCCTTTTGAATTAACTCCACTTTTTCTCAAACAACGCTACTTCACAAAATTCATCGCCTGCAGGATAAACTGTAATCCCGCAGCAATGATCCCGCCGGCTAACGGGCCAAGCATCGGCACCCACGCGTATTCCCAGTGGGCACTTGACTTCCCCGGAATTGGCAAAATGGTGTATGCCAGCCGCGGCGCCCAGTCACGCGCCGGGTTTAACGCGAACCCGGTCGTTGACCCCAGGCTCAACCCGATTACCATAATCAGGAGCCCAACAATCACCGGTTTCAACCCGGTCGTAAACGTTCCCAGGTTTAACAGTGCAAAGATGAACACGCCCGTGGCAATCACTTCACTCAGGAAGTTAAACACCGGATTCTTAATTGCCGGCATCGTCGCGAAAATGTTCACGGCGTTGCCCTCTTCCGCCCCGTGGGAGGCCTTAAAATGCGGGTAGTACTGAATAATGACTAGTACTGCGCCCACGAAAGCGCCGAGAAACTGCCCAGCCAGGTACGGTAATACCTGGCTCCACGGGAAGTAGCCGAATAGGGCAAACCCGATGGTCACCGCCGGGTTCAGGTGCCCCTGCGAGCCGAGCATTCCAGCCACGTACACCCCGAAGGTCACGGCCATTCCCCAGGACAAACAGATAAACGTCCAGTTCTGCTTGGTGGCGTAGGTCTGTTTTAGGTTGGTGGCCGCACAACACCCCACTCCCAGAACAATAAGGACTAACGTTCCAAAAAACTCACCGATAAATCCACTCATGGCTATTCTCCTTTACCGTCTTTTTGGGGCATAAACGCCAGCGTGGCCTGCACGGCGTTCTTCCAGCCGGCATACAAGCGGTCCCGCTCAGCGTCGTTCATCTGCGGTTCAAACCGGGTCCCCGCAGCGTTTAACGTCTTGAGTTCGTCCATGTCCTTCCAGAAACCAACTTCCAACCCGGCTAAGAAGGCCACCCCAAGGGCCGTGGTTTCAAGGTCGGCAGCGCGGACAATCGGGACGTTTAAGATGTCCGCCTGGAACTGCATTAGGGCGTTGTTCCGGGCAGCACCCCCGTCAACCCGCAGTGCTGGAATGGCAATCCCAGAATCCTTCACCATGGTGTCAACTAGGTCCCGGGTCTGGTATGCCAGCGACTGGAGCGTGGCCTTCACGAAGTCAGCCCGCGTCGTTCCCCGGGTTAACCCGAAAATGGCGCCCCGCGCATCGGAGTTCCAGTACGGCGCTCCCAGTCCGGTAAAGGCCGGCACAACGTACACCTCGTTGTCATTATGGGACTCGTTGGCCAGATCCTCTGATTCCGCGGCGTTGCTAATCATTTCCAGCCCGTCACGGAGCCACTGGATGGCAGAACCCGCCACGAAGACCGACCCTTCCAGGGCGTAGTTGACCTTGCCGTTAATCCCGTAGGCAATGTCCGTCACCAGGTTATTCTTGGAGAGCTGCGGCTTTTCCCCGATGTTCATCAGGGTGAAGGCCCCGGTGCCGTAGGTGTTCTTCACCATGCCCTTATCAAAGGCCAACTGGCCAAACAAGGCGGCCTGCTGGTCTCCGGCCAACCCACAGATTGGGGCGTTGTAGCCGTAGAAGTGGTAGTCCTTGGTGTAGCCGTACACCTCAGAGTTACTCCGGACTTCCGGCAACATCTGTTCCGGAATGTTCAACATCTTAAGAATGCTCTTCTCCCATTCCAGGGTGTGGATGTTAAACAGCATCGTCCGCCCGGCGTTCGTGTAGTCCGTGACGTGGGCGTCGCCGCCGGTCAGTTTCCACACAATCCAGGTTTCAATCGTCCCGAAAAGGAGTTCCCCCTTCTCGGCCCGCTCCTGGGCGCCCGGAACGTGGTCCAAAATCCACCGGATCTTAGTAGCGGAGAAGTACGGGTCAATCCGCAGCCCCGTTTTTTCGTAAATCTCATCGCTATGCCCGTCCGCAATCAGCTGGTTAGCAATCTCTTCGGTTTGCCGCGACTGCCAAACAATCGCGTGGTAGATCGGCAGCCCCGTCTTCTTGTCCCAGATAACGGTCGTTTCCCGCTGGTTGGTCACCCCAATCCCAGCGACCTGATCCGGCCGGATGCCCGACTTAATCAGGGCGTTGGCAATGGTAGACTGCACCGCATTCCAAATCTCGTTGGCATCGTGCTCCACCCAGCCTGGCTGCGGGAAGTACTGCTTGAATTCCCGTTGACTATCTGCGACCTTCTTGCCGTCATGGTCAAACAGAATTGCCCGGGTACTCGTGGTTCCTTCGTCAATCGCCAAAATGTACTTTTGCTGTTGATCCATTAACCTCGCCTCCTCATGGTTGCTTTGTGGTAACGCTTACATAAATTATTGTAACATCGGTTTTTTAGTTTGCAAATCCCCAAATTCACAAATCGTGTTGCTTTCACTGGAATGCTCCCTTCGCCCGGTTGAGCTTTTGGTTAACCGGGAACTTTCCCGGAAAACTTCCGGGTGACATTTACTATATTTATGATATTCTATACCTGTAAGCGATTTCGCTAAAAGCAACGGCCGTTTCCATGAAGGAAAACTTCGTGAAATCCGTTCGCTCCCCGGGGCAGCGGGGAGTAATTTCACACGAAAGAAGGTGCGCATTCCGGCTTCTGCTACCCGGAATGCAGGATTGATGACTAGTCCACGTAACATTTTGGCCCACCGGGGAATGTCAACCCTGGCCCCCGAAAACACCATGCCAGCCTTTGAGCTGCTGACGAAATACGGGGTAAAGTGGCTTGAAACCGACCTTGGCATTACCAAGGATGAACACGTCGTGGTGCTGCACGACGACTACCTTGACCGGACAACTTCGGGGAGCGGCCCCCTCACGGACATCATGTTTGACGATCTCCGGCAACTGGATGCCGGGAGCTGGTTTAGCCCCGAGTTTACGGGGGTGAAGGTACCGACAATGGACGAACTGATCGACTTCGTAAACCGCAGCAAGGTCAACATTAACATCGAACTTAAGGCGGTTATCGGACCGGATGCCAACCGGCTGGCGGATTCCCTGGTCAAGCAGTTTGCGGCGGCCTTAGACCGGTTAAACCCAGACTCACGGGTAATCATTTCATCGTTTAACCCGATTATGTTATTAAAGATGAAACAGCTAAAACCTGACCTGGAATACGCCGTTCTCTTTGAGGACCACACGTTCTACGACGACTGGACGTTAATCATGCAGGCCACTGGCGCCAAGATTATCCACCCGCAAAGCGAACACCTGACGCGGGGGACCGTTCAGCAGATGAAGGACTACGGCTACGAGGTCAATGTCTGGACGGTGGACACCATCGATCGGGCCAACGAGCTGTTTAACTGGGGCGTTGATGGCATCTTTACCGACATTGCCCAGTCATTCCCACCGCACCACCAGAAAGGAGCGCCGCGCTATGGAAAATTCCTCACCACGTGGTTCTAATGCTTTACTAAACAAGATGGGCTTTAAGTCCGGCAACCAGTTGACCGGGTTCTTGACGGTTGTTGTTGCCGGCCAGCTAGTGTACTCCTGCTTTGAGGCCTTTAAGGGAACGTTCTACGACCTCCTGTTAAAGGTGCTCGGGCTAAACAACGCCCAGCTGGGGATCATCTTTAGTTTGATTGGAATTTCGGTCTTCTTCTATATTCCGGGTGGCTGGTTAAACAACCGGTTCTCCATCCGGTCGCTGTTAATCTCAGGACTCCTTATTCGAATGACGACCGTCTTTATCATTATTTTCTTCCACCCCACGTTTAACGTTCTGCGAATCATTGCAATTATCTGGGGCTTGACGGACGCCTTCTTCTGGCCGGCAGTTCTTAACGGGGTCGACCTGATGTCGGACAAGGGCCATAAGGGATTGGCATACGGGCTGCTGGAATCCCTCCGGCGGGCGCTTGAAATGGGAATGAACCTGCTGATTGTCGGGGCGATGGCCCTTTTTGGTGGCATCTCCATTTTCAAGACTGGAATGCTGATTTACAACCTGCTGATTATCCCGCTGGTGCTTTTCATCCTGAAGTTCGTGCCGAAGAACGGGATTGCCGCTGCGGAGGACGACTCCGGTGAAGGAAAGAAGTCCGGCGATGCGCTGAAGGGGCTCATCAAAGTACTGACCATGCCACGGGTATGGTTGGCCGGAATCACCGCCCTGACGATTTACTGGTCGTACATCAACCTGATCTACACGGTGCCGTACCTGCAGGCGGTCTTCCACATTAGCCAGACGGAAGCGTCCATCTTTGGGATTATCAACACCGGGGCCATGGGCGTGGTCGCCGGGGCTATCTCAGGAGTGATCTCCGACTACGTCTTCAAGTCGACGTCGCGGATGATGTTTGTTTCCCTCGGGCTGACCTTCCTGGCGCTGATTGCCGTCCTGGTTGTGCCGAAGAGTCACGAGTTCATGTGGCCGAGTATCATCCTGCTGATGGTCTTCTCGTTTGCCATCTTCCTGGCAAAGAGTATTATCCTGGCACCAGTCAGTGAAATTGAAGTGCCCGAAAAATACTCCGGCTCCGCAATGAGTGTGGGCTCGTTTGCCTCGTACGCCCCGGTCTTCTGGGCATACGGGTTAAACGGAATGATCATCGACCAGCACAACCCGGTTACGGCCTACAAGATTATCTTCTTCATCAGTGTGCTGGTGGCCGGCGCTGGTGTCGTTGCCGCCTTTATTCTCATGATTGTAAACCGCAAGCATGACCAGCAGCGGCGGGAAGCCTAAATCAGTAACAATCCCTTTCAAATAAAGACGAAATAAGGTTGAGATGTTAGTCCCAACCTTATTTCGTCTTTAGCACACCACGCATTATTCACTTGCCAGCTTTTTAAGAGCATCCCTAACGACCGGCTCATTCATGATTTTCTTTCTGTTTCTTTCTTTAATGCTTTCTTGTTCTTTCACACTCATTCGCCTAAACTCACTATTCTGGAGTAGCTCAAGCACCTTCATCCGCTGATTGTCCGTCATTTAATCACCCCCTTAAGTTTAAAATACACACTCTTAAAATAAACTCCCGAATTTTTTGCTCATCCCATTCGCCAGTAGCGATCTTTTTTGAAACCACGTAGAAATAATTCTTATCGAGTTTAAGTTCCTCGTACTGAACATGGTAATTGTTATTTTCCAAAAAATTCAACGCCGCTAATAATCCTGTTCGCTTATTGCCATTATTAAAAGCCTGATAACGTGCTAACTTAAACCAAAGGTGGGCGGCCTTTTGCGATATGGTCGGAAACTGATCTTCCCCAAAAATAACTGAATTCTTTCCAATGTTATTCACAGCTGTTTCCACGATCTTTCAGACCAGCAACGCCATATATTCCTTCTTCCTCAAAAAGGGATTGCGCATCTTCATTCAGGTGAATAATATCATTTACCGTCAAATAATTCATTTTACAATTCTCAATTTGAATAGATAATTCTGAACTTTTATTTCGTACCAATAACTGGGAGTTTTCTGAATCCCATGTAACGGCTTTATCCATATTGAACTTCAACTTAATGGTTTTTTGCAAAAGTCCTAACGCTTCACTCGTCTGACTAATCATCGCCGTTTGAGTTGTTTTTAGATCCACCGGATTCATGAACACATAACTATTATCCACCCTACCCCCTCCTTTTCTTTAAACCGATATTACCATGCTTAACATGCATTACCTACTAAAAAATTCCCGCAGCCTCCTCAGCCACAGGAATTTTTTCTTACTTCAATGCATCCTGCACCCGCCGCTTCAGTTCCGGCAAAACCTCCGCCTCAAACCACGGGTTCTTCTTCATCCACATCTGGTTGCGCGGGGACGGATGGACCAGCGGGAAGTACTCCGGCAGGTAGTCCCGGAAGTGCTTGACCGTGTTCGTCAGTGTGTCCTTACTCTTCAAGTCCAGGTACTTCCGCAAAGCGTAGTTTCCCACCAGCATCGTCAGCTGCAGGTTCGGCATCGCCTTTAACAAGCGGGGGTGCCACTTATCCGCAAAGCCTTTCCGCGGGGGCAGGTCGCCGCTCTTCCCCTTTCCCGGGAAATAAAAATCACACGGCAGCACCGCAATCTTCCCGGAGTGGTAAAACGTGTCATCCGACACACCCATCCACTCCCGCAGCCGTTTTCCGGACGCATCGTTCCAAATGATGTGGGTGTCCTGGGCCTTCTTCCCCGGCGCCTGGCCAATCACTAGAATGGTAGCGTTCGCGTCCACGTAGTACAGCGGATCAATTCCTTGCTTGGTGTACTCCGCATTCTGCGGGTCCGCCTTAATCGCTTCAAAAATGGCGTTTAACTCATCATTCATGCTACTTCACACTTTCTACCATGTCCGCGTACATCGCTGTCATCTTCGCGATAATCTGCTGCCCGCGTTCCTGAAGCCGGTCAGCCCCAGCGAAATCCCGCGGTGCCCGGTATACCAGCTTGGTCTGGTCCCCCATCCCGATTAACAGAATCTTGATGGGCAGTTCAAACGTAATCTCGTCGTCCTCCTGCATCAAAAGCGTCCCGACCTTAGGGTTACCAAAGATAATCAACCGGGTAGGGTTAATCTGCAGGTCAACGGCTGCCGCCTCCGCCTGCTGGTCAATGTCATCAAACACCTTAAACCCGTGTTCCTTAATCTTCGCTAAGATTCCCGCGTATACCTCGTCAAATTTCCGGTTAACAATGACCGTTTCCATTATACAAACGCCTCCTACATTAAATCTGCATCATCATGGTGGACCGGGCGGACAACCACGCCCCGCCGCGGATCCCGTCCCCGGGAAGCCGTTGTGACGTAGTCATTTTCGGCCAGTGCCTGATGAATAACCTTCCGTTCGCTTGCTGGCATGGGGTTCAGGTAAACCGGCCGCCCACTGGCAATGACGTCCTCCGCAGTCCGCTCAGCTAGGTGTTCCAGCGTTGCCCGCCGCCGTTCCCGGTAATCAGCAACGTCGAGGATAACCTGCAGGTGGTGCCGGTAACGAGCATCCACGTAGTTTTGTGCCAGTAGCTGCAGGGCATTGAGGATCTTACCGTGCTTACCGATCAGCTTCCCCTCATCATCCTCTTCAGCAACAAACCGGTATGTAACCTGCCGGTGACCCACGGTAACGTCCACCGTGGCGGGCACGCCCATCTGCGCGGTCACGTCTGCGAGGTAGTTCCCCAGGTCAGTAATCACCGCATCCCGGTCCGCTTCCCGGGAACCCTGCTGGGAGCGGGCGGAGGCTACCGGTGCATCCCCGTCGGCCTGTTCCCCAGCCACCGTCTCTTGCAGCTGCGTTTCCTCAGCGACCTGTTTCTCAGTCACTGCCTCCTGCGGCCGTGCTTCTTTGCCGGTCTGCTCCTTAGTTACCGGTTCCTGCGGCTGGTTTTCCTGTGCTGGCGCCACTTCCGGTTTGCGCACCTCAATGGCAACAACCGCATCCTGGCGGCCAATCCCCAAAAAACCGCGTTTGCCGGGGTGAACGACCGTGACCGTGACCTCATCGCGCGTACACTTCAGCTGGGCCAAGCCCGTCGCAACCGCCTCATCAACCGTCTTCCCTGTAAACTCCATTTCCTTTTCTCCTCCGTCCCTTGTATCCAATCACCACCATTGTAGCATAATGCGGGGGTAACAACCCGAAGAAAACGGGCAAAATAAGGCTTCGCGGTCCGGTTGTTTTGGCTTCCCCAGCACATCCCGTTTTCCTATAAAAATCGCTTTTTCCCGGCAGGTGCGCTAAACTATGGGTAACTGAAGCGCTTTTATATTGGAGGCATGATCCATGACAGTAAACGAACAATTAATTAAAGACGACTTATACATGGCCGTTAACGGCGAATGGCTCAAGACGGCCAAGATCCCTACCGACCGGCCAACCACCGGGGGCTTTGCCACCCTGGCTGATAACATCGAGCACCAGTTAATGGATGACTTTAACGCCATGCTGGACGGGAAGACCCAACCAACCGACAAGTACCTCGGTGAGTTTATCAAGTACTACCGACTGGCCGCCGACTTTGACCGCCGGAACAAGGAAGGCTTCGGCCCGGCCCTTGAACTTCTCGAACGGGTTAGCCACCTGCACGACCTGACCGACTGGCAGCACCAACTGCCTGACCTTACCAAGGACGGGTTCCCGGCACCGTTCCAGTTCTTTGTGGAACCTGACATGAAGGATACCCAGCACTACGTATTAAGCGTTGACGTCGGTTCCCTCATCCTGCCAGACACAACGTACTACCAGGAAAACAACCCACAGGCCCCGGCCCTCCTTGAAACCTACCGGGCAATGATGCTCAAACTCTTCAAGCTGGCGGGCTACGACGACGACTTCGCCCGGGAAACCCTCGAACAAGCCCTCGTCTTTGACCGCTCCATGGCCCCGTACGAAAAGGACAGTACGGCCCGGGCCGATTATGCTAGCCTGTACAACCCGGTTAGTGCGGCGGAGTTGTCCGCCTTTAGCGACCAGGTCGACCTGGTGGCAAACGCTGCCGCCCTCATTGGCAAAACCCCGGACAAGATCATCGTCAGCGAGCCGCGCTACTTTGAGCACCTCGACAAGATTGTCAACCCGCAGACGTTTACGAACCTCAAGAGCTGGCTGTTCGTTAAGACCCTCCTCCGGGTCAGCCCGTACCTAACCGACGAAGCGCGGACCACCGCTACCATCTACAACCGGGCCCTTTCCGGTAGCAAGCAAGCAGCCAACCAGCAAAAGAGTGCCTACCGCCTCGCAAGCGACCAGTTCTCCCAGGTTGTTGGGCTGTACTACGGTCACAAATACTTCGGTGAACAGGCCAAGGCCGACGTTGAACAGATGGTTGCCAAGATGGTCGCCGTTTACAAGCACCGGCTGGAAAACAACGACTGGCTAAGCGCCGCTACGCGCGAGCAGGCCATCGTCAAGCTAAATAACCTTGGTGTCCAGGTCGGCTACCCCGACAAGTTAGCGCCACTCTACAAGCGGTTTGTCGTTGACGAAAAGGAATCCCTCCTTACCAACGACGCCCGCTTTATCCGGATTGCCATTGAGGACAACTTTAGCCGCTGGGGCAAAGAGGTTGACCGGACGGAATGGGAAATGGCGGCCAGCACGGTTAACGCTTACTACAACCCGTCATTTAACATCATTGTCTTCCCAGCAGCCATCCTGCAGGCACCGTTCTACAGCCTCGACCAGTCTGCCAGCGCCAACTACGGGGGCATTGGAGCGGTAATCGCCCACGAAATCTCCCACGCCTTTGATAACAACGGTGCTAAGTTTGACGAGTGGGGCAACATGAAGAACTGGTGGACGGATGCTGACAAGAAGCACTTTGACACCTTAGCCCAGGACATGGTCCGCGAGTTTGACGGGTTAACCACCCGGGCCGGGAAGGTCAACGGTAAGCTGGTTGTTTCCGAAAACATCGCCGACGCCGGCGGGCTGAGCTGTGCCCTGGAGGCCGCTAAGGAAACGCCGGACGCCAACCTGCGGGACTTCTTCATTAACTGGGCGCGGATCTGGTGCGTCAAGTCCTCCCTGGAGCGGGAAAAGCTGCTCCTGGCAATTGACGTGCACGCTCCGCAAGAACTCCGGGCCAACATCCAGCCGCGAAACCTGGCGGACTTCTACACTACCTTTAATGTGCAGCCTGGTAACGGCATGTACATGAAACCGGAAGACCGGGTCAACATCTGGTAATTAATTGCCTACACAACAAAAACGGGTGGCAATCTTTTCGCTGATCCCCCGTTTTGCTTGACGCCTTTCCAGAAAGGCCATACAATGAATGACAGTTTAACAAACGCTTTTAATGTGGTCCCGTGAGGCCCAAAAGACCGGTACATTTTAACAGGGTTTCCCTGTGCACACCGCTCCTGGTTTCACGCGACCAGGAGCGTTTTTTGAAGGAGTGTTTTTTATGAGTGATAAACGGCGGGACGTTGTGCTCGACGTTAACGAGCGCCCGGGGTTCGGGCAATGGGTGGGGCTCTCCATCCAGCACATGTTCTCGATGTTCGGATCAACCGTGCTGGTGCCGATCCTGGTAGGGTTAAATCCAGGAATTGCCCTGTTTAGTTCCGGGGTGGGCACCCTGATGTACATCCTAATTACCAAGGGAAAGATTCCGGCGTACATGGGGTCAAGTTTCTCGTTCATCGTGCCGATGATTGCGCTGATGAAGACGGTCGGCTACCCGGGAATTGCCCAGGGGACCATTGCCGTCGGGTGCGTTTACCTGGTCGTGTCACTGGTTGTCAGCATGATCGGGGCGGACTGGATTGACCGCCTCTTGCCGCCGGTCATCGTCGGCCCGATTATCATGGTGATCGGGCTTTCGCTTGCCGGGACGGCCGCGAAGGACGCCACGATTAATGCGGCGGGCCACTACGACCTTAAGTTCTTCGTAGTAGCGCTACTGACCCTGCTGGTGACAATTGCCTTTAACATGTTCATGAAGGGCTTCCTCGGGCTGATCCCAATTCTTCTAGGCATCGTGGTCGGCTACGTGATTGCCGTTCTCTTTGGTATCGTCGACTTCACGCCGGTGCTCCACGCCCACTGGTTGAGCCTGCCGGCCTTCCAGATTCCGTTTGTAAACTACAAACCGAAGCTGTACTGGGGTGCCATCCTCAGCATGGCACCGATCGCCTTCGTGACGATGACGGAGCACATGGGCCACATCATGGTGCTTAACCAGTTGACGGAGCGGAACTTCTTCAAGGACCCGGGGCTCAACCACACACTGGCGGGAGACGGAACGGCTTCCATCATCGCCGGGTTCGTCGGGGGCCCACCGGTAACGAGTTACGGTGAAAACATCGGCGTGCTGGCCATCACCAAGGTGCACAGCGTTTACGTGCTGGCTGGAGCCGCCCTATTTGCCATCATTTTTGGCTTCATCGGCAAGCTGAGCGCTCTGATTGAAACCATCCCCAAGCCGGTCATCGGGGGAATTTCGTTCCTGCTGTTCGGGGTAATTGCTTCAAGCGGGCTGCGCGTGCTGATCGACAACCGCGTTGACTTCGATAAGAAACGGAACCTGATGATTGCTTCGGTCATCCTGGTAATCGGGATCGGGAACGCCTACCTGCAACTGGGCCAGTACCAGTTCTCCGGCCTGGCAGTGGCGGCAGTGCTGGGGATTATCCTCAACCTGATTCTGCCAAAGGAAGCCCGCAGTGAACGGGAAGCCCAGCAGAAGAACGAACAAACAGAATAAAACTTCAACAAGGTCGGGACAACGGGGTTCCGGCCTTTTTACGCCCTTCTTTGTTTTGAAACACTTTCTTTCACACTCCTTATGAAAGTCCAAACGAACGTAAGGATTCATAAAGGCCCGGAGTTATCCGTGGCGTTCTTAGCCAAACCACGTACAATGATGGTACGGGGAAAGCAATCCCCAAGTCCTGATAGAAAGAGAGTGATTTCATGACAACATCAGGCAAACAAGCAACGGCGGACATCGTGCCCGCCCAGGTGGTCAAGCTCGGCAAGCACGCCCTTGTCCTCAAGACCGAAACAAATGAGCTCATTACCGTCACCCGGCCGCGAAGCACCGCCCACGATAACGTCTTCCTGAAGGTGATGCGCGACATTATGCACACGGGGCTATGGATCCCCGTCGACCGGAAGCACCGGCACATTCTGCGGTACGACTGGTTCGATACGCCCATCGAAAACTATAGCTTTTAACTGGTAAAACAACGACCGCCATCTGGAAGGATGACGGTCGCTTACTTTCTTATAATCGCGATTGTTCTGCTTCTAGCTCTTCATAAATTCCCCTTTTAATGTTTGCTGAACGCTCAGAGCAGAAAAGACCTCTTGAATACGATCATCCGCGTATTCTCCCAGGAAGTCCAATATTTCCACATATCGCACTCATCCGCAACTATCAAAGGAAACAAAAAAACCATTTTTATACTTGCCTTCTTGTAAACCCACTTAAACACACAAAAAAGGGGTCGGTTACCCGATCCCTTTTCGTTTAGTTTAATCGCGCTGGATTAGTCCTGCTTCTTGTTCCGCTTGAAGCCGGCGATGAATGCACCAGCGGCTGCCATCATGGCACCGATGATTGCTAAGCCTGCCTCGATGGCGTTACCAGTCTGGGGTAAGCCATGACCGTGGCCTTCGCCCTGACCCTTAGCTGATGAACTCTTAGCAGCAACTACAACGCCCTTCTTAGCTGATGAGCTTGAAGCTACTGAGCTTGATGAAGCCTTGCTGCTTGAAACTGCCTTAGCTGATGATGAGCTTGATGAAGCCTTGCTGCTTGAACTCTTGCTACTTGATGAGCTGCTTAAGCTCTTTGAACTTGAGCTTGACTTGCTACTTGAACTTGATGATTGACTTGAACTCATTGCAAACTTAATGTTAAGGCTTGACATGTTAGTTTCCAATCCAACCATGTTTTGCCATGGCTTCTTTTGACCTTTCTCTGGTCCGTAAGTCATTGTACCTTCAGCTTCATTTGAGTGATAGTAGTCTGCAGTTGCAACATGAAGATATGGGCAAAGCATGTTGGTCTTTGTAGGATCCGTTGAAGGTTCAAATACTACACGATATGTTTCACCTGGTTCAAGTGTTGAAACTGCTTGGCCTTGAGCATTAACAACTTTGTAGCCATTCATGCTTGAAGGTAATGTTACGTCTCCACCCTTAACTTGGAATCCTTCTGATTCGTGAGTTGATGGATCAACGGTCAATGTGTCATTAGCGCCAATTGGTTGGCCTTGAGCATTTTCAAGAGTAACCCCATTTTTAGCCGCATTTTGTGAATCTAACGGATATTGTTGAGCATAGTTGTAAAGTGCTCTTGATAATGGATCTTCTTGGTATTGCTTACTCCATTGTGAATCTGCAACGTTATCACCTGGCACATTTCCTTCAACGCCCCAAATGGCATCTTGAGTCATATCATATTCATATTGAGCTTCTGAATATTGTGATGATGATAATTTCTTTTTAGCAAGATACTGTTGATACCATTGGTCAACTTGAGCTTGACTGATTGGTCCGTTATATTGAGAACTGCCAATATTATTTGGATAACCGGCATACAATACTGCAGCAACTTTATTGACTGATGCTGCACTATAACCATTGGCTTCTGAACCATTCCATAAATCTGAACGGTTGTAGTGAACTCCCCTTGCCGGGTTTTCAACTAATGGATTGCCATTAATTCCGTTTGCTGCTGGGTTAAAATTGTCGGGATCGTAACAATATACTACTTCACCATCATGATCCGGTCCTTGAGTTACTTTCCAACCATCATCTGCTGTTGCCGGTGTTGGCATTGTTCCTGAAATAACATATGGTCCTTCTTCAGAAGAAGCATTCGCTGCTAAATGCATTACTTTCATTGAGTGTTGAGCAACACTTGCATTAGAAGCAGAAGTTTGTGATCCTTCCACCGTCGATGATGATGCCGACGGTTGTGACATTGCTTTACTTGAAGCAACCGTTGTTAATACCCGAGAACTCATTTGTGAATTTTGTAATGAGCTCTTTGATTTTGAAGAAGCAACAACTTGTGAAACTGCTGCTTCTTGTGAGCTAGAAACTGTCGTTGCACTTACAATTGGCATACTAGCAGTAGCTAATGTCCCGAAAGCAAGTACAGCTGTTCCGAATGAATACAAAGGTTTTACAATATTTTTCTTCATTAGAAGACATCCTCCTTGTATAAACAAAATATTTTGTTTCAGTGCATCCTTCTGCACCGACTGCGCTCTTAGTGTACTCATTAAATTTGTTGAAAAATTGATAACATATTTAAGAAATGGTTAAGATGAAAATAATTTGCTACTATTTTCAGGATTCGTGCTAGTTTTAGTATTCTTTCGGGGGTTAGAACGACATCTTCCCCGTTTGCAAGCATTCTGCTCACCGTTAAAAAATGAAAATAAGTGAAAAAGGCCACTAGCAATCCTGCTGGTGGCCTTAACTAGTTAAAGGCTGATTGTTTACTTACCGTCTACCCGGGAGTATTGCACTGCATTAATTGTTAACGTAATGTCCTTCGGCTTAATTTGGAAATCCTCGTCACTCTCAAAACCCGCAAACTTCACGTTTAACCGAAGTGCAACCCCTTCATCCTTGTTTAAGACGCCCATATCATTGGGCATTACTTCCAGGTGGATGTTGGTCTTCTCACTGCCCTTCAGCTGAGCATTCAGGTTCATCATTACCCCGTTGATCTGGAAATCATACTTGTTAACGATGGCACAGTCCATCGTCATGGCATGGTCGGCGTGACGGTACTCGCCGCCCAAAAAGACCAGCCCAATCGCATCGTCCCGGAGCAATACCTTACTTGCTGCCTCCGAAACCTGCTTGCGGAACTGCTCAGCTGCTTCCGACGTTGCGAAGTTTTCCATCCGCTTAATCAGGTGAATTTTAATATCACTACTCATTATCATCGGCTCCTTTTCTGGCCACGGCGCACTGCCGGACCGCACTCTTCGGTTTCATTCTATCACGCCGCTCCCGCTTAGATAATCACAACTCAATGATTTATCTTTTTTAATGGTGATGATGCTCCCATACTCGGGCAGCGTGCGCACTCCGGAAGTAGTGCATTGTCGACAGGTCGTCGCTCCGCAATAACTCCTTGTGGTGGTGCCACTTCGTCACGCGGTAGAGGGTCCCGTCGCCCTTACTTTGCGTCCAGCCGTACTCCCGCAGCCAGCGATGGTGGTGCATCGTCACGTTCGTCAGGAAACACCAGTTAACCGTATCGGCCTGCATCGTTTGCGGGTGATGATTGGTGTCCGCATCGGTGTGTTGCTCGGCTGGGTGGGCCTCCAACGTTGAGGTGTGCCCGTGGCCGTCGTCAGTCTGAAGCTGGTTGCCGTGAATGGTCAAAGTTGCGCCGTCCGCCGTGTACCAGGTCCCCTGCATGTCCTGCGGAAAATTGGTCCCTGCCGGTGTGCCCTGACTGCTGACCATGGCCGGGGTCACCCGGGAGCTTGAGGACGCCTTGTGGGAAGAGCTAGCCTGGACGGTTGCTCCCCAACCGAATAGCAGTCCGCCGACGATCAGTCCAACGGCAAGGCGGTGGTGGTGTGTTGTCATCCGTATCATCCTCCACTTTCGTAATTTTTTCTTAATAAATCTGTTCCCGATTATAGCGCCTTTCGTTCATCGGCGCCAGTTCGCATTCCAGGGAGGACGCAACCACCCAAAAGTAACGAAAAGGGCTGCGCCTACCAGCACAACCCTCTCTGATAATTATCAATTACTACTAATCTGCATTACTCTCCCGCTGCCGCTTCCGGTTGGAGTAGGCGTAGAAGATGAACGCCACGGCGCCGAAGAAGACCGGCCCGATTGCCGTCCAGAAGGCGGTCATGTACTCGTGCTGCAGGATCGGCTGCACAATCGTGAAAATGATCCCGCCGGCCAAAACAACCAGACAGAAGATTACCAGGACGTTGGTCCAAAAGCGGTTCTTGAAGAACTCAAACGGGCGGTCGATGTTCTTCAGCCGCTTGAAGAACGGGAACGCCCCGACCAAGAAGAGGTACGGGAAGGTCGTTGACACGTTCCCCATGTTAATCAGAATCGTGAAGAACTTCGCCGCCGTTGACCCCCCGAAGGAGATGAAGAAGATGGCGACACAAACAACGGCTGCCTGAACCCACATGGCAAACGCCGGCATCCCAGCCTTGTTGAGCTTGGTAATCCGCTTCGGCCACAGCTTACTGTCTGAGCCCATGATGAACGACTTAATCGGGGAGTACGTCATGATGAAGAAGCTTCCCGTTACGGCCAGTAAAATACTAAAGCCCGTAAAGCGCATCATTAACTGGCCGAATAATAAGGCTGTGTGGTGGGAAACACCGATGGCTTCCCCGAAGGAAATCCCGAGATTCCCCATCAGCACGTAGGTCACGTTCCCCAGCGTAACCTTGCCACTACCGAAGGCGTGCTGCCAGTTGGTACTGAAGCCCCACATGAAGATGGTTAAGGCATACCCCACCGCAATGAAGATCGTTGCCAGCAGGATGCCGCGCGGGAAGGTTTTTTCGGGTTTATCAAGGCTATCCATGATCCCGCCCATTGTTTCCATTCCGCCGTACGCAAAGATGGCGTAGACAATGAACGAAATCATCGCAATCGGCGTTCCAAACTGAGCGTTCGGTGAGTGAATGAAGGAGCCTAACCCACTAACTGGCTGAGCCAAGTGACCGTGGTTTAACACCAGGATAATGACACTGGCGCCCAGGAAGATGGCGTTCAACGCCACGTTAAAGGCCCCACCGATGGAAGCAACCTTGGCAATAGCGTTCATGCCCCGCACCGAGAAGAACGTGACGACCAACACCAGCAGAATCCCCGCAATCCCGAGCGTTTCAACTGAGCTGAGACCAAACAGGTGCCACGAAGCCGTCGTATCCTTCCCGAAAATGAACGAGGACAGTGGAATGCAGTAGCCGGAAGCGACCTGGACCATCCAGACGATCCACGCCGCCAGCCAGATAAACGTCCCAATGAAGGCCCACTTTTCACCAATTGAGCCTTCCAGCCACGAGTAGATTCCCCCCTTGGCTTCCTTAAAGGATGAACCATACTCTGCCAGCATCAGACTGACTGGCAAGAAGAAGACCAGCGCGGCGAGGATGTACCAGACGATACTGGCATACCCCATCTGCATGAAGGCCTTCGGGGTGTTGGCGAACCCGTAGATGGCGGAAATGATCATCATTACCAGGGTCATCAACCCAATTTTTTTATTTTCCTTCGGTGTGTCCATGAATTTACCTCCAATAAATCGGTTTCAAATTAGTTTGATTATATCATTATGAGGCCGGTTTGCGGGAAAATACCCGGAATTTTATAAAAAGGAATAGTAATATTCCGGCAAAAACGCCCCGGAGAACATTCTCCGGGGCGCACCTTTAACCTGATTTTACAGGTTCTTATCCATGTTAAACGTGAACTTCGACAACTCGATGCCCTTCATGATGAGCTTGTTCATCAATTCCTTGGTCATCTTCTTCATCGTGGCCACAATCTCGTAATTCTTCTGCGTTAGGAATTCCGTCAATTCGGCACCGTGCAGCTTAGCGGCTTCCTTGTCAATCTCAGCAATCATCTTGCGGTTAACGCGCCGGCATTCAATCAGGTAGTCGGTGTTGTCCTGAACGAACTTACTGTAGTGGCTCTCCACCAGCATTGACATGTGGCGGTACAGCCAGTATGCAGAGTCGGCATCAACGTCCATTTCAAGCGGTGTTTGTGAGAAGCTCGGGTCCGTGTCGTTGGCGTTCGTGTAGAACGGAATGTACGGGCTGAATTCCGGGTAACCGATGCACAGCCACATGATGGCCTGCTGCTCTTCTGGAACGTCATTCCGCAGCTGCAGAACGTGGGAGTTTTGCGTCCGGTTCAAGCCGATTGGCCGGTAACGATACTTGTCGGCGTCGTCCGCGTGGCCCATTGGGTCGTACGGCGTCTCGTTGTAGTGGGAGCCGAGGTACATCTCAATGTCATCCGGCGTGAACTTGTGGTTTGCCCGCATAATAAACGGTAATTCACCTGATTCCGGATCCTCATCGAGTTCCGGGTTAAACAGGTGATGACCGTACCAAACCCGTGGCGTGTTGTAGTGGCGGTCCTTTTCATTGAACGTCCCGAAGATGTGACGGAAGTTCCACCCTTCCTTATCCGGGTTGAGGTGGTGTTCCTCAACGAATTCCTGGATGCCGTCCGCCCACTGGAAGTTTTCCGTGTCGTTAAAGTCAACCTGCTGAATGGCAACTTCGTTAGCGACCACGGCGTAAGCGTCGTCCGGAATCCGCTGGGCGAGCCACAGGTGGCCCGTTACGATTTCCATGTACCATGCTTCGTTCTTGTCAGCGAACAGCACGGAGTTGCCGGCTGGCGAACCGTACTTGGAAATCAGTTTTCCGAGGAACTGAACGGCCTGCCGGGCGGAATCGATGAACGGCAGCGTGACGTTGACGATGCAGTCCTCATCCAACCCGTCCTTTACCAGCGGGTCAAAGGCCAGCGTCCGTTCGTTACCGTACGTTGACTCCGTTGCGGACATGGCAACGTTCTTTTCGTTAATTCCACTTTCCTCATAGTACCCGTTCTTTTTGTAGTCGACGTTCGGAACGGCGTTGTAGCGGTAGCCGTTTTCCGGCAGTTCCATCTCGAAGCCGTTTAACCACGACTTGATCTTCTTGCCCTTCTCCCCGTGCCATGCCGGGTGCATGTAAAACCGCTGGGGGGTCAGCGGCAGGAAGGTGTCATCGTTCCGCGCAATCATCACGGAACCGTCGATGCTGGCATCCTTCCCCACCAGCATGGACGTGCAAGCGCGTTCAATTTCCATTAATATGACCTTCATTTCCTATTTAAAATTACCTCTATTCTAGCAGAGCTCTCCGTGGGGTTCAATTTTCGCGGGGTAAAAAAGACCGCAAAAAAAGCATAAAAGAAATTGTACTTCCCCGCCAAAAATAGTAACCTACTAGGGTAAGTATTTTGAAGGAGTGAATATTCGTGGACAGAGAAGACGAGCAACAGCTTGCTAAGCTAAATGCGTTTGAAATTAGCAAGAAGATTAACAAGCTCGCACAGAATAACGACCACCACAACGCCTTCCTGAACGCCGGACGGGGCGACCCGAACTGGCTGAACACGAAGGCCCGGCTGGCATTTAACCGGCTGGTTGAATTTGGAATTACTGAGACCCGGCGGACGATCAATGAACACGACCTGGCCGGGTACACCGAAACGGCGGGGATTGCCGCCCGCTTTAAACAGTTTTTGGAACCCGCAGGACACCCGGCGGACAAGTTTTTGCAGGCGGCCGTGGACTACTGCGTGAACGAACTGGCGGCCAACCCTGACCGACTGGTGAAGGAACTCACCGACGGCGCCCTCGGGAACAACTATCCGTCCCCGGACCGGGTGCTGCACTACACCGAACGGATTTTAAACCGCTACATCCAGGACGTACTGTACGACGGCGTTGCCCTGGAAGAGCACACGCAGGTTTTCCCGACTGAGGGGGGGACGGCAGCAATCGTCTACCTGTTTAATTCCCTGAAGGAAAACCACCTGATCCACCCCGGCGACAAGATTGCGCTGACGACGCCGATCTTCACGCCGTACCTGGAGATTCCGGTGCTCAACGACTACCAGCTCGTCAAGGTTAACCTGGTGGCGGACGAAACGACCAACTGGCAAATCCGACCGGAAGAACTGGAAAAACTGGCGGACCCAAGCATCAAGCTGGTTTGTGCCATTAATCCAAGTAATCCGGGCGCCATGGCGTTTGACAAGCAGGCCCTGGCAGCTATTAAGCATGCCGTAGCCAAGAACCCGGATCTGATGATCGTCACGGACGACGTCTACGGAACGTTTGCCGAAAATTTCCAGACGATTTACAGCGTTGTGCCGTACAACACGATGCTGGTCTACTCGTTCTCCAAGCTCTTCGGGGCAACCGGCTGGCGGCTCGGGCTCATTGCCATGCACGACGACAACGTCTTCGACAAACTCGTCGGTGAATTACCGTCCGCCCAGCGTGCTGAAGTGGACGAACGGTACGGCAACGTGGTGCTCCACCCCGACAAAATGTCGTTCATTGAGCGGATGGTAGCGGACAGCCGCTCCATCGGGCTGTACCACACTGCCGGGCTCTCCACGCCCCAGCAGGTGATGGAAGACCTGTTTGCCCTGACGCATCTAGTTGCCGGCAAGGACGACCAGTACATCAACGAGTCGCGGCGGATTGTGAGTGAGCGATACAACCGGCTGTGTGCCGCCCTCGGCATTAACCCGGACGAAAGTAAGGAAAACACCAAATACTACTCCTTACTCGATATTTACCAGATTGCCGAGCACAAGTACGGCAAGGACTTCCGGAAGTACCTCGAAGAAAACTTTGAACAGATCGACTTCCTGGTTAACCTGGCAAAGAAGAACGGGATTACGCTGATGGACGGCCCGGGATTTGGGACAACGCCGGGAAAGCTGCGGGTGTCCGAGGCTAACCTGCCGACCCACGCCTACACGGTAATCGGGGAACAGGTCCTTCAACTGCTGGCAAACTACCACGAACGGTACGAGGCGGCGAAGAAGAACTAAGCCTTATAATGATGAGGATTCAGGCTGTGATGAGAATCACGGCCTTTTTATTATGCCTTAAAGATGAATGTGAACATAACTACTATTACCCCTATCATCAGTCCAGCATTAACCCCTTATAACCTGAACTTTATGTAAAGAAAGGGGTTCCACGTTTTTAGTTGACTTTTTCACAATCAGGAATTATTATGACGTTGTAATTTTTAAAAAAGGAGTGCTTAACCATGAAAATTGCAATCATTGGCGCGACCCACGCCGGGACGTTTGCCGCCCAACAGATTTTAACGAACCATCCGGACTACGACGTCACGGTTTACGAAAAGAACGACAACCTCTCGTTCCTTTCGTGCGGGATTGCCCTGTGGGTGGGGAACCACGTTTCAAACCCCAAGAAGATGTTCTATTCCAGCCCGGAGAAGCTGGCGGCTTTAGGAGCCCACATGCAGATGCAGCACGAAGTCCTCAGCGTGGACGTAACCGCCCAGACCCTGCGCGTCAAGGATTGCATCAGCGGCGAAGAAACCACGGCCACGTACGATAAACTTGTCGTAACAACTGGTTCCCTCCCGGTCATCCCCCCAATTGACGGCATCGACAGCAAGGGCGTTTACCTGTGCAAGGACTGGCACGACGCCGAAACGCTGAAGAACCTGGCGCCGTCAATTAAGCGGGCCGTGATTATCGGGGCCGGCTACATCGGGGCAGAACTCTCCGAACAGTTGTCCTTGGCCGGCAAAGACGTCACCTTAGTGGACGCCTTCCCGCGGGTGCTATACAAAAACTTTGACAAGGACCTCAGCGACAAGATTGAGGCGGAGTACCGTGACCACGGCGTTCAGCTTGCGCTCGGGGAAAAGGTTACCAGTTTTGAGCAACAGGGCGACCAGATTACCGTCCACACCGATAAGGGCGACTACGCCGCGGACGTGGCCGTATGGTGTGCCGGTTTTAAACCGAACACCGCACTGTTTGATGGCCAACTCGACATGCTCCCGAACCACGCCATCCGGACAAACGAATACATGCAAACCAGCAATCCGAACGTCTTCGCGGCCGGTGATGCCACCAACGTCCACTACAACCCAACTGGTCAGGACGATTACATTCCGCTGGCGACCAACGCCGTGCGTCAGGGAATGCTGATTGGACAAAACATTGACCAGCCAACCATGAAGTACATGGGAACACAGGCCACTTCAGCGGTCGAACTATACGGGTGCTGCATGGCCGCTTCCGGCCTAACCGTTGAGGGCGCCAAAATGCGCGGGCTTAAGGCGGATGCCGTCACGATCGAAGAACCATACCGGCCAGAATTCATGACGTCCACGACCAACGTCACCTGCCGGCTTGTGTGGGATCCGGCAACCCACCGGATCCTCGGAGGGGCGGTCTTCAGCAAGCACGACGTCTCCCAGTCAGCCAACGTTCTTTCACTGGCCATCCAAAACAAGATGACCATTGAACAGCTGGCTATGGTTGACATGTTCTTCCAGCCAAACTTTGACCAACCGCTTAACTGGTTAAATAACGTGGCCCTGGCCGCAATCAACAAGGCAAATCAGGAATAACCCGTACTAACGAGACAGCAAACGGGGCAGTGATGAAAGTCACCGCCCCGTTTTTCGTATCCCTATTGTGTCGGTTAATACTCCTGATCCGCCCCCGTCCGGTTGTAGTAGTCCACCGTCAGACCGTCGTCCGTCAGGGACAAGCGGGTAACGCTGCCGTTCTTCGGATAGTCCGCCAGCACGTTAATGGAGCTAAACCGGTCCACGAGGCTGGCAATCGTGTTACTGTGCGTTACCACCAAAATATTTCCCCGGTGATAATTAGCCCGTAACCGGTTAAACCCGGCATCCACCCGCTGCCAGTATTCCGTGTGATCCTCCGCAAAATGGTACGGGTCCGCTGCCTTCATCAGGTCCTTCGCCGCATCAAATGACTTAGCTGTCACGATCTCCTTGAGGGTCGTCATCCCAAGTTGAGCACCGGTTAGCCGCCAAGCCAACTGCTTATCCATCCCCTCAAAGTAACCGTAGTTTTGCTCCCGAAACGCCGGCAGTTGCACCTGCGTGGCCGGGTCCGTCGTCAGGTTCTCTTCAAGGATTAACTGGCAGGTCTTCGCCGCCCGCCCAAGGTCTGAGCTGTACGCCCCGTCAAAGTGAACGTTTCGCAGCCACTGCCCCGTTTGCCGGGCACCGGCAATTCCCGCATCCGTCAACGGGGTGTCCGACCACCCCTGCATCTTATTCATTAGGTTATAAAGTGTTTGGCCGTGCCGGACAAGGTAAACGTGTGCTGTCATGGTTAGTCCCCCGTACTCTGGCTCTGGTTGTCAACGTTTTTACCATACTGCGATTCAGGCAGCAGCCGGTTAGCGTAGCCGTTAACTTCATCCTGCTTCTTCTTGGTGTTGTAGTAATCGTTAATTAACGTGTCGAGGCGCACGCTGATGGTCCGCATCGGCGCGTCCGCAACGCAATCGGCATGTGACGCATCCACGTACTTAATCACGACGTTTTCGCCCTGCAACTGGAAATAAATATAGCTGGTCGGATCCCCGTTGGCCGTTACGTAGCTAAACCCGTTTAGGTCGCTTCCGGGAGCCGTGTTCGGCTGGTCACTGTAGTACATGCTGCCATCCGCAACCCCCTGCTTAAACCAGTTCGGGTACTTCAACAGGGCCACCATTGTTCCCAGCTGCTGTGTCGTCAGGTGAACGTGGTGCGGGTCCACGGTCGCCGCACTACTGCTGCCCTGCGCTGGTTGACTGTTACTCAGCACAACCTGCTTGCTTTGATTCTGCTGCTTAGATTGTGCCTGCTGGTGGGTCGGCGCATCCCCATGATGATTTTCATGGTGACTCACCTGCTGTTGCCCACACCCCGCTAAAAGTAAACTAACCCCGAGGCCGAGGCCAAGAACAACTGCGCGTTTTTTCATAATTCATCCTCCCATTCCTTTTCAACTTCCCCTATTTTATTACTAACCGGGCGGAACTGCACTAATGTTAGGCTGGTTAGTTGCGTAATTTTCAGAATAAAGAAAAACACCTCCGAGCAATTACTTCGGAGATGTTATACACTATCCTATTATTCATACTCAATCGTTGCCGGCGGCTTACTCGTGACGTCGTACAGAACGCGGTTAACGTGGTCAACCTCATTGACAATCCGCACCGAAATCTTCTGCAGAACGTCCCACGGAATGCGGGCAAAGTCAGCCGTCATCCCGTCAATGGACGTGACGGCCCGGATGGCAATGGCATAATCGTATGTCCGGCCATCGCCCATCACCCCGACGCTCCGGATTCCCGGCAGAACGGTGAAGTACTGCCAGATATCTTCCTGCAAACCAGCGTTCTTAATTTCTTCCCGGAGGATGGCGTCACTATCACGGACAATTTCAAGTTTCTCCGGCGTAATGGCACCAACGACCCGGATTCCCAGGCCCGGGCCCGGGAACGGCTGCCGCCATACCAGGTCGTGCGGTAGCCCGAGCTTTTCCCCCAGTTCACGGGCCTCATCCTTAAAGAGCGTCCGTAACGGTTCAATCAGCGTAAACTGCACGTCTTCCGGTAGCCCCCCCACGTTATGGTGAGACTTAATCGTCTGGGCCGTGTCCGTTCCACTTTCAATAACGTCCGTGTACAGCGTCCCCTGGGCAAGGAAATCTGCATCCTTCATCTTGGCGGCTTCAGCGTTGAACACTTGAATAAATTCATTTCCGATAATCTTCCGCTTCTGTTCCGGATCGGTGACTCCTTCGAGCTTGGACAAGAAGCGGTCCGCCGCATCAACCTTGTTGATCCGAACTCCTAGTCCCTTGTTGAGCGCCGCCATAACCTGGTCCGCCTCGTTTTTCCGCAGTAATCCGTGGTCCACGAAGATACACGTCAGCTGGTCACCCACTGCCCGGTTTAACAGGGCCGCCGTCACGCTGGAATCAACCCCACCAGACAGGCCAAGAATGACCTTCTTGTCGCCAACTTCCTCACGAATCTTAGCCACCTGCATATCGATGAAGTCGTCCATCGTCCAGTTGGCCTGCGCACCACACACGTCAAACGCGAAGTGGCGGAGGATTTCATTTCCGTGCACCGTGTTCCGCACTTCTGCGTGGAACTGAATTCCGTACAACTTCCGTTCTGGATCCTGCATGGCCGCAATCGGGCAGTTGGCACTCGTGGCCACCGCCGTAAAACCGGTCGGAACCTGCATTACCAGGTCACCGTGACTCATCCAAACGGTCTGCTGCCGGTCCATCCCGGTAAATAACGCTGCGTCGTCCTGCGTTACCGTAATATCAGCCTTTCCGTATTCCTTATTGTCAGCGGGTTCAACCTGGCCGCCCGGAAGCATGCTGGCCATCAGCTGCATCCCGTAACAGATTCCCAGTACCGGAATTCCCAGGTTAAAGATTTCCGGGTCCACCGTGAAGGCCCCAGGATCGTTTACGCTATCCGGTCCCCCAGAGAAAATAATCCCCTTCGGCGCCAGCCGCTTAATCTCTTCTGCCGTTGTCTTGTGCGACAGCAGTTCAGAGTAAATGCCAAACTCGCGGATCCGCCGGGTAATCAGCTGGTTGTACTGACTCCCGAAGTCCAGTACGAGAATCTTATCGAATGATTGCATATCGTGCGCCACGCTCGTCACCTCGTTTTAAAATACTTGTTCTCATTGTACATACAAAAAAAAGTCCGGTCAACGGTCGAAGCGTCAAAATCCGGACATTAGTCACCGTTAACTATGCTTTTCGGATTAATAGTTCGGTTACGCGGTGCTGGCCGTCCTTTGAAAGGATGAGGTCGGCCCGGTTCCTGGTCGGCAGGATGTACTCGTGCAGGTTTTTCAAATTGACGTCCCGCCACACCCGTTTGGCCATCGCAAAGGCGTCCTCCCGCGGCTCCTGCGTGTACTGGTAATAGTAGTTGTGTGGGTCCTTGGCCGCCATCTCCAGCAGCATCCCGAACCGCTCAAGGTACCAGCGTTCGATGTCTTCTTCTGCCGCATCCACGTACAGCGAAAAGTCAAAGTAGTCGCTCACGTACACCCGCTCACTTGGCGGCAGCTGGAGGACGTTAATCCCCTCCACAATCAGGATATCGGGGTGATCCACCACGTCAAACTTTCCCGGCACCACGTCACTAATTTCGTGCGAGTAGGCCGGCGCCTGGGCGCGTACCCCGTTTTTAATGTCGTTCAAAAAGGTAATCAGCCGGGGCATGTCGTAGCTTTCCGGGAACCCCTTACGGTCAAATAGCCCCCGCCGTTTCAATTCAGCATTCGGGTAGATAAATCCATCAGTGGTAATCTGCTGCACCCGTTTGTCTGGAAATACCTGCCGCAGCAACAAATTCAACAACCGGGCAATCGTACTTTTCCCGACCGCAACCGACCCGGCAATCCCCAGGATAAACGGGGCGGGCGCCGGAGTGATTCCCAGCAAGGCTGCTTGGGCCTGTTGGTGACGCCGGCGTTGGCGAAGTTCCATTCCCAAAAGCCGTACCAACGGCAGGTACACTTCCCGCACATCCTTTAATGACAGCTGGTCGTTAACCGACCGGATCGCTGCTAGTTGCTCGTTAGTCAGGGCAATTCGTGCGGGGACTTCCAACTGCGCCCATTCCGCTCGCGAAATCCGGTAGTAGTTCATTTCGTTTTGCATCGCCCCGTCACCCCCTATTGACGGGCATAATTATATCATCTTCTCCCCGCGAAACGAACCCAAAAAGGGGTAGTGCTTCCCCATTAAAACGCATATAATAGGAATGCAACTTTTGACGGAGGGACCACAATGATTCGGATTGTTCTTTTTGGGGATAGCATCACCGCCGGCTATACGGACGGCTACCCATCCAGTAAGTTTTCGGACATGCTGAAGGAAAAGATTGGCCGGGAAGACGTCTACTGTTTTAACCGGGGTGTCCCGAACAGTACCATCACGTCCGCCCTGGAGCGGCTGCAAGCGGACGTTCTGGCAATCGAACCAAACTACGTGGTGCCGTTCTTCGGCCTGGCAGACGCCCGGCAAAAACAGCCCCTTTCAGCAACTACATATACTGCAGCCCTCACGCAACTCGTCCGCCAAATTACCCCGGAGAAGTGCCTGCTGATTACGCCCGGGGTCGTCGCAGATGATTCCACCGTTAATGCTCATCTTCAGGAGTACGTTCAGGCTGCCCAGCAAGTCGCCACGACGACACACTGTGACCTGATTCCATGGCACGCGCATATGGCAACTACGCCGGAAAAAATGCTTCAACCGGACGGCGTTCACTACTCCGCCTTGGCATACGATGAGCTAACTACTATGTTGGCCGCCCGGTTTAAGCAACGACTCGCCAGTTTCAACATGATTTCATCGGCCCGGCAGTTCATGGGCAGCCGCCAGAGTCAGGATAATAACTAATTAGCACGATAAACCAAACACAAAGCGACAGGGAGGTTGGAATTAATTCCAACCTCCCTGTTCTAATGCTAAAGCAAACGGGCTGAAGAAGACCCGGCAACCGGCGAAACCATGCTTCATCCGGCCGCTAGTCTACTTTGCCCGTTCCATTTACTTCAATAATTCTCTTTTCCTTTTCCGGCTAGTGCCGCTTAGTCCGCTTGTCCGGAACGCTTCCTACTGTTGCTAACAGAACGGCAAGCGCCAAAACAGCAATCCCACTCGCCTGGCCAGCCACAGCATCTCCCGTATCCGGAAGCTGCTGCCGGTGGGATGAGGAATTTGCCTGTTCCCGCACTTCGCGAGCCTTTCCGGATAACGGCAATGCCGTCGTCATCCGGTAGGCAACTGGTGAAACTGGTTGCGGGTGATAAACCACCGTCACCGTTTGGTTAGGGGTTGTTAGCGTAATTCCCGTCAGCGCCGCAACAGTTGTCATTTCAGGAATCATTCCCGCAATTGCCGGAACGCGAACCGCACTGAAGGTTGCTGTTCCAATCACATGCCACGGACCATACGTAATCTTCCCGGTAACGTTATTAATCGTCGCTGTCCGTCCAAACGTAACCTTCTGCGTAATTGCAGGCGCTAATTCCCGTCCGTTTGGGCCAACCAACCGAATTGTCCGCGTAACCACGTGCGTTAGGGTTAGGTTCCGGGGGTTATCCGTTGGGGTGTACGTCGTCGTTGTCTCAGTTAGCCCAACCACAAGGTGTTTTATCTTCCCGTCTTCGTTAAACTGGATTCCCGCGGCCGGAACGTCATCCCGAACAACCTTATAACCTTCGTGCTCGTACTTCTCAATGGTGGCCTTCGGGGTGTACAGAGACGTTGACCCGTACGGCCCCGTGACCGTCACTGCGGATAACTTTTTCCCCGTCGTTTCATCAATGTAGGTGACGGTTACCTTTTCCGGATTCGGGGTGTACTTAATTGTCACCGTGTGGTCTGGGGTTGTCGCAGTAACTCCGCTCTCCGCCGGAACCACGGCCGGTGACGGGTCAATCCCGACCACCGTCGGAACCCGAACCTGGCCAAAGACCGGCGTCCTTACTGGCTGCCACGGACCGTACGTAATTTTCCCGGTGACATTGTTTAGGGTTGCCGTCCGGTGAAACGTGATGGTTTGGACAACGGGCCGTTCAAACTGCTTCCCGTCCGGGCCAATAAATTTCACCGTCCGTGTCACCTTATGGGTAAGTGTCAGGTGCCGCGGATTATTATTCGGGGTAAACGTTGTCGTGGTTTCCCTAAGGTGAATTACGTAGTGATGAACCACCCCATCTGTCGTGAAGACTGCCCCGTCCGTCGGATAATCGTTACTTACCAGTGCGTAGCCCTTCTGGGTGTAACCAGTAATCGTTTGATCCGGACGGTAGCTTGCCGGCTGATCAAATTTCCCATGGAGGGTCACCGTTTTAAGGGTCGCTCCCGTTGTATCGTCGACGTATGCGACCGTCGCACTCTCCGCATTCGGAGCATAGGTTACCGTTTGCGTCGTAGCGGGCGTTGTGGCCGTCACGTTTGTGATTGCCGGAAGTGTTGCCTGATCCGGTGTGTACCCCGTAATTACCGGACTAGAAACCGCCGGGAAAGTGGTCCCGGCCGTTGCGGTCCACGGGCCGTACGTCACCTGCTTAGTAACGTGGTCCACCTGCGCCGTCCGGGTGAACGTCAGCGTGGTGGTATTTGCCGCTGCGGCAGGCTGGCCGTTAGTATACTGGTACTTTACCGTGCGGGTTACGGTTCGCTGTAAATCCGCTACGTTATCCGGGTTATTCGTGGTTGTATCCGTTGTTACCAGGTGACCCATATCAACCACGTAATTTACGGTTTTCCCGTCCGTCGTCAGCGGGATTCCTGCTGCTGGGATTGTCGTGCTCTGGTACGTATACCCTTCGTTTTCGAGTTGCTTAACGATGGCACCCGAATCATACGGAACGGTTTCCCCGTATTTTCCCGTAACTGAAACCACGCGCAGCGGCTTCCCGGTTGTCGTATCCACGTACGTTACCGTTGCTTTTTCTGGGTTAGGAGTATACACCACGGTTGTCGTTGTATCCGCAGTTGTTGGCGTCACGGTTTGAGCGGCCACCTGCGAAATATCTGGTGTATATCCCGTAATCGGCGGCGTCGGCACGGCCGGTAAACTTTCCGTTGCCGCCGGACTCCACGCCCCATACGTTACTTGCCCGGTTACCTGATCCTTCGTTGCTGTCCGGGTAAAGGTAACCCGCTGCGTCTTCGTTGGCGCCGCTACCGCACCCGTTGCGCTCCCGTAACGGTAATTGATCGTCTCCGTAACGGTTTTGCTTAACCCCGCAACGTTATCAGGATTATCGCTTACCGTGTCAGTTGTTAGCCGGTGGTGCAGCGTAACGGTGTACGTCGGCACGGTCCCGTCCTGACTAAACGTAATCTGGTCATTCGCCGGCAGCGTACTTGTCCCAATCACGTACCCCTGCTTCTCTAGTCCCTGTTCCGTTTCCTGGGGATTATAAGTTACCGTCTCATCGTAATGCCCGTTAACCGTTGCACTCGTAACCGTCTTCCCGGTTTGGCCATCGACGTAGTTTACCACCGCGTGCTCCGCATTTGGCATGTAATCGTACGTTACAACCATTCCTGCTCCCGTACACATTCCGGCAGCCGGGGCACTCCCGGTTCCTAACTTGTCATAAGTGTAGTGCGGAATGGTTTGTTGGGTGGTCGTGTACTGGGCACCATCGTAAGTATTAATCGTTTGAGCCGGTGCAATTTCCTGGCCGGTTAACTCGTTTACGTACTTTACCTGAACGGTTTCCTTATACTGCGACAACTGGGAATTAGGGACCCACGCCGTAATGTTAAAGAAATTCATCTGCTGCAGGTTCTTGTACGAACCCGTTGATGAAGAGACTACAAACGCCATGTAACGGGACGTAATCCACTGCGAGACATCCATTGTCCAGGTGTGGTTGTAGTTTCCTTCCTGGTAATTAACCGTCATCACGTGGGTGGTGCCGTCATACTTCATTGTTAGCCAGGCCCACTGCCCGTTCGGCGATGGGATAAGTGCTGGACTGGCTGAATTGTTGCTTGGGTCGTATGTGCTTACAGCTCCGTTGGCATCTGAATAGACAAATCCACCGAATGCATCACCAGGGCCACTGAACTGCTGCGGATCAGCATTAGCGTTCTCCGAAGAACTCGGGCCTTCTGAGTTATAAAACGTGTCCATTTTAAAGCCGAACGCGTGCGCAATTCCCCCTAGCCCAAAGGCATTCCCGGGTTGTCCCACTTCATTTACGCTTCCGGGGTGAAACCCAACGGCAATTCCGTCCGCGCCGCCCTTATTTGACGGATTATTTCCCAGGAAAACATGGGCCTTTACTGAAAAATCACGATCCATGTCAATTTGAACATTAATAGCCGCGTGCCCCGCTTGCTGGTCCTGGTCAGGGGTTAACGTCACCGTATCATTCGCAGAATTATACGATGCGCTCCCGTTAACGTGCATGTACTTATTGAAGTCTGCCCCACTAATCTGAATTTGGGTATCCCCACTCGCCGTATTCGTTGCCGCCTGCTGAACCGGCACCCGCGAAACCGATTTAGCCGCCACTGGCTGAGTGGTTTGGCCGGATGCTTTAGCTGACTGGTGTTGCCCGAGCGGAACCGCTGCCTGCGACTGACGAACGGTTGAAGATTGTGCTGCTACTGGATTCGATGTGTTCCTTGACGCCTGAACCGCATCAGCATGAATCACGCTCCCCATTCCCAACCCAGCGAAAAAGGCCGCTGCGCTGAAAATAAACTTTTTTGATATTTCCGTAGTCCGCATCGTAGTACCCCCTATGTTATAGTAGCTTTCAGGAGGTCATTTTACCCCCTCCCCCACCTTTTTGTGAATAATTTAATTGAAATTAATTGCATCTTTTTTGTGGATTGATTTAGTTTTATCCAATCATTCACCCACTTTCATTTTATGAGCACCCCCCATTACATAAAAATATCCTGGTTAGTAAACACCACTAACCAGGATTAATTCCCCGTATTTTGTAAACATCAACTATGTCTAATCCGAGCAAACCTTATACAGACTTGGATCCACCCGGTCAAATAATGAGCTCGGGGTCCCCGTCACCGTAATCATCAGCCGGTGCATCGCCCGTGAACAGATTGTGTATACCAGCTGACGGTCCGCTTCGTCATGGTAATTAGCCGCACTCGCATCCCACATAATGACCGCGTCAAACTCCAACCCCTTCGCTAGGTACGCCGGTACAATGATTGGTCCGGCAACCAGCCGCTGGTTCTCCGTTTTAATAACGGTCGTGGTTACCCCCGCCTGTTTGAGCTGGGCCGCTAACCACTGGGCCTCCTTTAGTGTCCGGGTAATCACCGCCGTTGTCTCCTGCCGCTCGTGGTTCTGGCGGAGGGTGGCGGCTGCCTGGTTAACCAGGGTACCCCGGTCTTGTCCGACTACCATTTCAGGAACGGGGCCTTCCCGGTCAAACGCCTCGATCTTTTCCCCGTCAACCAGCAATTCCCGCGTAAAGTCCGTCAGTTGTTTGGTTGAGCGGTAGGACCGCGTTAGTTGGACCACCTGGGTTTTTTCCGGATCAAAGAGGGGCCGCAACTGTTCGAGGAGGGTCCGGCTGTTTTCGTGCGTGAGGATTGACTGGTTAAGGTCGCCCAGCATGGTAAACTTCGCCCGCGGGTACAACTCCTTCAGGTACGCCAACTGGTACGGCGTGTAGTCCTGAATTTCGTCAATCAGGACATGGCGCATCTTCCGCATCCCGTGCCGCCCCGTGATTAGGTCGTATAAGTCCAGGTACGGGGTCGCGTCTGCAAGGGCAATGTGCTGGTGCTGAAAGGCCGCGATGGTCCGGCTCCCCGCCTGCATCCACTCTGTCGGTGACAGGTGCCATTCCTGCAGGTCAACCAACCGCGGAACATTTCCCAGGAAATTAACGTACTGGGCAGTCGCCTCGATGAACCGGTTATTCCGGATGTCATCCGCCACCGCCGCAAATTGCTGGGTCACGTACGCTTCCGTCAAGAACTTAAACTCAGCGTCCCCGTCCGCGAAGTCCCGGGGATGATCCCCGTACAAAGCATTTAACGCATCTTGATTGAGTCCCTGGACCGCCTTTTGGACCGCATCGGTCTTCGCCGTCCGCTTAATCTTCCGCTGCAGCCGCCGGAGGAGCTCCTCCTTCGTGGCAATCAGTCGGTTGCGGAGATGGTAGTTTTCGTTAAAGCCGTAGTAAATCTGCGCGATTATTTCCCGGGAAAAGATTTCCTTTCCGTCCAGACACAACCCGGTAAACTGCATCCCGCCCCGTTCTAGTAGGGTCGCATATTCGTGTAAGGCCCGCATAAACTGCAGGCTCTCCTTTAGGCGGTTTACCCGTAGCGTTACGGAATCATCTTGCGCGGTAAACCGCTCCTGCAGCGTTTCAACCTGTAAGTGGGGCACCCGCCGTTGGAGCGCCTGGTAGTACGTCAGCTGTTCCATGTTGTGCTCGCCCATCTCCGGAAGAACCCGGTCAACGTAGTCGTTAAAAAGCTGATTGGGTGAAAACAGCACAATTTGCTTGGACGTAATCTTCCCCCGATACCGGTACAACAGGTAAGCAACCCGCTGGAGCACCGCCGACGTTTTCCCGGAACCTGCAGCCCCCTGGACAAAGAGGAGGTCCGCCGTGGTATTGCGGATAATCCGGTTTTGCTCGTGCTGGATCGTCGTGACGATGCCCTTCATTTTAGTGCCCGAATGTCCCTGAAGAGCCGTCAGCAGCATCTGATCCCCAACCGCTTCGTCCGTGTCAAAGACCGCGGTAATTTTGCCGTGTTCAACGTTAAACTGGCGCTTTAACGTCACCGTCGCCCGTTGCTCGCCCACCGGTGTTTGGTAGGTCACTTCCCCGAGTCCACCGTCGTAGTAGAGGTTGGCAACCGGCGCCCGCCAGTCATAAATCAGAAAGTGGTCCGGCGTTTCCGCAAAGGAGGCGAGTCCAATGTAGATGGTCTCCGGCTTGGGTTCACCCTCCTCCTGAAAATCAATCCGGGCAAAGTAGGGGTGTTCCGCTAATTTTTCCAAGATTGTTAGTTCGTGCTGGGCGTGTTCCCGGGCATTTTCCCGCTCTTGGAGAAGCTGGTTTTGCTGGCGCACCGCCATGGCGGTATCCATCATCCCAGAATACGTCGACACCTTGACGCGGACGTTCTTCTTAAAATCCGCATCAACGATTCGCTGCTCCTGCTTGGCCCGGTCGATTTCCTGCCGCCGGACGTCTTCAGCCGCATGGATTTTCTCCACGACGGTATCCATCCGACATTGTTCTTGCTGACGCACATCCTTTTCTGCCATTCCACTTCACTCCCTACTAGCCAAATAATGTCATTCTATCACCTTTCGGAGGGGCGACCAACTTCCCCCGCCCAAAGAGGTTATGCTCCCCTTTGAAAATAAAATTTGCTATCATATTCACCAACAGTAACCTTGAGGGGAGGGGTTCTTGTGACCGAATTAATCCACGTTTTACTGCACTTTGATCAGTATCTGCTTCCCGCAGTGCACGCACTAGGCGGGTGGATATACGTGGTGTTATTTGTCATGGTCTTTATGGAAACCGGCCTGGTGTTTCTGGCGTTCCTTCCGGGTGAATCGCTGGTCTTTTTAACCAGCTCACTGGCCGCCCTTTCACCGGCACTCGATATCCGGCTTCTCGTCCCCCTCTTCTTCTGTGCGGCCCTCTTCGGTGATACGGTTAACTTCACCCTGGGCCGCTTGGTGGGCGACCGCCCGTGGTTCCAGCGCATGGTTTCATACCAAAAACGGCGCCAAACCCAGCAGTTCCTGCACAGGCACGGCGGCAAAACGGTCATCTTCGGCCGCTTTGTTCCGGTGATTCGCTCATTTCTTCCGCTGGTTCTCGGAACGAGCGGGATGGACTACCGCCGGTTTAGCTGGTACAACTTCTGGGGCGTGTTTCTCTGGACGGCGCTGTGTTCCGGCATCGGCTACTTCTTCGGCCGGATTCCGTTTGTCCAGCACCACTTCACCGTTGTTTTTCTGGGGATTATCGCGGTGTTTGCCGGGACTCCAGCCCTTACCCACCTAATCCAACGTGTTCGTAAAAGTCACTAAGAGATTGAAAGAGGTTCACCTATGAATTTATCGCTTGTTATTGTTGCCCTGGCCGCATTTGCAACCCCCATGTTGCTCTCGCGGTTTAAACTCAGCATCATTCCCACCTCCGTGGCGGAAATCATCGTGGGGATTATCCTGGGCCAGAGTTGCCTGAACGTAATCCACATTAATAGCCTACTCAGCGACCTCTCCACCCTGGGGGTCATCCTCCTGCTGTTCTTGAGCGGAATGGAAATCGATTTCTCCCTTTTCCAACGGAACCGCGAGCCGCGGACACCGCTTGAAAAAAAGGTCGCCCGCCAGCAGCCCAAACAACTCTCGCCCGTTTTAACCGCCGTGATTGCGTACACCCTGTGTGTGGTCACATCCTTTGCCCTCGCCCTGATCTTTAAGGTCACCGGCCTCTTTGGCGACATCTGGCTAGCAACAATTCTGCTGGCCACCATCGCCCTGGGGTTAGTCATTTCCCTCCTAAAGGAAAACAGCCTCCTCAGTAAGCCGTACGGCCAAACCATCCTGTTGATCGCGGTTCTAGGAGAAGTTGTTCCGATGTTAGCCCTGACGGTGTACGCTGCCTTGTACGCCGGCAAGGGTTCCAGCCTGTGGCTTATTTCGCTGCTTTTCATCGCCGGGGCCATTCTTTTCCGCCGGTTCAAGTCGTTCTTCACGTTCTTTGACCGGATAAACAAGCCGACGACTCAGGTTGACATGCGCCTGGCGTTCTTCGTCATCGTCACCCTCGTGGTCATTGCGGAGGCCACCGGCGCCGAAAACATTCTGGGGGCGTTCGTTGCCGGTATCGTGGTCAAGCTCCTTGAACCCAAGCGGGAAACCCTCCACAAGCTGGATTCCATCGGCTACGGGTTCTTCATCCCGGTGTTCTTCATCCTCACCGGGGTCAAGCTCAACATCCCAGCCCTCCTGACCAGCCCCAATGTGCTCATCATGATTGCCGTCATCTTCGGCGCTTTCCTGCTGGCAAAACTCCCCGTTTACTTCGGGTTGCGGCTGCGGTTTAACCGGGCCAATTCCCTGATGGGCGCGGTGCTGTCGGGGACCACCATCACGCTGATCCTGGCCGCCCTGGAAGTTGCCCAGGAGCTGCATGCCATTACCACGGCCCAGTCCGGCGCCTTCTTGCTGGCAGCAATCCTCACGTGCGTTGTGTGTCCACTGCTCTTCAACCGTGGATACCACCCCGCTCCAGAAGACAACCACAAAACAACGGTCCACATCATCGGCGTAGGGCTGGTTACCGTTGCGGCCAGCCAACAGCTGGAAAGCGACTGGTACGACACCCAGCTGTACACCAACATCGCCCGCAACTACTCCACGTATAATTCGGAAGCTAACCTAACACTCCTGGATTCGCTGGAACCGGCGGACTTAATTGCCAGCCAGGTCTTTGACACCGACGTGCTGGTCCTTTGCCACGGCGATAGCAACGTTAACTACCGGCTTGCCGTGGCCGCCAAAGAGTACGGCGTTAAGCGGGTCATCACCCGGTTTGAAAGCCGTGACCCGCTCAGTACCCACGAGGAAACGCTCCAGCGGTTGGGCATTGAATTCTACAGCATGTTTGACTTCAATGTTGGAAGCCTGCGTTCCCTCATTACCAGTCCGTCAACGCTGAAGCTCATTACCAGCCCGGACGCTCGCCTCTACGAAGTGGTTGTCAATAATTCAATCTTTGACGGCATGGAAATCCGTTACCTGCCGTTCATCAACGACATTACGATTTCCCGGATTTTCCGGGTAAAGCGGGCCATTGCCCCTCACGGTAACACCCGCCTGCAACTGGGTGATCACATCATCTTCTCGGGGAACCCCGCGGACGTGCGCGGAATCAAGCGGTTGGTAGAGCAGGATTAAACAATAAAAAGATAACGGTCATCGGCAGTGCGGTGACCGTTATCTTTTTGTTTACCACACCTTCCTAATCGGGCTCCGCTCACGTTCTTGTCTTAATCAGGCTTCGCTCGGACCACCCATGCGCAAATAATAAGCCCCTCCTTGACCGGCTTTACCGCTCTGCGTCACGCCTTAATTTATTTGCCCGGTGGTCCGGCTCCGCACCTTCCCTTAATCGGGCTCCGCTCACGCCCTTTTACCCCCATAACGCAATCTTCCTTGGCCGCGTTCCGCGCCCTTCGTCTGATTACCGTTATGGGGATAAGGCCGTGGCTCCGCACCTTATGCTATACTTAACCCAACCACCACACAGTAAGGAAGGCGATTCAATGACATTCTCAGTCTACATGGTTCGACACGGCCAAACCCAACTCAACAAGTACCGGCGGATGCAGGGCTGGTGCGACTCCCCGTTAACCGCCAAGGGGATTGCGGACGCCCACAAGGCGGGGCGGCACCTTGCCCAGGTCAACTTTGACCGCGTCTACCACAGTGACATGACCCGCACGGCCTGGACCTGCAAGATCATCATGGACGAAAACCAGGCCACCCCGCAGTTTGACCCCCCGACCGCACTCCACTACTTCCGAGAGCAGTGCTACGGCTACTTTGAGGGACAAGATTCCGCCAACACGTGGATCATGGTCGGAATGCCGCACGGCTGCAAGACGTTTGAGGAACTCATTACGAAGTTTTCCCTGGAAAAATCGCGCGACATGATGAAGGCCGTTGATCCGTTTCACGATAGCGAAAGCGACGCCGAGTTTTGGGAACGCGTCGATGCCGGCTTTGACCTGCTCCGGCAAAACCACCATGATGGCGACCGCGTCCTGCTCGTCAGTCACGGAACGTGTATCCGGAGCATCGTTCACCGGTACGCCCCGGAAATCGACATTGTCAAGGAGCGCCCGTTAAACGGCTCAGTTACCAAGCTGACCGTTTCACCGAATAACATCCAGGTTGCATACTACGACCACTACCGGGACGATCAGGAATACTAATTACCGGCCGTCCGGGGTGTATAATGACGGTGATTGAATAAACGAGGTGAGATTGGATGGAAAGTGTGTTGGATACCCCTCCCGAACCCGTGATTATTTGCGGGATTGAGAACGAACAAACGGACTTTGAATATACGATGGACGAACTGGGAAAACTGGCAGCTGCAAACAACATGCAGGTGGTCGGGGACGTGCGGCAAAAATTAGAAAAACCAGTTGCAGCCACCTACTTTGGCTCTGGTAAGGCGGAAGAAATTGGCCGGGCTGGCACCGCACTGGAGGCAGCTACTCTGGTGGTCAACGATGAGCTCACGCCTACCCAGATCCGGAACCTTGAGGACATTACCCACATGACCGTTATGGACCGGACCGCCCTAATCCTGGCCATCTTCGCCTCCCGGGCACACACCCGCGAAGCTAAGATTCAGGTTAAGATTGCCCAACTTCAGTACCAGCTTCCCCGGTTGCACACCGCTGGCGCCGAAAAACTCGACCAGCAGTCTGCCGGGGGCATGAGTAACCGGGGGTCCGGGGAAACCCAGCACGAAATGGACCGGCGGGTTATTGAAAAACGGATTAGCGCCCTTAATAAGGAGCTCAAGGACATTGCTAAGGAACAGCAGGTGAAACGGAAGCTCCGTGATAACTCAGGACTCAAGAGCGTGGCCCTCGTGGGATACACGAACGCCGGTAAATCCACGACCATGAACGGTCTTTTGAACCTCGTTGATAACGAGGGGGCGGTTAAGAAGGTCTTTACGAAGGACATGCTGTTTGCGACGCTTGATACGGCGGTGCGGCGGCTTAAGTTTGCCGACAACAAGGAAATCCTTCTCAGCGATACCGTCGGGTTTGTCAGCAAACTGCCCCACCAGCTCGTGAAGGCCTTCCGGAGTACGCTTGCCGAAGCGGCGCAGGCCGACTTGCTCGTTCAGGTGATTGACGCGTCCGATCCGCATGCGCCCGAAATGGTAAAAACCACCGAGCGCACCCTAAAAGAGATTGGCGTTACCAACATCCCAATGATTTACGCGTACAATAAGGCGGATAAAACGGGGCAACCCTATCCTCTCCTAACGGGACAACAGTTGACCTACAGCGCCCGGGACGAAGAATCACTTCGCACCCTGATTACCGCAATTAAAAAGGAGCTGTTCAAGGACAATGAGCAGCACACCTACCTAATTCCATTTGATCAGGGGCGGTTCCTAGAACTTCTCAACGAGCACGCCACCATCATTAAGACTGATTACGAGGAGGACGGCACGCGGATTACCGCGGAGGTTTCCCCGGAAATTGCGGGGCGGCTCCATCAATTTATCGCCGATTAACACTAACTCATCATGACAAAAACTCCGTGAACGGACCGGATTACCGGTTAATTCACGGAGTTTTATTAGTTAGTCGTTATTTCCAAAAATCACGAAATCCGGAATGCTTCTGCTGGGCCTGCCGCCGGCGGAGAGGCGGTTCATCCTCTGCCGTGGCAGCACGCCGGGAAGTTTGGTGAGTAGCCTGTTCTTCCGCTTCCATTTCCCGGGCCTGTGTCCGGTGCAGTCCTTCCCCGGTTTCCACACCAGCGGCCGCATGCTGGGGGTGTGCTCCCCGTTCGCGGTAGGCCACCTTAATGTCCAGGTCAAAGTCGCGCGCCTGGACAACCACGTCGGAGCGACCCGCAAACTTGTACGGCCCCTTAATAATTGCCGCGGATGCCAGGTACAGGTGGTACCGCGCCATTGCTTCGGCTGCTGGTAAAAGACCCACCGTCTTCACCCGGCCGAGTGGCAACCGTTCCATCTGGTTAACGCCCCCGTAGACTTCGAGGTATTTTCCCGTCTGAACAAGCTCGTAGTACGGCAAGGTTACCGGCGCACTTAACGCTGCCTGGCGCTTCCCGCTCCGGTAAATTTCCTGGTTGGACTTTCCGGCGTAATCCAGCTGCAGGTAGCCCTTCCGTTCAAGGTCACTGACGACCTGCTGAATATTAGCCCGTTCCCGGGAGGAAGCGGTAATCACTGCCGGTAAAAATTCCTGATCATCGTCAAACAGCCCGTTGGTTTGAATGTAACCTGGCTGTGGACCGGCGCTCCGCCGCATCTCCCCTTCTTCCGCTGCTTCCGGCGGCGCAATGTGTAGCCACCGCTCAATTACCGGGGAAATATCATAGCGGGACTTCTTGTCCTTCGTGAAGTAGTACAGAATGTTCAGGTACGAGAAGTACGCCGCTACCGCAAATGCAAGGATAAACAGGAATCCCCGGAAGTAAAAGCCGTTCGCAAAGAACCGGAGCGCAACGTATAACAGGTACAGGTTCCCGAGGGCCCCTAAGACCGTGTAAATCCGGTTCTTTAACTTAACGTTCACGTTAATGTAGCCAAGGTAGCTACTGATGATACTTAAGAAATTAAACATCTACCAGACCTCCCTAATTCCCGGCCTGTTGGTTGGCTGCGCCCTGTTGGTCATTTTCCTGTTGCTGGGCGCCGTTTGCACCGTTCGTGCCGTTTTGTTCATCATTGGTGTTCATGTGGTACGTCCGGTCACCACCCTGCTCGTTCTTCTCGGCGTTACCCTGGTTGCCGGCGTTATTTTGCTGGTCATTATTCTGCTGGTCATTCGCCTGTTGGTTATTATTCTCCTGCTGTTGGGTTGGAGCCTGGGAATTATCCTCCCGGTCTTTATCGTGTGATGGCGTTGCCGCCGGTTTTTCACTCTTTACCGGGGCCGGCGTAGAACTAACCTGTTCCTGCCGTGGTTTACCCTCAACCGTTCCCGTCGCCCGGTTCACCACAACGTTCGTCGCGCCAAGCGCAAGGACTGCTGATAAAACCGCAAACGGGGTAATAAACGGTGCTGGTCTGTATGCCATGTTCAACCCCTCCATTTCATTGATTTTCTCTATCCTACTACAAAATCGCGCGGAGGGTGACAAACTTTTATTAAGATTTGTCAGCCCGGTGCGCACACTGGGCACATAAACCATATACCTCAAAGCGGTGGCCTTCCAGCTGACACCCCGGGAGCTGGTCCCCGATCAGGTCCGCCGGGCATACCTCAACCTCAATCACCCGCCCGCACTGCCGGCAAATGAAGTGGTGGTGGTGGGTATGCTTAAAATCGCACTGGTACTTAACGCACATTCCATGAACCCGCGTTTGCGTTTCAATGATTCCCAGCTCACTAAATTCCTTAATGTTGCGGTAAATCGTATTGTGACTCATCCCGGGAAACAGGCGGTGCATGTACTCATCAACCGCCGTCACGTCAACGTACTGCTGCTCAAACTGACTTAAATACGTCAACAGCGCCCGCCGCTGCTTCGTTACCTTGTAGTGGTTCTGCCGTAGAAGGGCTAACGCCTCTTCGATCATTGCCGGCCGCCTCCTTATAAATAATAATTATTACTGTTTACCGATAGCGTAATCGTACCACGATTTAACCCCGCTGCAAACCCACACTACTTGGCTGTCCTTTTCTGCCGCCGGATTGCATTCTTCAGGATAAACGGGGTAACGAGCGTTGTTAGAATGATTACCATAATTACGCTGGAATAAAACCGCTCCGAAAGCAGGTGCGCCGCGTAGCCAACCTGCGCGATGATTAGCGCCATTTCTCCCCGGGAAACCATTCCCGCACCAATGACGTTTGCGGCCGACACACTCATTCCTAGCAACCGGGCCCCGGCACCGCACCCGATCCACTTGGTAACGAGGGCCAATAGCGTCATAATTACCACGAAAAACAGGTTTTCCCAGAAGCCATCAAAGGTCATGTTTAATCCGATGCTAACGAAGAAGACGGGGATAAACACCGCGTATCCAATCGGCTCAATGCTCGAATCAATCTCCTGCTTATACGGCGTCTGGGCCACCGCGACCCCCGCAAAGAACGCACCAACCACGTCGCTTAATCCGGCCAGCTCTGCCAGGTACGCCATCCCTAAACAAATGACCAGGGACATTAACACCACAGAAGCTGACACACTCAGCCGTTCGCCGAGGTGCATCAACAACGGCGCAATCCACTTCACGAGGAAGAAAATCCCAATAAAGTACACCACCTGGAAGAGCAACCCCAACCACAAGTTAGACTGCACGTGCCCCCCGTCGGCCTTGGAAACGTCACTAAAACAGCTAACCAGGACACTTAGCAGTAAAACGGCAATGATGTCGTCAATCACCGCCGCCCCCAGAATCGTCGTTCCCTCCGTCGAATCCAGCCGCTTGAGTTCCTTGAGCACCTCCACGGAAATGCTGACGGACGTAGCGGCAAAGAGCACTCCTAAGAAGATGGCCTCCTCCTGGCTGAAGTGGAAGGACAATCCTAGGAGGTAAAACAGGCCTACGGGGAGAACGACCCCGCATACTGCAACCGCCAAGGCCGGCTTAAAGAACCGTTTGAGAAGGCCCAAGTCACTTTCTAACCCCGCGATAAACATCAGGATAATCACCCCAATTTCGGCAAACGTGTGCACGAACGCGGTTGACTTTACGATTCCTAAACAGGCGGGGCCCACAATAATTCCTACCATTAATTGCCCGATTACCGCCGGAATGCCCCACCGCCGGCTCAGGTGGCCGGCGGCAGCCGTTGCCAACAAAATAATGCACAGGACTCCAAGGTACTCCATTTCCCCACTACTCCTTCTTCATCATGCCACCGTAACAATATAATCTACGCTTAATTATACTGATTTTGACGGTAAACCGGTAATTTTGTCCCGAAGCCTGCTATAATAAACGCAATTATTAACCGTCACCTTGAATTGGGGGCCTGCCCCAGAAAGGAATTGCCATGAAACTTAACCAGTTCGGGCGGATTACCGCTTCCCGCCAACAACAACGCCAGGAACTCGCAACGATTCGGTTTATCGATGATGAAAACTTAAAGTTGACTCCCACCGAGTTATGGGTGGACTTACTCGGACGAGCTTTCCCGGAGGCCCACACCCTGGCCATGAAGCAGCAAATGGTTGCTGGCTTACTGGCAACTCCCGAAGAGGCCGTCCCGGAATACGTGGCCCACGCTGCCGTCACCCCCACCAGTTTTTACCTGGTTGCCCTGCAGCTGCTCGGGTTTGAACCAGGCACCGACTTTGATGCGGCACAACCACTCGCGAAAATGAAGACCCTTGGGTTACCCTTCCACGAAGAGCTCCAGGATACAGCCGACCTCCTTGAATGCTGGTACGATTTTCTGGTTACCCAAACACCAACGGGGCAGCCGTTCATCGACGTCCTCGCAACCCGGGGGTACTTTGCGCCGTTTTATTCGCTCCCCGCTAGCCAAAAGCCCGTTATCTTTAACGGCAAGGCCATGCCCGTGTTCGACCCGGCAAAGGTAATCCGGGAAGTCGTTTACGTCGAGGCCCCACTTGATACGGACCACGACGGCCAGCGTGATCTGCTCCGCACAGAAATTATTCGCCCCGCAGAAACCACTGCTGGGTTGCGGGTCCCAGTTGTTTACACCGCCTCCCCGTACAACGAAGGAACCAACGATCAGCTGGGGGAGCACCTGACCCACAACGTGGACGTCCCGTTGAAACGCAGGACGCCCGACCACGCCCCGCAACCACACGCCCACCCAGAAGACACCCCGGTTCCCACGGCACGGCCGGTCCGCGCTATTACCAAAACAGCGGCCGCCTCGTTTACCGGTGAATTCGCGTACACCCTGAACGAATACCTCCTCACCCGGGGCTTTGCAGTCGTTTACTCCGCCGGAATCGGGACCCGCGATTCGGACGGACTCCGGACGTGTGGCTCCGCCGCTGAAACACTGGCAGCAACCAGCGTCATTGAATGGCTGGGCGGAAAACGAACCGCATTTACCGACCACGCCGCCACCGCCGCCATTCAAGCGTGGTGGAGTAATGGCAACGTCGCCATGACCGGAAAATCATACCTGGGGACACTCGCCACCGCCTGTGCAACAACGGGCGTTCCCAACCTAAAAACAATCATCAGTGAAGCTGCCATCTCGAACTGGTACGACTACTACCGCGACGGCGGACTCGCCATCGCTCCGGGCGGTTTTCCCGGCGAGGATGCGGACGTACTTGCTACCGAGTGCTTTAGCCGAACCAAGCAGGCTGCCGATTTCCACCGTATCAAGCCCCAATTTGAGACCGCCCTGCAAAATATTTCCCGGGAAATGGACCGAGAAGGAGGAACCTACAACGCCTTCTGGGACGCCCGGAATTACCTCAACGACCTGCATAACGTCACCGCCGACATCGTGATGGTTCACGGGCTGAACGACTGGAACGTTAAGCTCCGCAACGTCTTTAACCTGTGGAACGGGCTCAAGGAATTACCGGTTAAGCAAAAACTCATCCTGCACCAGGGCCAGCACATTTACATCAATAACTTCCAGTCGCTGGATTTCAGCGCCATGATGAACCTGTGGCTGACACACAAACTCTACGGCGTTAATAACGGGGCAGAAACTGCCCTCCCTGATGTGTTAGTGCAGGACAACACGCAGGAAGAAACGTGGCATGCCTTTTCCGACTGGGGCGGAACAGACTGTTCCCAAACGACCTACTTCCCTACCCCGGAGCATACGCTGGCTGCCGCTCCCGCTACGGGGCAATTATCCTACAACGACCACCTTGCTACCGCTGACTTTGACCATTACCGGGTCGATATTCCGGGATGGACCACCGCCCTATTGACGGACAAACCAACGGCCATGACCTCCAACCGGCTCGTCTTTAAGACCCAGCCACTGGATCACGATGTGTTTCTTGAAGGGCAACCCCAGGTGACCCTTCCCTTAGCAACCACCCTTGACCACGGATTAGTCAGCGTCATGCTGGTGGATTACGGGGCCGCCCGCCGGTTTAACGCCACCCCGACCGTGCTTAAACGCCGGGGAATTGATCACGGGTTCCACCTCCGCGAGGAAGACCTCGTTGAGTTTAAACTCGCAAAGAAAGAGACGCCGTTTAAGATGATTACCAAGGGCCACCGGAACCTCCAAAACCGGACCAACCTCTGGCAAACCGACGAGCTGGTCGCAGGCACTACCTACCCGGTTACGTTTACCCTCCAGCCCATGTTTTACCGGTTAAAAGCGGGCCACCAGCTTGGCCTCGTGGTGTACGCCACTGACATGGGAATGACCGTCCGGGGAAACGAGCGGGCCAGCTACACCCTGGATCTGGCAGGCGCCCAGCTGACGGTTCAGTCCCGGCCGGTCGTTTAAGTATGGTAGAATAAAAGTAATAACACTAAAGGAGTGGACTTTATGCGTCAAGGAACAACAATTGTTACCCTCGATAACGGCTACCACATCTGGACCAACACCCAGGGCCACGGCGACATCAAGTTACTGTGCCTCCACGGAGGCCCTGGTGGCAACCACGAATACTGGGAAAACTTCGGCGAACAGCTTGCCGATCTAGGCGTTCAGGTTACCATGTACGACCAGCTGGGATCATGGTACTCTGACCAGCCGGACTACTCTGACCCGGCAATCGCCGACAAGTACCTCACCTACGACTACTACCTGGAAGAACTAGAAGAAGTCCGGACAAAGCTCGGGTTGGATAACTTCTACCTGATTGGCCAGTCATGGGGCGGAGCGCTTGCCATGATGTACGCCCTGAAGTACGGGCAGCACCTGAAGGGGTTAATCGTTTCCAGCATGGTTGATAACATTGACGAGTACGTCACCCACATCAACGAACTGCGGGAAAAGACGCTTACCCCAGAAGCAGTCGCTTACATGAAGGAATGCGAAGAGAAGGACGACCTGGACAACGCCCGGTACCAGGGATACGTTGACGTCCTTAACCGCGAGTACGTTGACCGGAAGCAACCGGAAGCCATCCGGCACCTGATTTCAACGATGGCAACGCCGGTGTACAACGCTTTCCAAGGGAACAACGAATTCGTCATTACCGGTAAGCTGAAGCTGTGGGACATCCGGGATCAGCTCAGCCGGATCACGATGCCGACCCTGCTGACATTCGGGGAGCACGAAACAATGCCGCTGACGACGGCTAAGCGGATGGCACGGGACATTCCGCATGCCCGGCTAGAAACTACGCCGGGTGGGGGTCACCACCACATGATTGACAATGCGCCGGTTTACTTCGCCCACCTCAAGAAGTTCCTGAGCGACGTTGAGACGGGCAACTTTAACGAATAAGAAAAATGGTTAGGTTCTGTGTGAGCCTAACTATTTTTTTGCGCTATTTTAGTACCATTTTGCGTACAATTCATGGTACAACCATTGTGCCCAAGAAATTTACTAAGGAGGGATTTACATGCTTCAAACGCTTGACGCACCGCTAACTACGATTAGTGAACTCAAAAAATCACCTCGTAAAATTATCGACGAGGCGACTGAACTCGAAACCGGCGTGTACGTTCTCAACCAAAGCAAACCGGAAGCCGTAATTATGCCGGTTGAAGAATACGAACACATGGTTAAGGAAAACCGTCATCTCAACGAACAACTAGCAAACTATGCGATTCAACAACGGATCAGTAACCCTAACCCCACCCTTTTAAGCGACCGCGAGACACGCGGAAATGCGGCTGATAAACCGCCCGTTGTTGACCCTAACGACGGGTGGGATTGATAATGTACCAAATCACCTTACAAGTCTAAATACACAAAAAGACGGGCTCATCACCCGCCTTTTTATATATAACTGTTTTAAACTATGCTTCGTTCATTGCATCGCGTGCCAACAACAGGCATCCAGTAATCCCGGCATCATCGCCCAATGCACAGTGGACGATGTACTTGTCCAGATCCGGTGTCTTCAGGTAGTTATTCAACTGCTCTGCGAAGGACTCGCGAATCTTCGGGAAAAGGTGTTCCTGGTGGGAAACGCCCCCGCCAAAGATAATCATTTCCGGCGATAAGATCGTCGTAAAGTCAACGCAAGCTTGAGCCAGGTAGTACGCCTCAATGTCCCATGCGTGGTCGTCTTCCGGAATATCGTACGCCTTCACGCCTCCCTGCCGGGCTTCAACGGCCGGGCCCGCAGTAAGGCCTTCCAGGCAGTCGTGGTGATACGGGCAATGACCCTCGTAGTGGTCATCCGGATGCCGCCGCATGATAATGTGGCCCATTTCCGGGTGGCCGTACCCCTCAAGAATCTTTCCGTTTACCACGGCGCCACCACCGACACCGGTCCCAACGGTAAGGTACAGGCAACTCGTCAGACCCTTGGCTGCCCCACACTTCAATTCACCGTAGGCTGCGCCGTTAACGTCCGTTGTCCAACCGTACGGAACGGCAAACCGCTTCTTCATTTCGCCGAGAAAGTCATAGTTGGCCCATCCTGGTTTCGGGGTTGTCGTGATGTACCCGTACGTCGCTGACGACTCGTTAATATCAATCGGGCCAAATGACGCGATTCCAATCGCATCAACCGGATTCTCTTTAAAGAAGGCAAACACGTCCGCCATCGTTTCTTCCGGAACAGTCGTCGGAATTTTAACCCGTTTCTCGACCGTTACGTGGTTGTTCTCATCCGCCGTCCCAACGGCACACACAAACTTCGTGCCGCCGGCTTCAATCGCACCGTATTTAACTGCCATCCTGCATCGTTCCTTTCGCCTAAATAAATCGCTTTCTTTACCATTCTAGTCGATTATTTTGTAAAAGAAAAGATTTCTGTTAAACGTTTAGCAGAAATCTCCGTACACCCCCCATATATCCCCGCCAGCAGCATGCAGTTCACGACGGCCATCTGCATTAACTCCGATCACCAACGCTCGCCAATCCTAACTGCTTTCCAGCGGTTTATCGTTCAGAAATACCGCTAAATAAGCACCGTAGTTTTACTCTTTGAGCTATGTATGATAGACTGAATGTGTTTATGCGGTGTTTTTCGCCGTTTAAGTTACGTTCTTGTAACATTCTGACAATGTTCCTGCAATGCACAGCGTGTATCATGGGACGTAGATAACAGGAAAAGGGTATTTACTAAATTACGTCATTAATTTCTTAGGAGTGAATTTCTTGAAAAAAACAACAAAGACATTATTAGCTGGAACCGTTGGGGTTGCAGGTGCAATGTTTGTTACAACCGCAACGGCTAATGCCGATACAATCCATAAGGTTGTTGCTAACGATACGGTTTCTGGCCTTGCCCAGAAGTACGGCGTTTCAATCCAATCAATCGAACAGTTAAACAACATTAACAAGCAGACTGGGTTGATTTACCAGGGACAGAACCTAAAAATCCCAACAAAGGACGCTAATGAAAACAACGTTCAAAACTACGCCGTTCAGGCGGGAGATTCTCTTTGGGCTATTTCCCAGAAGTTCGGCATGACTGTTAGTCAGTTACAAAAGTTGAACAACATTCCGGCTAACGACACGTTAATCCACCCAGGACAAATCCTGAAGGTTTACGGTCACGCCGTTGTTGTCGCTGCTCCTGCTCAGCAGGAAACAGCACAGCAGCCGGTTGCTAACCAGCAGCCAGCGGTTAACAATAACCAGGCTCAACAGTTAGCTAACGCCGTTGCAGCGCAAAAGGCCGCTCAGCCACAGCAGCAAGCCCAACCGCAGCAGGTTCAACAGCGCACTGTTCCGGCTAACGTTCAGGCTCAGGTTAACTCAGCCAAGCAAGATCTGACTAACAAGAAAGGTCAGTTAAACCAGGATGAACAACATTTAGCTGCATTACAACATGCTGCTGTTACTCCTAACAACGGTTCACAGCAAAGCCAGGCTCAGCAGTCATCCGCTCCTGCTCAGCAATCACAGCAATCATCAACAGCACAACAGGCTCAGCAACAACAGCAGGTTAAGCCAGCCGCTGTTGCTCAGGCTCCTGCACAAACACAGCAGAACAACAACGCTAATGCCGCTGCTCATTCTGCTGCCATCCAGCAGGCTCAGCAACAGGTTCAACGGGACCAACAGCAGGTTAACCAGGCACAGGCAAACTACAATTCCATCGTTTCATACGCTGAATCCTTCATCGGAACACCGTATGTATGGGGTGGAATAACGCCGGCTGGGTTTGACTGCTCAGGCTTCACGCAGTATGTTTACGCCCACGAAGGCATTCACATCGGCCGGGTAACCACCCAGCAGGAAAATGCCGGGACACAGATTTCAGTTAGCCAAGCACAGCCAGGCGACCTGCTCTTCTGGGGCTCGAAGGGTGCAACATACCACGTTGGGATTTACGTTGGAAACGGCAAGTTCATTGCTGCTCCAGAACCGGGGATGTCCGTTTCAATCCAAAGTATGCAAGGCTTTGAACCATCATTCGCCGTTCACGTACGGTAATCCGATAACAACTTCATAAACAACTAATCTTAAACATGAACACCGGGACAACGCTATTTGAGGACGTTGCCCCGGTGTTTGTATAATACGATAACCCTGAATAAGGCATAACAAAAGGGCGAAGCTAACGGAATTCCCGCTAACTTCGCCCTTCTTTTATTTGACGTTTCCGCCAAACTTAGTCCTTATCATCATCCTTTTTCTCTTCTTCGTCCTTATCCTCTTCTGCCTTAGCCTGCCGTTCCTTAATAACCAGCTGACCATCTTCTATCACCGCTTCAAGGTGCTGAACGTCCAGGTGATCCAGGTAGTAGTCCGTTACCTTGTCCCGGATCTGCTGCTCGATTACCCGCCGCAGCGGCCGTGCACCCATCGCTTCGTCGTACCCCTGCTCAATCAGGTAGTCCTTGGCATCATCGCTAACGGTCAGGTCCAGGTGCTTCTTCGCTAACGTCGTGTTGACGTCCGCCAACATGAGATCAACGATCTGCTTGAGGTCGTCCTTCGTCAGGTGGGAGAACTCAACGATGGCGTTAAACCGGTTCAGGAATTCTGGCCGGAAGTACGGCGCTAACCGCTTCATCAGGTCAATATCCTTCTTCTTGTCACCCGTCAGCTCTTCGTTTCCAAACCCGGCGTTTGACGTTGCGATAATGACCGTGTTCTTGAAGTCCACGGTGTTCCCCTGACCATCCGTCAAGCGACCATCATCCAGTACCTGCAGGAGCAGCGTGATTACCTGCGGATCAGCCTTTTCAATTTCGTCCAGCAGGACAATTGAATACGGATTCCGCCGAACCTTTTCGGTTAACGTGTTGCCGTTATCGTCGTACCCGACGTATCCAGCCGTCGTCCCGATTAACTTAGAAACCGCCGTCCGGTCAGAGTATTCGGACATGTCCAACCGGATAATCGCATCCTTGTTACCAAACATATCCAGTGCCAACTGCTTAGCCAGTTCCGTCTTTCCGACTCCCGTTGGGCCAACAAACAGGAAGCTCCCAATCGGCCGGTTTCCTTCATCGAACCCAGCCCGGTTCCGCCGAATTGCGCGGGCAACCGCATCGACCGCTTCGTCCTGACCAATTACCTTGCCCTTCAACCGGTCGCCGATGCCCCGCAGGCGTTCAATATCACTTGCGCCCATCTGGGAAACCGGAATCCCGGTCAACCGCTCAACGGCTTCTGCGACATCGTTGACCGTCGCCGTCGTCTTCTTGTCCTCCGAATGCTGGTCAATCTGGGACTGCAGTTCCTTGATCTGCTGCTTATCCTTCATGGCTTCCTCGTAGTCTTCTTTGGCGGCCGCATCCTTCTGCTTCTTAGCCAGTTCCTTAATCTGGCCTTCCAGTTCCTTTACGTCGGCAACCGGATTCTGCGCTGCAAGGTGCGCCGCCGTCATGTCAAGCAGGTCAATCGCCTTGTCCGGTAAACTCCGCTGCGGAATGTACTGGATGGAGTAATCAACCGCTGCCTTCAAAACATCATCCGGCAATTCAACGTTGTGGTGCTTCTCGTACAGCTTCCGAATTCCCTGCAGAATCTTAAACGTGTCCGCTGCGCTCGGTGCGTTGACCGTCACCGCGTTAAACCGCCGTGCAAGGGCCGCATCCTTCATAATGGTGTTCCGGTACTCATCCTGGGTCGTTGCCCCGATGACGGTGACTTCACCCCGGGATAATGCCGGCTTTAAGATATCGGCCAGACCCTTTGAACCGTTCCCGTCGCCGGTACTCCCGGCACCAAGAATTTGGTGGATTTCGTCTAAGAAGAGGATTACATTGCCCCGCTTCTTTACTTCATCAATTAACCGCTGAACGTTTTCTTCAAACGCTCCCCGGAACTGGGTTCCTGCTTCCAGGCCAGAAATATCAACGCTGATAATTTCCTTGTTCTTAATGGCCGCCGGAACGTCCCCAGCAACAATCGCCTGGGCCAATCCCTCAACCACGGCCGTCTTCCCGACCCCGGCGTCACCAACCAACACTGGATTGTTCTTCGTCCGCCGGGAAAGAATTTCACTCGTCTCCTGGATTTCCTTGTTCCGGCCAATCACCGGGTCAAGGTTCCCCTGCCGGGCTTCTTCCGTTAGGTTACGGCCAAGCTTGTTCAGGATTGAATCCTTGCCATTTGCCTGCCCGCGCTTAGCGGCCTGCTGCGGCGCAACTCCGTCCGGCAGCTTACCGGTCTTCCGGTACTCTGCGAATTGTTCCGGAGTTAACTCGCGCCCGTTTACCAGGTAATGCCGTTCCGAATTCATTCCGTTCATCCCGCCCATTAACTGGTTAAAAATACTGTTCATGTCATCGTCAAATGGATCTACTGGAATCTTAGCCATAACACATTCCTCCTTATTACATCCTCTAATTCTTACGGTACTCGTTTAACGGCGAAAGTCCATCAACCTGCTCGTGCACGCCAACGGACTTCCAACTACGCTTACCCTTCATCGTCGTCCCGTAAGTAGTGCTCCTCAAGCTCCCGGAGCACTTCCCACATCCGCTTATGCTGCGCCTGAGCAAGTGCATCGAGATCCCGAAGATTCAGCGACGTTGCACTGGACTGCTGCTTATTGAACGACTTGTGCAAGGTCGTGTAGCCGTAGCCTGATTCCTTCGACACCCGGTAAATCGTTAATTGGTTTGCACCGAGATATGCCTTGATGTCGATCTTCATCGCCATCACTTCCTTACGTTTCTCAGTATACCACTTTTGTAGTATATGACAAGTGTAAACTACCAAAAATGTGAAATAATTTTATGACAACCATTGCGTACCGCAATTACTTACCAACAGTTAGCAAAAGCGTTACAATTAGTTTGGAAAACACTTCATCAATTCCAAGGAGGTCTTTCACATGATGAATGATTTGTTTTTCAAGGAAGTACTGAAACACTCGTTTAACTATCCGGTGAAGGTGAAATTTGCCGATGGAAAAACGGAACAGTACGGCGGTGATGGGACACCCGAGGCGACCATCACCTTTAACGGCAAGATCTCAATTCCTGACCTCATCAAGAACGCTTCGCTCTGCCTAGGTGAAGCCTACATGGACAAAACCGTTGACGTTGATGGTTCCCTTCAACGGTTACTGGTTTCCGCTTATGAATCAGCGGGCAGTTTCATGAACAACTCAAAGATCAAGAACCTCCTGCCCAAGAAGCAGACCCACTCGGTTAAGGACAACAAAAAGGACATTGCCGCCCACTACGACATCGGGAATGACTTTTATAAGATGTGGCTTGACCCAACGATGACGTACTCGTGTGCCTACTTTGAACACCCCGACGATACCCTCGAGCAGGCCCAAATGAATAAGGTCATGCACATTCTCCACAAGCTCCACCCTAAGCAGGGTGAATCACTCCTTGATATTGGGTGTGGCTGGGGAACACTGATGCTTACAGCTGCTAAGAAGTACGGCATGAAGGTTACGGGGATCACCCTTAGTGAAGAACAGTACCGCTACGTTCAACAGCAAATTAAGGATCAGGGGCTCGAAGGCCAGGCGGAAATCTTCCTCGAAGACTACCGGAAGCTGAAGCACGCCCCATTTGACTACGTGGTAAGTGTTGGGATGTTTGAACACGTCGGGAAGGAAAACCTGGCAGAATACTTCCAGCTGGTTAACCAGTTTCTCAAGGACGGGGGAACGGCCCTCATTCACGGAATTACCCGGCAACAGGGCGGGGCGTACAATGCCTGGCTTAATAAGTACATCTTCCCGGGCGGTTACATTCCGGGAGTCGTTGAAAACATTGATCACATCGCCAACGCCAACCTGCAGATTGCTGACCTTGAGAGTCTCCGGCGGCATTACCAGAAAACACTGGAAATTTGGGACAAGAACTTTAACGCTCACCGCCAAGAAGTTGAGCAGATGTTTGACGAACGGTTCGCCCGGATGTGGGACCTCTACCTCCAGGCCTGTGCGGCTGTTTTCCAGGTGGGAAACGTGGATGTCATGCAGTACCTGTTGACTAAGGGCCCAAGTGGCGCTGGTCTTCCAATGACGCGCAACTACGTCTACGAAGACGAACAGTAGTCTTAATGCAAAGATTCAGGATAAACAAAATCCGAGGAACCAAACTGGTTCTCCGGATTTTTACTTGTCTTTAGTTTATGAGAGAAGCACGGTTATTCCTTAACCGTAACAGCAATTAATTGGTCGCCGTGTTCCACCTTTGATTCGGTAATCCGGTCAACGGCGGCGTAGTTCGCCGTGTTAGTAATAACCACCATGACTGTCGGGTCAAGGCCGGCATCCTTTACCTGCTGGATGTCAACCGTCCCCAGCTTGTCACCCTTCTTAACGTGCTGGCCCTGCTTAACAAATGATTCAAACGGGGCACCCTTCAGGTTAACGGTATCGATCCCAATGTGGATTAATACTTCAGCACCGTTATCGGACTTCAATCCGTAAGCATGCTTCGTTTCGTATGCAATCGTAATTTCACCGTCGACTGGCGCGTAGATTGTTCCGTCACTCGGAACAACAGCAGCCCCGTTCCCCATCATTAACGTGGAGAAGACCTCGTCATTTACATCAGTTAAACTCTTTGACTGGCCGGTAACCGGGGAAGCAATGATTTCGTCGTTTAGACTTAATTCTTCCTTAGCAACCTGTTCTGCCTTGGCATCAACCGCAGCGGCTTCGTCGGCAGAAACGGCCGTGGCACTTTCCTGAACCATTGCACTGGCCGGGTTAACCTGGTCGATGTGCTTCTTCCCGTACACAAAGGTGATGATGAAGGCGACGACGAAACTCAGTAATTCACACCCAACGTAGAACGGCAGCGTCAACCGGGAAGCAATGTGGATTGATAAGAACCCTAAGAACCCGGCGGAACCGAGGGAAGCGGCCCCTAACTTGCATAGCCCAGCAACAAATGATGCCACACACGAACCAACTAAAGCACAGAAGAACGGGAACTTGAACTTCAGGTTAACCCCGAAGATGGCCGGTTCCGTAATTCCCAGCAGTGCTGAAACACCGGCTGATGAGGTCAAACTCTTCATCTTGCTGTCCTTAGTTAACCGCCAGATGGCGAAGGTTGCGGCCCCCTGAGCAACGTTGGCCATGGAAGCAACGATAAAGATGAAGTCCCCAACCCCCTTACCGTGCTGTAAGGCGGTAATTAACTGGGTTTCGATGGCCGGGAAACTCTGGTGCAGCCCAGTCAGCACAATCGGTGAGTAGCAGGCCCCAAAGATTCCCATTCCGATAGCACCAGTCATGTGGTACAGCCAAACAATAAAGTCTGTCAGGTACTCAGAAACGGCCCGCATAACCGGCCCAATCAGGACAAACGTCAGGAAGCCGGTAATGATCACGGACAGTAACGGGGTGAACGTAAAGTCCACGGCTTCTGGTAAGTGCTTGTGGAAGAACTTCTCCAGAATGGACAGGACCCATACGGCCGCCAATACCGGGATAACCTGGTACGTGTACGGTGTCTGGGAAACGTGCATCCCAAATAGCACCCATGAGTGGCCCGCAATCAAACTCGGGGACGTCATCATCATCCCGATCATCCCACCGAGGAATCGGTTAGCGCCAAACCGCTTAGCAGCAGAAAAACCAACCAGAATTGGTAAGAAGATGAACGGTGCGGACGACATAACCTGAATCATGTTTGAGATTGGCTTGAGCCACGGCACCATCGTAACAACGGCCTGAGGGCCAAAGAGTCCCTTTGACGTAATGAAGTTGTTTAACGCCATCATAAGCCCGCCGGCAACCAGGGCTGGAATCAGCGGAACAAAGATGTCGGATAACAGCTTAACAAACGCCATGATTGGGTTAACGTGCTTCCCCTTCGCAGCAATCTGCTTCAGGTCATCAGTCGAAGCCTGCTGAACCCCCGTCTGCTTAACCATTTCGTCGTAAACGTTATTAACGTCACCAGGGCCAATAATAATCTGGAACTGCCCGTTCGTACTGAACGTTCCCTTGACCCCATCGTTATTATCCAAAGCTGCTTGATCAACCTTAGATTCGTCCTTTAAGACCAACCGCAGCCGTGTTGCACAGTGGGCAGCGGCAACAATGTTGTCTTCGCCGACCGCTTTAACGACGTCGGCAGCGACCTTCTTGTGATCCATGGTAAACACTCCTTTACCGTAAATGATAATTGCAATGGAAACGTTTTTATAACTTCCAAACTCTATTATCCAGCTTTTTCTCCGTCTGTCAAACGTTTATCAGAAAAAATGCCGTCTTTATCCTTCTTTTTTAACTATGAAACGATAACATGATATGCGTTTGACATAAAAATCACCGCCCGCTAGAATAGCAATAGATAACGTTTTCAAGGAGGACTACTAATGGAATGGACGCGCGAACAGCGGTATTTACCATATGCTGACTGGGATGCTCAAACACTACTTCAACTGCAGGCACAAGCAGCCCGGTCACAGTACCAGCTGCACTATCACATTCATCCCCAGTCGGGACTGCTAAATGATCCCAACGGGTTTTCATATTTTAACGGGGAGTGGCACGTCTTTTACCAGTCGTATCCCTTCGGTCCGGTTCACGGGTTAAAGTCATGGATGCACCTCACGTCGTCAGACCTTGTGCACTGGGAAAACCAGGGACTCGCCCTTGCGCCTGATACTCCGTATGATAGCCACGGGGCGTATTCTGGTTCAGCGATGGTTGTTGATAACCAGCTGATGCTGATGTACACGGGCAATCACCGGGACGAAAACTGGGTCCGGACCCCATACCAATTAGGCGCCATGATGGCTCCGGACGGAACAATCACCAAGCTGCCGGCCCCGCTAATTACCCCTCCTGACCACGTCACCGAACATTTCCGGGATCCCCAGCTAATTAAACGGGGCGATACCTACTACGCCATCATCGGGGCCCAGGATAAGCAAACCCTGACCGGACAAGTAGCGGTCTACTCATCCTCCGACCTGCACGAATGGCACGACCAGGGTTACCTTCAGTTTAGTAAGGACGACATGGGCTACATGATCGAATGTCCGAACCTTGTGTGGGTTGACGGACGCCCGGTTCTTATCTTCTGTCCACAGGGACTTGCCCAGGAAGTGCAGCACTACGCCAACATTTACCCGAACATGTACCTCATTGGTGATGACTGTGATCTCACCACCCCGGCGATCACCAACGCCACCACGCCGACCAACCTTGACGATGGGTTTGACGTGTACGCCTCCCAGGCATTTAACGCCCCGGACGGCAACATATACATGATTAGCTGGGTGGGACTTCCCGATTGTACCTACCCCACGGACGAAGAAGGTTGGGCAAACTGCCTTAGCCAAGTCAAAGAACTCCACGTAACGCCTACTGGAGAGTTAATTCAACAGCCAGTGACTGCAATGAAGGACCTTCGGGGAACCAAGCAAGCACTTAACGGCGCAATTTCCCGGGAAATTACCCCACTAATTGCGGATGCCGGTAACCACTACGAGTTGCACCTGCACTTTAAGAGTTCAACCCAGGGAACCGTCTTCCTTGCTGGCAATGCGGATTGCACCCACGCTATTCAACTTCGCTTTGATACCACCACCGGAAAGCTAACCCTTGACCGTGGTCAGGCGGGAAAGGCGGTCAACCCGGAATACGGAACGACCCGGTCAATCGCCCTCCCAGCAACCGCCCCCCTTGACCTCGACATCTTTATTGATGCTTCACTGGGGGAAATCTTTATTAATGGGGGGCGGCACGTTATGACCTTCCGCTTCTTCCAGGAGCAAGCTGCCACAACGGTCACTCTTACTGGTAACGGCCACTTTGACGGGGAATACTGGCCGCTTGCCCTATAACGGTTAGCCAAACAACCAACTTATTTAGGGGGAATGAAACATGCACCGTCCAACATTGAAAGACGTTGCCCGGGAAGCACAGTGCTCGGTGACGACCGTTTCCCGGGTAATCAACCACTACGGTTACCTGAGCGAAAAGACGATTAACGCGGTTCACGCTGCAATGAAAAAACTTAACTACCAGCCCAACTCCCTGGCCCGCTCACTTCAGGGGAAACGAACCCACTTAATTGGCGTCATCGTTCCGTCGATTACAAACCCGTTTTTCGCCGAGCTGGTCGAGGAAATTGAAAACGAACTGCTGCGCAATAACTACAAAATGATCCTGTGTAACAGTGTGACAAACAAGGAAAAGGAGCGCGCCTACCTGCGCATGTTGATTGCCAACCAGGTGGATGGCGTAATCGCCGGTGCCCATAATCTCGGCATTGGTGAATACCAGCGAACGGGCCTGCCAATCGTTTCGTTTGACCGCCAGTTGGCGCCCCACATCCCAATCGTGTCGTCCGATAACTACCAGGGAATGGTGCACGCGGCCCGGGCCATGTACCGGACTGGTGCCCGGCATATTTATTTCCTGGGAAATCCCCATGATGAGGCCAACCCGACCATTCAACGGCTCCGGGGATACCAGGATACGGTGCACAGCCTTGGACTTCAGCCCCATATCTGTCCGGTCCGGTTTGATGATTCGCCCGCGGTCAAAAAAATTACCATTAAGGACATGCTGACTAACCACCATCCTGACGCGGTGGTGTGCACGGACGACCTCACCGCCCTTTTAGTCCTCCAAACGGCGCAAGAACTGCACATTAACGTTCCAACTGATTTGCGGGTAAGCGGCTTTGACGGCACCAAGCTAATTCAGAACTACTGCCCGGAATTGCCGACGGTTGTCCAGCCAACACGAGACATTGCCGCGGTGCTTGTCAACTTCCTCAAGCAACGGATTGAAACGCCGGATAAGCCCGTCACTGAATCACCGTGTATTCTTCCGGTGACGTTTCGGGCGGGGAACCTTGCCAATTAACTCACAGCAAACAATAAGCGAGCTAAGGAACCAGCTTTCCTTAACTCGCTTGTTTTATATCTCTCAAAAGAACGGGGACATAAAGGACCCGTACTTTATGGTTCTAAAATCCATTTAACTCCCGCAAAGCAGTGTAAATCGGCCGGCCTCCCAGCCAATCGTTCACCAGGTATGCCACCAGCGTAACCACAATCAACGGCATCATGTGTTTAATACTCCCGACCATCTCAGAAATAAGCACTACCGCGGTAAACGGCGCCTTTTCAATTGCACCGAAGTAGGCCGCCATCGCGTAGATGACGATGTTGAGGAAGTACCCGGAAGCAAGCAATCCCATGTGAACCATCACGCTCGCATATAAGCCACCAGCCGTTGCCCCGAGAACCAAAATCGGCATGAAAATCCCCCCTGGAACCGACGCACCGTACGAGACCATCGAAAAGACAAACCGGATAATCAACAGGAGTAGTAAAATTCCAACCCCGGACATCCTGTCCATAATGTACGCACTGAAGTGGGGACTGGTAATATCAAGGATAAAGTTATGACTTCCTCCCAGCATTTTGCAGTAGAACAACCCTAACGGAATGACCAGTAAAAGCGGCACGACACAGTGCCAGGCCCGCGGAATAATCTTTAGTTTGCCGTACCAGTGAGGTAAACTTAAAATCACCCACTGGTAGAGAAAGGCAAAGAACCCAAGAATTAGCCCCAACAGAATTAACTGCCAGTACTGCGCTAACGGCACGCTAAAATCATAAATCAGGTGTAAGCTCGGCGTTAACCCAAAGAAGATGAGCGTTACCATGTCAGAAACAATCGCAGCAGTCAGGGCCGCTAACCACACGACGGTTGAAAAATCCTGGGTAATTTCTTCAATTAGGAATAACGCCCCGGCAAGCGGCGCACTGAACGCCGCGGACAGCCCCGCAGCAACCCCGCTAGCAATCAACGTATTCCGCTCTTGCTTGGTACTCGGAAACAGGTCGTCCGCCACTCCCTGAGCGACGCACGCTCCCATTTGAATACACGGACCTTCCCGGCCAAGAAACAGCCCCGGACAAATCGCCATCAGCCCCCCGACAAATTTCCGCCAAAGGACGGGCCACCACTTAATTTCAAGCGTGCCGTCAAGGATGGCTTCTGTTTGCGGAACCCCGGAACCCGTAATGTTGCGTAACTGCGGCCGGATAATAAACCCCAGGACTAACGCTAGAATAAGCGTTGCAATTACGTACCCGATAATGGTTACCGGATGATGAAACATGTACGGGTAAATCAGGTACAACCACTTCATCGTATGATCGATGATTAACCGAAAGATACTAACGATTAATCCCGTAATCGCTCCGACTACCGCACTCTTCGCAATTAAAATGAAGTTCTTCGTCTGAAATGCTGGCCGAAGAACTTCCCTTACACTTTCCATTGGACCGTCGCTTCTTTCTCCTTCACTTTATTTTCATTATATGATTATCATCGAAAAAATTAAAATCATTGCCGCATGATTACTGTGTACCCGGATAATCATAAATCGTTGTCAAATCGCGTAACTTTCCGTATTCTAGTATTAAACAAGAAAGGGGAGAGAATGATGACAAACGTCCTATTTGTATGCTTGGGGAATATTTGTCGCTCACCCATGGCAGAGGCGATGATGCGCGATCTTGTAGCCCAAACTCACCTGACGTCCCAAATTACGGTTGATTCAGCCGGAACAAGTGCTCAGGTTGGAAGCCAACCCCACGAGGGAACCCAACAGATTTTAGCGACCCACCATATTCCAGCAACCGGATTGGTTTCACGCCAAATTACCACCCAAGATTTTGTTAACAACGATTACATTATTGGCATGGATGCTATGAATCTGCGGGATCTTCGGGCAATGGCTCCTCAGGGAACAGCGGCTAAAATATACGGAATTAATGATGTTTTACCAGATAAAAAGGGCCAACCAATTGCTGATCCGTGGTATACACACAACTTTAATGCAACATATAATGATTTAAGCGCAGCACTTCCGGCATGGTTAGCGTTTATTCAGAAACAATAACAAACAAAAAGAGGAGTTCCATCATTGGAACTCCTCTTTTCCATTGCACGGCGACGTCCTACCCTCACAGGGGGCGGTCCCCCAACTACTCTCGGCGCGCTGAAGCTTAACTGCTGTGTTCG
>NZ_CANCXC010000003.1:0-188493 GCF_947381805.1 Ligilactobacillus hohenheimensis | reverse complement strand
ACTTCGTTAAATTATGTTGCTCAAAAGAGCCCTACACATTTAATTCGTCGATACTGTGTTCAGTTTTCAAAGATCTATCCCGTTGCCGCATATCGCAACGGCAACGATTTATATAATACCGAGATTTCCGACTAACGTCAAGCGAAATTTCCGACTTTCTTGATAATTTTTCGCACACCTTTTAACCAGCAAAAAAGAGGCCGCAACAGAACGTCACGTCCTCTCCTGCCATATCACAAAGTTAACCCCTTAGTCCGAAAAGCCCAAGCCAAAAGCTACCAACTTCACGGTCGAACAATGAGCCTCTTTCAAGGAATCTACTGCTGCATCATCATTTGACGGAACATTTGAAGAATCCCACCAACCATTCCGTTAAGAACGGCATAAACCACAACAAAAATCACCATCGCAATCATCGTCGCAAAGATCCAATCCATCCGCGAATCATCCTTGTTCTCCGCAATCGAAACAATGATTCCCACCGTAAAGATCGAAACAGCTAACGTTAACAAAATCGAACTAGCAATTGTAATATACTGGCAAATTTGCGGGCTTACCAAAGAGCATACTGCTAATAACAGCGATAACACCATCATCCAGTTACTGTAATGGAAAACACGGTTAATGTACGTTAGGAAACCTTCTTGAACTCCGACAGCATACCGCTTAACAAGGTATGCCCCGATGAAAGTCACAAGCATTCCGACAATAATTGCCACAAACGAGAACGCCAATAATTGCCACCCAATTGTAAGAGGCGCCTTTCCACCCTCCATCCGGGCCCGCATCTGCAACGCAACAACAATCGTTTCATTTAAGGTAAACGTGTAAAGAAACGCTAAAACAATAATGTTAACAATCCCAGCCGCTTTGGGACCATCAATAACCGTTGCCGGGGCCTTTAATGATTGCCACAGCCATGAAAAGTATCCTTTAATCCCATTCCATACACGCCGGCCAAAACCTGGCTTTACCTGTTCTCCTTCGGTTGCGTATGATTCAACGTCTTTCTTCTCGTCCTTTGCTGGCTTATCTGCCATCACTCTCGCTCCCTTCTAATCTCATACTCCCGATTCTAACAGATATTATGCCGAAAACATAATGGTTTTTCCGTTTCGCGCCCTAAACCAGATAACACAAGGAGGCAAACAATGATTCTCCCACGGTTACATAACCTTATACAAAAGAAAACGGGCGAAGGAGATTCCAACAAACCGTCTTTCCAGTACAGTTCAGCGTTCTCCGCGCCCGTTTTCTATATCTCATCTTTATTAATTACTTTTTCTTGCGGGTAAACTTCGCCTTAATTCCCCGGCGAATTACCTGGAAGAAGGTCAATGAACGAACAATCCGGTCACCGCCGACGTACTTTCGAACTGCCCGGAGCGCTTCGTGCGGGTGCCGGGCCGCAAACGTAAAGGCCCCGCTCTTCCGCGTTCGAATCGTGAACCGGGGAATCCACCGCCCCTTAAACATTAAGAGGGCCACAACCACGTCGACTTCCTTCCACGGAATCTGGATGAAATCATCCAGGTTCTTTTCGTTATAGTATTCAAACGCCCGGTCGCCGATCATAATTTTCCCGTACGTCGGCAACCCCATAAACGAAGTTGCTTCCATCGTTAGATCAACCTTGGTATTAAGTGACTGAACCATTCTTTTCTTCCTTTCTAGGTAACATACAGGGGGTGAACTTCCTGTCCGCCCCCTGCATTAACTTAGTTCATTACCATTACAGTAATCCGATTACGTGGCCAACAACCCCGACAACAAACAGGGCCAGAATGATCACGATCGGTGAAACCTTCTTCTTCAGTAACCACATGCACAGTAGGGTTAACAGCATTGCTGCTAGTCCCGGCACTAACTGGTCTAACACGTTTTGCATCGTGGTAACCTTAACCGAAGAAAGCGCCCGTCCTTGACCGTTGTTGTACAGTTCAAGGGCCTTCTGGATCCCGTGACTCCCCTTTGGCAGGGAATCCCAGTTAATGTAAGCACCCTTCTGCAGTGGCGTCTTGGAAACGACCGGCTTGAAGTCAATCTTAACCCACCGTTCGATTAACGCCCCGATAACGAACATCCCCATGATGGATGCTCCCCGGGTAACGGTTTGCAGTAACCCACCCGAAAGGTCCTTCGTAATTGCAGAACCAGCCTTGTAACCAAATTCCTGGGTGTACCACATGAAGGCCATCCGGAAGAGGTTCCATACCAGGAAGAACAGGATTGGTCCGAGGACGTTACCCGCAATTGCCATGGCAGCACACAGGGAACCAACAATTGGCCGCACCGTGAACCAGAAGACTGGGTCACCAACCCCGGCCAGCGGGCCCATCATTCCGACCTTAACCCCGTTGATTGCGGCGTCGTCGACCTGACCACCGGCAGCCCGTTCTTCTTCTAGGGCCAGGTTAACCCCGAGAATTGGGGAAGCCATAAACGGCGTCGTGTTAAAGAATTCCATGTGCCGCTTTAAGGCTGCGACCTGGTCTTCCTTCTTCGTGTATAACTTCTTAAGGGCCGGTACCATGGCGTAGCAGTACCCACCGTTCTGCATCCGTTCGTAGTTCCACGAACCCTGCAGGAACGTTGACCGCCACCAAACCTTTAGCCGGTCAACCTTTGATAACTTTGTTTGGCTTTCTGTTGCAAATGTATTTTCCGCCATCGTTGCTCAATCCTCCATTCTAGTAGTCATCCAGGATATCGCCGAGCGGGTCACCAGTGTTACCGCTCCCGCCGTTGTTACCGTTGCCGCTTCCGTTGTTAGCCAGGTTCAGGTAAATCAGCGTCAAGGCTAACCCAATTAACCCGATGGCAAGCAGCGTTAGCTTGCTGAAGACGGCAATTACAAACCCAAGGATAAAGAACGGCCAGACTTCCTTGTTGGCCATCATGTTGATAACCATGGCGTACCCAACGGCCACAACCATGCCACCACCGATGGTCATTCCGGCTGATAACCAGCCCGGAATCAGGTGAAGCGCAGCCCGCACACCGCTAACCGGGATAACCAGTAACAGGGCAGCTGGAACTAAAATCCGGATCCCTTGCAGGCAGGTTGCAACCCACTGCCAGAAACCAATCATCCGGAAGTTTCCGGCGTTGGCCGCAGCATCCATCAAGTGAGAAATAGCCACACAGATGGTCCGCACAATCATGTTCAGGAATAAACCGGCAACGGCCAGTGGAACGGCAATCGCAACGGCCGTCCCCACGCCGTGGATTCCCTGACCACCCTGAACCAGGATAATCGTGGAAGCAACGGATGCTAACGCAATATCAGGCGCAACGGCCGCCCCGATGTTTGCCCAACCAAGAACCATCATCTGGAGCGTTCCACCGAGGACCAAACCAGCGGTTAAGTTCCCGGTGACCAGTCCGATCAGCGTACATACAACGATTGGTTGGTAAAATTCGAATTGGTCCAAAATCCCATCCATTCCGGCCAGGAACGCGATAATCAGGACCAGGATCTTCGCAATCAATGTCATGATCTGTTTTCCTCCTTAAAATATGAAATCAAATAAGTGCTTCTCTGTCATACTCCCCCTAATTGAGCATGATTACTTCTTTTCCAGTTCTTCGCGGGCCTTGTTGACCAGGCTCATCATATCTTCTGGGTTGTCACCAGGGACCTTCCGGACATCGAACTGGATTCCCATTTCCTTCAGCTTGTCGTAGGTCTTAACGTCCTCCATGTTGAGGGACAGCACCTTGTTGACGGCGACTTTTCCTTCGGAGTGGGCCATGGAGCCGATGTTTAACGTCTTGATGTCGACCCCGCCTTCGATTGCCTTAAGGGCATCTTCCGGCGTTTCAAACAGCAACAGGGCCTTGGTGTTCCCGAAGCGTGGGTCCTTGGCGACCTCAATCATCTTCTTAATCGGAATAACGTGGGCCTTAATCCCAGCTGGGGCAGCCTGCTGAATCATCGTCTTCCGCAGCTCGTCGTGGGAAACGTTATCCGATACAACGATGATCCGGTCCGGGTTAACCGACTTGGACCACGCCGTTGCCACCTGCCCGTGAAGGAGCCGGGAGTCAATCCGGGCCAACCCAATCTTAATGTGGCCATCACCAAGGACGGTGCCTTCAGGGATGGCACCAGTGGGCTGTTCATGTTGTTGCTCAGGTTGAGCAGTGTCAGCAGCGCCGGCTGGCATTAGATCTTCTGGCATGGTCTTTACGCCGTCCTTAGCAACCCCCACGATGTGCGTGGCGATTTCCTTGGCGGACGCATCCTGCATGGTCATCCGGGCGGTGTAGGCCTCGATCACCATTGGCAGGTTCATACCAGTAACGATTGCCCAATCCTTATCCTCGTTTTCGCCCAGGAGAATGTTGGCCTGGTTAAAGGGCGTTCCACTCCAGAGGTCGATTAAGAATAAGACGTGGTCGGGATCGTCAAATGAGTTAATGGCGGCTTGCATTTTAGCGCGCACGTCGTCAGGGCCTTCATTGGGCATGAGGGTGCAGGCCTTAACGTTTTGCTGATCACCAAAAATCATTGAACCTGACTGGAAGATGCCATCAGCAAAGCCACCATGACTGGCAAGGATAATTCCTACCATGTGTAATACCTCCTAAAAATATTATGTACCTCGTGGCACATGCGCCACTCAAAGGAAACAAACGGGGCGTTAAACGAGGTGTTTCTCGCTTAAAATCCGCCACAGATTCCGGGACGAATCCCGCGCAACCTGCCGCAAATCCAGCTGAATTCCCCGGGCATGCATCCACCGAAAAGCCGCGACATCAGTTGCATCCACGGCAACGGCGTTTGTTACCATCTGCCGGCCCGCACTGAAACTCAGTGAGCCAACATTAACGCTCTCAACGGCGAGCCCCGCTTCAATTAAAAGACGGGCGCTTTCAGGCGTTGCGGTGATAATCATGACCTTGGTAGAAGCAAGGCGGGAATCATCAACAAGCCGGCAAGCCTGGTCAACCGTTAGAACATTCACAGGGATTCCAACCGGCGCCGCCTGTTGCAGCAGAACCTGGCGAAGCGGGTCGTGGGCGGCCGCATCATCAACCACGAGAATCCGATCAAGCCGAAACGCTTTTGCCCAGCTGGTCGTTACCTGCCCGTGAAGTAACCGGCTATCAATTCGTAATAATTGAACCTGCATTGCTTTGCGGACTGGTAATCGCTTCCCGTCCCGTTAAATCTCCTTTGTAATGGTTTCCAAAAAGTATCATACACCCGTTTTCCGTAAAATAGTGTATCGCCCTAAGTGTATCGTCCTAAATCCCGTACTTACCGGCAAAATAAAATAAAAAAAGCCTTGACACACATTTTGATTGTGTATCAAGACTGTGTATTATTTCGGTTGATACTGTTCGGCCAATAACTGAACAATGTAGTACTCTTCCGCCGGGGCTAATCGGACATTAACCCTTTCCTCCAACCAAGCCGTTGCCCGGTGGACCTGGTCCCAGATCGCGGACTGGTCTTTCTGGGACGTCGCCAACGTTGGCTGGTCAATAGTTAGGGGACTGGCCGTTAGCGTACGCTCAATCGCCCCTGCAAGGTGCATAATGATGCTCATCCGCTGCGTATTATCCAACACGAGCGGCGCGGTATACTGCTGGCAGTATTCCCATAAGACCGGCGTTAGTTTATCAGCGTTAATGAAAGTAAAGTACTTTGTCAGGTACTCCTGCAAGACGCCCATCGTCAACTTCGGCGACTGGTTAATGGCCGTATGCTGGGCAGGAAGCTGGTGGTCATCCTGCGTTACCTGCGCAATAAACTGCGCGGCGCCTCCCTGGAGAAGGTCCTCCAGGCTAATGAACGGCCGATCCAGCGACGGCTTCACTACCCCAGTTGCCCCGAGGACGTTGTACTTCGTCGTAATCGTTGCCAGCTCATCCTGCAAGCCGACCACCGAGACGGGCAGAACGTCGACATCCTGCACCCCCTGGGCAGCCAGCTGTTCTTCCAGCAGCCGCTTAATCTTTTTGGCAGTGCCCTCTCCACTGGAACAAATCGACAAAAGCGCCCGCGGCCGGGTATCCGTTGCATCCACGACGGCCTGCATCTTCTTCATTAACGGCTGGCCCGGCTCGTCGTTTCCCCGGAAGTATCCGTGAAACTCCCGCAACTCGCCGTAGATTGTGTCCAAGTCGGCCCCCACAAGTGCTGTTTTCCGCGCTGCTTCCAGAACCATCGCCGTTGTAACCATGTTAATGGTCCGGACTTCGATCCCCGTTTCAGTCGTTAGTTTCCGACTAAACGTTGCGAGGGAGCCCATGTCAACTAAGAGGAGCACCCCGTTTCCCTGGTCCACCTGCTGCACTGCCCGGGTAATTCCCGTAAACGCGGTTGTCGGACTCATATCAAGCCCCATATCAAAGGCGACCACGTTGTTTACATCGAGTAGTTGCCGGACCACCTGAACCATCGAACTGGCCGTACTACTTCCGTGCGCAGCGACCACCACCCCGACGGTTCCCGTTCGTGAATCCTCCTTTAGGGAAATCAACAGGGCCGCTAAATAGTACACTTCAGACCGCGGAACCGGGAAATGGAAGTGTTCTTCGAGAAGCTGTTTGACTTGCCGGGCAAGCTGAAGTTCCTGACGGTTTTCCTTCACCATTGCAATTAGGTTGGAGGAAACCGTCCGCAGTGATTTCCCCGTCTGCACCCGCTTAGCAAACAAACTCAGGTGTAAGCTCATCGCGTACACAAAATTATTTCCCAGGGAATAATCAACCTGCGGCTCGAGGTGCTGCTTAATTTTCCTGGTAAGGTCAATAAATTCCTGGTCAACCAAATCCTGCAGAGAGCGGTCATTCCGCTGTTCTAAGTCAGCTTCCCGGTAATACGTCTTCATGTGAACGTTAATGTCCGTCTTAATGAAGTTATTAATCGCTTCCTGGTCAAGCCCCTCCTCCTTAAGAACGGCCGCCTTATGCCCAATAATTTCGTAAAGGTTATACGGCAGTTCGTAGGAGTCCTGGCTTTCAGCGCCCGTTGTCCCGTCCGGGTGCACCACCATGGTCGCATCAACAAGTCTGGTTAGTTCGGTTAACGCGTTGCGGTCATTGGCAATCCGCGACATCCCCGCCTGAATCTCCTGGGGAAGCTTGTCAAAGGTAACGGCAATTTCATCCCCCTGTTCGTCCATTCCATCCAGGAAGGCCTGGGCGCATACGAGTTGAACCGCCGACTTTAACTGGGCAACGTTCCCGAACGAAATGCCCCCAATCAACGCCTTTACCACGTCCTCATCCACCCGGATGTTCCGGTCAATCCGGTTGGCTTCAATTGTCAACAGGGTTTGAAGGAGTTGAAGTCGTTCTCGCATCGTCCGCTGGTTAAACCCTGGAATCTGAATGGTAATCGGAATGCGACGAACAAACTCCTGTAATTGGGTACTTTCCGGCGACTCGGTCGTTGCACAAATAATCCGCACGGCCGCCTGCTGCTCACGCTGCTGTTCCCCCACTCGGCTGTAGGTCCCGTGTTCCATGAAATAAAACAGCATTTCCTGGGCCGCCGGGGGAAGCCGGTGTGCTTCGTTCAACAGGAGCATCCCCCCGTCAGCCGCTTGAAGAAGGCCCGCTTCCTGCCCGTCAACACTCCCGAACAGCCGGCGCATCACACCTTCCGGAGTATGCGCGTAGTCGGCGCAGTTAAGGACGGTCAGCTGCGGGGTGGTGATTAGCTGGTTGGCAGCCGCAAACTGGTTCATCGCCGTTGCAAAGAACGTTTTCCCCACCCCCGTCGGCCCGGTTAGTAAAACGTTTAATCCGTGAGGGGGATAAAGCAGGGCGGCCTTAGCCTGTTCAATCTGGTTCTTCAAACTTGTATCCCGGCCGATCATCCGGTCAAACCCGCCAAGTGGATTCCGCTGGCCCTTCCGGTGGCGGGTCAGGATTGTCCCCTCATTGTTATCCTGAACCTGGACAATGTCCTGATGATCCGCCCGGTGGGCCACCTGGGCGGCGGTCATGTACCGAACAGGACGGGTTCGCGTTTTGGCAAGCTTCCCCGTTCGGACCAGGTCATTTAGTTCCTTACTAACGTTCGGCCGCGCAATTCCAAGGGCGGCCGCAATTGTTGTGGTCGTAATTCCATCCGGATATTCCCCCAGGTGGTCCGTAACGTACTGCCATACCCGTTCCCTTCTAGTCGGCATGGTCCATCCCTCCTCATAGTGTATCCATTGTGTATCATATCATGGCAGCCCTTCCGGACGGAACCCTTGCCAATCTATGCTAGAATGACCGTAAACTATCCGGAACGGAGGAATTCTTATGCCTAACTCACCCATTACCCGCCACGAAAAACGCGCCCGCCTCTTTACCATCATCCGGGTTCTTAAGAAGTACGATGCTGCCCGCAACTTTATTCACCAGCAAAACCCCGCGGCCGTCCGTAAAGCCCTTGAAGAACTCGGCCCCACCTTTATCAAGGCAGGCCAGATTCTTTCGACCCGGCCGGACCTTGTTTCTCCCGCCTACATTACCGAATTCCGGAAGCTCCAGGATAACGTTCCCGCCGACGATTTTTCGACGGTCCAGCAGACGTTTACCGCCCAGACAGGAAAAACCATCGCTGCCGTCTTCGCTTCCTTTGATCCCCAACCGTTTGCCTCCGCTTCAATCGGGCAAACCCACCACGCCACCCTCAAGGACGGCACCCCCGTCGTTGTCAAGGTGCAGCACCCCAACGTTCGCCGGCTCGTCCGGACAGACCTCGCTCTTTTCCAGCTTGCCGTTCGCATGCTCCGGTTAACCCCCGAAATCGGTGCGATTGACCCGGCCGAAGTTCTCAGCCAAATCCGGACGTCACTGACCACCGAAATCAACACCGCCATTGAGATTAAAAACGGCGTCCGGTTTTACCAACTGAACAATAACGATGGCGTTATCCGGGTTCCGCGGGTGTACACCGAGTATTCGACCCAAAAAATTCTCGTTACAACGGCGATGCCCGGAAAAAGCATTAAGGACTACGTCACCGAACCACTGAGTTCCGACCCGCAACTTGCTGCCCAGCAACAGGCTGAACGCCGGGAGGTTGCCCAGGTCCTCGTCCAAAACTTTATTAAGCAGGTCTTTCACGATAACTTCTTTCACGCCGATCCCCACCCGGGAAACATCCTCTTTTACCGCGTTACCACTAAGGATAAAACCCGGCACACCGTGGCGCCTCAAACCCTTACCCAGCGACTAACGGAGGATTCGACCGTTACGATACAAAAGGGGGCGCCCCTCCCCGATTACCGGCTGGTTTACCTGGATTTTGGGATGATGGGAACGCTCACCCCTGATTTAGTGGACGGAATGGCCAACGTAATTATTGCCCTTACGACCGGTGACACCCACGAAATTGGGAAAGCCATTCTTGCCGTCTGCAACCGTACCGGAACCGTTGACGAGGAAGAATTTTACGGCGAACTAGGCTCCTTCCTGGCCCCGTACCTCACACTCGGTTTGGGGCAAATCGACTTTCCGGTAATGCTGTACAACATCATTGCCCTCTGCCGGAAAAATAATCTCCAGGTCCGCGCCGAAATTACCCTCCTGGTAAAGGCGTTTGGCTCCCTTGAAGGAATCGTTGCCCAGCTAGACCCCCACCTCTCCCTCATGGACGTCGCCCGGCCGTTTGCTAAGGAATACCTCAAGAGTCACTTTAACCTTCGCCGGGAAACGGAAGCAGGAATGCTTACCCTTCTCCAAGCCCTGCATACCCTGCCCCAGCTTCCCACCCAGTTAACGCGGACGCTTTCCACGTTTAACCAGGGGCAAGCCCGCTTAACCGTTAAGTATAAGGGGCAGGAACGCTTGGTTGATCGCCTAGAACAAATCGCATCACGACTGAGTATCACCATCATCCTGGCCGCCATCATCCTTGGTTCCTCCCTGCTGGTAGCGGGCAGTCCCCACTCCGGCGTTGCCCGGCTAGGGGTGTGTGGCTACGTCATCGCCCTCCTCATCATCGGGGGCATGGCTGGTGCCCACCTCCGCCGGTGGTTCCACCGGTGGCGGCACCGGAAATAACCAGCAGGCTAAATGGTTGTAATTACTATTTGGCGCGATATACTAAAGGTGTAAGGAAGTTAATTCCCGATAAACCACACGAAAGGAAGTTTTGACTATGGCAAACGAATTAAACAACCGGTTAAATGATCTGATGCAGCGGCGGGATGACCTCTTCAACAACTTCGGCCAGTCACTGTTTAACTTTGGCTCTACCAACGAAGAAATGAAGACCGACATTTCCGAAACTGACAAGGATTACAAGGTCGTCGTCGATCTTCCTGGCGTTGATAAGAAGGACATCAGCGTTGACTTTAAGAACAACCAATTAACGATTTCAGCTAAGCGGGATTCGTTCTCAGACGAAAGCGATGCAAACGGCAACGTCATTTCAAGCGAACGGAGTTACGGCCGGTTCACCCGGTCATACCGGTTCCCGAACGTTGACCAGGACAAGATTAGCGCCAAGTACGAAGCTGGCGTCCTCAAAGTTGTCCTGCCAAAGACAGCGGAAGAAATTTCAAACACAAAGCGGATTCAGATTGACTAACTGTGATTTCCGTTATTAACCATTAAAGGCTGGAGTAGGTTCTAGCCTTTTTTTGCGGTTAAAAAGCGCTGATTCTTTTATGATAGCGCTTGCAAAAATAACCGTACGGTGGTATAAAGAGGATGTAAGGAGTCAGTGGATTCCCACCTAGGATGCGGGATTATCCGATCGCACTTGAACCAACAATGTTACTTATTCAGGGGGAGCGACGGGTGCCCGGACATCCATTTACGGAATTACCGGATATGCGTTCCGGAGCGAATCAATTAAGAAAAGGACGTGGGGATAATTAAGATTCCTTTCATTAACTTAATCAGCTGCGTTTCCTAGTAATTACTTTATGCGGGGGAGAACCATTTGAACCTCCACGCGGTTACCATCAGTAAGATTATGGGAAACGGAGCTTTTTTATGCCCTAATTTATACTCATAACTAAGTAGCGTTTAAAAGGAGCTCCACCTTTACAGCGGGTTCGTTTTTGGTGTTTTGTTACATCTCCTTTTTTGTGTTAGAATTGCGAAAAAGGAGAAATTTAAATGAAATTAAATAGTTTTAAAATGATGCGTTTTCTAAGATATGGTCGAATAAAGGATCAAAAACAAGAAAAAAAGCAATCTATTTTGATTTACTACGATACTTTAGAACACAAGTTTGTTTATTTTAGTGCATCAGCCAAAACGTCTAAGAAGGCATTTATTTACAATTTTATTCTGTTTGGAATCATTATTTTACTACTTTGTTGGGACGAATTAATTTCATGGATTACACCATATCAATATTCAATCGCGACAAAAGAATCGGCTTTAACGCAATGGTTAAATCAGTATAAAAGCTCATTTCACTGGTGGATAGGAATAATTATCGGAATTATCGCAATAGGATGGTACATATTCAATCGCCATATCGACCCTAATGAATTTAAAGAACCAACCTCTTGGATGCAAAAGGATCTTTCGGATTCAAATAAAGATTGTGTTTTTTTGTTTCTAATACTGATACTCTTTGATTTCTTCTTTATTTTATTACTCTATAGCGCTTCAGACTTCCCTTTCCCCTATGTAGGCCTAAGCGATATAATTGCGCTTTATTTTATTTTGTTATTTACTTTCTATTTCGCGTGCTTAGTAATTGAAAGTTTAATTGCGTATGTTAAGTATTTATGGTATATTAAAATTGAAAAATAGATTGATAATTATATTAAAAGAGGCTGTAACGTAAATCAGCCTCTTTTAATATATCTGCATATTAATTTCGAATAAGAAGGCACTCCAAACCTTCTCTATAATTTGTTCGATTTTTTGCAGGATACCCATTTTAGTGTTTTATCACACCTTCTTTTTGTTTCACGTGAAACTGACTCATTCAGTCCGCCGAAACGCCCGAACAACCCGCCAGTAGAGCAAGCCGCCGACAATCCCCGTCAACACATCCGCCACCGGCTGAGCCCACAACACTCCCAGGTAGCCGACAAGCGGAATCAAGGTGGCCAAAGCCGCGACGTAGAAAAGTCCCTGGCGGGCAATTGCCATAATAAACGCACTTCCCGCCTTCCCCGCTGACTGGAAAACGGTCGTAAAAACCATTACCGCCCCAATAAACGGCGTTGTCAGGAGGAAAATTCGCATCATCGTCGTCCCCGTCCGAATAATCACCGGGTCATTCATAAAGAGCCGGATTAAGAACGGAGCTGCCACCATTAAGACCACCGTTCCAATCGTGGCGTATCCCACTTCAACCAACAGGTCAAATCCAACCACGGCAGTAAACCGCTTCTGGTTGCGTGCCCCGTAGTTGTATCCCACCAGCGGCTGCGCACCAAAGGCAAAGCCCACCAGAATCAAAATAACAATCATATCAATCTTCATCACGATTCCGGCCGCCGCAATTTTAGTTGTTCCGTAGGGAACCAGGCATTCGTTTAACACCATTAACCCAAAACTCTGCATGAGGTTTGTCAGGGACGCTGGGATTCCAATCACAATCACTTCCTTCACCCACTGCCAGGTGACCCGCAGCTGGCGCGGATCAACCGTGATGACCTGGCAACGGCGAATCACATAGTACAAGTACAAGAGGTCGGTTACAACGTATCCCAGGACCGTGGCAACGGCTGCCCCAGCCGCTCCCATATGGAAGCCAAAGATGAATAGTGGATCGCAACAAATGGTTACGATTGTCCCAGCCACCGACCCAATCATTGCTTCGGTAGCCAGCCCCTCCGTCCGGAGCAAGTTTGTCGGTACCAGCGAGAAAATAATAATCACCGCTCCAAGCGCCATAATTTGGTAAAACCGCCGGGCTTCCCCCCACGTTACGCTCGTTGCCCCTAACAGCCGGAGCAGCGGATGCTCCAGGGCAAACATTCCAAGCGTAACCACTACTCCCAAAGCAACTGCTCCGAACGTACAAAAGCTGCTAATGCGGGTACACGTTTCCCGTTTCCCCTCACCAAGGTAACGGGAGATGAGCGCCGCCCCGCCCAGGCCGAACATATCCCCCATTGCTAGCATGAACGAAAAAAGTGGGGTACAAACCGTTACCGCTGCCACCATCGCTGGCTGGTGGGTCTGGGCAATAAAGAAGGTATCAATTAAGTTGTAGGCCATGCTAACAACCATGCTTAAAACCACCGGTAAAGCGAGCTTAAAGTACGCTTTCGGTACCGGCGTCCGGGCAAATAACTCATCCATAACCGTAAAATCACTCCGTCATTATTAGTTTACGAACCACCGTAGCATAAATTGCCGGCACGCGTAAGGATTATTTCCCAGGAAATATAAACGCTAACGGAAAAGAAACGGGAAGACTGGGGCATCAATCCCAGTTTTCCCGTTTTTTGAAGATTAATCTTTAAACGCGGTCCTATTTTGCTAGTTGTGCGGCGTACTCAATCCCGCGGTCATCCAGATAAGCCTTAATTTGCGGAATTGTAATAAACGGCACGTGCTGCTCGGCCGCTAGCTGCGTTAATTCCGGCCGCCGGGCCATGTGCCCGTCCGGCTTCAACACTTCGATAATCACCGCAACCGGCGCCTTCCCTGCCAGGTAGGCCAAGTCAACTGCAGCTTCTGTGTGGCCCGTCCGCGCCCGGACGCCCCGCTCCTCAGCAATCAACGGCTGAATGTGGCCGGGATGGTTAAACTGGTTCGGCGTTGCCTGCGCGTCTGCAATCAGGTTAATGGTGGCTGCCCGGTCAAAGGCTGATACCCCGGTTGTAACCCCCGCCGCATCAAAGCTTGCATCGGTTGTCACCATAAACGGCGTTCCGTTCGGGTCCGTACTGTGCTTAACCATCATCTTGAACCCGAGCTTTTCTGCAATCCCAGCGCTAACCGGGACGCACATCAACCCGTTCGCCAATCTTAACATCTGGTAAACGGTTTGCGGCGTAATGTTTTGGCCTAACGCAACGAGGTCTCCTTCGTTTTCGCGGGATTCATCGTCCGCTAAAATGATAAACTTTCCCGCCTGCAATGCAGCGATTGCTTCGTCAACAGTATTAAAGTGCTCTGTCATTTGATCGGCTCCTTTATCTTCCTTGACCACGACTTCATGCGACACCTTTATACTATTACGAACAAAATTAAATTCAACCCTTTTAATGTACGTAATTATCTGTATAATTAATACGTGTTGGGGCTAAAGTAATTAATGTTATAGGATATAACGAACGATGTCCTTTAGGAAAAGCGCCGTCACTCGGCTCCTCTTCATTTTTTACCTTCCTTATTCGGAAATTCCCTCATCTGCCAGTCGCCCCTTCGGAGAAATGCTATAATGGGGACATGCGAAAATATACATTACCAGTGGTTCTGCTGATCCTTAGCGTCATCATCCCGTGGACCGTTAACATGTTTACGACAATCGGGGTAAACGGCACAATTAACAAACCGCACTGGATTTCCTGGACAGCTAGTGCACTGTTAATTTTAGCGGCAATTATCACCGCAGTGATGATCCATAAGCACAACAAGTAGAATCCCAACCAAAAAGAGGCCCGTGAATAACGGACCTTTTTTATCTTACTGAATATTATCCTTCAGGTAGTCGTACAACATCGCGTGCCGGACATCCTGGGCGTCAACCCCGAGAACCCCGAGAATGCGGTAGGCGAACGCTAATGCGGTTGCCGGCCCCCGGCTCGTGATGATCTTTCCTTCCTGATCAACAACGGTAATGTCCTCCGTGAAATGCCCGTCCTGAGCGTGGGTTTCAATTTCCGGGTAAGAAGTATACGTGCGACCATCAAGTAACCCGTAGCGCCCCAACGCCATTGGAGCCGCACACATTGCCGCGTTCCACTTTCCGTTCGCATGCCGCTGTTTCATCAATGCCATTAGCTGGTCACTGTCACGCAGGGCCGTTGCGCCCCCCATTCCGCCAGGAAAGATTACCACGTCGTAGTCTAACAAATGATCCCCGAGGACCGCGTCACACGTTACCGTAATGCCGTGACCGCCCGTAACCACCCGGTCCTCTAACCCAACCATGGTGACCTGCACTCCGGCCCGTCGCAGAACATCAACCTGCGTTAGCCCTTCAATTTCCTCAAATCCTGGTGCAAACATTACTGCTGCCGTCTTTGTCATTCCAAACTCCTCCTTCTTTTAATCCTTATCCATTACCGCGCCGGTAAACGCATTAATCTGCCGGTACGTGACGTTGCCCGTCGTCTTACTCCGGATGCTAAAGACCCACGTGGGAACGTAAATCACGTGCTGGTTTGCTGCTAACAGCTTCGTGTACCCCAGCCGCACCCACTGAACCGTCGAGTTACTGTTAATCTTATTGTACTGATACAGTGCGATTAACGCCCGCTTAGCGCTAATCATCCGTTGCTTTTTCGGCAACCGCCGGGGCGTTTTAACGTACCCCTGCGTGTACCCCGTCACGATTCCGTTGCGCACATTAAACCGCACCTGACCGGCCTGAGTTAACGCGGGAACTCCCTTAAAGCTTTGCGTATAAACGACCTGGTTTTTTGTCGATAGCTGTCTGTCATACCGGTACTGCTTACCGTTGACCACCCGGGTCCGAATGACGGAATTCAACACCCGCGTTGGGTGCTTCACGTTAACGTGGATTGCCGTGGCAAACGTTGCCGTTAGTCCCTGATTATTGTCAGTCCAGTTTTCATCGTGAAGGCGCCCGGGTTTATTCCGAAAAACATCCGTTTCCGGGCTGACCACGTAGTACCCCCACTCCCGCTTATCAGGAAGCTTCCCGTACGTAATCTGATCCTCCTTAATGTTTCGGAGAACCAGCGCCGTTGAACTTGTCGGGCTGGTATTGGTCACGCTTAGGAGGCGGGCCTGTTGGGTAAATGACCCCACCAGGAAAATATCGAGTGCGATAAACGCAATTAGAAAAATCCATTCAATTCGCTTGAAATTCATCCCAATTCCTCCTAGTGGTGGGCAATAACCCGTTGATAATCCTGCCACTGGCCGTTTATCCGGATAAAGTAGGTTGGTGTGAGGTCAGCAACTTCTCCCGACGCCTTATTCGCATGCCACTGGTAGCCCACCGTAATTCCCGTTACCTTATCCGCCGAAATTCCCGCGGCCGCAAGCTGGTTAAACACCTCTGCCGTCGCTGGAAGATGAACCTGGTGGGCCCCCGCCCCAGACGGAATTGCCACCTGAAGGCCATACTGGGAAAACGTCACCGAAGTCGTGGCCGTGGCCGTTTGCCGAATGGTATACATTCCCCGACTAACCGATGAGATGATTGGAAAGCCGGCCACGTAACTACAGTAGGTTGCCGTATGATGCGGCTGCGAATAACTTAAAAAGTGAACGGCGGTTAGCCCGACATCCAGGTCATTCAACCGCTTAACGTTACTAGTTAGAACCGTCGTTGCATCATCCGGCTGCCCCCGACGACGGTACTGGTCGTATGCAATCACACCTTCTTTTTGATTAACGGTTAGGCGCTGGTTGCTATCAGTATACGTTGTCGTGTTTGCCTGCTGCCGCGAATCAATGATATACGAGCTATTCGCCCCCATTAACCGGGTAACGAGCTGGTTAGCCGGCTGCTTATTTACAAGATAGCTGACCTGCGGCAAACTCAGCCCGGCCGGGTACGTCACCGTCATTTTCCCGGCAATGCGCTGGAACGTTATGGGAGTGCGCTGGCCTTTCAGCGTAACGAGGGTATGAACCATGCGCCGGACCGCCGTTCCCCGAACCGGTACTACGTACTCCTGGCGATGGGCGTCGTCCAGTAAGTACAACCGGTCAGGTTTCTTCGTAGAAATCAACACGTGGTTGACCTGAAAAGATGCACCACTTCCCCCACGACGAAGCAGTTTTTTAAACAGTCCGCCCGGAAGTGGATCCGGATAACTCAAAATAACCGTATCAGCCCGGTGAAACTCACCCTGATAATCATGAGCAGTCAGCGCAACCGGTGTTATCCGGTCGGCATTCGTCGCCGCTAATCCCCGCTGAATTACGTGCATTGCCTCATTTGTTTTGGACTGAACCTGCTCCTGCTTTCCGCCTCCCCGGTTAATCACAACCGTTGTGGGAACGTACAGGTCACTCGCCTTCCAGGTCGCCGTCTGCGTTGTTGGTTGTCGGAGCGTCGGCGTCCGTTTACTGTGCGGCCGCTGAAAGGGGTTGGCCCATATCAAAAACGAGAACGTAACACTAACAATCAGGGCCAAGAGCAACGCGATGTGCAGCCAGTTTTCCCGAAACCACCTAAGCATCTTCATCCCACAGGTCTCCTTCCTCGTATTCTTCCGACGGGAGGGAAATAAAGAACGTTGAGCCCTTTCCTTCCGTGCTGGTTACCCAAATCTTCCCGTGCAGAAGCTCAATTACTTCCTTGGAGATGGCTAACCCCAGACCAGTTCCCCCCTGGGCCCGCGAACGGGCCTTATCAACCCGGAAGAACCGGTCGAAAATATGGTCGATGTCCTTTTTCGGAATTCCTAATCCCTGATCAGCCACACTCAAAACAACGTTGTTGCGCTCCTGTTGCAGACGGCACGTAATTGTTCCCCCATCCGGTGAGTACTTCACCGCATTGGTCATGATGTTATCAATCACCTGCGTAAACTTATCCTGGTCGACCTCCGCCCACAGGCTTGTTGCCGTAAAGTCCCGCTTAATGGTGAGTTGCGGTTTCCCTTCTTCCCGGTTTTTAGCAAGCATCATATCAAACCGGTCAAGGATGTAACTAAACAACTCGTTGATGTTCACGAGTTCCAGTTCAAGCTTGACCGTGCCGGAATCCATCCGGGACAGGTTTAGCAGGTCGTTAATCATCCGGATCATCCGGTCGGTTTCATCCTGCGTTACCCGCAAAAATTCCGGTGCAACTTCCGGGTCCTTCCACGCCCCTTCGTTAAGAGCTTCAATGTAGCTTCGAACACTTGTTAACGGCGTCCGTAATTCATGCGAAACGTTGGATACAAACTGCCGCCGTTCCCGGTCAACCCGTTGCTGCTCGGTAACATCGTGCAGAACGCAAACCAACCCCGCCGTATAGCCCGTTTGGCGCTGAATCAGGGAGAAGAACGCCTTTAAAATCTGCTCGTGGTCGTCGTCAGACAGGTTAATCTTAATTTCATCCTGCTTTTCGAGCAGGTCACGAAAGGCGTACTGCCCGCGAATTCCTAAAACGTCCAGAATTGATTTCCCAATCACGTCATGCTCCGCGACACCTAATAACGCACACGCCTTATCGTTAATGATGGTAATCAAGCCCCGCCGGTCGGTCGCCAGCACCCCATCAGACATGTGGGTCAGCACGCTGTCAAGACGGCGCCGCTCCGCTTCCGTTGAGGCCTGGGCGTTTTCCACCCGCACCGAGAGGTCGTTGACCGCCGTGGCAAGTTCCCCTAGCTCGTCGTTCCCGTACACCTTAACCCGGCCCGAGTAATCCCCCCGGGCAATCCGGGTAGTCTGCCGCTTCATCTCTTCGATTGGTTGGGTAATCGTCCGCGCAATCAGCAGGGCCAACAATAACCCGACCACCGTGGCAATCAGCGATGCCGTAGCGAAAATCATCGTTACGTTGTTTACGGCGTTATACACGGCGTCGAGGTTGGCCCGGATATAGACGGCCCCCACCACCGTGTTCGTGTTCCCCGTTGTGCTTAACAACGGCGTGATTGTGACGTAGTAGCGATGGTTATCTGAGCGGTTAACCAGCATCTTCGTGTCCGTTTTGCCGTCGTACAAAACCCGTTTGATGTCATTATCCGTTGTTTTCTGACCAACCAGGTTACGCCCATCAGTGTTACTTACTCCCCGAATAACCCCCTTAGGGTCAACCACCTGAATCGTCGTAATATTGTCGTTGTTAATCCCCGCGATTATCTTGTGGATCCGGGCGTTTGTGTCCTTGGTGGGGTGGCTCATCACCGAAACCAGCGTGTTTTCAACGTACGATGAAAGCTCCGTTCGCTGCTTAAACGTCTTCAGGTTATCCGTTTTAAGTTGCTGCACAAAAATAATCCCCACAATTTGAAAAATCAGTAGGAGTAGCAGCACAAACGAAAAGGCAATCTTAACGTAGATTGACCGTAGTGGGTTGGTTCGTTGTTTAATCCGTTCCTTCCAGCTCATGGAACTAGCCTACTCTTCTTCCGGGTTCCGCAGATAATAGCCCACTCCCCGCCGGGTTACAAGCCAAACCGGCCGGCTCGGGGTGTCCTCAATCTTTTCCCGCAGCCGTCGGACCGTCACGTCAACCGTCCGGACGTCCCCGAAGTAGTCGTACCCCCAAACCGTCTGTAACAGGTGCTCCCGGGTCATTACCTGGCCTAAATGCTGGGCCAGGTAACTTAGTAGTTCAAACTCGCGGTGGGTTAACTCAATCTTTTCCCCGTTCTTCGCGACCGTGTACGACTTCGGGTAGATTACAAGGGAACCGACCTCAATGTTTTGGCCCTCCGCGGCCTCTTCCTTCGCACTCGTGACGTTGGCTTCCTGCCGCCGCAGGTTAGCCTTGACCCGCGCTACCAGTTCCCGGTTAGAGAACGGCTTCGTTACGTAGTCATCCGCTCCCATTTCAAGGCCGAGAACCTTGTCAATCTCCGCGTCCTTCGCCGTAACCATAATGATTGGCATGTTGTATTCTTTCCGCACTTCCCGCGCCACTTCAAGGCCGTCAATCTTCGGTAGCATGAGGTCCAGAACAATCAAGTCTGGAACAATCTCCTTCACCTTTGCGAGGGCTTCCTCCCCGTCGTAGGCAGTGTGCACCTCGTACCCCTCCTTTGAGAGGTTAAACTTGATAATGTCAGAAATTGGTTTTTCGTCGTCAACAACTAGAATCTTCTTCATCCCGTTGGCCTCCTTCTTTGGGATATTAATAGCCCCACTAATCCGGTCTAATTATACATCATTCCTAAATAGCGCTGAAACCCCTGCCATTTTACCGGCCCGCACCACCGTGAATTTTTTAAAAAAGAGGGTTGCAATCATCGTAATTAGCTGGTAGTATATATATCGTCGTTGGAACGGAGGTTGTTCCTTCGGTGATTAAAAATATGGGTGGTTAGCTCAGCTGGCAGAGCAACGGACTCTTAATCCGTGGGTCCAGGGTTCGATCCCCTGACCACCCATCAGAGATTTACCTGGCGTCGTCCTCGGACGAGGCCTTTTTTATAATTTTATTTTATTCATCATCAGGAATACTAGCCAAGAACTTTTTGCTTATGATACAATTATCGTTGTTCGATATTAATAATTATGAAAACGAGGTGCGCCATGGCAAACGATAGTATTACAAAGCAACAATCAAATACGATTAACGACCTGTTATTCCGGCTATATGACCGGGTGCGGTACGTGGAAGACAGCGAATTAAAGAAGAGCCCGTTTAGTGACATCACTGCCCGGGAACTTCACCTGATTCACGTTGTTTCCCTTCACGATAAGAAGCCAATTTCCCGGATTGCGCGGCAGCTAAACCTGACAAAGGGGACGCTGACAAAGAGCATCGATCAGCTAGAAGACAAGGGTTACGTCGAACGGATTCGGAATAAAAAGGACCGGCGGGTAATTAACATTGGCCTTACGAAGAAGGGCCGGGTGTTATACCGGGCTCACAACAAACTTCACCAGCAGGCAATGAGCTCCCTGTTAAGCGGAATGGACAAGAACGAGGTTGAAGCATTGATCAACGCGCTCCAACAAATGAGTGACTACTTCGAAACGTTCAAGTAAACAGCAAATCCCCCGGCGGTCGCACAGACCACCGGGGGATTTTTATATTATCAATAAACCATTGGATGCAACCCACTCAGGCCTTCCTGAAAGGCTTTATTCCTACCATACAAACAGCCCAACCATCGCTGCTGATAACAGGGATACCAGAATTCCTGAGATGAGCATGTAACCCACGTTTGCTGAAATGACATCGTTCTTTTCACGGTTAACAATCCCCTTGAAGCACCCGATGATCATCCCGATTGTTGACAGGTTAGCAAACGACGTCAGGAAGACCGTCAGCACCGCCTTAAAGTGCGGGGCAAAGTGACCAACCTGGTGCATTACCTTCAGCATTACCACGAATTCGTTCGTTACTAACTTAGTTCCCATGTACTGGCCCATCTGAAGCGCCGTATGCGGGTCCAACCCTAACAGCCATGCAAACGGGAACATGATGTAACCTAAGATCTTTTCAATCGTCCAAATGTGGCATAACTCCAATACCTTATCCAGTAAAGCAATTAAAGCCACAAAGGCAATAACGTTCGCCGCAATGATCAAAACCAGCCGGCCAGCGCCTAAGATGGAATCGCCCAGGAAGGAGAAGAACGGTTCGCGCTTTCCGTCCGCCTCAACGTCACCGGATGCTTCCGCTGCCGCTCCGGTAATCGTTGCCACGGTATCTTCTTCCTTGTCAACGTGAACCGGGTTCAGCATTGACGTAACAATTAGCGCGTTTACCACGTTCAGCGGCACGGCTGTAAGGATGAACTGCCCCGGCATCATCTGCATGTATGATCCCAGAATTGACGCCGTCACGCAACTCATTGACATCATGGCAAGCGTCAGGTTCCGCTTGGCCTTCATTTGCTTTAACTGAAGTTGTGATACGGCCAGCGCCTCCGTGTTTCCAAGGAACATCATTTCAACGGCGAAGAACGATTCAAACTTCGGCTGCCGCGTGACGAATGCCAGAATCTTACCGACCCACTTAATAATGAACGGCAGTACCCCGATGTAGGTCAAGATGTCAAACAGCGGCACGATCATTAAGATTGGTAGCAATGAACTAACAAAGAAGTCCATCTGCTTGACGTGCACCATGCTTGGAATTGCAAACGCAATCCCAACGTAGGCTTCCTTTACCAACGTATCAAACGCACCAGCCGCCCACTTAATCATGTTCTGGCCCCAACTAAAGCTGGTCATAAACCATGCTAAAAACAGGTTTAATACGACCATCGCAATGATGCCGTACCAGTTAATGTGCTTGCGGTCCTTGGAAAAAATCCACCCAATCGCAAGGAAGATGATGAGCCCAAGAATGTTGATTGCTAACTCCACAACTTCTCCTCCTCAAATATAAAAAAACAATTGCACAACACAAAACATAAACGCTCATATTGTACCCGTTTTTTCAAAAAATGTAAATCATTTCGGCGGTCTTTCAGCCTTTTTCATCCGGCATTGTTCGCTTTATCAGGAGTGACTGCTTCCCAGCCGGGGAAGGTGCCGGAGGAGGATTCCCAAAACCGTTGTGCTAATTACCATGTTAAGAATGAAACTTGCCCCGTTTACAGCGGCGGAGTACGCCACCGGGCCAAGCCCCCACTGAACGTATGCCCCCCAAAAGACGATGCCCGCATAGAAGTGAATGAGGTACTTTACCCCGACTCCGGTTAAGCAGGCTACCATAATCCAGCGAAATACTGGCCGGCCCGCACGAAGCGCATTCTGAAAGCGGGATGCCCATATTCCAGCCAACCCCACACTCATGCTTGCTACCGGGTACTCCAGAATTCCCTGCCAAACCGTCAGGATTTCCGCCCGGCCAAACAAAACGGGCAAAATTCCCCAAAGAAGGCCCGCGTACACGCCGATCTTCCACCCCCGCCGGAGACTAACCAGAACAATCGGGATAATCCCCAAAGACAGGTCAATCCATTCAACGGTGGGCACCACCATTGTGAGGGCCGCTGCCAATGCCGCCATTAACGTTCCTTCGATTACTCCTTGCAATGTTTGTTTTGTCATCAAAAAACCTCCCCTGCGTCATCCCAACACAGCGAAGGTCACTTCGATACCACACAATTCCTACGCTCGTACTAACGAACAGGTTCAAAGGGTCAGGAACGAATCCACTCTCAGCCAACCGGCTCCCCCTGTGTTGGTTAAACGTTTTCAATTTACCTTCAGTCTAGTACACCACGTTCCTCCGCGCAACTATTTATCATTGGGAAACCGGAGTCCCCAGTTAACCCGAATTTCGTTTAACAGGTGGGCAATATCCGCACTCATCGCCAACTCGCCGTCATCGTGGCCCTGCAAAACGTAGCGCTCCATGTCCTGCACTTCGTACTGGAGGGCCAAATCACTTGCCCCGGCCGTCATTGTCGTGGTCGTAGCGGTGTGCGCATCCGCAGTGTAGGTAACCGTTGCCTGGTCAGCCCGCGGATAGTTATTTACCTCAACAAAGCCCTTGGTCCCGGAAACCACGCCGCGTTTGGGCTGCTTTGCCCGGAACGACAGGCTAATGACCGCCATCTGCTCGTGGCCGTTCTTTAAAACGACGCCCGCCATTTCGTCCACTCCGGTTTGGTAAAACTGAACGGAAGTGGCCGCAACGTTGAGGTCCCGTAAAAACTGGCGGACAAACGCCACCGCATACCCGCCGATATCAAGTAACGCACCGCCCGCTAACTCGCGGTTAAAGTACCGGTGCCGCGGATCCGGATCCTTTAAACTTCCAAAATTAACCTGCACCATCTTAATCGTGCCAAGCTTCCCGGCCGCAATTAATTGGTGCAGTTGCTTGTACAACGGCATGTGGTATAGGGTGAATCCCTCCGTCAGGATGAGGTGGCGCTTCTGAGCCAGGGCCGCCACTTCGTCAAACTCAGCGGCCGTTACGGTAATCGCCTTTTCACAAAAAACGTGCTTCCCTGCCAGAAGGGCCTGCTTAATTAGCTCGTAGTGCTGGTTATGCGGGGTGGCAATGTACACAATGTCCACCTGCTGGTCGTTCATAAGGGCCGCATTATCATAGTACCGGTGTAAAACGTGGTACTTTGCCGCAAAGTCGTCGGTGTGTTCCCTGTGCGGATTGGAAACTGCGTACACCTCCCCGTTCACCGCATTAAGGGCGGCGGCCATGTCGCCCGCAGCCCAACCCGTTCCAATTATGCCCCAGTTCATCACTAACTCCTCCTTAAATAAAGCGCTTTACTCATAGGATAACAAATCCGGCCCACCCTAACCAGGCAGACCGGAATTTTAATTATTCATTTTTCTTTGCCGCCGTTGACGGCTCCTGTTGAGCGGCAAGTTGCTGCTTATACCGTTTATTACCCCGTTTTAGTTCAACGATTGTCCAAACCAGCAGGGCGATAATAAGAACATCAAGAATGTACGCCACAATCGCACCAAGGTGTTGCTCCGCCGGCGTTGGGTTACTACTAAAGAAGGCGGTCATCTGGTCAGGCAATCCCTGCATGTTCAGGAACGTTAGGACGATAACTGAGACCCATCCTAGAACCTTAACCCACCAGGTGTTCTTATACTGGCCCATTTCCAGTTCGCTGTCCGTCATCATTAGCAACGGGAGCATTGAAAACGGAAGTGCTAACGCCAGGAAGACCTGCGAATTATTCATCAGGTTATTAATGGCAATGTGCTGCTGGATTTCCGATTCACCCGCCGTCATGAGGACGCACAACAGGACGGGAACCACCGAGAGCAACCGGGTAACCAACCGCCGGGCCCACAGCGGCATCTTCATGTGGATAAAGCCTTCCATGATAACCTGTCCGGTTAACGTCCCGGTAATCGTTGAGTTTTGCCCGGAGGCTAACAGGGCGACTGCGAACAGGGTTGAAAGAATGCCGGAACGGGCAACCGCCGCTAACATCCCGTTACTTACGGTGTTCGGGTTATGCAACGCCTGGTATAGTCCGAAGAACGACGGGTCCTTGATGGCGCCCGTTTTAAAGACGGCCACCCCCATAATTAACAGCAAGGCGTTCACAAAGAATGCCGCCGTTAGCTGAATATTTGAGTCCCACGTCGTAAAGCGCACCGTCTGCTTAACGCTTTCTTCGTCATCGTAATCAATCTTCCGGGTCTGTGAAATTGCCGAGTGAAGGTACAGGTTATGGGGCATTACCGTCGCCCCGATAATCCCAAGCGCCCCGCTCAACGGGGTGGTTCCGTTAACGACCGGATGACTCGCCATCACCTTAGCACTCGGAATGAAGCCCGTAATTACCGCGCCCCATTTCGGGTCGGATAACGCAACCTGGTAAATAAACACCCCAAGAATTACGAGAATCAGGCACACAACCAACGCTTCAATCTTTCGGAAACCAATCTTCGTTAACAAAAGCAGAACCATTACGTCCGCAACCGTAATAAAGACCGCAATAATTAACGGGATATGGAAGAGAAGATTTAACGCAATCGCGGCCCCAATTACCTCCGCAATATCCGTTGCCATAATGGCAAGCTCCGTCAGAATCCACAAAACAATTCCGAGTGCCTTACTTGTCCGTGCCCGAATTGCTTGCGCCAAGTCCATTTGCGTGACAATACCAAGTTTAGCCGCCATGTACTGTAAGAGCATCGCAATCAAACTTGATATCAGGATTACTGACATTAGGAGGTAGCCAAAGTCCTGCCCGCCGGTGATCGACGTTGACCAGTTCCCGGGATCCATGTATCCCACTGCAACCAGTGCCCCCGGGCCAGAGTACGCAAGGAGCGTGCGCCAGAACCCCTTCCCCCTGGGAACCTCGACGGTACCGTTAATTTCTTCAAGCGATTTCCCGTTCGCGTATTCCAGCAAACGGTGTTTCTTTTCAGCCATTGAAAATCTCCTCCCCAATAAAAATTCCATTTTAAATATAGCACACACATTTAATAAAAGACAGATATTTTTTTCGGGATACCAAAAGTTTTACTGGTGTTATCCAATTACTTACGTTAGAATAGCGGTGAACACAGGTAATTATTAGAAAGGAAGATTAGATGGATACTGAAAGTGTTAAAAACATCAAAAAGATTCTGGTCGGCGTTGACGATTCAGCCGATGCCCAGCTTGCATTTCGGGTTGCCATGCGCCGTGCAATCGACCTCAACGCCACCCTTTACATCGTTTCAGTCCTGGAAAAGGATGAAATGAACGTCTTTCAGGTTCTGGATGACGATTATGTTCACGGCGAGCGCGAAGAATTAAAAAAGCACCTTCTTCGCTACCAAAAGATTGCTGAGGAAGCCGGGGTGGTTGATGTCCGGATCGTGATTGCCGAGGGGGACCCCGGCGAAACCATTGTTAAGGAAGTAATCCCAAGCATCAACCCTGACCTTCTCGTTGTTGGGGCCCTTTCAAAGCAGGGAATTCGCAAGTACTTTGGTTCTCAGGCCGCATACATGGCCAAGTATGCGCCGTGTTCTGTCTTTGTTGTCCGGTAGGTCCATCCGGTCATTATGAAATAGCAAGGAAAGTTGGGCATAAGCTCAGCTTTTTTGTTTTTTACCTTGTTACGTTCTTCGGCGTCCCATTTTTTATTTCCCGGGAAATGGCCATAAACAAAATTTAGTGTTGTGCTTCCCAGGAGAAATGGTAAAATATAACCAATGCTTTTAAAATTTCTAAATTAGGGAGTGAACGGTATGAATAAGCCAAAAAAGCGCCGGCCGCAATCCCTCGCTAACCGAATCAACCTTATTCGGGCGGCGGTAATGGGTGCAAACGACGGGATCCTTTCAATTGCCGGCATTGTTCTGGGAGTTGCGGGGGCGGCGGTCAGCCCCCATAACATCCTGTTATCTGGCCTTGCGGGCATGCTGGCCGGAACAGTCTCCATGGCGATGGGTGAGTTTGTCTCGGTCAGCTCCCAGCGGGATACCGAGAAACAGGCCATTGCGGACGAAACGCTGGCCCTTGATGAACGCTATGATGAGGAGTTTAACTTCATTAAAAATAAATACGTCCAAACGGGCATTTCACCCGACCTGGCAGCCAAAGCAACGAAGGAAATGCTCGCCGGTGATAAGCTGACCGTGGCGGTGCGGGAACGTTACGGGTTTGATCCGGCCGATAAAACGAGTGCGGTTGGCGCAGCCATCGCTTCAATGGTTTCATTTCCGACCGGTTCGCTCCTCCCCCTCCTTGCAATCACTCTCTTTCCGGCGTCTATCCGGATCGGCGCAACGATCATTGCGGTTGCCATTGCCCTTGCAATTACGGGATACACGGCCGCCGTTTTAGGAAACGCACAGCGCGGAAAAGCGTTAGGCCGCAACGTTCTCTTCGGGTTGCTTACGATGATCGTGACCTACGTCATTGGGACCCTTTTCGCGTAAGGAGGCGAATTCATGACAACCAAAGCTAACAAAAAAGAACACCAAACCCTGGCCGAACGGGCCAATACGTTACGAGCGGGCGTCCTCGGCGCCAACGATGGAATCCTCACGGTTGTGGGGGTGCTATTCAGTATGGCGGTTGCAACGACCAGTAATTTTGCCATCTTTATGGCTGGCCTTTCTGACTTGCTGGCGTGTGCGTTTTCCATGGCATCCGGGGAATACACTTCCGTTAGTTCCCAAAAGGATACCGAAAAGGCCGTGGTGGCAGACGAAGAACGGCACCTGAATGAGCGCCGGGAAGAGAACCTTGCAACCGTCACCCAGTACTACCAGGCCCGGGGCGTTTCCCCCCAAACGGCTCAGGAAATCGCAACGGAACTCATGGATAAGGACCCCCTCGGAACGATTGTCCGAATCAAACACGACCTGACATTAGGCCACTACCTCAACCCGTGGCACGCAGCCTTTTCATCCCTCGTATCAGCGGCTTCTGGGGGCATTTTCCCGCTTGTTGCCATGACACTTCTCCCATCAGCAATTCGGTGGCAGGGGACCATCATTGCGGTGATTCTTTCGGTGGCCCTTACCGGCTTCCTGAGCGCTAAGCTTGGCAACGGGAATGTCCGGGTGGCAATGATTCGCAACGTGATTATCGGAATTATCACGATGTTTATCCACTACTACGTGGGACTACTTCTTTAATTTTTCAATTCAACTACCAACAAAACCGGGCTTCACGCACGAAGCCCGGTTTTGTTATTGAAAAAGTTTCTGAAGACGCTGCGTCCGGTAGCAAATTTGCGTAATAATCACCGTTCCAATCGCCTTGAGCGTGTCCCCCGGCCAGAAAACCAGGTTCGCTACAATTGCTTTCCCCAACGCCATGTGACTAATATGCGCTAGCCATAGCGTTCCTAACCCATCAATCAGAAGAACACCACAGAGCATTACCAGGAGCAACTGCCGCCAAAAGGTCGTCATAACGCCAAAATGGTGGACGGTTACCCCGATTAAAAGCGCTGCAAGGGGGTACGCCATTATATATCCGCCCGTTGGACTAACAAGAACCGTTAACGGCGAAACGCCACCGGGAATCCCACAGATTCCCAGAAGCATTACAACCAAAACGGCCAGTAGCCCGCGCCGGCCACCCAACAGGGCCCCCGCCAGCATAATTCCCATGTTTTGTAGGATGATTGGCACCGGAATAAATCCAACCGGAATCGGGGGCAACAGCCCCATTACACAAATAATTACCGCCATCATTGCAATTTGAAGCAAATGTCGTAATCTGAGTTGCACGAAAAGACCTCCCTTTCATTTGCGTTAACTTGAATTCAATATTAGTTAACACAAATGATTATACTAGGAAGGTTTCAAAACGCAAGTTTTTTATTCATACAAGGCTGCCAGTTGCTGTACCGTCGCTGCTAACGTATACCCCGCGTTTGCAAAGGCTATCGCGTTCGTTACGCTGTAGGTTAGCTTATCAGGATGGCCGTTCGCTGCGGCGGTTGCCATTTTATCCGCCCACTGCCGCTCATCAAGGGAACATACTTGCACCTGCCCTACCCGGTGCGCTTCCGGAGACTGGTTCGGTGAAATAATGGCGGGTGTGCCGTTTGCAATGTTTTCCTGCAATGCAAGGGAAAGCCCCTCGTAAAGCGACGGCAAAGCAAACAAATCAAAGGCCGCCATTACCGGCCGGGGATCACGTAAAAAGCCCGTAAACGTAACGTTTGCCGTAATTCCAAGGTGTCTAGCCAATTCCCGGGCAGCTGCCTGCTGTTTCCCGTCGCCCACCAAAACCAGGTGCGTCGCTTGATTCTGCTGGTGGACCCGTGCAAACGCCCGTAATAAGAACTGTTGGTTTTTCTGGGGAAGAAACCGGCCCAAATGGCCAATGATAAACTTATCCGGAGCAACCCCTAACCGCCGCCGTGCTTCAGCCGCCTGCTGGGCATCAAACCGGTACTTCTGGGGAGCAACCCCATTCACAATTACCTTAAACGTGGGGCGCTGCTGGACTGCCGGTGAATAAAAGTAGTCAGCAGCAAACTGGGAACACGCAATAAAATCCGTTGCGGTCCGCGCCGCCACCATCATTCCTAGCCGGTGAAGTCGGTCCCGCCCCCACCGATCCTGGCCCCGCCGGTCAGCATGGGCATGGACAATAATTCGCTGAAACCCCACCTCCCGGGCTAACAAAATGGGCGCAAAGTTTGCGAGCGTATCCAGGTGAAGATGGATGATTGAACTTTCTTGCCGGGCTGCTTGGAGCTCCCGCCGCACCGACTGGAGATGCCGCATTAGTTGGGCTGGCCGTTTCCCAAAGGGCGCCGCCGCCCGGTATTCGCCTAACTGGCGTAACCCCTCATCTGGCCGCTCCCGCGCAATGTTAATTACCCGAAACCGGAATCCCCGGGAGTAAAGCTGCGTATAATTATTCCGGACAAAGGCGGTAATCCCGTTATCCTGATTAAACTGTCCTAAAAGGGTAATCGTCTTCATTCGTTTTCCTCCGTTAATTTTTCCCGAAATGCTTGGGGCCATTCTTCTGGATAAGGCGCGGTGATTACCCGCCGTTCGTTAGTAAACGGAATCACAATCCGCTGCTGGATTCCGTGAAGCATCAATCCTTGTTGGGAAGTATTTCCCGGGAAATATAATGGATCACCAATAATCGGGTGGCCATTCGCCGCACAGTGAACCCGCAGTTGGTGGGTCCGCCCCGTTTCAAGCGTCAATGCCAATAACGTTGCGGTCGCCGTTTGCCGGAGGATCCGATAGTGGGTGACCGCCGGCTGGGCTGCCTTCCCAGCGACCATTCGTTTCCGCCGGTCCTGCGGATCCCGCCCAATTGGTTGCGTCCACGTTCCAGCTGAGGGCGTGACCTGTCCTTGAACAACCGCTACGTACCGCCGCTTTATCCGTCCCAGACTGATATTGCGGTCAAGGATTGGCACAACAATTGGATTTTTAGCGATAATCATTGCACCACTTGTTTGCTGATCAAGCCGGTGAACCATATACGGGGCCGCCTGAGGGTGATCCGCAAGGTATCCAGCCGCCGCATTCATCATCGTTTGGCTTTCAGCTTGCCAGTTCGGGTGGCTCTTTAGTCCCCGGGGTTTATTAACAACCATTAAATCCTGGTTTTCATATAACACCGAACAGGGGATGCCCCGGTTAACCACGTAGTGTGATTCTGGCGTCCGAAACTCTTCCCCGTTAAAGGCCAAATGCACCTGCATCCCCCCTTTAACTGGGGTATTCATTGACTGGTAAATTCCGTTTACGGTCACTGTTCGGTTAACCCGCAGGTAATGGACAAACCGCCGGGGAAGGAGCCACGTTCGTTGAAGTAAATCACGCAGGGACTGGTTGCCCTGCGTTGGCCCCACTTCCCGTGTAATCTCCCAGCGCATCAGTTCTCTCCGTGGTGATGCTGGGCGGTCATGCGACACTGCTCACAGTACGGGTGTTGGATAAAATCCCGCCAAAACTGCGCATTAATCTCCTCTACGTGGCCGCACCGGTGGCACCGGACAACGTAATTATTCCCCACCGTGAGCATATTACGGCCCATTGCCGGAATCTTAACTAGTTCGAGTGTTTTGGTTAACATCTCCGCCATTTGGATCACCTCACGCTTCATTATACCCCATTCACGGCAGCCTCTTTTGGCCACAAAAAAGAAGCCGGGGTTCTGAAACCCAGGCTTCTTTTCTGAATTGCTGATTAGTCTTCAGCCACAAACGGTAACAGTCCCATAATCCGGGCCCGCTTGATTGCAACCGTTAACTTCCGCTGGTTCTTAGCGCTTGTTCCGGTTACCCGACGTGGTAAAATCTTACCCCGTTCTGAAATGAAACGCTTCAGCAAATCTGTATCCTTGTAATCGATGTATTCAATGTGGTTTGCGGCGATGTAATCAATCTTCCGCCGCCGCCGGCCACCACGACGCTGTTGTGCCATGAAAATCCCTCCTTCGTTCGCTAGAACGGCAGATCGTTCTCAGAAATCGTTGTGGTATCCCCATTCCCGTTATCTGCAAACGGATCGCTATCCTGCTGGTTATTCGTTGGTGTTGAATCCGCCGGACCCTGTGCCGGGGTAGGGTTGCCACCCGCTGGCATGCCAAAGTCCTGATTATCACTAAACGTATTCTGCACCGCACCGTTACTCTGAGGGGCACCTTGACCACCGTTCTGCTGCCGGTAGCGTTCTGAATCCGCCTTTGATTCCAAGAACGAGAAGTTGTCAGCAACAACCTCTGTCCGGTAGACCCGGTTCCCGTTCTGGTCATCATACGACCGGGTTTGAATCCGCCCCTCAACGGCAATTAAGGCTCCTTTATGGGTATAATTTGCCAACGTTTCGGCTGACTTCCGCCAAATTACGCAGTTAATAAAATCAGCTTCGCGTTCGCCGTTTTGGTTCTTAAACTGCCGGTCAACGGCCAACGTAAAGTTCGCCACAGCAACCCCTGACGGTGTGTACCGTAAGTCCGGGTCACGTGTTAACCGTCCAACAAGAACAGCCCGGTTAATCATGGTGCATTCCTCCTTTAATGTCGGTAATCTAAATTAGTCTTCGCGCTTAACGATCATGTGACGAAGAATTCCGTCGTTGATCTTAGCAAGCCGGTCAAATTCGTTAATTGCGTCCGCGTTCTCCGCCTTAACGTTTACAATGTGGTACATTCCTTCACTGTAGCCGTTAATTTCGTATGCGAAACGCCGCTTTGACCAGTCCTTTGAATCAACCACCTCAGCACCGTTATCAGCTAATACCTTGTCAAACCGGCTAACCAGTTCGTTCTTAGCTGCCTCATCCAGTGATGGGTTGATGATGTACGTAATTTCGTACTTTGTCATGACTGTGTCACCTCCTTATGGACTATTGGTTCTTAAATGATAAGAACAAGGAGTAGCCTATCGTTAGGTACTCACGGTTAATTATTGTATCATTCCTCCAAACTAAAAACAACGAAGAGTTGAACCCGCAGCTACTTATAACTACGTCAAAAAAGATACTCTTCGTCGTTTTTATTTGGAATTATTTTTCGTCCTGCGTCTCTGCGGTTTCCTCATCCGAAGAACCGGCTTCTTCTGGCGCGACCTTCGCCATCGTGGAAACATGGGCATCATCCGTCAGGTTAATCAAATGAACCCCCATCGTTGCCCGGCCGGTTGACGAAACGCTTGCCGCAGCAAAGCGGATAATGACCCCCTTATCGGTGATCACCATGATGTCTTCGTCACCCGTAACGGTGGTTAACCCAACCAGCGGGCCGTTCTTGGCGGTAATGTTGGCCGTCTTAATTCCCTTACCACCACGACCTTTAATCGGGTATTCACTTACTGGTGTTTGCTTTCCGTAACCATTAGCGGAAATAACCAGCACCTGTGCTCCCGGAACTAACAGGTCAGAACCGATGACATAATCATCATCCCGCAGCCGAATCCCCCGAACTCCCGTGGCTGACCGGCCCATTGACCGCACCTGGTCCTCCCAGAAACTTGCCGCGTATCCTTTGTGGGTGCCGATAATGATATTCTGGTTACCGTCCGTTACGGCAACGTTAATCAGTTCATCGTCGTCCTTTAGGTTGATTGCCTTTAACCCGTTACTCCGAATATTCTCAAATTCAGCCACCGCCGTGCGTTTAACAACACCCTTAACGGTGGTAAAGAAGAAGTAGTGGTTGCCGTCACGGGCATCCTTCGACAGGTTGATTACGGTTTGAATCCGTTCGTCCCCCGCGATATTAAGGAGGTTAATTACCGGAATTCCCTTAGCAGCCCGGCCGTATTCTGGGATTTCATATCCCTTCATCCGGTAAACCTTCCCCTTATTCGTAAAGAACAGAAGCTCTTCGTGGGTCGACGTCGTTAACAGGTGTTCGATGAAATCATCATCGTGAACGCCCATTCCCTGAACGCCCCGACCGCCCCGGTTCTGGGACTTAAAGTCCTTGGTCGGAAGCCGTTTAATGTAACCGTTATGCGTGAGGGTTACCACAACATTTTCTTCTTCGATGAGGTCTTCGTCTTCAATGCTCAGGACTTCGCCGACCATGAGTTCTGTCCGCCGTTCATCGCCAAACTTCTCCTGAATGGCAAGGAGCTCGTTATAAATGATCTCCTTAATCCGGTCTTCATGGGCCAGAATGTCTTCGTAATCGGCAATGGCCGCCATCGTCTTCTTGTACTCGTTGTCGACCTTTTCGCGTTCCAGACCGGTTAACCGGACAAGCCGCATATCCAGAATGGCCTGCGCCTGCTTATCACTCAGCTGGTAGTTATCCATCAACTGGTTCTTGGCAATCTCCGCCGTTTGCGAGTTCCGGATAATGCTAATGATTTCATCAATGTGATCCAGCGCAATCCGTAACCCTTCAAGAATGTGGGCCCGCGCCTTCGCCTTCTTCAGGTCAAACTGCGTCCGCCGCCGAATAACGCTTTCCTGGTGGTCCAGGTAATGCTGCAAAATCTCTTTCAAGCTCAACAGCTTCGGCGTGCCGTTTACGATTGCAAGCATGTTAAACGTGTACGACGTCTGCATCAGCGTTAACTTGTAAAGGTTGTTAAGGACCACTGACGCACTCGCATCACGCCGCACATCAATCGTGATCTGCATTCCATCCCGGTCAGACTCATCCTGAATATTAGTAATTCCGTCAATCTTCTTTTCCCGGGTTAACTCAGCAATCCGCTCAATTAACTTGGCCTTATTAACCATGTACGGAATTTCGTGGACGATAATCTGTTCCTTCCCGTTTGGTTGCTCTTCAATATCAACCTTTGCCCGTAAGGTTACCGTTCCGTGCCCCGTTTCGTACGCCTTACGAATTCCGGACTTGCCAATGACAACCCCACCAGTTGGGAAATCAGGTCCCGGGATGGCCTCCATCAGGTCTGCCGTTGTCGCATCCGGGTTTTCCATCAGAATATGCAATCCGGAAATTACTTCCGCCATGTTGTGCGGCGGAATGTTGGTTGTCATCCCAACCGCAATCCCCGTCGCCCCGTTAACTAACAGGTTCGGGAACCGGGCTGGAAGGACTTCTGGTTCCCGCTCCGTGCCGTCATAGTTGTCCTGAAAATCAATCGTATCCTTGTTAATGTCCCGGAGCATTTCCAGCGTGATTTTGCTCATCCGGGCTTCGGTGTACCGCATTGCGGCCGCACCATCACCATCGACCGAGCCAAAGTTTCCGTGCCCATCAACTAACAGGTACCGGTAACTGAAATCTTGGGCCATCCGCACCATCGACTCGTAAATTGCCGCATCCCCGTGCGGGTGGAACTTCCCCATTACGTCCCCAACAATTCTGGCCGACTTTTTATACGGCTTATCTGGGGTAACCCCAAGCTCGTTCATCCCGTACAAAATCCGCCGGTGAACGGGCTTAAGGCCATCCCGCACATCTGGTAACGCCCGGGCAACAATTACGCTCATCGCGTAGTCCAGGAACGATTCCCGCATGACCTTCGACAGGTCAACATTCTTTATGCGGTCTGGTAATTCAACCACTTGTCACATCCTCCTTACGTCACGTCAGTGTTTCACATGAAACATCCTGTTCCACCACTTAATCAACGGCGGAATTCCTAAATATCCAGGTTTTCAACAAACGTTGCGTTATCTTCAATAAACTGCCGCCGCGGACCAACATGATCCCCCATCAGCATTTCAAAGATTCCGTTTGCTTCCTCCGCATCAGATAAATCCACCCGTAAGAGCCGCCGGTTTGCCGGATCCATCGTGGTCTCCCACAACTGTTCGGCATCCATTTCACCAAGCCCCTTGTACCGCTGGATAACTGGCTTTGGACTTGGCGGAAGCTGCCCAAGCACCTCATCAAGTTCTTCGTCCGAATCAATGTACTTAATCATCTTCCCCTGCCGAACCTGGTACAACGGTGGCTGGGCAATGTAAACGTAGCCCTTCTCAATCATCGGCCGCATGAACCGGTAGAACAGCGTCAGAAGTAACGTCCGAATGTGGGCGCCATCAACATCGGCATCCGTCATGATAATCAACTTATGGTAGTTCGCCTTTTCGACATCAAAGTCATCTCCGAACCCTGTTCCCAAAGCGGTAAACAGGGAACGAATTTCATCGTTTGCCAGGATCCGGTCTAAGCTGGCCTTTTCAACGTTCAAAATCTTTCCCCGGATTGGAAGGATTGCCTGCGTTAGCCGCGACCGGCCCTGCTTAGCGGAACCACCCGCGGAATCCCCCTCGACGATAAATAGTTCTGAAATCTCAGGGTCCTTACTGGTGTTATCCGCCAGCTTTCCGGGAAGGTTACTAATTTCTAGCCCGTTCTTCTTCCGCGTTACTTCCCGCGCCCGCTTAGCAGCAACCCGCGCCTTCGCAGCCAGCATTCCCTTTTCAACAATCTGCTTTGCAACCGTTGGGTTCTCCAACATAAATTTCGAGAAGGTGGCGGTAAAAAGCTTATCCGTGGCGTGCCGGGCATCCGAATTCCCCAGCTTCGTCTTCGTCTGGCCTTCAAACTGCGGGTCCGGGTGTTTAATTGATACTACGGCCGTGAGCCCTTCCCGGACATCCTCCCCGGAAAGGTTCGGGTCGTTGTCCTTTAAAATTCCGTTCTTCCGGGCATAGTCGTTAATGACCCGCGTCAATGCCGTCTTGAAGCCGGCCTCGTGCGTCCCACCTTCATACGTGTGGATGTTATTCGTAAACGTCAGCAGGTTTGAATGGAAGTCGTCCGTGTACTGCAGGGCAACCTCAACGGTAATCCCGTTTTCCTCCCCCTCAACGTAAATCGGCTCCGGGAAAAGTTTCTCCTTCCCCTCGTTTAGGTAATCAATGTAGTGCTTAATTCCCCCCGCATAGTGAAAATCCGCGTGCGTTGGCTCTTCCGGCCGCTTATCATCAATCGTGATCCGCAGTCCCTTGTTTAGGAAAGCCAGTTCCCGAATCCGGGTCGTCAACACGTTAATGTCGTACACCGTTGTCTCCCGGAAAATATCAGCATCCGGCTTAAAGTGCACCATTGTTCCGTGCGTATCAGCATCACAGTGGCCGATTACCTCCATTGCGTGGACAACCTTGCCCCGCTTGAAGTCCATTCCGTAGATGTTAGTGTCACCAGCCCGCATAACCTGAACGTCTAATTCGGTTGCCAGGGCGTTTACAACTGAGGCTCCCACCCCGTGGAGCCCACCAGATACCTTGTACCCGCCGCCGCCGAACTTTCCGCCGGCGTGCAAAACGGTAAAGACGGTTTCAAGGGCTGGCCGCCCCGTCTTTGGTTGGATGTCAACCGGAATTCCCCGCCCGTTATCCCGAACGGTAATGCTGTTGTCCTCCTCAACGGTGACGTTAATCTCCGTTGCAAACCCTGCAAGGGCTTCATCAATTCCGTTATCAATGATTTCCCATACAAGGTGGTGTAATCCCTGAGAACTAGTAGAACCAATGTACATTCCTGGCCGCTTCCGGACAGCTTCCAGTCCCTCCAACACCTGGATTTGACTGGCATCATATTCCTTTGCCGCGGCCTGTTTAGCCGCCGTTGTCTTCTCTTCTTCAGTCAAGGTGATTCCTTCCTTCCTAATTAACATCAATCAGTGGTGGTTTTACTGTCTGGTATTTCCGGGGAAATATTTTCGGTTGGCGTGATCGTTCCCGCACTAACCGTAAAAATGCGGGGAGCGTTAATTAATTTCCGCGCAACATCGCTCAGCGCCGGCGACGTTAAAAACGTCTGCACCCGATCCTGAATTGCCCGGAGAAGATGAGTCTGGCGCATTCCATCCAGTTCAGATAAAACGTCGTCAAGCAAGAGAATCGGCGCTTCCCCCGTCGCCTCCTGCATCAACCCAATCTCAGCTAACTTAACCGCCAACGCCGTTGTTCGCTGCTGCCCCTGTGAACCGTATGACTGCACGTTCTTTCCGTTAAGGTAGAAATAAACATCGTCCAAGTGGGGCCCCGCTAACGTCGTTCCCTTCTCTACCTCGGTTAGCCGAATTTCCTGATACTTTGTGGTCAGTTGTTCCCCCACTTCCTCGGCAGTCGCACCGATTTCCTTTAAGAGACGGGCGTGATACCGGATCGTCAGCTGCTCATCTCCCTGAGTAATCTCATGTTGCAACTCCTGGGCGTACTGTTCTAGCTGTGTAAGGTACTTAACCCGTTTAGCGATGATTATTCCGCCTAATTCCGCTAACTGGGCGGACAACACGTCGAGGTACACCTCATCGCGCGCCTGATTAAGTTGCAGCTGCTTAAGGTACTGGTTTCGCTGCCGTAGGACTGTCCGGTACTGGCTAAGGGCGGCCAAGTACCGGGCATCAATTTGACCAAACTCCATATCAACAAACCGGCGGCGAATCGCAGGCGCCCCCTTTACGAGCGCAAGATCCTCGGGTGCAAATAAGATGACGTTCATCTGACCGATGTACTGCGAGAGCTTCGCCTGTTCTAGCTGATTAACCCGGACCCGTTTCCCGGTTGGGCCAAGGGAAACGCTTAACCGGAGCGGTCCTAGTTTCCGGCTTACTACTCCTTCAATCTGGGCGCTTTTTTGCCCAAAGCGAATAAGTTGCCGGTCATTCGCCGTCCGGTGACTCCGTGTCATTGCCAGAAGATAAATTGCTTCTAGTAAATTCGTCTTCCCCTGCGCGTTCTGTCCGAGTAACACGTTCGTTTGCGGTGAAAACTCAGCCGTGAGGTCCGCATAATTTCGAAAATCGGTGAGTTGAAGTTTATCGAGGTGCACGGGGACCCATCGCTTTCAGCGTAATTACCTGCTTATCGGGAAGCGTCACCGTATCACCAGCGCGGAGTTTCCTGCCCCGGCGGTCTTCGGGTTCGCCGTTGACCAAGACCTCATTGTTCGCTAAGTACCACTTAGCCTGGCCTCCCGAAGAAATTAGATCGATGCTTTTAAGTAATTGCCCCAGGGTAATTACCGGTTTTCGAAGCCGAAATTCATTTCTCACACAGCATCCCTCACTTTCGTGTCCGCCTTTAATTATAGCTTTTTTGCCCCCTAAAAACAATTAGAAGCGAATAACGGCCTGTTTCAGCTCATTTGTAGTGATTGAATGGTCTTCCACTTACAATCAATCCAACTCCCGTAAACGTCCTTAAAATCGCTTGTAACCCTCTCAGCTAAATTTTCCCGTAAAAAAAGAAGGTGTGCACTCCACCTTCTTTTGGCTATTCGTTTTTCGCAGCTAATTTCCTGTCTTAAACCGTCCGCACCGGCGTAATTAACTGGATAAAGTCACCCTGGTCGTCGCTTGGAACGAGGGTAAACGGCCGGAGTGGTTGGGTAAAGGCCAACTTGATGGTTGCTTGGCCAAATGACCGGAGCGCATCCTTCATGTAATCCGGGTTAAACGAGATCGCAATCCCCTCACCAGAAAGGGAACTAAACTGTAATTCTTCCTCGACGTTTCCGACTTCCGGTGAGTTCCCGGAAAGCGTTGCCCGCTGTGCGTCAGTATCAAGTTCCAGCTTAACAACGTTATTTTGACCGGCATGCGATAACAGTGACGCCCGTTCGATTGCTTGTAACAAAACCCCCGCATTAAATTCTACCTGCGTGCTTGAATCCTGCGGAATTAACCGGGATGTTTCCGGGTACATCCCATCAAGCAGCCGGGAATAAAACGCCGTTGTTCCCCACGTAAAGAGAATTTGGTTTTCGGCAACCCGGAGATGAAGTTGCTCGTTATCATCAATCATCCGGGAGAATTCGCGGAACGCATCGCCGGGAACAATAATGTCATAGTCAACCTCCGGCGCATCCGTTAACGTAATTTTCCGTTGACTTAGCCGGTGGGAGTCCGTTGCGACTGCCAATAATTCCCCGTTATGAATGGTAACGTGAATTCCAGTTAACATTGGCCGGCTTTCCTGCCTGGAGACGGCAATTACGGTCTGGCTAATAATCTGTTTTAAAACGTCCCCCGCAATTGTCAGTTGTTCTGCCGTATCAATTTCCGGTAAGTGTGGGTAGTTAACGGCATCCAGCCCATTAATTGTAAAGGAAGCGGATCCTGACGTGATGGTTGCTTGGTAGTGGTCATTAACCGTGACCTTCATTGTTTTTTCAGGAAGTTTTTTAACAATTTCACTGAAAAAACGCGCTGGTAAAACAATGGAGCCCGTTGATTCAATAGTTAGGTCTGCAGGTGAAGCAGTCACTGGGAGTTGTGTTTGGATGGTAATATCAGCATTACTTCCAGTTAAGGTTAAGCCGTCGTCAGTTAAATCTAATTTTAAGCCCGTCAAGATTTCAATGGCGGTTTTAGTTGAAATTGCCCGTTGAACGTCATTGAGTTTGGCTAAGAAAGCATTGCGATTTACAGAAAATTCCATGGATGTTCCTCCTGGTTATTAATAATTAATTATAAAGAATAACAGTAATAGTATTAGGGGCTGTTTATTTTGTGGATAACCCCCGAAATAGTGAAGATCACGTTAATTAAACTTGTTAATAACCTGTGAATAACTTTTGGGGATTACTCGCAGGTTATTCACAGGCTATTTTTGGAGGGCAGCTTTAATATCAGCAACTGTTTGACGTAAAGATGCGTCCTCCTTAAGCGCAGCATCAATCTTGTCGTAGGCATGGATCACCGTCGTGTGATCCTTCCCCCCAAATTCGTTTCCAATCCGGGGAAGGGAAGCATCCGTCATTGTCCGGGAAAGGTACATTGCAATTTGCCGGGGAACAACGATTGTTTTAACCCGTTTGCGCCCCTTTAAATCATCAACCGTTACGTGAAAATGAGCGGCGACCTTCTCCTGAATGAGGGCAATCGAAAGCTCTGGCCGGGTGACCTGCGTGTTGTAGTTTTGGAGCGCCTGGGCAGCTAAGTCCGTTGTAATCGGCTTATTGTTTAACCGGGAGTAGGCAATTACCCGGTTAAGCGCTCCCTGCAGGTCCCGCACACTCTTATCCGCCTGGTTATTAGCAATGTACTTCAGCGCATCGTCGGTTGCACTCACGTGGTTATCGTCAGCTTTATTCCGGAGGATTGCGATCCGGGTTTCAAGGTCAGGGGGGGTAATATCAACGGAAAGCCCCATCTTAAACCGGGAAACAAGGCGGTCCTCCAGGTTAGGAATTTGTTCTGGTTGGCGGTCAGACGTAAAGACAATCTGTTTATTCTTTTCAAATAGGTCCTCAAACGTGTGGAAGAATTCTTCCTTAGTGGAATCCTTATCCGCGAAGAACTGGATGTCGTCGATTAAAAGGAGATCGACGTTCCGGTACGCATCACGAAATTCAGCCTGGCGGTTATTCCGAATTGAATCAATGAAATCGTTCGTAAACGTTTCACTGGAAACAAACCGGATGGTGTAATTAGGGTTAATTTCAAGCATCCGGTGGCCAATGGCTTGCATTAGGTGGGTTTTTCCCAACCCAACGCCACCATAAATTAACAGGGGATTATACATCGATCCCGGTTGTTCGGCGACTGACAGTGCCGCTGCTTGGGCCATCCGGTTGCCTTCACCCACAACGAAGTTTTCAAAGGTGTAATGATCGTTGAGGGATGAGGGTTTCATGTACGCTGGAACCTGATCGAAGTCGTTGCTGGTTCCGGTCTGGTCAATATTTTTCTGGGATTGGCCGGCATCGTGAGTCACCGTTTGGGACAACGGGTTTGCGTCTTCTGGAACCTGCGCCAGGATCGTAATGGTGTCCTTCGTTGATTTCTTTAGGAGGGCACTTACTTTTTCTGCAAGGGTATCGCGCCAAAAATCGGCGTGAAACTGGGTAGGAACGGTAATTGTTAACACGTTATCCGTAAACGATTCCGGGGTTGCCGTTTCGATCCAGGTTGCAAATGAAGTTGGAGAAAGATCCTGCCGGAGGGTGTCGCTAATGAATTGCCAGATAGTCGCTAAACTTGGTTGACTTTGATTCGCCACGACAAATTCCTCCCTACTTAACTTAGAATTACGCACCTAGTCTACCATAACGGCTTGCTTTTTTTCCACAACGGTTTTGTTTTTTAGGGGAGTAATTCACAAGGTGAGGATAAAAAAATCCCCTAAAAGCACATTTCAGGAATAATTTATCCACAGAAAATGTGAATTGTGGGGATATTTCAAAACGGTTACGAACAAGTCACAGAAGTTTTACACCAATGAAATCCTAATAAATCAGGGTTGTTTTGCGATTATCCACAGAATTCACAGAACTGTGCACATTCTTGTTCAACGGGGGTGAATTTGCGGATGATTTCGTGAATTGTGGGGATTAAGTGCGAATAACATTCTGGGTTTATCCACATTGTCCACAAGATTATCCACCGTTTTTGGGGATACCATGGCGGCTACTTCTGGATTTCTAGGGAAAAACTGCTTTTCATTTGGGAGGCTGTATGGTAGGCTTATAGGGTAAGTCTTGACCTGGCAGTTGGCGCGGGTGACCGGTCAATCTTGTTGGGAAATTGAATAGGAGGTGCAGCAGCATGAAGCGAACATACCAACCGAAGAAGCGGCACCGGCAACGGGTTCACGGTTTCCGGAAGCGGATGAGCACGAGCAATGGCCGGAAGGTGCTTGCACGGCGTCGCCGGAAAGGCAGAAAAGTATTGTCTGCATAGGCCACTGGACCGTCAGTGGTCTTTTTCTTTTACTTATTAAAGGAAAAAGCCACGGATTTTTGGAGATGGATTATGAGAAAATCATATCGCGTCAAAAAAGAAGCGGAGTTTCAGCGGGTCTTTGCGACCGGAAAGTCGTACGCTAACCGTCAGTTTGTTGTGTACGTTTTGGAAAAACCAAATCAACCTCATTTTCGGGTAGGAATCTCAGTGGGGAAGAAGATTGGTAATTCCGTGGCGCGGAACTGGGTTAAGCGACGGATTCGGCAGAGCCTAACGGAACTTAAGCCCCAGCTAAAACAGGACTGTGATTTCCTGGTAATTGCGCGGCCGGCCGTTTCTGGAATGGCAATGGGGGACGTTAAGCGGCACCTGATGCACGTTCTGCGACTCGCGAAGATTTTACCAGCTGAATAAGAGGAAATACGCATGAAGAAAAAGCACAAGCGCGGACTTGTTATTCTAAGTGTGATGGCACTGCCACTACTGTTAGCAGGATGCGGAACGAGCAACGTTACTGCTCATAGTACGGGGATTTGGGACCATTACGTAATTTGGAACTTTATCCGGGCAATCGAATGGCTCAGTCACTTATTTGGTAATAATTACGGGTGGGGAATTATTGTCTTCACCGTAATTGTGCGGATTATTATCCTCCCGTTGATGTTCTACCAGAACAAGTCGATGCGGAAGACGACCGAGTTGCAGCCACAGTTTAAGGCGTTACAGGCGAAGTATCCCGATGCCCGGACTGATCCGAATCAGGCGCGGGCAATGCAAGAAGAGCAGCAGAAGTTATACGCGGATGCCGGAATTTCACCGGTTGCCGGGTGTTTACCGATGCTGGTCCAGATGCCCGTGTTGATTGCCCTGTATCAGGCCATTTTCCGGTCGCCGGTCCTGAAATCCGGCCACTTCTTCTGGATGGAACTAGGGGATAAGGATCCGTACTACATCATGCCGATCTTGGCGGCGTTATTTACGTTCTTAACGTCGTACCTAAGCATGATGTCTCAGCCGGAACAAAACGGGATGACGAAGATCATGACGTACGGAATGTCGATTATGACGTTTATCATGGCCATCAACTTTCCAGCGGCACTATCGCTGTACTGGATGATTACCAATGCCTTTTCTGTTGGTCAAATTCTGTTAATTTCAAACCCGTTTAAGATTCGTCGTGAGCGGGAGGAACAGGAACGGCAGGCAAAGGAAGCACAGCGAAAGAAACGGAAGGCGCGGCAAAAAGCGTTGAAAAACCGGAAAAAGGGTTAACATTAGATTAAAACTTTAGCATGGTGTCATCACCGAAATCAGGTGGGGCACCATGTTTTTTATAAACACTACAAGGAGGCTGTGCGTGATACGCCGCCTCTTTGCGCTGTAAAACCTAATACAAAAAACGGCCGAAGCGGAGTCGGTTGCGGGCATTACTCGCCGCACACTGTTCTCCTCTCGGCCGTTTTATTCTTTTATACCAACTAATCAGCGGCAATCGGCTCGCGGATTAGTTTCATGCTTGCGTGCTCCGTAACGCGGAGCCACTTGGTTTCATTGGTGGTAGTTGGGTCGGCGTTTTCCGTTAGTTCCTGGTTTACGACCATGGTATCAACGGTGTGCAGCCAGTTAGCAATCTTCTGGTAGTTTGTCATCACGGTTTCCCGCACATCCCGGCCATCGTTAAACTGGAAGTAAACGCCCGTGTACCACGTTTGGCCGTTCAGGATTTGCTTAGCAAGGTTCTTAAGAAAGACGCGGCCGTGATCAGCACCACTCAAGTCAAGCATGAGATTATCGACCGTAATTACCCCGGTTGTGAGGTTTTGCCGCATAAACGCGGTGATGTTTCGTACTCGTTCCATTTTGTCCCCCGTAAATTGTATGCTGGTTACTTGTCTGCGTTTGACCACTTGTTGTAGTCGTCATCACTCATGGCTTCAACCTGGCCGAGGCGGTATCCGTTCCCGACCTGGGAGAAGAAGTCGTGGTTTGACGTGGTGGTTGAAATCCCGTTTAGGACGGTTGGTTCAACGTCATCGGCGGTGTCCGGGAAGATCGGATCCATCCCGAGGTTCATCAGCGCCTTATTAGCGTTGTAGCGCACAAACGTCAGCACCTGGTCCGTCCAGCCGACTTCATCGTACAGGAGCTTCGTGTACTTTTCTTCGTTGTCGTAAAGCTGGTATAAGAAGTCGTACAGCCAGTCCTTCACGGCGTCCTGTTCGTTTTGGCTCCGTTCCTTTAATCCAAGCTGGAACTTGTAGCCGATGTACGTGCCGTGGACTGATTCGTCCCGTAAGATCAACTTAATGATTTCAGCCGTGTTAGCGAGCTGATTATGGCCGAGGTAGTACAGCGGGGTGTAGAACCCGGAGTAAAAGAGGCACGTTTCAAGGAAAACGTTGGCGACCTTCTGCTTAAGCGGGTCAGCGGACGTGTCCTTGTAAATGTCGGCAATCCAGTTGGCCTTGTTTTGAAGGTATTCTTCCGAATCACTCCACTCAAAGATTTCACTGATTTCCTCCGGCGTGTTCAACGTCGAGAAAATGGTGGAGTAACTCTTAGCGTGAACGGATTCCATGAACTGGATGTTGTTTAGGACGGCCGTTTCGTGCTGTGTCCGGACGTGCCGTCTGAGGGAGGCCATTCCGTCCTGGGACTGAACCGTATCTAACAGGGTCAATCCACCGAAAACGTGGCCGACCAGGTACTTGTGCTTGTCGTCGAGTTTCCGCCAATCCGGAAGATCGTTAGAAACCGGCACCCGGGTATCAAGCCAGAACTGTTCGGTAAGTTTTTCCCAGGTTGCCTTATCAATTTCATCGTCAATCTGGTTCCAATTAATTGATTTGTAGCTTTTATCTGCCATAGTGAATAACCCCTCCGCTTAATTAATTGTTTTCAACGAGTGTGGTGTAAATGCGCGCAACGTCATCAGTTGTTCCCCGTAATTCGTAGTCATCAAGGAACGGGGCGTTAAACTGTTCCGCGTACCGCCGTGCAGTGAGGCAGTACTGCTGGTTAAAGTTCCGGTTTCCCGAACCAATGACGCCACGGCAATGAGTGGCATTATCATTATACCCAATGTATTCGCCAAGGGAATTAGTCATTAGTTCCTTAACCCCGTTATCAATCCCGTTCCCGCCGTCCAGATACGTCGGAACAAAAACGAAGTAATCGGCGGTTTCATCCGCAAACGGCGTTATGTCGCTGATTTCCTTGGCATTAATTAGCGGTGCCTGGTCGTCCTTAGCGTGTTGCTGTTCGGCGTAGTCCGTTAGTTTTTGAATGAACGTGCGCGTGTTTCCCTCAACGGAAATAAACAAAATATTAATCATCCTCACAACCTCCCCGGTAAGTTGGTGTTTATTGTGCACTATTCCGTATCGAACCACAATATATTGTGGTTAACGCTTGTTAGCTTACAAGATATTCCGTTCACATGCAAGGGGGACCGCTTGATTTAGGCCCCCGTTCTCCGGTTATTTTGCTTTGTTTTATTAATTTTTGTGCATATTATTATAATATTCATTTGCTTTATGCAGAAAAGGTGGCAATAATAGGAGCCAAGTTAATTATTTGTGCATACATAATAAATTTTGGTGGCGGTGAAATAACATGCGGAAACAACAAAAAATTGGAATCTGGGGAATTGTTCTGATGGTAGCAGCGGCAATTTACGGAATGGGGAACACGGCCATTGCCTACTACCAGATGGGGTATGCGGCGATTATGTGGTATGTCTTAGCTGCATTATTCTTCTTCCTTCCCAGTGCATTAATGTTTGCGGAGTACGGGTCGGTCCTGAAGGATGCCCGGGGAGGGATTTATTCGTGGCTGGAGTTTGCGATTGGTGAGCGGGGAGCGTTTATCGGAACGTTCATTTGGTTGGCATCGTGGATTATCTGGCTTCTTTCCAATACGTCAGTAAACTTCGTTAATTTATCCGAAACGTTCTGGGGGCAGGACATGACCACCACGTGGCACCTGGGAGAGCTCTCCTCAACGGCAACGCTTGGTATTTTGGGAAGCCTGTTTATTTTAGCCGTCACCTTCTGCGTTACACGGGGATTTGATAAGATTGCCAAGATCTCGACGATTAGCGGCATTTTTGTTTTTGCCCTAACGGGGTTTGTTTTAGTAGGGAGTGTTCTGGTACTTTTCTTCCATCACGGGCACCTTGCACAGCCGTTAACGGCCAAGGCGCTGGTTATTTCACCAAATAAGAACTTTATGTCGCCCCTTGCGATCCTGTCATTCTTTGTGTATGCGGTCTTTGCGTACGGCGGAATGGAAACGATGGGTGGAATCTCAGATAACGTGCGGGATGCCCAGCGGAATTTTCCGCGGGGAATCATGCTGGCAGCCGTGCTGATGTTTGGTGCCTACGCGTTATTGATCTTTTGTTGGGGAATTAGCGCAAACTGGCACCACGTTCTCGGAGGGCGGGGCGTCACGTTAGGAAACGTTGGCTATGTCCTGGTCAGCAATTTGGGATACACGCTCGCCTACAGCTTACACGTTTCCCCGGCGAACGCCCTCATCTTCAGCCGGTGGCTTGTCCGGGCGATGGGGGCAGTCCAGCTCCTTGCGTTTACGGCATCGTTTTTCGTGCTAGTTTATTCGCCGCTGAAGTCGTTTATTATTGGGTCACCCCAAAAGTTTTGGCCGCAACGGTTAACCAAGTTAAACGCTGCGGGGATGCCCGCAAACGCAATGTGGCTTCAGGCAGGAATTATTGTGGTCGTTTTGCTTGTGATTTCCTTTGGGGGAACGACAATGCAGGACTTCTACACGATCTTAGTGGACATGATGAACGTTTCATCGTCCGTGCCGTACCTCTTTTTGATCGGGGCGTTTCCCTTCTTTAAGCGGCGGCTTGCATCCCTTGATGCGCACCAGAATTTAGGGCGGCCCTTTACAGCGTTTACTAATTCAACCCAGACAACACTGACCGTAACGGTGGCGTGGCTCCTGGTCTTCTTTGGGGTTATTTTTTCGGTTATTCAACCCCTCTTTAGCCACGACGTAAAGACGTTCTTCTGGACGGCAATCGGGCCGGTCGCGTTTGCGGTGATTGCGATTATCATGTACCACTACACCAACGCGCATGAGGCGCACCTCCTTAATGCGGAGTTGCGGATGCAAGAAGAGGATGAAAACGACTAGATAATTTTATCGGTGTGTTCAACGGCAGCCACCGCTGCAAAGATAGAAGCCGAAATGCGAACAAGTGTTTGCTAAAATGGACCGGGGACGCAGTATAAAGCGTCACAATTATTCTCTAAAATAAGGGCATAACCTCTTAAACAAGCTACTAATTATTTCCCAGGTTGGTGGCGCCTGAAAGCAAAGTTCTCCTGACCGTTAGCCGTGGTTAGCGGTTCTCCTTTTTCATGTATATATTCGTTTTCAGGTTGAGAATAAATTTAAGTAATCCATTGAATTTTTCTCCATTGACTGGGAAGGTGAGGCGTACTTTTTCTATCCCAATAACAGCTTAAACGCGTTAAGTTGTACGTTTTTCACCCAAACGGGCCGTTTTCATTACGAGAACGGCCCGTTTTTTGTATGGGAATCAGTAAAAAACATGAAAGTGTAATAAAAGAACGGGGAAGATGCGCTAGAATATAGGGAGAAGAAAAGTTACGAGGAGCCACTTTATACTGGGTTATTCGGAAACGGTAGGGGGAGTCCCCTTAGCTGGATCTGGTAGTAATCACTTTAAGGATGGATTTAAACAGAATGAAACGAATTTTTACACGGGAATTTTGGAAGTTGCCTGACTTTTGGCATAACCGGCAGTTACGACTGATTGCGGTTCTTTTGACGCTAATCGTGGTGCTGTGTGCCGGGATGGCCTGCTGGGCGAACTGGATTGTCGGCATAGTTGTGCTTGTCTTGGGAAGCGGAATGCTCGGAACGGTGTACGCTGTTCTGCGCCAGATTACCCGCGACACTAATAACTACATTGCGAACCTGTCGCACCGGATTGATCAGGGCGAGCAGGAAGCGCTGATTCGGATGCCAATCGGGGTACTGTTTTACAACAACGATAATGTTGTTGAATGGCTAAACCCGTACATGCAGCAGTACTTCGGGAAGGAAGATGTTTTGGGCAAGCCGCTGGGTGAAAGTGCCCCCCAGTTGATGCAGCTGATTACGAAGTACCAGGATGATAAGAAACCGGTTGAGGTGACCTGGCAGGGAAACACCTTCCGGATGATGATCCAACAGGAAATCAACGCGGTTTACCTGATGGATATTACGCATTATGCCGAAATCCAGCAGGAATACGATGATTCACGGGTTGTCATCGGGCAAATCTTCCTGGATAACTACGATGAAGTGACGGAGTCGATGTCGGATAAGCGGGTTTCAAACCTAAGTAACTTCATCACCAATGAGTTGTCAGACTGGGCGCGCCAGTTTGGGCTGTTTTTAAAGCGAATTGATGAGGACCACTTCTTTTTAGTGGGGTATGCCAAAATGTTAGCGGCGCTTGAAAAGGACAAGTTCCAGATTCTTGACTTAATCCGTGAACGGACGGCGAAAACAAACTTCCCGGTCACCCTTAGTATGGGAATTGCGTTTGGCAGTGCGGACCTGGCTTCCTTATCCGGGCAGGCCCAACGGAACCTGGACCTTGCCCTTGGCCGGGGGGGTGACCAGGTTGTTGTTCGGGGTGAAACCGGTGACGCCCGGTTCTACGGGGGAAAGACAAACCCGATGGAAAAGCGGACCAGGGTGCGGGCACGGATGATTTCCCAGGCACTCCAGGAATTAATTTCTCAGTCGAGCCAGGTTCTTGTGATGGGACACCAGCAACCTGATATGGATGCGCTGGGGGCCAGCCTTGGGATTCGGCGGATTGCCGCGATGAACGGTAAGGAATGTAAGGTGGTTGTAAATCCTGAAAAGGTGCACACGGACGTTGAACGCCTGCTTGCCGAAACGGCAAAGTACCCCGAATTAGATCAGGTAATCGTTACCCCCAAGGAAGCCCTGGCAATGGCGACGGATGATACGCTACTAATCATGGTCGACCATTCCCGGCCGTCAATTGCGATTAGTCCGGAACTGTACGAGCGGTTGAAGGCGCGGGTAGTGGTAATCGACCACCACCGGCGGAGTGAGGAGTTTCCTGAGAACCCGCAGCTGGTTTACATTGAACCGTATGCTAGTTCCACGTGTGAGCTGGTAACGGAAATGTTTGAGTACCAGTCGCGGGATAGTGAACCAATTGATCGCCTAGAAGCAACGGCGATGTTAGCCGGAATTGTGGTGGACACGCAGTCGTTTGCTAACCATACCGGGACGCGGACGTTTGATGCGGCTAGTTTTCTGCGGTCAGCCGGGGCGGATGCCCAGATGGTCCGGCACTTCATGCGGGAAAGCATGCATAACTTTATGCAGCGGAACCACCTGATTGACCGGGCTGAATTTATTGATGATAATGTAATTGTGACGGGTGAAGAGGACCGCCAGTATGATCCGGTAACCGCCGCCCAGGCAGCGGACGCCCTCCTTGATGTGAGCGGCGTTGAAGCTTCGTTTGTGATTACCCGGCGGGACAAGGATACCGTGGGAGTTTCCGCCCGGAGTATTGGGAAAACAAACGTGCAGCTGGTAATGGAAAAGTTTGGTGGTGGTGGGCACCTCGCCAACGCCGCCGCCCAGCTGACGGACGTGACGATTGCCGATACGAAGCAACGGTTATTAGCGATTTTGAATGGGACTGCTGATGAAGAAGAACCGGCAGAAGAAGATGAGCAAGCAAACGACGATTGGGAGTGACGGGAATGAAGGTTATTTTTACTCAGGATGTTCGTGGCAAGGGAAAACGTGGCGAAGTAAAGGAACTCCCCGACGGTTACGCTAACTTTCTAATCAAGAACAACAAGGCGAAGTTGGCGAGTGCGCAGGCGATGAGCCAGCTGCGGGGCCAGCAGCGCGCCGAAGCTAAAAAGGAAGCGGCTGAACTGGCAGAAGCCAAGGAGTTAAAGGCCAAACTTGAGTCGGGAGACTATGTCGTTGAGATGCGCGCGAAGGCGGGGACGGACGGGCGGCTTTTTGGGTCAATTACGACCAAGCAGATTGCCCAGGAATTAACGAAGCAGTATGGGCTGCACGTTGACAAGCGGAAGATGAAGTTGGCGGCACCAATCCGCTCGATGGGTTACGTGAACGTTCCGGCGAAGTTGCATAACGATGTCACGGCGACGATTCGCGTGCATATTGCGGAGAAGTAGAAATACAAACGGAGAAAACGGGCGTGGTGGAAACAATCCCCGAACGCAGCACGGGAGGTGCGGACGGGGCGGTCTTTCGCTTAGCTCGTTTGTTTTGCACGGGAGGAGCTAACCCCCCTTTATCAATCAGTTAACGGGGAATTAACCAATGGATAATAGTGAAATTTTAGGAAACGTCCCGCCCCAGGACCTAGAAGCAGAACAGGCAGTTTTGGGGTCGGTACTAATTAGTGGGGCTGCAAGCGATACGTTGGCGGCCGCCCATGAATTCGTCGAGCCAGACGACTTTTATCACAAGGCCAACCAGCTGATTTTCAAGGCAATGTTAGCGGTTGACGATAACGGTGATGAAATTGACATGGTCACTCTCCAAGCGGAGTTAAGTGGGAACAATGAGCTGGACGACATTGGTGGCCTTGATTATTTGGCAGAACTGGTTGATGCCAGTCCATCGGCCGCAAACGTGGCGTACTACGCACAGTTAGTGCGGAACAGCGCAATCCGGCGGCGGCTAATCACCGTGGCAAACGGGATGATTGCGGACGCCCAGCGGAACGATGACGTTACGGGCCTTTTAGATAACGCTGAGCAGGCCATTATGAACGTTGCGGATGAACGTTCCGGCGAAGGTTTTCGGCGCGTACGGGACGTTATTTCCGCCGAATTAGACCATATCAGTAAGTTATCAGAAGACAACGAAGAAATTACGGGCTTACCGACCGGATACCGGGAGTTTGACCTTAAAACTTCAGGGCTGCAACCGGATAACCTGGTTATTTTGGCTGCCCGACCGGCCGTCGGGAAAACGGCGTTAGCCCTGAACATCGCTCAGAACGTTGCCGTTAGTGATCAAAGTAAAACGGTGGCAATTTTTTCCCTGGAAATGAGCGCTGAATCGCTGGTCAGCCGGATGTTGTGTGCTGAGGGAACGATTAGGGCGGATAACCTCCGGAGTGGGAACCTGTCCGCCGATGAATGGGAGAGCCTGATGATGGCGGCCAGTGCCCTGAGCGGTGCATCGATTTACATTGACGATACGCCGGGAATTAAAATGAGTGAAATCAGGGCAAAATCCCGCCGGCTTGCCAAGGAGCAGGGCGGGCTGGATCTGATCGTGGTTGATTACCTCCAACTGATTGAAGGATCGACCAAGGAGAGCCGGCAGCAGGAAGTGTCGGAAATTTCCCGGCAGCTTAAAAAGCTTGCTAAGGAACTTAACGTCCCGATTATCGCCCTGTCCCAGTTATCCCGGGGGGTTGAACAGCGACAGGATAAACGGCCGGTGCTGTCCGATATTCGGGAATCCGGATCAATTGAACAGGATGCTGATATTGTTACCTTCCTGTACCGGGAGGATTACTATGAGCGGGACAACGGTGATGATGAGGAGAACCAGCAGCAGGAGCAGGCCAACGACCCGAATGATTCAGACGCTGGTGAAGTGGAATTAATTATTGAGAAAAACCGGGCGGGATCCCGGGGGACGGTTCGCTTGATGTTTATGAAGGCGTACAACAAGTTTGCGAACCTTGCATATCAGGATGAACCGTAGGCTGTGCCTTGTTTTTCAGCAAAAATGCCGGTAAAATGCAACTATTGATTAATTTATGATAAGGGATGATGTCATGGGATTTGAAATCAAAAATAAAACCAAGCAGTACGTGGTTGAACTGCACGCCCATCGACATCAGGTGCTTCTTCGCAAAAATGATCGGGATAACAATCGTTAATAAGGAGAAGTGACCACTAATGAAAAAACAGAATAATAGTAAGCAGGGCGAACGACTCGGCGTAATTGGGCTCAGTGCCATTGTTTTGAGCGCCATGCTTGGCGGGGGAATCTTTGATTTACCTAAAAACATGGCCGCGTGTGCTGGCCCGCTCGGAACCATCTTGGCGTGGGCCATTGCCGGGATTGGAATGTGGTTTGTAACGTCAATGTTTCTTAAGCTGACGGAACTGAAACCGAACCTGACGACCGGACTGTACAAGTATGGCGAAGCGGGGTTCGGTAAGTTTACTGGCTTCTTTGTGTCGTGGGGTTACTGGGTGTGCGAGAGTTTCTCCAACGTTGCCTACGCCATCTTACTGATGAGTACGCTTAACTACTTTTTCCCGGGGGACTTCCCCGGGGGAAATAACTGGGCGGCAGTGATTGGCGGCAGTATTGTCCTTTGGGGAATGTCGCTAATTATCCTATTCGGTGTTCGGCAGGCAAGTTGGGTGAACCTGGTAGGAACGATTGTCCGGTTAGCGGCGGTCGCCATCTTTATTATTGCGGTTGCGGCGCAGTTCCGCTGGATTCGGTTTAGTACAAACTTCACGGCAACGCGGTCGTTTACGGCGGCCATGCCCGCAATGGGTCACCTGGGAAAACAGGTTATCCTGGCCCTCCCGGCAACGCTGTGGGCGTTCGGCGGGATTGAAGGGGCCGTTGTGTTATCTGACCGGGCAAAGTCTCAGCGGGCTGTTCGGCAAGCGACGGCCATTGGCTTTTTCGGGTGTTTGGCACTCTACATGCTAGTTTCCTTATTACCAATGGGAATGAAACCGTACGGCGTAATCGCTAAGGTCGGGTCGCCGTCAACGGCGGGGCTGTTGACAATGGCACTGCACAGTCCTGCTGGCCGGGTGATTATGGCTGGTGGGTTGCTGGTTTCCGTCTTTTCATGCTGGTTAACGTGGACGATGATGTTGATGGAAATGCCGTATGCCGCCGCTAAGGACGGGGCTTTTCCGCGAATCTTTGCCCGGGAAAGCAAAAACCACGTTCCGGTAATTTCACTCCTCGCGGCAACGGTTTTAATGCAGGTGGTCCTCCTGGTCGCCCACTTTGCTAACAATGCATTCCAGTTAGCATATACCGTTGTGGCAACGATGACGGTTCCGCCGTACATGATTAGCGCCCTTTACCTGGTGAAATTAGCGTTGCGGGCGGATAATTACCCGGGAAATAAGGGGCGGATTGGTGCGTTAATTACCGGAATCCTGGCCGTGCTTTATACCGTGATGATGGGGTTGGTATCCGGTGTGAAGTACGTGATGATTGCCTTTGTCGTATACGCGCTGGGAATTCCGCTGTTCATCAAGGCCCGACACGAGCAGGCTCCCGGTGAGCCGGTCTTTACGCGGGGGGAACGGTGGTTTGCTGCGGCGATTATTATTATCGCGGTGGGCGCCGTGCTGGTATATTACTGTTAATTAAGTAACAATGAATAATATGTCCCCAAATCTTGGCTGGAAAGGGCTGAGGTTTGGGGATTTCTTTGAATTGGTGAGGGATAACCGGGCTGTTAAGGCAGTACTATTTACATAATGAAACGGATTTTCTTTTTTAAATTGTGAAAAATGGCACTTATTTTGGCAAATAACAACAATTTGTGAAAAAATGTGTTATATTGTGCTTGTGCTCTTATTTTACTAATACTCTTAAGGAGGAGTGACGATTATGGGACTTGAAAAGGTCAAGTATAAGGGATTTATTTTTCCAATTGTGATTGGGTTAATTATCTGGTTCACGGCACCGATCCGGCCAGCGGGTGTGTCGGTCGTTGCCTGGCACATGTTAGCACTATTTATTGCCACGATTGTGGGTTGTATCACGCAGCCGATTTCAATTGCGGGAGTTACCCTAATTGGATTTACGCTGATGATTTTCACTGGCCTTGTTCCAATGAAACCAGCCCTGGCAGCCTTCAGTAACTCAGCGGCATGGTTAATTGCCATGGCCTTCCTGATTTCGCGGGGTTTCATTAAGACCGGGCTTGGACGGCGGATTGCCCTGAACTTCATTAAGTGGTTCGGGAAACGGTCGCTGGGGTTAGGATACGCCGTTGCTGGGGTCGACCTGGTAACGTCGGTTGCAACGCCAAGTAACACGGCCCGGGCTGGTGGGATCGTGTACCCAATCGTTGCTTCCCTTGCTGATACGTTTGATTCCCAGCCAGATAACGGGGAATCAGCCCGGAAGATTGGGTCATACCTGGTATTTACAGAATTCCACATTAACCTGATTACAAGTGCAATGTTCATGACGGCGATGGCGCCAAACCTGGTTGTTGTAGCCCTTGCCAAGCAGCTGGGTGTTCACATTACCTGGTTTGGCTGGTTTGCTGCCGGCGTTTTACCAGGAGTAATCTGCCTGTTGCTGGTTCCGTTCTTGATTTACAAGATTTTCCCGCCAAAGGTTAAGGAAACACCGAACGCCAAGGAATGGGCGCAGGATAAGCTGGCCGAAATGGGGCCAATGAAGACATCCGAAAAGATTATGGGAATTGTCTTTATTCTGACGCTAGTTCTGTGGATGGTTTCAAGCTTTATTGGAATTGAAGCTTACGCCGTTGGGTTCTTAGCCATTGTCCTACTGCTTGTTACGGGTGTTTTGAGCGTAAAGGACCTGTTAAACGAAACGGGTGCCTGGAACGTTTTGATTTGGTTATCAATCCTGGTCTTCATGGCGGCCCAGCTGACCAAGATGGGCTTCATTCCGTGGATGGTTAAGGCCTTTGGGGGCATGCTACACGGAATTAACTGGATTGTTGTGTTGGCAGCCCTGATGCTTTTCTACTTCTACAGCCATTACCTGTTTGCGAGTGCCACTGCCCATTCAACGGCAATGTACGGGGCCCTCTTAGGGGTGGCGCTGGCAGCGCACGTGCCGACGATGTTAGCGGCAATGATGCTGGCCTTCATTACGGCGCTGATGAGTTCAACCACGCACTACGCTAACGGCCCGGCTTCTATTCTGGCAACGTCGGGATACGTTAAGCAGTCAACGTGGTGGAAGCTGAACGTTGTAATGGGAATTGTTTACCTGCTAATCTTTGGGTTGGTTGGTCCACTGTGGATGAAACTGATCGGAATGTGGTAATTAACATTTGAATGGAGAAAACTAAGAGGTTGGGGAGGTTGTCCCCAACCTTTTTTGGTGGATAACGCTTGCTTATGTGAGATAATCTATCATATAATCGGGAGGTAGTTGATTACTGTAAGCAATAATTCAGTGAGGTAAGCAATGAACTCTTCAGGAAAAAACGTTGTAAAGGGAATCTTCTGGGCCGCCCTTGCGTCCGCAATGTGGGGGATTTCAGGAACGGTTCTCCAGTTAATTTCACACAACTTAAAGGTGCCGGAAGCTTGGCTTTTATCGGCCCGGACGCTTAGCTCAGGAGTCCTTCTCTTAGTAATTAGTGCGCTGGTTTATCGGCGTAAAATCTTTGATGTTTTCCGGTCATGGCGGTCAGTAATGTGGCTGGTGGCATACGCCGTTCTTGGGCTAATGGCCAACCTGTACACATTTTACTTGGCAATTCAAACGGGAAATTCACCGGCGGCCACGATTTTGCAGTACCTTGCTCCCCTCTTTATTGTGGTTGGGGGGCTTTTCATCGGCAACCGGCCGTTAAAGACGGACATCATTGCGTTTATCCTTGCCCTTGTTGGGGTCATTCTTGCGCTTACGAAGGGAAATCTGGGACAGCTGTCCATTTCAGTAACGTCCCTGATGTGGGGGCTTGGCTCAGGGTTAACGGCGGCGTTTTACGTTGCCCTTCCCCGGCCGCTGGTTAAGGATGGGAACCCGCCAATTGTAATTCTTGGATGGGGAACCATGATTGCCGGGATCCTTTTCAACCTGTACCATCCGTTTTGGGTTCAGGTGCCGCACCTGAGTTTGGCGGTAGTTGGGTCAATTGCGACGACCGTAATCGCTGGGACGATTTTGCCGTTTAGCCTGCTGCTGTACGCGGCGAAGTTTGCTAGTTCCGATGTTATTAGCATTATGGATGCTGTCCAACCAACCGTGACATCAATTCTGTGTTTCCTGTTTTTAGGGGTTAAACTAAGCTTGATTGAAGTTGGCGGCATGGTGCTTGTTGTGATTGGAATTTACGTGTTGCAGCGTGGCCGGCGGCAGTATGAGGAAAAGCAGTTGCAGCAGGACGCGTTTGATGATTAGTGAAGGTGCGGGGCCGCCGCGCTACAGTATCACCGCATGTAACATAATATTTTAGAAACGTGGAGGTTGTGACGTAAGTTGCGACCTCCTTGTTATCTGGACGGTCTTTTTTTGCGAAATAGAATCGTTTTTCCAAAATAAAAAAGAATACCCAGAAATTTGCAATCTGTCAAGTAAGCGTTACAATAATGGCGAAGGAGGTGGTGGAATGGAGTTGCGAACGATGAATATTCATCGACAGCGTGATTTTAAACGCTGGCAGCAGTTTCTTGAAGCAAACGGAATCCACGTTTTTAATGAACGGGAGGTCCGACCGGTTGAGCAAACCTTTGGGTGGTTTGATAATTATCAACTGGTTGCGACGGGTTCCGTTGCGGGAAACGTCCTTAAATACATCGCGATTGCTCCGGATTACCAGGAAAACGGGGCAACCTTCAATACGGTCGTTAGTCAGCTTGTATCAGCGGCTGCCCAGCAGGGGCAGTTTCATCTAATGGTGTTTACTAAACCACAGTACGTGAAGAGCTTTCAGTATGTTGGGTTTACGCTTCTAGCGCAAACGGAAATGGGGGCCGTCCTTGAAACCGGGATGCCGACGATTTCGACGTACTTGAAGGAGCTTCCCCGGGTAAAGGACCAGCAGGATAAGCGGGTCGCCGGAATTGTGATGAACGCTAACCCGTTTACGAAAGGGCACCGGTTCTTAGTTGAACAAGCAAGTCGCGAAAATGACGTGGTATACGTTTTTGTGGTTAGCCAGGATGCTTCGTTATTCACAACCGCAGAACGGACAAAGCTTGTGCAAGCTGGGACGGCTGATTTAAAGAACGTTTTAGTTGTTCCCGGAAAGGAATACATGGTAAGCGGGGCGACGTTCCCAGCATACTTCCTAAAGGATGACCAAAACGTTGGGCGATACCAGGCAGCACTTGATGCAACGCTGTTTAAGGAGCAGGTTGCGCCGGCGCTGAACATTACGGCCCGTTACCTCGGAAGTGAGCCGTACTCCAAAACAACCGAGGTGTACAACGAAGAGTTGCACCGGATTCTTCCGCCAGAAATTGCGGTGCGGATTATTGACCGGACGGCAATTGAAGACGGAACGGTTGTAACGGCGACAAAGGTCCGCGCTGCGTTGGCTGCGGGTGATGAAAAGCAGGTTGCTCGGCTGGTTCCTTCAACTACGATGGCATACGTGAAAGAAAATTGGGATGAATTGCGTCAGCGGGCGCAGGAAAGGATGAGGCAGAATGGAGATTAAGCAGACTGCAATGGCGGGGACGCTTGAATCCTCGGATATTCAAATTACGATTAGTGCCGCTCCGGAATTAACGATTGATCTTGATTCATCAGTCGCTGATTTATACGGCGAACAAATCGAAAAGGTGATTAAGGAAACGCTGGCAGCGTACGGAATTGAAGGAGCTCACGTTAAGGCCGTTGATAAGGGTGCGCTGGATTGTGTAATCAAGGCACGGACAATGGCCGCAGCACAGCGGGCCCTTGGAACAAGTGAAACGCCAAACTGGGAGGTGCTCTAATAATGGAAGAACGGTTACGGCGGACAATGATGTTTGTCCCGGGAAATAACGCCGGGATGGTCCGGGATGCCGGAATTTACGGCGCAGATTCAATTATGTTTGACCTGGAAGACTCGGTTTCCTTGGCAGAAAAGGATGCGGCCCGGATTTTAGTATACGAAGCATTAAAAACCCAGGACTACGGTGATGCTGAGTTGGTTGTGCGGGTTAACGGAATCGATACGGAGTTCTTTAAGGCGGATGTTTACGCCATGGTTAAGGCGGGAGTCGATGTTATCCGGCTGCCAAAGGTTGAATCCGGAAAGATGATGACCGACCTCGTTGCAACGGTTGAGAAAGCTGAAAAGCACTTTGGCCGCAAGGTTGGTTCAACGCTGGTAATGGCCGCCATTGAAAGCGCCCGGGGCGTAATGAAGGCCCTTGAAATTGCTGAGAGTACCGACCGGATGATGGGACTGGCCCTTTCAGCCGAAGACTACACGACGGACATGAAGACGCACCGGTACCCAGATGGGGCGGAGCTTGAATTTGCACGGAACATGATTATCCACGCTGCTCGGGCTGCCGGAATCGCAGCGTTTGATACCGTCTTTACTAACATGAATGATATTGCTGGGTTCAAGCGGGAGACGGAACACATCCATGAACTTGGATTTGACGGGAAGTCCCTGATTAATCCGCGGCAAATTGACATGGTTAACAAGGTTTACGAACCGACCCGTGCGGAAGTTGAGGATGCCCTTGACGTTGAAGCAGCCATCAAGGAAGCGCACGCTAAGGGATCTGGCGTTATTTCAATGAATGGTCAAATGGTTGACCGGCCAGTTGTTCTCCGGGCGCAGCGGGTATTACGGTTAGCACGGGCGTCACACTTACTTAACGAGGAGGGCGAGTACATTGAAGAATAGTCTTAACCGGGAATTATCAGCCGAACTGTTAAAGGAAAAGGACTACAAGCCGTTCGAAAACGCGACGATTGGGAATCCCGAGATCCAGCGGACCGCACCGACCGTGCGCGTTTCAACCGGGGACGGGAAACTGGTTGATTCCATTGCGGACGTGGTGAAGAAGACCCTAAAAGACGGAATGACGATTTCATTCCACCACCACCTGCGGGAAGGGGATTTCATCTTTAACCAGGTAATGGATGAAATCATCAAGCAGGGCTTCAAGAACTTAACGTTGGCACCATCATCACTGACAAACGTGATGAACGATAAGGTGATTGAAGCGATTAAAGCAGGGGTCATCACCAACATTACCAGTTCCGGAATGCGGGGAAGCCTAGGCGAGGCGGTTTCCCACGGGTTACTGCCGAACCCCGTTATTTTTCGGTCCCACGGTGGGCGGGCCCGGGCCATCGAGAACGGCGACATTAAGATTGACGTCGCCTTCTTAGGGGTCCCAAACGCCGACCGGCTCGGAAACGCCAACGGAATGGAAGGTGACGCGGTCTTTGGTTCCCTTGGGTACGCCTTAATGGACGCCAACTACGCCGATAAGGTGGTTCTCTTAACGGATAACGTGGTTGACTACCCGAACACGCCAGCGTCAATCAAGCAAACGCAGGTTGATTACGTGGTTAAGGTTGACCAGGTTGGGGATCCTGACCGGATTGGAACCGGAGCAACGCGGTTTACGAAGAACCCGAAGGACCTGAAGATTGCTAAGATGGTAAACGACGTCATCGTTCATTCACCGTACTTCAAGCAGGGCTTTTCATTCCAGACAGGTTCTGGTGGGGCTGCGCTGGCCGTTGCCCGGTACCTGCGAGAATCAATGATTGACAAGAACATCACCGCTTCGTTTGCTCTGGGAGGAATCACAACCCCAATCGTTAAGCTGCTCGAAGAAGGCCTGGTAAACCGGGTAATGGACGTACAGGACTTCGATAAGGGCGCCGCTGATTCAATGAAAAATAACCGGAACCAGCAGGAAATTGATGCGTCATGGTACGCTGATCCGGACAACAAGGGTGCCATGGTAGACCAACTGGATGTCTGCATCCTGTCCGCTCTTGAAATTGACACGGACTTCAACGTTAACGTAATGACGGGGTCAAACGGGGTTATCCGGGGCGCCGTTGGGGGTCACCAGGACGCTGCCACGGCAAAGATGACGATTATTTCCGCCCCACTGACCCGGGGCCGGATTGCCACGGTCGTTCCGCACGTTGGAACGGTGGTTACGCCGGGTGAATCCATTGATGTGCTGGTTACGGAAGTCGGGATTGCCGTTAACCCACGGCGGCAGGACCTTCTGGCAGCCTTTAAACAGGTTCCAGGACTCCCGTTAATGACGATTGAAGAGCTCCAGCAGAAGGCGGAGCAAATTGTTGGCAAGCCAAAGCCGCTCGAATACACTGACCGGGTTGTTGCTCTGATGGAATACCGGGACGGATCAATTATTGACGAAATTCACGAAATTAAGTAGGTGAAATTGCGGTGAAACAACGGGGCTGTTCGAAAACGGACAGCTTCGTTTTTTTTATCGGGTATAATGATGAGGAGCGAAAGGAGCGGGACGAATGGAAACAAGCGCAAGGGTTTTCGTTGGGGGGGACCAGCAGGATATCCCGGCGGTATTAGCCAACCGGGATTGGCGGGCGGCTCAGCAACGCCGCCTCGTGGAAGCTTTTCCCAATGCAACGGTGGTTGCGGTAAAACTTAACATTCCTGGCCCGGTTAAGACGAGCCCGGTGATTCGTCGGTTTTTCCGGGAAGAGCTTGCTTGTTTTGAAAAGCAGTTAGCGGAAGCGGGCGTCCTTGTTTTACGGACGGAAATAGAAGACGACCGTCCGACGGGGCCAGAACGGTTTTACGTGGTTCAAATAACGGCGGAAGCAGCCAAGCGCCTGACGGTAACGTTTGAAACGGCAACGCCGGCGGCCCGGTTGTTTGACATGGATGTTCTTGTTAGGGATAAGGATGTGATTCGGCCGGTTAGCCGGGAAGAAGTAGGGTTGCCTGCACGCCGGTGCTTATTGTGTGACCGGCTTGCTAAGGATTGTGGCCGGTCCCGGCGCCATTCGGTTGCTGCTCTTCAAAAGCGGGTGGCAGCGTTAATCACAGCGGCCGTGAATGCGACGGAGAAGGAGCGGGTGGTAAGTCGGTTGGCGACCCTGGCCGTGCGGGCGTTAATTAACGAAGCGGCGGCCTGGCCAAAACCGGGGCTAGTTGATCCGGTTGAACACGGCGCCCACCCGGACATGGACTATCCCCTCTTTGTTCGGAGCGCGCTGGCATTAGAAGGATACTTTCGCCGGTGTGCGCGGGTAGCAATTAATTATGCGGGAAAGGATTACCCGGCGCTTTTTAACGTGGTTCGGCGATATGGAATTCAGGCTGAGCACACAATGATGCGGGCGACGGGAAACGTTAATACCCATAAGGGAGCCATTTTCGCCCTGGGAATTTTGGTAACCGCAACGGCAAGCTGCTGGCAAACCGGGCGGGTGACCCTCAGGACGATTCAGCGGCGGGTCCAGGCGCTTCTCACCCACCTAACGGATGACTTTACCCGGATGAAGCAGGAAGCTCCCCAGACAGCCGGGGAAGCGCAATACCAGCAAACTGGCCGAAAAGGCGCACGGGGCGAGGCTGTCGCCGGATTTCCCGTTATTTTTGAGGTCGGATTACCAGCTTACAAACAAGCACGGGGAACCACAAATGACCGGATTATTACCGCCTTTTTAGCGTTGGCTCAGCATGTTCAGGACAGTACGTTGTATAAGCGGGCCGGAACGGATGCGATTGAGCAGGAAAAGCAGCGGCAGGTGGCCGCTATCATTGGAGCGGGGGGAATCACGACGCCGGCGGGCCGGAAATTACTGAACGAAATGCAAACGGAGTACAGTACCCGGCATCTGAGCCTTGGCGGTGTGGCGGATATGGTTAGTGGAACGTTGTTAATGGCGGATATCGAGGAGGAATTTTGCAGTGCAAGCACGGATGAATGACGGGGCGGTGCTCAGTTACAGCAAGGTTGGCCACGGGCAACCGGTAATATTAATTCACGGGTTTGGCGGGTACCGCCAAATCTGGACGCGGCAGGTGCCGTTCCTTGTTTCACAGGGTTATCAGGTAATTAGTTATGATCACCGGGGACACGGGGCGTCAGCGCGGGAGCCCCAAGTAACGAGTATCAAACAACTGGTTGATGACTTAGTTACCCTAATGCAGGTGTTACACGTGGAACGCCCCGTGTTAATGGGCCATTCAATGGGCGCCGCGGTGATTTACGGGCTATTTCATTACTATCCTCAACTGCCTGTTCGGGCTGCGGTGGCCATTGACCAGTCGCCTAAGATGTTAAACGCGCCGGACTGGGAGTACGGTTTTATGGACATTACCCGGGGAAATTACCGGACAAAACTCGCCACTTTTGGCCGCGTTAAGGAGACTTTAAACGGGGTTGATGACCAGGTTTACCTGGCCCTCAAAGAGGCAAAGGCGCAGTACCCGGTTGATCAGAAGACGCTGATGCCGTTGATGTATGACCATGCGCGCCGGGACTGGCGGGCGGCCTTGGCAGCAACCACGGTGCCGACGTTACTGGTAACGGCCAACCAAAGCCCGTTCTTTGACGGCGCGTTTGGCGACGTAATGGCGGAAAACAACCAGTTGATTACCCACCAGCGGATTGACCAGACGGGGCACTGCGTAATGGCGGAGCAACCGGCGGCATTTAACCGGTGTGTTCAGGAATTTCTTGCCTAAATAAATCGGATACAGATGACCAGCTAGGGGAGAATGTTCGCCTTTTAGCTGGTTTTTATTTTTATTAAAAACGTAAATTCGGGATAAATTGTTTATCGGGGCGTTTATTGATATAATCGTTGTGGTCGTAAGAAACATAACGATTTATTGAGGTGAAGTGAAATGGCAGCGATTGTTGTTGTTGGAAGCCAGTGGGGCGACGAAGGTAAGGGTAAAATTACCGATTTTTTGAGTCGGCAAGCAGCAGTGATTGCCCGTTATCAGGGGGGCGATAATGCGGGTCACACGATTGTTGCGGCGGGAAAGACGCATAAGTTACAGCTCATTCCGTCGGGGATTTTATATTCTGATAAGCAGTGTGTGATCGGGAACGGGGTTGTGCTAAACCCGAAGTCACTGGTAGCGGAGTTATCCAGCCTTCATCAGGCGGGAATTGATACGACGAACCTCCGCATTTCAAACCGGGCCCACGTTATTCTTCCGTACCATATTCTTCTCGATAAATTACAGGAACAGGCTAAGCAGGATAGTAAGATTGGCACGACCCAGAAGGGGATTGGCCCGGCGTACGTTGATAAGGCTGCCCGGGTGGGGATCCGGGTAGCGGATCTTCTTGATAAGGAGACCTTTGCGGCAAAACTCAAGCAGAATTTGGCCGCAAAGAATCAGCTATTCACGAAGATCTACGGCGAAGCCCCGCTGTCATTCGATGAAATTTTTGATGAATACTATGAATACGGGCAACAGATTAAGGACTTTGTTTGTGACACGGCGGTTGTCATTGATGATGCCCTGAGTGCGGGACAAAACGTCCTGTTTGAGGGCGCCCAGGGAGTAATGCTTGACGTTGACCACGGGACCTACCCGTTTGTTACGTCGTCCAACCCAATTGCCGGCGGAGCAGCAACCGGTAACGGGGTTGGCCCCGAACAGATTGGAGCGGTCTGTGGTGCCTGCAAGGCATACACTTCCCGTGTGGGAGCGGGCCCGTTCCCGACGGAATTGATGGATCAGACGGGTGATTACATCCGTGAGCGGGGCCATGAGTACGGCACGGTTACCAAACGGCCCCGGCGGATTGGCTGGCTTGATACGGTCGTGCTGCGGCATTCCCGGCGGGTGGCAGGACTGAGTGCCATGTGCCTGAACTGTTTAGACGTATTAACGGGTCTTGACGAGTTAAAGATTTGCACGGCGTATGAGCTTGACGGAAAGCGGATTGACCGGTACCCGGCAACCTTAAAGGAGATTGCGGCGTGCCGGCCGGTTTACGAGACCCTTCCGGGGTGGCAAGAAGACATTACCGGTTGCCGGAGCCTAGAGGAATTGCCGGCGAATGCCCGGAACTACGTCAAACGGGTTGCCGAATTAGTCGGCGTACCCGTTGCGATGTTCTCGGTTGGCCCGGATAGGGAGCAAACGATTGTCTTGCAAAATTGTTGGGACATGGCCCGGTAGTGAATAATTGGCTGCCTTTTTTGCAAGATAGGTAGAGAAAATTGTTCTGTTATAGTTATATGGGATGACTAACGTTCCAATAACCATATAGTTATGGTTAGTTTATAAGAATTCTAGTAAAAAACGCATTTTCAAGCAGGCATAGGAATTGGCTGACTGGAAGTGCGTTTGTTCTTGCTAAGATAAGGTTTCACTGCGAAATGTTAGCGGTGAAAGGGAAGAATTGAAATTTAATTTGTTAAGTTTTCTTGGAAATTTTTTTAGAGTGAGGGTGGACCGCAAAGGCACGCTCACTTCGTCGTCAAGTAAATTTTTTGAATAAAAGTTAGGGGTGTTCAGTGGTGCGGGAACGCGTTAGAATAGGACACGTAGTTCCGAACAGAAACATATGTTCGGATAAATGGACGCATGGAGGGGTTAACGTGGTAATCTCGGCACACACATCGGCAGCGGAGCTTGCGCGGCAGATTATGGACCAACAAGGATGCAGTTATCAGGAAGCACTGGAAGCATTGTTGGCAGTTGCGCAGGGCAAATAGGTTCGAGGAGAACGTGATGGAAGGGTGGATTCCATCACGTTCTTTTTTATTGCTAGTAATAATTGCAGGCTTTTATAAAATTCCATATCATAGGGTGGAAGGATAATTTTGTAATTAGCAGGTTATTTAAACCAGATGATATAAAGGGATGAGATTAAGTGGATATCCAAAACCTAACACTTTTTGCAACGCTTGCAAAAACGAAGAGTTACCCGGAAACGGCTGCGCAGCTGCAAATGAGCGTGACCGCGGTGCGGGAACAGATGCGTGAGTTTGAAGATCAACTAGGCGCCCCCCTCTTTGAACGCGAGGTCGAAGCAGTGCGGCTGACGGGAAGCGGGCAGGCACTTTACCCCGCCGTCCAGCGCCTTTTGGTTGACTACCAGCGGGTCGAAAAACAGATGCACCGGCTCCGGAACCAGCGGGACCATGAACTTTACCTGATTACAATTCCAACCATGCTTAACTACGCTGCGTTTGACCGGGTAACCCATTTTCTTCGGGAACATCCCGTTGTTAATGCCCGGTTCCGGGAAACAACGAAGCATATTTTTAACCCGCAGAATGCAACTGATCCGGGGGACATTATGTTTACCCGTATTTTTAAGGACTGTAAGGATGACCGGTTCGAGTACATTCCCGTGGACGATGACGAGTATGTCTTGATTACGGCTAAGGATGGGCAATGGGCGCACCGGCCGGACCTTACCTTAAAGGACGTTCAGGACGAACCGCTGTACACGCTGGATCAGGCAACGGGATTGTACGATGGCGCATTAAAGGTGTGCGCCCAGAACGGTGTTCAGCCGCGGGAAATCCGGCCCCAACACCGGGTTGACCTCATTTTACAAGCGGTTCGAAACGGTGAAGGAGTCGGGCTTTTAATGCGGAAGTCCGTTGTGAACCGGCCGAACGCCGACGTTCAGGTGGTTTCCATTCCACGCAATATTGCCCTTGGATTATGCTTCATTCGGCCAATTGGAGAGCATACAGCTGCTGCGGATGACTTGTGGCAGTTCTTAAAGCGGCAGTATCAGGAATAATCCAGTTGGAATAATTATGAATTATTAGGCAAAACACTTTAATCATGGGTTTTTAGGCGGTATACTAATGACGAAGTAAATTTCTAACGGGGTGAGACGATGAACTACATCAACAAGGAAATTGACGATTTTAAGGTAACCGCATACCAGCAAGGCGAAACCATGGACGTTACGAAGCAGGACGTCTTAGGAAAGTGGGCCATCTTCCTGTTTTATCCGGCGGACTTCTCGTTCATTTGCCCGACGGAACTGGAAGCACTTCAGGATAAGTACGAAGAGTTCAAGCAGGCGGGGGCCGAGATTTACACGATTTCAGAGGACACGGAATTTGTTCACAAGGCGTGGGCGGATGCCTCTCCAGAAATCGGGAAGATTCAATACAAGATGCTTGCTGATCCGGCCGGGAAGTTAGCGCGGCAGTTTGATGTCCTTGACGAAGAGGCTGGGCAAGCCTATCGGGGCGTCTTTATCATCGACCCTGACGGCAAGATTCAATCATACACGGTAAACAACATGGCGATTGGCCGGAGCGTGGACGAAATTCTGCGGACGCTTCAGGCTGCGCAGTTTGTCCGGAAGTACGGCGATCAGGTTTGTCCGGTAAACTGGCATCCGGGTGATAAAACCCTTAAGCCGGGAATGGACTTAGTAGGGAAACTATAAGCGTTCCGTTAAGAGGGGACCATGATGAAGATCATGGTTCTTTTTTATTGCTTTGGTACAGATGGTTTCCCCTTTTATTTTGAGCAATTTGCTGGAAAAACGTCATCAATGTTAAAATTGAGGTACGAATGACGGGATTATTTCCGCGGAAATAACCTGGGAAAGAGGGAAGTATGGATGGCAAAGGAAGATTTAACCCGGTTAACGGAGCTTGCTGATCAGGTCACTGAATTGCCGGAATTTAAGCGGACAGAAACAGAGGAAGCATATAATGAGGTGGTTGTTCCCCTTAAGGAGATCGTGACGGCAAACCAGGCGGAGGATTTATATGACCAGCTCAACATCATTCCTGTGATGCAGGGAAAGCCGATCATGGACATGATGCGGGATGTTCCCCTGAAGGTGCGGGAAAAGGCCATGTGGGACTTTAGTAAGAAGATGGAGATGCACTACTTCACCAAGGAAGAGGACGGGTACTACTACTTCCATGATGACCAGTTGCAGCAGGTTCTCCTAAAGTTAATTGCTGCCTTACAGCAACGTTTGGGTTAGAAGAGTAAGGAGGGTGTGGTGAAGACCACATCCTCCTTATTTAATGTTCATTGGCAAACCCGACCTGTTCAACGTGGTGATCCTGGTAAACAAAGACGGCACCGTAAATGTTGGGGTTATCCTGGACCCACCCCTTAGGAGCGTGACCGGCAAAGAACAACCGGGTTGACTCGATTTCGCCCACGACAGAATCACGGGTAAAGACGGTGACTCCCGCCACGGCGGTTTCGAGGGGGTGGCCCGTCCGGGGGTCAATAATATGGTGGTAGGTATGACCGTCCTTTTTTAAATAGCGTTCATAAATTCCGGACGTTACCGCAGAACATGCGGACTGATGGACGGTGGCCACTACGCGTCCCCGGGTCTTAGCGGGGTCTTGAACCCCAATTCGCCACAAACCATCGGGGTGAAGGGGACACGGTCCCATTGTTAAAAGGTTGCCCCCCAGGTTAATCATTCCGGATTGGATTCCGCGGGAGCGCCAGAGGTCCCGGATCCGATCTGCAATGTAGCCCTTCGCAATGCCTCCAAGATCGAGTTCCATCCCTGGTTTGGTTAGGAAAACGGTGAGGTTATCATCATCAAGTAGAATATGTTGGGGATCGCATAATACCTGCTGTTTTTCGATGGCTGTTTCTGAAGGGACGTTGGCTCCTGAAAAACCAATCCGCCAGAGTTTAACGAGGGGACCAATGGCAGCGTTAAAGCCGCAGTTTTCCCGGCTTACCGCCACGGCGAGTTTAGTAAGGGCGTACGTGCTGGCGCTGACCTGAACTGGATGGTCCCCCGCAGCGTGGTTGACGCTCATGAGTTCGGAGTGGTCGCGGTTAACGGTTAACCGGTCTTCATACCCCTGGATAAGGTGGTACGCGTCGTCTAAATCAGCCTCGGTCGCCGTGCCAAAGGCGGTTAATTCGATTTGGGTGCCAAGGGCAAAGTATTGTTTTTGAATTTGGCGGCGCCGGACACCTGGAATGGCCGGGGTTGTTTCTCGCCAGGCGTTTTCAATAGTTGTCATCTGAGTGTTCCCCCTATAAGTTCATGGCATTATTATATCATCTTACCGGTTCGGAAAATTGACAGGTGGGGGAAATGGGGTATAATAAACGGCGTAAATGTTAGACCGGTAAAGTAGTCAAAGTGCTTTATCCACAAGTTTTCGCAGGGGCGAAGTGTGGACGAAAGCACTTTTTTTATGGCAAGGAGGAATGAAGATGCCGTTAGCAAAGGCAACAGAGTACGATACGATTGCAGCGATTGCCACGCCGCCGGGTGAAGGGGCAATTTCGATTGTGCGGGTTAGTGGCGACGATGCCGTTGAACTGGTAACCAAGTTATTCCGGGGAAAGGACCTCCGGCAGGTTCCGACCCATACGATTAACTACGGGCACATTGTTGACCCGAAGACGCACGAGGAAATTGATGAGGTAATGGTGTCGGTAATGCGGGCCCCCCGGACGTTTACCCGGGAAGACGTCGTGGAAATTAACTGCCACGGCGGAATCGTTCCGACCAACCGGATTCTTCAGCTGACGCTGACAAACGGGGCGCGCTTGGCAGAACCAGGCGAATTCACGAAGCGGGCCTTCTTGCACGGCCGGATTGATCTATCACAGGCGGAAGCCGTAATGGATATGATTACCGCGAAAACGGACCGCTCACGGCAGGTCGCCCTCGGTCAACTGGACGGTAACCTGGCAACCCGGATTCGGGCTCTCCGGCAGGAGATTCTGGACGTGCTTGCCGAGGTGGAGGTTAACATTGACTACCCTGAGTATGATGACGTTGAAACGGTCACAACAAAGCTTATGCACGACCATGCGATCAGCGTCCGGAAGAAGATTAAGGAATTGTTGGCAACTGCCCAGCAGGGGAAGGTCCTCCGGGACGGCCTTGCTACGGCGATTGTCGGGCGGCCAAACGTCGGGAAGTCGAGTCTATTAAATTACCTCTTACACGAAGATAAGGCGATTGTGACCGACGTTGCTGGGACCACCCGGGACGTGATTGAAGAGTACGTCAACGTCCACGGCGTTCCGTTGAAGCTGATTGATACGGCTGGGATTCATGCCACGGATGATAAGGTTGAAAAAATTGGGGTTGAGCGGTCGAAGCAGGCAATCCAGCGGGCGGACCTCGTCATTGTGGTGCTTAATGCAAGCGAACCCCTCACCACTGAGGACCGCGATTTATTGAAGTTCACGCAGGGAAAGAAGCGGATTATTCTCTTGAATAAGACGGACCTCCCGCAGAAGATTGAGCAGGACACCGTCCAGCAGTTAAGCGGTGATGATCCGGTCATGCCAATTTCAGTACTGCAAAATGATGGTTTAACGGCCCTAGAGGATAAAATCCAGGAACTTTTCTTTGGCGGAATTGAAAACTCCCAAACAACGGTGATGGTTACTAACGACCGGCACATTGCACTCCTTAACCAGGCGGAGCAGGCCCTTGACGACGTGTTGACAGGGATTACAAACGGGATGCCGGTTGACCTCGTCCAGATTGACCTGACCCATTGTTGGGACCTGCTGGGAGAAATTACCGGTGATAGTTATACGGATGAACTTCTGGATGAACTCTTTAGTAAGTTCTGTCTAGGAAAGTAATGGGGGAAAGAACGATGAAGCTATACGATGGTGGAAACTATGACGTAATCGTAGTTGGTGCCGGGCACGCGGGATGCGAGGCGGCCTTAGCAGCGGCGCGAATGGGTAACGAGACGTTGTTAATTACGATTAACCTTGAAATGGTTGCCTTTATGCCGTGTAACCCGTCAGTCGGCGGCCCGGCAAAGGGAATCGTGGTCCGGGAGCTTGACGCCCTGGGTGGTGAAATGGGGCGGAACATCGATAAGACCTACGTTCAAATGCGGATGTTGAATACCGGGAAGGGCCCCGCTGTTCAGGCGCTCCGGGCCCAGGCAGATAAGCGCCGGTATTCAATTGAGATGAAACACACCCTTGAGCGGCAGGAGCACTTGACACTGCGGCAAGCGGTAGTAGACGACTTAATCGTTGAAGACGGAACGGTTAAGGGCGTTATTACAAATACCGGTGCAAAGTACGGTGCGAAGGCGGTTGTCCTAACGACGGGAACCGCAGCGCGCGGAAAGATTTTCATCGGGGAATTGTCCTACTCATCAGGGCCAAATAACACGAAGCCGGCTGAAAAATTATCCGGGAACCTGGAGAAACTCGGTTTTAGCCTGAAGCGGTTTAAGACGGGGACCCCGCCCCGGGTTGACGGGAATACCATTGACTATGACGAGACGGAGGAACAGCCGGGTGACGCAACGCCCAACCACTTTAGTTTCACAACGCCGGATGAGGACTACCTCCCCGTTTCCCAGCAGCTGTCGTGCTGGTTAACGTACACTAACCCGGAAGTTCACCAGATTATTCGTGACAACTTCGACCGGGCGCCGATGTTTTCGGGAGTGATTAAGGGGGTCGGTCCGCGGTACTGCCCGTCAATCGAAGACAAGTTGGTGCGGTTTGCCGATAAAACCCGGCACCAGCTCTTTCTGGAACCTGAAGGCCGGGATACGGATGAGGTGTACGTTCAGGGACTGTCCACCTCAATGCCCGAAGAGGTGCAGCAGGAAATGATCCACGGAATTCGGGGGATGCATCACGCCCAAATGATGCGCCCGGGCTATGCCATTGAGTATGACATTATCGAGCCGTACCAGTTACGTCCTACCCTGGAAACGAAGCTAGTGAAGGGGTTGTATACGGCCGGTCAAACAAACGGGACCTCGGGGTACGAAGAGGCCGCTGGTCAGGGAATGATTGCCGGCATTAATGCGGGTCGGCACGCACTTGGGAAGAGCGAAGTGGTTCTTAAACGGAGTGAGGCGTACATCGGCGTCATGATTGACGACCTGGTAACTAAGGGGACGAACGAACCGTACCGGCTGTTAACTTCCCGGGCAGAATACCGGTTGCTTCTCCGGCACGACAATGCGGATCTCCGTTTAACTGATCTTGGGCATGAGCTTGGTTTAATTAGCGAGGAACGGTACGCGCGGTTTAAGCAGAAACGGGCAACGATTGCTGCTGAAAAGGAGCGACTTCAGCACTTGCGGATTAAGCCGGGAACGGAAGTTGACGAATTCCTGAAGGCGCACGGCTCCCATCCGTTGAAGGATGCCGTGCTGGCAGCAGATTTCCTGCGGCGGCCGGAGGTAACGTATCAGGACCTCCTTCAGTTCATTCCGGCGCCTGAAACGCCGTTAGACCGGCGGGAGGTTGAACAGGTTGAGATCCAGTTTAAGTACGAAGGGTACATTAAAAAGGAAGAACGGAACGTTGAGAAGCTGAAGAAGATGGAAGCGAAGAAGATTCCGGACCGGATTGATTACGATGCGATTGAGGGATTGGCAACCGAAGCGCGGCAAAAGTTTGATAAGATTCGGCCCGAAACGATGGCCCAGGCTAGCCGAATTAGCGGGGTCAATCCGGCGGACCTGTCAATCTTAGCGGTGTACATTGAACAGGGGAAGATTGCTAAGTTACCAGAATAGTGGTGGCTGAGGCTGGGACAGCAGTTCCAGCCTTTTTTGCTGGGTAATCTGGGAAAATGAAACTGGATAGAAGTGACTTGCAGAGTACGCACCACGGTTGCCTTTTTGCTCGGAGACGGTTTACTTGCTAAGCCGGAATATTTCCCGGGAAATCGCCTTAAATGAAAAATAAATAAACTCCATTACCGCGGGCGAATTAAAGTGTGCTAAATTATAGGGTGAATTAATTGAATGGTTACGGTGAATTGGAATGAAGGTCATTAAAAATTTTCTGTACAACGCGGGATACCAACTGCTGGTGCTGATTGTCCCGTTTGTCACAGCGCCCTATATTAGCCGGGTTTTACACGCCGGGGGGGTCGGAATCAACGCGTATACAAACTCGATTGTGCAGTACTTTGTTTTGCTAGCCGGTCTGGGAATCGAGACATATGGGAACCGCGAAATTGCGTACGTCCGGGAAGATCCTCAGAAGCTATCACGGGTTTTCTGGGAAATTCAAATTGTAAAAATTATGATGACAGTGGTGTCATTGATAATTTTCTTCCTTTTTGTTAGGGCCTACGATAAGTATGTTTACTTTTTAGCAATCCAAGCGGTTAATATTGTTGGGGTTGCGTTTGATATTTCATGGGCTTATATGGGACTTGAGGATTTCAAACGAACGGCTGTTAAGAATACGGTTGTGCGGTTACTGTCCGTTGTTTTGATTTTTACGTTGGTTCGTAATATCCATGACGTCGGATTATACATTTTAATTGTTGCCGGTTCTAACCTGGCGGGGAACCTTACCCTATGGCCGCACATGCGAAACGTCCTTCGTCCCGTTCATTTGCGGGACTTACGGCCACTTCGTCACGTTATGCCGACAATTAGTCTTTTTATTCCAACCATTGCGATTCAAATTTATGTCCAGTTGAATAAGACGATGTTGGGGGTCATGATTGGAGCAACGTATTCCGGGTACTACTATAACTCTGATCAGGTAATTAAGATGGTGCTGTCGGTCGCAACGGCGTTAGGAACGGTAATGCTTCCCCACGTGGCAGCTGAATTCGCGAAGGGAAACCGGGAAAAGATTAACGAACTTTTGTATAAGTCGTTTGATGCGATGAGCTTGCTGTGTACCGCGATGTTCTTTGGGGTAGCGGCGGTTAGTCTGCGTCTTGGCCCGTGGTTTTATGGGAAAGGATTCCAGCCGGTCGGCCCAGCGATGGTGATTGAGTCGGTGGTTCTCCTTGTAATTGGATGGAGTAACGTGATTGGAACGCAGTTCTTGGTGCCGACGAATCGGGTTCGGCCATACACGATGTCGATCATTGCGGGTTCGCTATTTAATATTTGTGCGAACTTCTTTTTGATTAAGGCGTGGGGCCTTAACGGGGCAATGGTGTCAACCGTGCTGTCGGAAATCGTAGTAACAAGTTACCAGTTATGGTCGATTCGCCATATTGTCCGGTTCCGGGCGATGTTTAAAAACGTGTGGAGGTACTTTTTAGCGGGAGTGGGAATGTTTATCCCCGTGTTCTACCTTAACTACACGTTGACACCGGGAATCGTTCACTTTGCGTTTGAGATTATGCTGGGAGTAGTGCTTTATATTATTTTGGTTATTCTTTTGTGCCCGGCGATTATACGGGAAGTAGCTGCTTTGGCAAATCAACGGTGAGTGGGTCGATTTATTGATAGTTAACGAGTAGATGTCGAATGAGAAAATCATTCGGTTTTTTATTTTGGTGAAGGTTAAAAAACAGATAACAACGTTGATTTTAAATTGACATAAAAGAAAGCCGTCTCCCATAATATCCTTTGGATATTTATTTGGAGGTTACCATGGAAAGTAAAAAGCATTTTAAGATGTATAAGAGTGGCAAGCAATGGGTTGTTGCAGGGGTTACAACGGCAGTGGCAACGCTTGGAACAGTTACCCTCGGGAGCCACCACGTGAAAGCCGACACGCTTGCAACGGCAACAGCGCAATCAACATCGACGCAGCAGGCAGCCCAGTCTTCTCGAACGGTTACTTTACGGAGTACGTCAGCTGCTACGACGAGTAGTTCTTCAGCACAAACGGCGATGAACCAGCAGAAGAATGTGCAATCAAGTGAGGTTTCTTCTCAAACATCAAAGGGTACAAGTGCCCAGAATCAAGCGAAGAATACCACATCACAGACGAATATCACGGCAGCCCAGGAAGCCGCTAATCAGCAGATTCTGGACAATGGGAAGAACACGTTCCGGGAAAACCAGACTGCCAATATTTACAATATGACAGGCTTTTCGGCAGGAGCAGTTCCTAACCGGAGCCTCGGGGTCGACGTTTCAAGTTACCAGGGGACGAACATGGCACCATATGCCCAGGCAGGCGCAACGTTCTCAATCGTTAAGGTTTCGCAGGGGACGGGGTATGTTAACCCGAATGCCGCTGGTCAAATTAGGTCATCAGAAGCAAATGGAATGATGACGCAGGGATACCACTACGCAACGTTTGGTGGGAATGCTGGTGCTGCTAACGCCGAGGCCGCCCACGCAATTGCGGCCGCTCAGCAGGTAGGGTTACCAAAAGGGACGTACCTAGCATGTGATTACGAACAGTACGCAAGCGGGGACGTTAACGCCAACACGAACGCCGTTATTGAATTTATGCAACGGATTAAGGATGCTGGGTACATTCCGCTTCTGTATTCTGGGGCATATTACATGAAAACCTACCTTAACCTAAACGCAATTGTTAATCGGTTTGGAAATTGTTTGTGGATTGCGTCATACCCGACAATGTCGGCAGTTGATGGCCCTAACTTTAATTACTTCCCAAGTACTAATGGAGTCATTATGTGGCAGTACACTGATAACTGGAAGGGAATGAACGTTGATTCCAGCGTAAACGTGGTGCCAATGCAGACGCAAAATACCACGCAACATTCTCAGGGTTATGAGTGGATTTCTGGGCAAAATATTGAAGTTTATTATGATGCTCAGGGGAACATGGTTCATGGCGAACAGTGTATCAATGGTCACTGGCAATACTTCGATCCTCAGACTGGTGCGCAGGCCAAGAACCAGTACGTATGGCTAGGCGATAAGAATGAGGAAGTTTACTACGATGGCTTAGGCAACATGGTTCACGGTGAACATTATATTAATGGTCATTGGCAGTACTTTGACCCACAAACTGGCGCACAAGCTAAGAATAAGTACGTGTGGTTGAGTAATAAGGAAGTTTACTATGATGGCTTAGGTAATATGGTTTACGGCGAGCAGACCATTAACGGTCACCGACAATACTTTGATCCGCGGACTGGTGCGCAGGCCAAAAACCGTTACGTATGGTTGAGTAATAAGAACGAGGAAGTTTACTACGATGGTTTAGGTAATATGGTATACGGTGAACAAACCATTGATGGTCACCGGCAATACTTTGATCCACGGACCGGTGCGCAGGCCAAGAACCAGTATGTATGGCTAGGTGATAAGAACGAGGAAGTCTATTACGATGGTTTAGGAAACATGGTTCATGGCGAACATTATATTAATGGTCATTGGCAGTACTTTGACCCACAAACTGGCGCACAAGCTAAGAACCAGTACGTATGGTTGGGTAATAAGAATGAGGAAGTTTACTACGATGGCTTAGGTAATATGGTATACGGTGAACAATGCATTAACGGTCATTGGCAGTACTTTAACCCTCAGACCGGCGCGCAAGCTAAGAATAAGTATGTTTATTTGACGGACAAAAATAAGACCGTTTACTACGATGGTTTAGGAAACCTTGTTCAGTAGGAAAAAATAAAAATGCCCGTAGCGGTAATTCTTATCCGCTACGGGCATTTACTATTATCGTCGACCATTACTTCCGGTACTCCTTTTCCTTGGCGATCGTCGCTGCCTGGTTAATTGGTTCCTGTGGCAGGGCGCCCGCACACTGAACAAACGTATCCATTATCTCTGTGATTAATGCCATTGGAAACATCTCCTTTCTTGATTTCACCTGCATTCTATCAGGGGAATAACGGGTTTGTCTTGAAAGGGCGGTAATAATCGAGTAAGTTTTTCCTGATCTTTCTAAGAAAAGAATGGGCAAAATTCTTAGAAAGCATGATGATTTTAAGAACCGTTCTTAGGGAAAGCATGGTATGGTGAGAGGGAGTCTGGATGAACGGAGGAATTGGGATGAAAATGAAGTATCCTGATGAGTTGATTCGGCGGGTTAATGCGGAATTAACAGGGCATCGGCTTGAAGGGCTGGTGACCGGGCGGGGGCCGCAACACCCGCAATTGATGGTTGTGGGGGAGGCCCCAGGACGAACTGAGATTGAAACGCACGTACCATTTTGTGGGGCGGCAGGGAAGGAACTAACAAAGTCATTAGCGACGATTGGCCTTCGTCGGGATGACGTGTACATTACGAGTGTGGTGCGGAGCCGGCCGTATGCGATTAAGCACGTTCAGGATAAGCGAAGCGGACAGATTGTTGAAAAACGGCCTAACCGGCCCCCGACTAAGCGAGAAGTCCGGGCGTTTGCGCCGGTCTTTGATTGGGAAGTGGATCAGGTTGCTCCGCAGCTAATTGTGACGGTCGGAAATACTGCCCTACAGCGATTGCTAGGTTCTCAATATACTGTGGGAGCCGTGCACGGTCAGCTCTTTATGCAGCCGTTACAGCGGTCAACGGATCAGCTCACTGGAAAGTATGAGCATGCGATACAGCCAACGCCGGTAATCCCCCTGTTTCATCCCGCAGCGGTGTTTTATAACCGCAAGCTTCAGTCTCAGATTGAGGCGGACTGGCAGCGGGTCGCAAGGTACATTGCAACTGGTAAATAAATTAATCCCCGCGGATTCTATCCGCGGGGATTAATCATTTATCATTAGTCTTATTGCCCTGATCAGCCTCTTTTTGTGCTCGCCGCAGCCAGCGAATGACCTGAACGTCCACCGTTACGGTCGTGAAAAAAGCGGTAAGTGCTAAAAAGGTGATAAACATGGCGCCGAGAATTAGCCCCTTTTTGGGAGCCAAAACCGTTACAACAATGGTTGCCATGACGGAAAGAACTGCCAGGATCATGGTGAAGCCCGTGATAAGAATCAGGTTGCGTTTTAAGTGTTTCATGGAAATATTCCCCCGGAAATAATCTGGTCTTATTGTACATTAAATTGTAATCATGGGGAATGGGGGCTGGTTTGGTATAATAACAAGGAAGGGATTTCCCTGGCAATAACGAGTTATAGAAGAGAATAAAATGCATCAGGAGGGGTTTACATGAACGCAACGGAACCAACATTAGATTGGCTGACAGATCCAACGGTGTTTGCGGTCAATCGGGTAGCAGCCCACGCAGACTTTGACTTTTATCAGAATCAGGAGGAGGCCGTTCACGATAAATCGAGTTTAAAGCAGAGCCTTAACGGTGTATGGCGGGTTTCCCGGGTAAATGGTCCGGCTCTCCGCCCAAAGGAATTTTACCAACCGGATTTTGATTGCAGTGGGTTTGATACCGTTCGCGTTCCAGGCAACCTTGAAATGGAAGGCTTCGGTAAACCTCAGTACGTAAATACCCAGTATCCGTGGGACGGGAAGGAAAACCTGCGGCCGCCGTACGTTTCAATGACGGATAACCCGGTTGCAAGCTACGTCAAAACCTTCCGGGTGGCGAACGGCTTAAAGGGGAAGCGGACGTTTATCTCTTTCCAGGGAGTTCAGACGGCCATGTACGTATGGTTAAACGGCCACTTTGTGGGTTACAGTGAAGATTCGTTTACCCCGAGTGAATTTGAAGTGACCCAGTATCTCAAGGAAGGTGACAATAAGCTCGCCGTTGAAGTGTACAAGTACTCCAGTGCTAGTTGGATTGAGGACCAGGATATGTGGCGATTATCCGGAATTTTCCGGGACGTCTTTTTGTACGCGGTACCGGATACCCATGTCATGGATCTTTTCGCTAAGCCAGACCTCGATGCAACGTACACGAAGGGACGGCTAAATCTTGACTTGAAGCTGGGTGGCGCAACGGACGATGTCACCCTGCGCTTTTTACTGGTAAGCGACGACCGGCAGCCGGTTTGGCAGTATGAGTTACCGGCCAAGGAACGGATTCAGATGATGGTTAAACTCAAGCAGGTCAACCTGTGGAGTGCCGAGGATCCCCGGTTATACCGGCTGGTAATTGAGGTTGCCCGCGGAGAGGAACAGCTTGAGGTGGTTACTACCCGCGTTGGTTTCCGGAAGTTTGAAATGAAGAACCACATCATGTGTCTAAACAACAAGCGGATTGTCTTTAAGGGAATTAACCGTCACGAGTTCGACTACCGGCGGGGACACGCCGTTACCAAGGAACAGATGGAAGCCGACGTTAAGTTTATGAAGCAGCATAACATTAATGCGGTCCGGACGTCCCACTACCCGAACAACTCGTACTGGTACCAGCTGTGTGATGAGTACGGGTTATACGTGATTGATGAAACAAACCTGGAAAGCCACGGTTCCTGGCAAAAGCTTGGGAAGTGCGACCCGGAGTGGAACGTTCCGGGCGATAAGGAAGAGTGGGCGGAAAACGTAATTGACCGCGCTAATTCGATGATGCAGCGTGATAAGAACCACCCGTCGATTTTAATTTGGTCGTGTGGAAACGAATCGTACGCCGGAACGGATATTCTCGGGATGACGCAGTACTTCCACCACTATGACGACTCGCGGCTCGTTCACTACGAGGGGGTCTTCTGGAACCGAAAGTACGAGCAGATTTCTGATATGGAAAGCCGGATGTATGCTAAGCCGGCGGAAATCAAGGAGTACCTGGATGGCCATCCGCAAAAGCCGTACATCTCATGCGAGTACATGCACTCGATGGGGAATTCAACTGGTGGAATGAAGCTCTATACCGACCTGGAAGACCAGTATGCCCAGTACCAAGGTGGGTTTATCTGGGACTTTGTTGACCAGGCAATTCTCCGGCGGAATGGTCAGGGAGAAGAAGTTCTTGCATACGGCGGGGATTTTGACGACCGCCCGACGGATTACGAGTTTTCTGGAGACGGAATTGTGTTTGCTGACCGGACACCGTCACCGAAAGCGGCGGAGGTTAAGCAGCTTTATTCCAACATTAAGTTAACCGTGAACGAACAAGGTTTCACGGTAACCAATAAGAACCTCTTCAAGGACACGCAGGGGTTGGTATTTGACGTCCGCGTCCTTCATGAAGGGGAAGAAATGTGGGTTAACCAGTACCTTCTCAACGTTCAGCCCGGAACAACGGGAGAATGCGCCGTTGATTGGCCGGAGCTGTACGAAGGCGGGGAGTACGTCTTTGAAGTGTCTGCGCACCTGAATTACTACGCGCAGTGGGCGGAAATCGGTCATGAGTTAGCCTTTGCACAGATGACGGTTCAAAAGGAGCAACCGGCGAAGGTTATTTTCGGTGACCTTGAAGTGATTAACGGTGACGTAAACGTTGGCGTTCGGGGAGAGAACTTTAGTGTCCTATTATCGAAGGCGGAAGGCGGAATTAGTTCGTACCGGTACAACGGCCGGGAAATGATTGCGCGCACCCCGCAAACGACGTTCTGGCGGGCAATGACGGATAATGACCGGGGCGCTGGCCAGGGCTTTGGGCGGGGACTATGGCTCCAAGCTGGGAAATTTCAGAAACTGATTGATACTCAAGTTGCCGATGCAGACCATGCCGTGACCGTAACGTTCACGTTCCAGTTACCACTGGCGGACGAAACTCTCAACACGGTTCAGTACCGGGTAACGGCGGACGGGGCAGTACACGTAACGGCAACGTACCACGGCGCTCCGGGACTGCCGAGTATTCCGGCATATGGGATGGACCTCAAGATGCATGCCTGCTACCACAACTACCGGTTCTACGGTTTAGGGCCGGATGAAAACTACGTTGACCGGGATAACGGGGTTAAACTAGGAATTTACTCCGGAACAGCTCAGCAAAACCTTGCACCGTACCTTGTTCCGCAAGAAACTGGGAATCACCGGGGCACCCGGTGGCTAGAGGTGACGGACGATCAGGGGATTGGCCTTCGGATTACAAATGAAGGCACTGCCCTAGAAAGCGCCGTTCTTCCGTACAGTGAATACGAATTAGAAAATGCTCTTCATCAGGAAGAACTGGGAACCCCGCACTTCACGTGGATTCGGTTACTTGCAGCGCAGATGGGTGTCGGCGGTGACGACTCGTGGGGTGCACCGGTGCATGATGAGTTCTTGTTGCCGGCGGATAAGGAGTATGTGGTGAAGTTTAGTTTGAAGGGTGTTAATCATTAGGGGGAATGTGTTTAAATGTTAAAGAAAAGGATTATTAAAATTGTTATAGCGTTTGGGATAGTTGAGGCAATACTATCTGGCTGTAGTAAGCAAGAGACACATCATCAGGGTAACGAAACGGGTACCCCTAAAACAGCGACGGTGAAAACCAGTTCTAAACAAAAACATAGTAATTTTCTATGGAATAAAGATAAAGCGGCGGCGCTTGATTCGTTTATGAAATCATGGGGAAATACAATGGGGCAACAATATCAGAGTTATTTCCCAGGAAATAATACTGATTATTATGGTTTGGCATTTCCAAAGGAATTAGGACAACATAGTATTGCGGTTAACGGCAATACTAATGTTAAGGTGGCATGGTCTAATAATGGTCGTGGGAATGCTGATTATAATGTGGTGGCAATTTATTGTGACAGTGCTACAGCAAAACCAATGGAAGCCCATTTATACTTCTTTACAATTCATCACGGAAAGCCGGTTGTGCTTGTAACAATGACAACAAATGGAAATATGTTATATTTCCACGAAACGAAGAATAAGGCGTTACAAAATGAGTTTACCAAAATTATGGGCAACAAGAAGGAACATTCCGTGGTGCATCGTACTAATAAGGATACGCCTCTCTCTTTGACATCCCAGCAATTAGGAACCCTGGTTGGGTTATATAAGGCTCCTGATTGGTTTAAGGGTGGTCTTAAAGGAGGAACTATGTGGTATGGTAATTCGCAGAATACTCCTGATATTGGCTCTGCATTCCAAGGGTTTGACTACATTACTGCGAATGGTGATCCAACGAGTTATCTCTACTACAAGCAAGACGGAGGAAACGTTGTGATAAAGTATGTTGATCCGACCAATAGTCAAGGGGTTGCGAATGCGCCTATTCGGACAGAAACAATCCCATTAAAACGACTAATTAACGATTATTACAATACTCCTCAGAAAAAGCAAGAGGTCGATGGCTATGCTAATGAATTAAAACCGGAAGCAGATTTTTTGAGTCAAACGCAGGGTAATTAATAAAAAATATGGTTTTATTCTTTGCTTTGTTTTTCAGGTTCTCTGTCAACAAACACTGATGAGTAATTTTCAAAATAGTTCAATATCTAACCATATCAACAGGATTTAGTGTAGAGTTATAGTAAGTTACGATGGATAAATAAGAGTTTCGATAAAACAAGTGCTAGATAATTTCATTTTCTATGCAACGTAAGTCTGTAAATTTCAGGAGGAAGTTTTGTGAATTTTGATACGCATAAATATGAATATTGGATTGTAAGCATAATAATTACGCTATTAGCTATCTTTTACGTTGTGCTAGGCGGACACTACCTAGTTAGTTATCAAAATTCTGATCTTATTATCCATTTAGATCGAGTCTTGGGACTTGGTGGCGTGTGGTTTCATCCTATTAATTTTAAGACCTTTGCTCAAATAGGGGACGGGATAAATTATTTTTATCCGTGGTTAACGCTATATCCAGCTTATGTACTAGTTCGGTTAACGCACTCTTTGGTGGTCGGAATGGGGATATTTATTATCTGGATAAACATTCTAACTGGATTAATTGCGTATTACTCCAGTAAGTCGATATTCCATAATAAATTAGTGGCATTAACATTTTCGGTACTATATATTTTCACGACATACCGTTCGCTTGATTTATACCGGCGTTTTGATATTGGTGAATTTATTGCAATGACGTTTATTCCTTTGACGGTCAGCGCGTTGTATCAAATTATAGTATGTGATAAACAGCGGTGGGTGATGCTCGCTATTGCAATGGCCTTAATTTTATACTCCCACCTTTTATCCTTAGTGCTTTGTGGGGTTGCTGGAGCATTGGAAGTTATTGCTTTGTATTCGCTTTCTCAAAATAAATGGGGGGGGATAAAGCAGCTCATCAAAGCAGTTGTTTTATGGTTCCTTTTGGGGCTTGGCTTTCTTATTCCGTGTATTCAGCAAAGACAACTGGGAGTGGCAATGCCGTTTAAGGCTTGGCTGCCAAACATGACGTTGCCAGTTAAGCAGATGATCATTAACGGCCTTAGTAATTCGCTAGGGAATAACAAGGATATTATTGTTAGTCTAGGTGTTTTATGCACGTTAATTTGTGTAACGGGAATATTTTTGCGAAAAAAATCGCGGATAGAATGGCGATTCTTAATTGTAGGAATAGTGCTGGCATTAATGATGACTAAGTTATTTCCCTGGAAATTATTTGGTCATTTACTTGATTTTATCCAATTTCCATGGCGGTTTGGTGAAGTGGCAGTTATTTTCCTACTACTGTTCGGTGTAAGCTGGCTTCTAAGAAGAAAGCATCCGTATGTGATTGCGGGAATTTTAATTATTGCAAGCCTGTGTTCGTTTGTAATTCGAACGCAGCGACTCAATGCTTGTGCAAATTCATCAATAATAGTAACAAGTAGTCGAAATCTATGTAATCCCCCCCGATTATTCTTACCTGTTGATTACCAGTTGCAAAAGGCGGTATTGAACGAAACAGGGATTGTTCAACATCGTTTTATGGACGGGAAAAGTAATATTCAACCAGAAGTAGAGATTGCCCCTAGTCAAGTTACGGTTATTTCTAAACGTACTACGTCTGAGTTAGATACACCCTTCGAGGCGTATAAAGGTGTATTCGCGAAGGAATCGTCCGGAAAGGTTTTGTCGAGTGGGGTGTCTTCCCGTGGTACTCTTTTGATCAAACAGGTTAAGCGAGGAGAGCACATTGTGGTAACGAGCCGTTATACTTTAGCAGCGCGGATTGCACAATTGATATCCCTGATAACGCTAATTAGTTGTTGGGGATTTTGGGTTAAGAACAGGCGAAGAATATTATATTAGAGTCATGGTTGGTATAGAGAGGATATAGTTATTCATGAACCAATGGGTTAAAAAGCACACTAGCCAAATAGTTGCATTTATTTTACCAGTGTTAATAATGCTGACTCTTTTTGCGGTTTGTCATGCATACCCGTTTGGCCGCCGGTTATACGATAACGGTGATATGGTTAACCAGTACATTGCAATTATGGCTTATTTCCGGCAGAACTGGGGTAATTGGCATGCCTTGCTTTACTCCCATAGTTTGGGCCTCGGCGGCAACTTTTTCACTGTTTGGGCATATTATTTAGCATCGCCGCTTAATTTATTAGCGTTGTTATTCCCTGTTCGGCTAATCCCAATATTTTATGAATTAAATATTCTTTTGGTCGCGGGGTTAACGGGATTATTTACTAACGTATATTTGAAACGTTCTAAGTTGTTAAACAGGGGCAACGCGTCTTCTAAGTTAGTTACAGTCCGTTTAATTTTAAGTACAGGTTTTGCAGTATCAACTTATTTTGTTACCTATGCTGCTTGCATTATGTGGTTTGATGTAATCATGCTTTTACCATTGCTAATGTTAGCGTTGGAGCGATTATTAGAAGACGGGAAGCCAGGATGGTTTGGCATTCTCTATGGGGTGTGCTTACTTGCCAATTACTATACGGGTTACATCATTTCGGTTTTTCTCGTTTTCGTGGTGATAAGTTGGCTAGCATATCAGCTGTGGATTAAGCGAGCGGTCATTAAATACATTATTAAGCGGTTAGTAATCTTACTAATTACTGGTGGTGCTGGACTACTGATTGGGTGTTTCACACTCCTTCCTAGCATGCATGCGCAAAAATTAGTTAGTGCTGCCCCGTTTACTGTTACTAATGAAACGTTGTCACCGTTAGTACAGCTCCCATTGGGACTATTTAACGGTGCGATTGGTGCTGCTCAAACCGGAATTTACAATAAAATACCAATGCTTTTTACAACCACCCTTACGGTCATTCTTGTTGTTATGTTTTTCTTAATGCGCCGGATTAATTGGCGTGAGAAGGTAATTTGTGGAATTGGATTACTTATCCTTGCGCTTAGTGTTCATTTTCAGACAACTTATATGATGTGGCATGCATTTACGATGCCAAATGGTTATAATCACCGGGAATCCTTTGTCTTGGTATTTGTGCTTACTGCTTTAGCGTACTATGCTGCCCAGTACTACTTAGCTAAGCCGACGCAAGTAGTTTACTGGAGTGTCGCTCTTTTAATTGGCGTAATGGGAATTCTTCGATTGGCGACACACGGTGCGTTTATACAGTTACATATAATATGCGTAAACATCATCTTGATGGTAATTTGGGCGGTTTTTCTCAAATATTCTTTCCGTTGGAGTAGCGCTGCATTGGTTGTTCTTGCCTGTGTGGATCTTCTAAGCGCGAACCATGTCGTTGCATCGCAGACCGTTGCTGGGGGATTGAACTGGCCATCTTATAGTATGCAAGAACAGAAAATGGGGCGGGTTATTAATGCCATTCGGCCATCAAAAGGAAGTTTTTACCGGATTGGAACTAACGCACGGATTAATAACAATGATCCGTTACAGTTTAATTATTATGGGTTATCTGATTATACTTCCCAGCAACCAACGTTTGAAACAGACTTTCTCTCGTCAGTTGGTTATTATCAGAAATATTCATGGACACGGTGGAGCAACTTTAATAACGGCGCAACCAGGGCAATGAACGACCTGCTTGGGGTAAAGTATTACGTTCATTATGACGTGAAAAACTTACGGTTAACTGGTGCTAAACGTCAACCGGCATATTATCGAGACGAAGTTCATCACAACAATGGTAATTGGGTCTATCGCAGTAATACTGCTTTTCCCCTTGCCTTTAAGGTGTCGGATAAGGCTGGGAATGTTCCAGGACCGTATAATATCGATAATAATCCGTTCTTCGTCCAAAATAATATTTGGAATGAGATTGCAGGACGTGAGGTGGGAATGTACAGCGGACAACGGGTAGACCGAGAAATTAATACTGATAACCATACCATTACTTACCACGTGGTCGTTAACCGCGCTGGTCAGGCATACCTTTACATTCCTGTCCAAAATAATCCTGGAGTTGTTCGGGTTAGTTGTAATGGACGGACCCTTAAATCTAACTTATATTCGGCACAAGATGCTGAGAACGGCATTATTAGTCTTGGCTATTTTAAATTAGGAGATACTGTTGACGTTAAACTCAGTATTAAACATCCTCAAAAGAGTACTTGGACAGAATACTGCCGGATGATTCCTGATGTTGCTATTGAAAATGAAACAGTATTTCAGCAATTGCGTAAACAATGTACAGGACAAATTGATAGTATCCGGGTAGACGGATCACGAATCAGTTTTAAAACTGCCGGTAAATGGAAGAACAGTATGGTAATGCTAACAATCCCGTTTGACAGTGGCTGGCATATAAAGGTTGATGGTCATGCCGTTAAACCGCAAAAATTGCTCGGAACGTTTATGGGAATTCCGGTTTCATCTGGAAGACATAATGTTCAACTTATCTATCGGGTGCCGAAGGCTTACAGCGGGGTTTTAGGATTAATTAGCGGGATTATTATTCTTGGAATTGAATGTGGTTTTCTTAAGAAAAGAAAGGGCTAGTTTTAAAGGCTATTATTGGGTATTATCAGTAAGAGATAATGGCAGAGCAAGGAGGAGCTTTGGTTGAACGTAAATGAAGACAATAAAAATAATGCTTTTAAGGATATATTAGTTGTAGTCTTTCTGGGAATTGTAACCATACTATCAATGTTTACGTTCCTTTCCTTACTGCGGTTAAGTATCCAATCAGACGGATTTTTCCATTTTTCTAGAGCGGAAGAAATCTACCGCAATTTACGGAGCGGGGCCCCGTTCACTTTCATTGCAACGCATACTTTCCAGCAAACAGGAGTTGGGAATTTCCTGTTCTATCCAGATGTATTTCTATATCCGTGGGCGCTACTACGGTTTGTTTTTTGTCCAGTTACAGCTTACTATGTCTGGGATAGTTTATTCGTATTCGCTACGTTCGTGATTGGCTATTTTTGTATGAAAGATTATTCTAAAGACCGGTTACGAAGTGTGTTCTTTGCTATTATTTATGGTTTGGGAACATATCATATTTACTTGGGACAGTGTAATTTTGTCCTAGGTGAGTTTATTGCATACACCTTTCTTCCGATAGTTGTCCTTGGAATTTATCATATTGTATTTGCGAATGAAAAGAAGTGGCCGTTATTAGCGGTAGGAATGGCATTACTAACGTATAGCCATGTTTTAAGTGTGTACATTATGTGTCTCTTTTGTGCGGCGCTATGTCTATGTACACTATTTTCGCGGTTATGGATTAACCGCCAACGGTTATTAGCACTATTAAAGGCCATTGGTCTGTACTTCTTACTTAGTGCATGGTTTTTTATTCCGCTTATAACTGATTATATTGGTCAGGGAATTGTTAGTCCTGGAGCGGGTTTTATGCTTTTGAGCTCACCGCAACAAATGATTGCTAATTCATTTAGTCCAGCAAGTGCATTGTCATCGCATAGTATAGGAATGTTATTGATGATAACCGCTTTTGTAGGATGGTTTTTTGTTAGAAAAAACATTCGAGAATTAACTACATATATTATTGGGGTATGTTTGTTGTTGATGACAACAAGTTTTATCCCGTACGTTCAAATTCAAAATATTAAGTGGCTTGCTAATATTTTGGGGGTTATCCAATTCCCGTATAGGCTACTAAGTATGGCAACATTGTTTATGGCAATAACGGCATCATTCATCATGGTTAGTTTCGTTCGAAAGGGCTATCGTAATTTTAGCCGGGTAGGATTAGTAGTTTTTTGTTTAGGAATAGTAATGACGTGCTATTATTCTGAACAAACATCTCTTGTAAGCCAACTGACAAGCCCTACTCGTCAGTATTTGAAATATCCTAATGGTGGGACACCGAAGTCCTACCAAGCCTTAGTGAAAGAGGCTCCCGGAAAAATCGTTAACAATGATAATTATAACGATATTTTTGATTATGAGGTACTGTTTGGACAAACCGATTATTATCGAGAAGCGGCATTTTCTGTCCATCCTAAATGGGGATCCTTTGCTCCAAAGGCGTTTTCGATCCAGCAACATGTTATGTATGTTAATGGACACGCTGAGTATGGTAGACCACACGTTGCGCCGAATAAAATTTCTTATGAAGTGTTTATTAGTAAAAAACGAGCAAAGATTGACTTGCCAGTAGTCGCCTATCGTAATACTGTCGTTTATGATAACGGACGACGTGTAGCCGCTAAGATTAGTTCGCGCGGAACTGTTTTAGTTCAAGTAGGTCATGGTAAACATTATTTAACAGTAGGGTATAAGCCTAATAGAGTGTACTACGTATTGTTTGGGGTTGCGTTACTAACTTGGGTAATATTAATTCTTTTGTTTACGGGCATTCTTCATAGGAAGAAATAACTATATTGAATTAGCAGTGGTATGTCGAATTATTAATCAAATGTCTAATGATATAGATGTTTGATTAACTGGTATTGAACGGGGTGTTTCCATTGTCTTCTAATGTAATTATAAATAAAAAAATAAAGAGAGAGGGGGGGGTAGCGCTTTTCTCTGCATTAATAGTGTTACTAATGATTATTCCTTTTATTCATTCAGGAACATTACAGATTACAAACGACGGTGCGTTTCATTTACAACGTATTAATGAGATCTTTATGGATTTAAAAAGTGGTAGGTTATCGTACATTGCCACGCACACATTCAGCCATGCAGGGATAGCATCCTTTGAATTTTATCCTAGTGTCTTCCTATACCCATGGGCAGCACTGCAGTTTATATTTAAGCCGGTAATAGCATTTTACGTTGGATGGGGAATAGTTCTTTTCGTAACGTTTGAAATTGCCTTTCATTGCATGTGGAGCTTTTCAAATGGTAATTGGTTGCGAAGCATCTTTTTTGCGACTATATATGGTTTATCAGGAAAATTTATTACGGAGTTTGCCAAGTTTCAGTTAGGTGAACTATTCGCATACATGTTTTTACCCCTTGCATTCTTAGGGTTTTATAAAGCCTTTGTAATAGGTGATAGGAAAGGTATATTACCGTTAACTTTAGGGATAACGTTAATCGCTTATAGTCATTTCATCACGTTGTATATGACGGGAGGATTAATGCTGTTCCTTTTTGTAATTCTAATCTTTAAGAAAAGAATTACGAGAAACAAAATCCTTTATGCAATTAAAAGCTTGAGTATTTTTTTATTGTTATCGCTATGGGAGTTTATTCCGTTGATAACAAATTCTTTTAATAAGAGTGTTGCAACGCCAGTTTTCTCTTTTTGGCCTGTTGACGTTAATGCTTTATGGAATACGTCCTGGTGTAACCAATTATATTCGGATTCTTCTGTAGGATTAACGGTAATAATTATTTTAGTTATTGGTTGGGCGTTTGTTGCATCTAAGAAAGAAAAATGGATTTATGTTTTGGGAATGTTTCTTTGCTTCATAACAACGTCGTTATTTCCTTGGAATATGATTTCCAAAACTAAATTAATTCATTTGTTTATGCCGCTACAGTTTTCGTTTCGCTTTTTACCGTTAGCAGTATTAATGTTAAGTGTAACAGGATCGTTAATATGTACTAGATTAGTACAATTGTGTATAAAAGAGATTAAGCCGTTAGTTATATTATTGTTATTAGTATTTGTTGCAGGAAATTATGTAACGTTAATCCATCCTCTTTTCAGTGCAATCAATAGCAAGGGGATTCAGTTGTTAGCTACTAAACCACGCAATCTGGCTCCAACTATTTTTGTTCGTAATAAACAATATAATTGGATAAATGAAGGAATTGCACCAAATGGGTCAATCGATTATATGCCTAAAGTAACAGTTGGGTCGCAAAAGCGGATTAATAGTGTTCAATCAGGTGATGTGTATATTAACGGTAGTCGTATTAATAAGGAAAGAGTAGTAGCAGGGCCTAATACTCTTGTATATAAGATCTATGCTCGTAAAGGTGACAGGATGAATTTACCTGCTGTGGAATATAAGAGGACATTTGTTAAATTAAATGGTAAGTCAATCACAGCATATAGAAGTGCGCGTGGAACCGTTCAGATAAATGCAATGAATACGGGCTACCAACGAGTGTTAGTAACTTATAAACCAACACTATTTTACCGTTTCCTGATGGTTGTAGCATTGTTTACTTGGTTGGTGTTGTTTATGAAATTCATTGTAATAAGGCTGATAAGGATGACAATGTAAGCGATACTGGAGGAGGATTATATATGAAACTGATCAGCATAATGTTCCTTATTCTCCTAATAGGTATAATTATTTGGCTGGTTACGTATATGTATCGAAGACTAGGATGGTGGCGCAGCCTGATAGTTGGCGGGAGCTTGACGTTTCTTGTATTATTTGAATTTCATTCCTTAGGACGCTTACCATATGTATATGGTGATGAGGGTTACGCTTTTTATGATAGCTTTTCAATTGGCCGTTATGGGATTGATTCACATCTTATGCATAATGCTGTGTATTCACTCTCGTCTGGTGGGCAATCAGTTCTTTATAAATACATTGCTGCTCCTTTATTAAAGGTTTTTGGCGCAAATTTAGCAGCATACCGTTTTCCAATGGCGTTGCTAATGGTTATTGCTATAGTATTTCTTATATACACTCTCTACGTTAGTCAAGTACACCCTAATGTAATTACTGGTTGTGCCCTAATGCTGTGTACGGCGGAGTGGCTGTTAATATGTGGTCATTGGGCGGATGATTGCAATATTGTTGTTCCGTTTTTTATCTTAATGGTTACGTTTGCATTCCGGGGGTTAGTGGGGAAAAAGTATAATATCTATGTTGCCTTCGTACTGCTTTCACTTCTGGCGTACTGTTATGTTGGTGTGTGGATTAGTTTGCCGTTGATATACATTGCGCTGTTCGTAATGTATTGGCGGAAACAAAAGATTAGTTGGCGAGATGGTCTGATAAATATTGTAATTAGCGCTGTACTGTTATTACCCATAGGATGTTATGTTTTAGTCCAGTTCTTTCATGTTCCACCATTTAAACTTGCATGGTTTTCTGTTGCCCGATTACCAGTTACGCGACAAGGATATTCAATTATTTCGTTTAAGGGAAATGTTTTATTAAACATAGTTAATAATGTTGTTGGTGGTTTTCGTCAAGTTCTGCTTGGGTATGATGGTTTTACTCCAACTAGTATTCCGGGGTTTGGATTAATTTATACTGTAACCTTCATTTTAGCTGTGATGGGAATTGTTATGGCGGTTAAACGCTGGCGTAACTCTGAGTTTATCCAGTTGATGTTATTAATGACAATTTGTGTATTACCAATTGTGGCGTTTGTTACGGATCGAACGTGCTTCACGCATTGGTCGGTGGTTCTATTTATTATTACAGCCTGGGCCGGAGTAGGCTCAGGTTGGATTTTAGGGCTCCATGGTAACTTAAGTTGGTTGTTTAATTTAATAAAGGTCATACTTGTGCTAGTTGTTATTGTAACTGCTGGTAAGTTTACAAAATATTACTTTACTGAGTATGTTCAGTGGCAACCTATAAGTGGGTGGTATGTTTCTTTTTCACAAGCAAAGCAGTTTATGGAAAAATTAGATAGCTTACCAGTACAAACGTATTATGGTATGCCATTTGACAACCGAATGATCGTTGAATGTATTAAAGAAGCCAATCCTCATACGATTAGCCAGGTTCAAAATAAATACCAGTGTGGTAATCCACCGCAGACTGTTCAGCAAGGGTCAGCGGCGTACATTGTGCCAAAACAGAACACTAATCAATATCGTAAATTACATGTTTTACCACATAAAGAGTGGACGTTGATGGGTCAGAAATATGTAGTATATTACAAAGTATCGGATTAGTATAAACAAGACGAACTAGGAAGGCGATGATTATGAATCTAACGTTTATATGTCCCCAATTAAGTGGAAATGGTGGCACTGAAGTGGCGTTAGTGAAGGCAGTTAATGCTTTAGTTGATCAGCATGATATCACCGTCATTTTATCAAGTACTCCCAGTAATCCGAAGTGGTTAGGGCAGATAAACCCCCGGGTACGTGTAATAACAAATAATTTTACTAATTCACTTACGAAGGCGATCTATTTTGGGAAACTTTTTATAAGTGCGTGGTCGAACGATCATTTTATAATTTTGGCTGCTAATCTCATTAAATATGCAAGTATTATAAGGCGTTATTGTCATAAGCGATATACAATAACATCGTGGATTCACTATTCGTTAAACGACCAGCAAATGTTTAATGCAGATAATGTTTTGTTCGCTGATAACCACTGGGCAATTAGCAGTAGTATAAAGGAGCAGCTAATTAACCGGGGAGTCAGTGAAAAACAAATTACCTTGGTTTATAATGCGGTCGATGAATATGATGGTAAGTTGAACCAAATACAAAACGATGACGTGTTACGTTTAGTATACATCGGAAGAATCGAACTGGATGATCAAAAGAATTTACGTGAATTAATGGATGGACTTGCGCAGTATTCTGGAAAGTTTACGATCGATTTTTACGGCGATGCAGCTGATTTAAGTGCATGTCAACAGTATAGTGAAAAAGTCGGAATTAGTTCCTGTGTAAGATGGCATGGTTGGGTTACCAACCCGTGGGATGAAGTTTTAGAGAAAATTCATCCCAATGCTCTGGTATTAACTTCACGGTATGAAGGACTGCCAATGACACTTCTTGAAGGGATTAGTCGGGGGATTCCAGCAGTTGTGGCTGATTTTGTTGGATATCAGGATGTAATCGAAAATGGCATTAACGGGTTAAGTTACTCCCGGGGGAACCTAGTAATGTTAATTAAGCAGTTGGAACGGGTAAAGCAAACGTGTTGGTCATCAACATTAGTATCACAGAGCACGAAACAATACTCATTGAGTGCTTACAAAAAGCGGTTGGAATACGCAGTTAAACAGATTAGTAGGAGTTGATAATTAATGACGGTTTATGTAATTACGCATAAGCAATTTAATGGGCTCTATCCCTCCAAGGGTTATCAAAAACTTCTAGTGGGGGCGAAGAATAACCGAAAGAATGTCCCGCTTGATGAACAGGATTCCTTTTTGTTTGACGATACAGGTGACAATATTTCTGATCGGAATGATCGCTTCTGTGAGTTAACGGGATTATATTGGATTTGGAAGAATATTCATAATGATGATAACGTTGGGATTGTTCATTATCGTCGGTATTTTGGAACATATCCAGCAACCTTTCTCGGAAAAGTACGTGAATATTCGGCGGGGCTGATGGGAAGACAATTACAAATCATATCAACTGAAATGTTGGATAGTCTGTTGAATAATTACGACGTTATAGTAACTAATAATCAAACAACCGTGCCATACGGTGATCCACAAATGGTTTGGCAGGAATATGCTAGCGCGCATTATCTTAACGACTTAGAGATTACACGGGATGTCATTATTTCACAGTTCCCTGAATATGAAAAAACTTTTCAACAGGTAATTCATGGTAAGAGGTATCATCACTACAATATGATGTATACGACTCGAAGTAACTTTAATCGGTATTGTGAATGGTTATTTTCAATTTTATTCAAAGTAGAACAGCGCATTAATGTTGATCAATATGATTCGTATCAACGACGGATTTTTGGCTTTTTGAGCGAGAGATTAATGGACGTTTGGTTGTTGCATAATAATCTTCGGATAAAGGAATTGCGGGTTTTAAAAGTCGAAAGTCCAAATGACCTTGATGTTCGAGTAAGGATTAAGCATCGGTTTATTCGGAAATAGTAACTATGATAATTAAGTTTATTTTGAATTGAGGAATTACGTAATGAAGAAAATAATTGATTCAGTTATTCGTTTTTTTAAATCATCAATTTTTAAGTTTGCACTTGTAGGAGTGGTCAACACCCTTGTTGGGTGGGTTGCTATGTTTGCATGTTTAGCAATTTTAAGGTATGGAGGTTGGTTCTCTAAAACAGTAAACTATTGGGCCTCGTCGGCAATTAATATTGTTGTTGGCAGTATTGTTAGTTATGTTCTCAATAAGCACTTCACGTTTGAAAGCAATACGGATGCAAGCAAAGACGTGTGGCGGTTTATTGTTAACGTTGCCGTATGTTACTTGGTTGCTTATGGAATCGCGCGGCCAATTGTAATGCCACTGGTTGCGGGAGCCTCAGGTTTAATTAAAGAAGTTGTTTCTCTCCTCTTTGGATCAGTTCTCTTTACTGTTATTAATTATTTTGGCCAACGATTCTATGTATTTCGAGAGGACTAATTTAGAAGAAGTTAGTAACGTGTAAATATCCCCCCAAGTTGTGTACATAACTTGGGGGGATATTGTTATGGGAGATACTGGCAATGATTAACCATTTAATTTGTTCATTCGATATAGAATGATTGGACTTAATATTAATGATGAAATTAATGTTAATATAATACCGATCATATCAAAGAGGCCGAAATTGTATGCCAATCTAATAGGTCCAGATCCGTGCGAAATATGAACTTGGCCATTCTTATTTGTTACCGGTATTTGGTGATTATTACGATATACTTTGAAAATATGTTTGTAAAAAATAACAGGAAGCGAAACGTCTTTTGAGGCGTTGATTAACTTATTATCAAAAAGCTCACCATTATGTGTGTTTTTAATCTCGTATGACGAAAGGTTAACCTTTCGTCCATTAATTGCTGCTGTATGTTGGATAACATTTGGTACAGCTTTTTGTTCGGATAAAGGAGTGTATTCATTTAACGAGAACGAAGTCTGAGTGATCGGGAACGCACTTTGGGTATTACGCATTTTTCCTAGGAATCCATTCGGTTGGAAGAACTGGTAGTATCCTCCCACCCAGAGAATAAAGATTCCGGTTAAGATTCCTATTATTCTCTGGTAGTTAATATCGTGTCTTTGGGTAACAAAGCGAGTAGACAGCTCACCGCCAACGATTGCAGTAAAAGGCGTGCATAGTGATAACATTCTGAACGAGTACTGGATACAGCTAATAAATGTGTTGTTAAAAAAGCGCCATGGGAAAGTCGTCGATGACATAATAAGAGTAATAATCGCTATAATGAAACTGGTTTTAGAAACATTACTAAGTTTTTTATATTGTACTAACCCCATTATGAGAATGATAACGTCGAGAATACCGATGCCGTATAGTTTGTTCCATAAATTGGGAGCAAGTACTGCTGAACTAATTGAGGTATTGATGACTTGACTTAGTGGATAACCTAAGATGATCCCTTTCATACCGCTATATTGAGCAGAAAATTGTATACGTAAGAAGGGCAGTATCCAAATGGCAGATATTCCAAAGGCGAGAATTCCCGCTTTCATAAGTGACTTTAAAGTTTTAACTTTATGTGGGAGCTTTTGAAAGACGATTAATAAAATGAGTACGACAAATGCCACTAAGATAAACGTTGATAAGACGTGTGAAAGGCATATTAAAGCTCCGCCCCATGCTAGAAACGGCCAGTCACGGGAGTTTCCAAAAGTTACAGCATACAAACCGTAGAGAACTAGCGGCATAAAAAGCATTGCAAAGAATTCGCCGAGGTCAAAGCGCGCAATAATGTTGGATGTTGTGTATTCAGAGAAAATGTAAACAATGGCAGTGATAATTGCTTGTAATTTATTCTTGAAGAGACGATCTGTAGTAATGTAGGTGATCCATAGCCCTACGAATAGGTAGAAAATGATGCCAAGAGCAACCGCATAAATTTTATTATGGATAAGTGCAAGGATTAAGCCAAAGGGAATAAGCGTAACCCACGGATAGAAAGCGTTTAACGGATAAGCGGACTTTTGGAACCCATACGTTGCTAATTCGGGGTAAAAATTTAAATGGCGAAAATTATGACTGAGGTCTAGTAAACGGTCAAAATGAAATTTGAAGTCATCACCCATTGGAACATAGTGTAGTTTAAAAAATGGGATTACAAATAAACAACTTAATGCGCCAAACAGAAGAGAGAGTAAAATAAAGCGAATAAACTTACTGTTTTTAATAGTCATTGTAAAAACTCCTTGTCAGATATATCAGTAACATTGTACACGAATATAATAGGAGAGATTGTGTTTATTTATTAATTGACCGAATTTGATTGCTTTTTATCGTTTTTGGCAGTAATATACTAATCGGAGGTAATGAAAGTGCTTGCAGAAGAACGTCAACAACAGATTCTCGCCCTTTTGCAGACGCAGAACGTCGTTTCGTTGCAGGATATTTGCCAAACAACGAATTGTTCCGAATCGTCAGCACGGCGTGATTTACAGCAACTGGAAGATGCCGGCAAGCTCGTGCGAGTTCATGGCGGGGCTAAACTCAGTCAGGAACTGCAGCGGGAACCGGATATGCCAGGGAAATTACGGTTGAACGGTCCGGCGAAAATGGCGATTGCTAAGGAAGCGGTCAAAAACGTTCACTCGGGGGATACCATCTATCTGGATGCTGGAACCACGACGCTGGCAATGATTGAGTTGCTTGATCCAACGGCAAACCTAACCGTGGTGACTAACGGTGTGCTTCACGCCTCGTTTCTTGCAGATCAGGGGATTCGGACGTTGCTCCTCGGTGGGGTGTTACGGAATACGACGAAGGCGATTGTTGGAACGACGGCGGTTCGAGCCCTTAAACAGTACCAGTTCAACCGGGTGTTTCTCGGAACGAACGGGGTTCACCCAACAGCGGGGTTAACCACACCGAGTCCGGAAGAGGCGGTATTAAAACGGGCCGCTGCGGAGCAAGCAGAGCAGGTTTTTGTTTTAGCCGACGCATCAAAGTTTGATCAAACTGCGTTTGTGCGCTTTGGTGACTGTGACTTGGGGACGCTCATTACGAGCACTTTACCACCGGCAATTAGTGACCGTTACCACCAGTTGGCAACGGTGCGGGAGGTTAGAGAATGATATACACAGTAACCGTAAATCCGTCGATTGACTATATTGTGCAGCTGAAGGAATTAACGCTGGGCGAAGTTAACCGGATGGATTACGATAACAAACTCCCCGGGGGAAAGGGAATTAACGTTTCCCGGATTCTGCGGGAGTTGGGCCATGACAGTGTGGCACTCGGTTTTCTTGGTGGAAAGACCGGTGAGATTGTTCGCGAAGCCCTCGAACACGATGGGTTAAAAACGGACTTTACGCCGATTGCTCAGGATACGCGGATTAACGTCAAGATTCACGCCCAGCAGGAAACTGAAATTAATGGGCGGGGGCCGCACGTTAGTGATGCTGAAGTTGCTAGCTTTAAGGAACAACTCAGTCACCTTACAGCGGATGACACCGTGATTTTTGCGGGGAGCTTAGCACCCAACCTTGATTCTGGGTTCTACTTTGACCTGATTAAGATGATCCGCCAGCAAGAAGCGCAGTTTGTAATCGATACAACGGGTGAAAGTCTGCTGAAGACCTTGCCAGAGCACCCATTACTCGTTAAGCCGAATAACTACGAGTTAGCTGACCTGTTCCATACCACCTTCAACGGGTTAGACGATATCGTTGCGGCTGGGCGCAAGCTGTTGACGATGGGCGCCCAACACGTTTTGGTTTCAATGGCTGGCGATGGCGGACTAATGATTACCCCGGATAAGGTTTACCGGAGTTTAGCGCCGAAAGGAACGGTGATTAATTCCGTTGGTGCCGGGGACTCGATGATTGGTGGTTTTGTGGGAACGTTTGCCGCAACGAATGATCCGCTTGAGGCTTTCCGTTACGGTTTGGCCTGTGGTTCAGCGACAGCGTTCTCTGAAGATTTGGCAACCCGTGCGAAGATTGATGAAATCCTCCCACAGATTGAAATTAGTGAGTACAAATAATAGATAGGAAGTGTTGACATGGATATTCGTGAACTCCTGATGAAGGACATCATGATTATGGACCTTAAGGCCACAACCAAGGCCGGGGTTATCGATGAAATGGTGCACCACTACTACGAAAAGGGCATCATTGACGATGAAGAACTGTACAAGCAGGATATTCTTAAGCGTGAAGCTGAGAGTTCCACGGGGATGGGCGACGGAATTGCAATTCCGCACGCCCACGATAAGGCCGTTAAAAAGGCGGCGGTAATGTTTGCGCGGAGTAAAGCGGGCGTTGATTATGATTCGATGGATGGGCAGCCGGCCCACCTATTCTTCATGATTGCAGCTCCTGAAGGGGCGGACAACACGCACCTGGCTGCGTTAGCGGCGCTATCCAAGGTACTGATGAACCCGGATGTTGTTACCGCCCTTAAGGAAGCAAACACGCCAGATGATGTTCAGGCAATCTTTGCGAAGGCGGTTGCTGAAAAGCAGGCCGAGGAAGCAAAGAAGGACGCCCAGGCATCCCCAAGTGGTGACAAGCCGTACATCGTTGCGGTAACCGCATGCCCAAACGGAATTGCACACACCTACATGGCAGAAGAAAACCTCGAGAAGGCGGCTGAAAAGCTGGGTGTCGACATTAAGGTGGAGACAAACGGTTCAGAAGGGGTTAAGCATCTGTTAACCGCTGATGAGATCAAGAAGGCAGCCGGGGTGGTAATTGCTGCTGATAAGAAGGTTAAGATGGCGCGTTTTGACGGTAAACACCTGGTTAACCAGCCAGTTACCGCTGGAATTAAGGAGCCAGAAAAACTGCTCCAGGAAGTCCTTGATGGGAAGGCCGCGGTTTACCATGCTGATGGGGCTGACGAAGGGGAAGAACCGGAAGCAGCTTCAGGTTCCGTTTGGAGCAACATCTACAAGCAGTTGATGAACGGGATTTCCCACATGTTGCCGTTCGTTATTGGCGGTGGGATCTTAATGGCGCTTTCCTTTGTGGTTGAAAACTACTTTGGAGGCCCGCACTCACTGGCATTTATTTTCCTGAATAACGCCGGAAACATGGCCTTCGCATTTATGGTTCCTGTTTTAGCGGCATACATTGCTGAGGCGATTGGGGACCAGCCGGCGTTAATGCCTGGGTTTGTCGGTGGTTTCATGGCGATGGTTTACAAGGGTTCCTTCGGTGGGGCGTACATCGCCAACGTTCAGCACTCTGCTGGTTCAGCCGCAGGATTCCTAGGTGGGATTGCAGCCGGGTTTATTGCCGGATACGTAATGCTGGGGCTGAAGAAGCTCTTCGCTAAGTTACCGCATTCCCTTGACGGGATGAAGCCGATGTTAATCTACCCGATCTTAGGGTTACTGATCATTGCGCTGATTATGTTCTTCATTATCAACCCAATCTTCTCAACGATTAACCTGTACATTACACGGTTCTTAAACCATATGGGGACGGGAAACCTGGTAATTTTGACAGCCATTCTTGCCGGGATGATGTCCATCGATATGGGTGGCCCGTTCAACAAGGCGGCCTACGTCTTTGCTTCAGGGGCCTTTGCTAACAACCCGCATTCTGTAACGGCCGCAATCTTAATGGCTGCTGTAATGGTCGGCGGAATGGTTCCACCGTTTGCCACCGCTATTGGGACAGTTCTGTTCAAGCACAAGTTTACGAAGAGTGAGCGGGAAGCCGGGGTAACGAACTGGGTTCTTGGATTCTCATTCATTACTGAAGGGGCTATTCCGTTTGCAACGGCGGATCCGCTCCGGGTAATCCCGTCATGCATTGTCGGGTCAGCTGTTGGTGGTGCGCTGGTTGGGCTCTTCCACGTTAGCGTGCCAGCGCCACATGGTGGTCTGTGGGTAACGCCATTGGCAACACACTGGCTGATGTACATTGTTGCTACCATCATCGGTTCAATTATTGCTGGGGTAATAATGGGACTGATTAAGAAGACGGTAACGGAAAAATAAGTGTTGTAATCAACGATAAGTAAAGAGGCTGCGACGGTGAGTCGCAGCCTCTTGCTACTTCTACGGTAAAACTGGTATAAAACAAGCGCGCTAAGTGGGAGATAAAGAATCTCCTCCTTAGTGCGCTTATTGTTTTAACGTTTTGTAATTATTTAAGTTGGGATAAAGCTTTCTGAGTGTAGTAACCACTTCGCAGTTGTTCTGCTAATCGTTCTGCATTTTGTTTCATGTGAGTGTATTGCTCTTTTGTTACACCGGCGAGAACGTCATCGATGTTTTTTAGGCTATCAACAACGATTCCTACGTGGTTCGTTGTAATAAAGTTAGCAATCGCTGCTTTTCGCCACGTAATTACCGGAATTCCGGAGCTAAGGTACAGTGACGTCTTATGCGGGTTGTTGTAACGCATGTAATTGCCGTCAATGCCCGAACACTCGTCAAGTGAATCACCATCCCATACAAGCCCAAAGTTTTCCGTCAAAAAACGGGGAATTTCGGTGGGTGTCTTACTCCCGCGATAATCAATTGACGGGCCGTATTTAAGGGGGTTAATTCCGTAAACAACAAACTTTGTTTTAGTAGAAAGCTTCGTCAAAAAAACAGGTTTGTAGAGGTTTCCCGCGAAATTGATATTCTTATCGAAGTTAGTCATGCGGTTGATTGGCTGGGGATTGAGGTAATCAAAAATCCCTAGTGAAATCATCGGAATGGTCACTCCGTGGTCGTGCAGCCATGCTTTCATCTGGTCGTTATGGACAATTAAACCGTCGTAGCGATTGAATAACTTAATTTCATTGCGGTTGAACTTACCGGCATCTAAGTTATTCGGAGTATTTGTTCGGAGCGTTTTAACGTCGTGAACAAAGAGATAAAACGGAACGTGCTTATTGTATTTTCTGAGTTCATGGAGGGCGATGTAGCTAGTAAACCGGTTATATCCTGAATATTGAAAAACAATTTGATCTGGATGGCGTTGGTAAACGTTTTTTAGCTGCCCCGTGATGGCTTTATAAAGGTAACTCAGACGCGCTCGCTTACCCTGAGGATTAGCAATAAGCAGCGATTCGTAGCCCATCCTTTGGGCAATCGTAATAATGTCATCTTTTGCCTTTGGGCCGGCGGTGTTCTTTTGGTTGGCCTGTTCTTGGATGGTGACAAGTAATTTCATTTAAGATCATCTTCTTCATTTAAAATATTATTAAGAGCCGATTTAATATAGAATCCTGAGCGAAGTTTCTGGGCAAGTGCGATAGTGTTAGCCTTAATTATGGCGTAGTCTTCGTCTGAAATTCCATCTAAAACATTATCTAAATTTGCGAGGCTGTCTATAGTGATGCCGACGCCTTCCTTTTCGATAAAGTTAGCCATTGCTGCCTTTTCCCAGATAATTACTGGGATTCCTGAACTAAGATACAGTGATGTTTTGTGTGGGGTATTATATCTCAAATAGTCCCCAAAATTTCCACTGCATGTGTCTAAGGACGGCCCATCCCATACAAGCCCGAAGCTTCCATCAATGTATTTTGGAAGAATATCAGCATTTTTAACACCGTGATAATGAATATTAGCAGGATAACCCTGTGCGGGATGGGGGCCCCATAACGATATTTGGGTGGAAGACGCTAATTTTTGTAAGAAAGTAGATTTATGAAGACTGCCTGCAAATACAATTGATTTTGTAAAGTGCTTGTTTGTGTTAATGTCTTGCGAATTCAAATAATCAAAAATTCCTAAGGATATAATCTTATTATTGATTCCCATTTGATTTATAAATTTAGTCATTGTTGGATTTTGGGAAATAATCCCGTCTGCCATTTTAAGAAGTTGTAGTTCTTCTTCGCCAGCTGTGGAACTGTTGTCAGTAGCGCGTCTAATTAATTCAAGGTCATGAATAATAATGATAATCTTAGCGTTACTATAATGATTAATTACGTGAAAGAGTTCTTTCGTTATGAACAAAGAATATAGCGGAAATTGGATAATATATACGTTTGAATTATCCCGTTTAATTAGCTGTGGGAGAACTAGTTTAGCGTATAATAATTTTTTAATTTTATTATCGGTAACAGACACGTTGATGTTAAGTTCATTTATACCCTCTTTTTTAAGGATTGAAAGAATATCATTACGCGCTTTTGATCCACCATTCGCTTCGGCAGGATGTGAAAAGTGGATGATTTTTATGTCCTTACGCATGGATTTAACCCCCCAATAAATGAATTGACCGCAATGATTATAGCTGAAATAAAAATCATGTACAACGCTGTGTGGGAAACTAATGCTATTTGACGAATTTATGGTGCTGATTATCAGGTTAGCGGTGTTACATAGTGGTATAGAATGTTGCTAGTACTGCGGTATGTTTGCTAGAATAGAGCGAGATGACTGCCTGTTTTATTATTAACTGACAATGTCTAAGTACAACTAGATTTCATTTTGGAGAGATTCTATTGAAGACGGAGATATATGTGGTAAGCCATAAAAATACGCGAATGCCAGAAGGCAAAATGTATGTTCCAGTCCAAGTTGGGACTAGTCCGAATAATTTTGCGGGGTTTGTGCGTGATAATACTGGTGATAACATTGCTGATAAGAACTTCTCATATTGTGAGTTGACGGCACAATACTGGGGGGCAAGAAACCGGCATGCTGATATTAAAGGATTGGTTCATTACCGGCGGTTATTTACAGATGGCGGTTCTGCGTTCTTTAAGAGTGTTAGTGCAAAATGGAAGTCTGTGTTGACAGAACCCACAGTAGAGGCGTTACTTGAAAAGTACGATATGATTCTTCCACGGAAACGAAATTATTATATTGAAACACTGTGGTCACACTATGAACATTCACACCATATTGAAGGATTGGAAGTTACGCGGAAAGTGCTGCAGGAAAAATATCCCGAATACTTGAGGGCTTTTGATGAACATGTGAAAGAGCGTAAGGGTCATATGTTCAATATTATGATTGCGAAGGCGGCAATTTTTGATGAATATACTAATTGGGTAATTGATGTCCTTAGGGAAGTTGAGCAGCGGATTGATATTTCATCATATAGCCAAAGCGAGCAGCGGATTTTTGGTTATATTAGCGAATTGTTAGTTGATGTGTGGGTTACACAGAATAATATACGGTATTGTGAATTACCGGTAATGTTTATGGGTAATCAGCATTGGGTAAAAAAGATATATGCTTTTCTTAAACGTAAAGTATTGGGCAGAAAAGCAGATTAAGGACGTGAGCTGTCTTGGACAAAGATAGAAAGATAAGCCTAGATCGTGATAGGTTGAATCGTCAGTACGGTTATCGGATAACCAAAAGGGTATTTGATGTTATTGCGAGTCTATTGGGGTTAGTAATTCTTAGCCCAGTATTTTTGGTGTTAGCTATTTGTATTAAATTGGACGATGGCGGCCCGGTTTTCTATAGTCAGGAGCGAATCGGGAAAAATGGAAAACCATTTAAGATGTATAAATTTCGTTCAATGCGCGTTAATGCTGACAAAGAGCTAGAGGAGATTGCCCGTCAGAATGAGGTTGATGGGGCAATGTTTAAGATTAAGAATGACCCGCGCATCACAAGGATTGGAAAGTTTATCCGGAAAACAAGTATTGATGAATTTCCACAGCTTGTAAATGTTTTATTGGGACAGATGAGTATTGTCGGTCCACGCCCACCTCTCCCTCGTGAAGTAGTGGAATACACGAATTACGATAAGCAACGATTATATGTTTCTCCGGGATGTACGGGGTTGTGGCAAGTGACCGTTCGGAATAGTGTGGGATTTGATGAAATGGTGAATATTGATCTCCACTATATTCAACGTCGAAGTGTTTTTTTGGACTTAAAGATTATCATTAAGACGATTAAAGTCATTTTTGTCCCTAATGATGCTTATTAGGTGTGAGATTAGGAGGATTATTTGATGACAAAGTCAAAGTATCTAGTTGTTGGCGCCGGTCTCTTTGGCGCAACGTTTGCCCACGAAGCAGCTAAACGGGGCCACGAGGTGCACGTAATCGAGAAACGGGACCACATTGCTGGAAATATCTATACGAAGAAGATTGCTGGCATTAACGTTCACCAGTACGGGGCACACATTTTCCATACATCAAACAAGCGGATTTGGGAGTACGTTAACCAGTTTGCGGAATTTAACCGCTACACCAATGCGCCGATTGCCAATTACAACGGTGAAATTTACAACATGCCGTTTAACATGAACACCTTTAACAAGTTGTGGGGAGTTGTAACCCCGAAGGAAGCGCAAGCTAAAATTGAGGAGCAGCGGGCCGTCCTGAAGGGGAAGACGCCTGAGAACCTTGAGGAGCAGGCGATTTCTCTAGTGGGAACTGATATCTACCAGAAGCTGGTGAAGGGCTACACCGAGAAACAGTGGGGACGGAAGGCGACCGAGTTGCCGCCGTTCATCATTAAGCGGTTGCCGGTGCGGTTTACGTACGATAATAACTACTTTAATGATACCTACCAGGGGATTCCGATTGGCGGGTACACCCAGATTGTTGAGAAGATGCTGGCTGATGATAAGATTAGCGTTGAAACGGGCGTTGATTTCTTTGATAAGCGGGATGAGTATCTCCGCGATTATGACCGGATTGTCTTTACCGGAATGATTGACCAGTTCTTTGACTACCGGTTAGGTGAGTTGGAGTACCGGAGTCTCCGGTTTGAAACGGAAGTCCTGGATGAGGATAACCATCAAGGGAATGCGGTGGTTAACTACACGGACGCTGAAACACCGTATACGCGGATTATTGAACATAAGCACTTTGAGTTCGGTGCGGGCGACGAAGGGAAGACCGTGATTACCCGTGAGTACCCGCACGATTGGCAACGGGGGGACGAACCGTACTACCCGGTTAATGACGATAAAAATAACGCATTATACAAGCAGTACCAGGAACTAGCGGCTAAGGAAGCCGGTAACGTAATCTTTGGCGGCCGGCTTGGGCAGTACCGGTACTACAATATGGATCAAGTTTTGGCGGCGGCGTTAGAAACGGTTGCCCAGGAGTTTGGTGAATAAGCTGGTTGGCGGTTGTAGGCGGGAGCTTATGGCCGCTTTATATATTAGGAGGAATAAACGGTGATCGCACAGTTATTAACTTACAGAAATCGATTTGCTAACCGTCACTGCCAACTGGGTGAAATGGTGTATCTAGTAATTTTAGGGTTGTTTCTGATAACCCAATTTCTTTCGGGGACGTTATGGTTTGTTCATTTTCACCAGCAGGTAATGTGGGTGGTTTTGTATGATATTGAGAAGTTTTTGATGGTTTGTGCGCTACTGAAGATAGTGTTTTTTGACCGCTTTGATGACTGGAAAGAACCTGCATTATTCATAACAACAGCGCTTATTGTGTGGGTGGGTAGTCGGTTTGCGCGCACCAACACTTTTATTGCGTACTTAATCTTCATTTACGCTGCCCGGAAAATTGATTTTAAGAGAATTGTTCAAGTCTTTTTAGGAACGGTTGGAGTCCTGTTATTGGTGTCTGTTGTTGGTGCTGTTCTGGGGATTTTTCCTAACGTGACCGTCACCCGGGGGTTGGGAACAAATCTCCGGTTTGCAATGGGAATGGTTTACACAACGGATTTTGCTGCGCGGGTTTTCTACTTATGCATGGCCTACGTTGCTTTACGCCGTTTTCAGGTAACCTTACCCGAAAAGATTTCACTGTTTGTGGTTATCTTATGGACGGGCATCGTTACGGGAGCACGACTGGACATTCTGTTGATGTTACTGCTATTAGGGACAGTTGTCTTCTACAAACAGACCGTTCAGTTAATTAACTGGTTAGGAAGCCGGGGACTACTTATAATTCAAGGGCTTGGAATATTGAGTATTTTTTTGATGTCGTTGGTGTTTAACCCGAATAACCGGGTATTAGCGGCCGTTAACCATTTGCTATCTGGCCGCCTTGTTGAAGGGCACATTGCATTTAAAAATTATTCCGTTAACCTCTTTGGCCAGTATATTGCTGAGCAGGGAAACGGTGGTTTTCATCCTCATATTGTTCATTACTTCTTTATTGATTCGAGTTACTTAATTGCCCTTCTGAAAAACGGGGCAGTTACGTTTATGTTGTTACTGATATTAATCGCTTTTGTGACGAAGCGGTTAGTTAAGGCACGTGCTTACCCGTTAGTGATCGTAATGTTCTTAACGGTTATCAGTTCGATTATCGATCAGCATTTACCGGAGTTGTCATTCGATTTCATTTTCTTAGTAACAATGGCAAATATCACATACTTCACGGTAAACAAACAGAATTTAGTAACTAATAAAGAATAGGGAATTAATATGAAACATGCTTTTTTAATTACCGCATACCAGCATCATGATCAACTTCGCGTGCTCCTTCAGTTGTTGGATCATCAGGATTGTGATATTTACGTCCACGTTGATAAGGCGGATACCACCTTTGACGAGAGCGCCTTTACTGGGGTGTGTCGTCGGTCACGGGTGACGTTTGTTCCGCGAATCAAGGTGACGTGGGGCGATTATACCCAGGTTCTGGCTGAGATGAACCTGTTACAGGAAGCGTTACAGCAAGGAGAATATGATTATTTCCACTTGTTATCCGGCCAGGATCTACCGATTAAACCGATGAGTGAAATCATGGCCTTCTTCGAAAAACATAAGGGCCAAATTTTTGTTGATTGTAATGATGAAAAGCGTGATGAAGATCCACTCCGGTTTAAATTACGGTACGATGTTTTCCATCTTTTTCAAAAATATGTGGGGAAAGGACGGTCCTTTATTAAAGGGCGCCGTGGATTGAAGTATGTCGATTTTGGATTGGCGTTATTACAGCATTATCTAGGAGTATCGCGGACAAGGAACAGCAATTTGACGATTAAAAGTGGGGCAAATTGGTTTAGTATCCCAGCGGATTTTGCGACGTATTTAAATAAGCAACGGCAAGCAATTCTTCGTTTTTGCAGGTACGGTTATTGCGTTGACGAAGTGTTCGTTGCTACGTGGCTGTATAATTCGCCGTTTTATAAACGGGTGTACCGGCATAGTAATTACCGTGATTCTATTCTTCGGCGGTACAAGTGGCAAGATCATAATCCGACGTTGGTGACAGCTACGGATTTAAAAGAATACGAGCGGCAACCGGATGCGTTGTTTGCACGAAAGTTTGATGTTCGTGTTAATGCGGAACCGGTTCAATATTTACTGTCATTAATAAAGGAGGGCTAATAGTGAACATTGCTGTAATCATTCCGGTGTATAACGCGGCTGCGACCATTCAGCGGTGTGTGGATGGAATATTAGCCGAGAAGTGTATGCAACAGGGGGATATTTACCTGGTTGATGATGGATCAACGGACCAATCAGTTGAGGTAATTAAAAAGCTGTACGGTCAGTCGGGAAATGTTCATCTGTTTCAGCAGGAATCCCAAGGGCAGGCGGCTGCTCGCCAGAAAGGACTTGATGAGGCCATTGGGGATGGAGCGCGTTACGTTATTTTCATTGATAGCGATGATCAAATCGAGCGGGGCATGTTGGATCGGCTGGCCGGAGTAATTGGTGATCAACTGTTAGCTGTTTGTGGGATCAAAAAAATTTTTCCTAACCACGTGGAAATCGAAGCGAGGAGTATGTTACAGCAGGCGGATACTATTAAAAACTTAATTATTCATTTTTTGTGTCAGAATCAAGAGGTGGATATGGGTTTATGGAATAAACTTTTTCGTACGGATGTTATTACGCAAAATGGAATTCATTTCCGGGGAAATAATTTCTACGAAGATTCATTTTTTGTTCTCCAATACCTAACGCATTGTACGCCGCAACAGATTAAATGGGTTGAGCAGCCGCTGTATGATCTTTATAAGCACGAGGGTTCAACAACGTATACGTACGACAAGCACCTCGGTGAAAAATTTAAGTGGTACGTTACAGCGGTTCAGGAACTAATGAAACAGGTGGGAATAGTTCTTCCTACCGATGTTTGGACTGCGTTTTATTTCCGAACAGCACTTCATTTTATTCATCATCAGTTGAGGTTGGGTGGTCAATGGACGAGCCGTGATACCCGTAAGAAGCTGCGGAAATTATCGTTAAATCCGGGGGTACTTAAACGGTTACCCCGGAAATATGCAGCCTCCTTCATCTTGATTAAAACGTTTCCGGGAGTGTACCATAAGTTATACAGGATGAAACGAAGGAATGATTAAACGGGGTGATTAGATGTTTCCAGAACGATTACGGGCGCTACGGAAGGGACGGGGGTTATCCCTACCAGCGTTAGCAGCACAGTTAAACCGGGAGATCGATGACGGTCATCCCAACACCGGCCCGCAAATCGGAAGCTGGGAACGGGGAACGAACACGCCGTCATACCTTGAAGTACGAAAGTTAGCAACCTTCTTTGGCGTTTCCGTTGATTATTTGAGTGGTTTTCAACCAGCGGCCGTTGAATTAGAGGATTTATTTGCTGGTGAAACCCAGTTACGTTTTAACGGAAAGACGTTAACGGCAAAGGAACGAGCGGAGCTATACGCCCTTATTAAGGGTTATCTTCACGGCCGGGATGACCGGGATAGGGTGCAATCGCCGGCCGAAGTGACGTTACCACTTGAATAGAATCTTACCGGCGCGGGGAGTGTCGGTATTTTTATTATGGGGGATACGATGAAGCACTGGATAAAGAACATTTGTTTAATTACGGTTGGCGGAATCCTGTATGCCGTCGCCATGGACTGTCTCCTTCTTGCTAATCATATTGGCGAAGGGGGCGTTTCCGGGTTAATGACGTTGGGGTACTATTTATTCCACATTGCTCCCAGCTTAACGAATTTTGTACTGAACGGTGTGCTCTTGATTGTGGGGTGGCGCTACCTTGACCGGCAAACGGTCGGGTGGACGTGTTATGCGATTGCGGTGATGACGGTTGCCTTACGCGTTTTTCACGAAGTTCGGTTACCGTTACATGAACCGCTCGTTGCAGCTTTAATTGGCGGTGTTTTGATGGGAATTGCCATCGGAGTAATTATGCAGGGGGACGGAACAATTGCAGGAAGTACAATTCTAGCACGGATTTGTAACCGGTATTTGGGCGTTGCAACGGGAAATGCGATGCTGTTCTTTGATTTGGCAGTTGCCCTTCCATCGGCAATGGTGATTGGTTGGGAAAACATGCTGCTCACCATCATAGAGCTATATGTTTCGGCGGTTGTCCTTAACCGGGTATTGGCTCGGCTTGTTGAAAAGCGGTGTATTATGATTGTTTCGGACCATGCGGACGAATTGGCGGGAGCATTGAATCAACTGACCCACCGGGGAGTCACACTTTTAGATGGTCATGGTTACAAGAGCGGCCAACGCAAGCAGGTGATTTATTGTGTGTGCGAGCGGCAGGATTTAACCCAAATCATGACGTTAATTACCACCATTGATCCACACGCCTTTGTAACCTTACAGGTTGTCCGGAGTACGTTTACCGGCGACGTTCTTCAACTGTTCCGGTGATATGCTAAAATGATAGTAAATTAACGTGAAAGGAAGATGTGATTGTCACTTTTAGAGCACCTTTACGGCCCCTTTTTTGATCTTCATAATTGGGCTACGGTAATTAGTTCAGCGCAAGATTGGTTAACGATTCTATCGCTGGTTGTTATTGAATGCCTCCTATCGGTGGATAACGCCATTGTGTTGGCGGCCCAGACAAGGAAATTACCGACGAAGAAGGAACAGGAGAAATCCCTGTTTTACGGCTTAGGCGGAGCGTACCTGTTTCGGTTTATTTTGATTGGGATCGGTGCGTACCTAATTAATTTTTGGGAGATTAAGGTGCTTGGTGCGGGGTATCTCCTTTATCTCGCGGGGAGCCATTTTTACCATATGGTGCGCCCTAGTCATAAAAAACGGGTTCATTCGCGGCACCGGATATTACCGCTCTTTTGGTCGGTGATTGTTTCAATTGAATTAATGGACTTGGTATTTTCCGTCGATTCAATCTTAGCGTCACTGGCAATTTCGCCTAACCCCGTAATTGTTTTGATTGGTGGGATGATTGGTATCCTTGCGATGCGGGGAATTGCTGAAGTAATTATGCGGTTGATGGAATTGGTTCCTGAGCTGGAAGTAATGGCGTATGCGCTGATTATCGTTATTGGAATCAAGTTGTTTTTAACAATTCCGCAGATTGGAATTGAGATCCCGGCACCACTCTTTGGGTGCATCGTTGTGGTGGCAGTTGTGATTACGCTGGTTGTTCACCGAATTCGGAATAGGTAGTGGATAAATAGATTTAGGGGGAGTTTTTAGTGTACCGGTTAGTTGTATGTGATATGGACGAAACACTGCTTGGAAGTAACGCACAGATTCCCACGCGGAACGTTGCAGCAATTAAGGATGCGCACGAGCGGGGCGCTAAGTTCGTTCCCAACACGGGGCGGGCGGCGCGTTCGTTAGGTTATGTGCTAGATACCCTGGGATTGGCTGATCAGAAGGATGAGTACGTTATTTCGTATAACGGCGCAGCGGTATTTTCAAATGCCGACCCGTTACACCCTATTATTACGAATGGGTTACCGTACGCAACCGTTGCGCGGCTTTTTGATCTTGCACAGAGCCGCGGATTGGATACCCACGTTTACACTGCGGATCAGTTATACGTGTGGAACATGACGGCGGCTGACCGGGACTACCTTGGTCGGCGAAAGGTAATCTATAAAGAAGTTAGGGGCGCGTTATCCTTTTTAAAGGCAACCCCCATTATGAAAATTATTTTTTACCTTGCTGATGAACAGGAGCGCCTTGCCTTTCAGAAAGTAATTACCACAACAGTTCCCGCGCCGCTTAATATTACCTTTTCATCGGATATGTACGTGGAAGTGAATGCTTCGGAAGCAGACAAGGGTCAGGCGGCCGTTGCTTTGGGGCGGCGTTTAGGAATTAAGCCAGCAGAGATTATTGCCATTGGTGATAACTTAAACGACGTGGCAATGCTTAAGGATGCCGGCCTGGGGGTCTGCGTTGCGAACGGGCGGGAAGACGTTAAGCGGCTTGCCGACTATGTGACTACCGCAGATAACGATGCTGGTGCGGTCGGTGAGGTCATTGAACGGTTCGTTTTGAATGGTGATTACCCTAATTAAGTTATCAAAGAGAGAGGAAGAGTAAGACGTGAACTGGAAAAACTGCTTAGCGGTTGCGGGGGGCGCCTTTCTGGGAGGGGCTGCCCGGTACCTTTGTGGTCTTTTATGGGGACTGTGGGGTGATGTAACGGCGAATTTGGTAGGGTGCTTTGCATTATCATTTTTAACCTATGCTATTTTAACGCGAATCCCACTCCCCGAATGGTTATCGGTGGGACTAGGAACGGGGTTTATCGGGGCCTTTACAACGTTTTCTTCGTACACCATTGATGCGCTTAAATTGATGGGAACGCACTTAGAAATAACTGCGGGAATTTACGTCGTGATTAGCCTGCTAGGCGGTTTTTTGTGTGTAACGGCGGGATACCTGCTAGCCCGGGCGCTTGGAGGTGAGCACCGGTGATCATCGTGGTTGGTTTTGGCGCGGCGCTTGGTGCTCTTTTGCGGTTTGCGGTAACAAACTTTTTCCAGCTTCATGGATGGGATCATTTTCCGTGGGCAACCCTGCTATTAAACTTATCGGGAGCGTTTTTATTAGGAATCCTTGTTGGTAGGGGATTGAAGGCGGGCTGGTATGCTTTCCTTGGAGCGGGAGTACTGGGAGGATATACCACCTTTTCAACCTTCCAAACGGAACTTTTTGGCTTGTTACATAGTGGTCGCTATGTAGCGGGAGTAGGATACTTCTTAATGAGTGCCTGCGGTTTTATTTGTGGATTGCTTGGGATGATAATTGGTAACGGATAGCTTTAACGAATGGATGGGTGACGAAAAGTGAAATGTGCGCTTGTAACTGATAGTGCGGCGGGATTTACGGCTCAGGAAGCAAAACAACTTGATATAACGGTGCTTCCCCTTCCTTTCCAGGTTGGCCAGCAGGTTTGCTGGGAGGGGATCGATCTGGATTACCAGCAGATGATCGCGTCTGTAGATGCGGGGAACGTACCAATACCGACGCCGGTTCCGCGTGAACGGCTAATGAGTGTTTTTCAAGCCCTTCATGACGAAGGGGTTACTGATGTTCTAGTTATTCACCTTGCTGGGGGAATTAACAGTTTAGGGGCGAATGTTAAGGCGTGCGTTTCCCAGTTACCGGGGTTAACGTTTCATATTTTTGATACGAATACGGCGGGGCTTCCTGAGCAACAGTATGTCCGGTATGCGTTACGGTTGCTTGAACAGGGGCAACCATTAGCTCAAATAGTGGCGCGGTTGACAACGATGCGTGATCAGAGTCAAACCCTAATGATTGTTGACCGGATGAGTCAGTTAGCTCAGATGGGATACATTTCAAACGGCGCAACGGTGATGGGGAATAAGCTTCGCCGGCTAAAAACGGTCCTGATGTTTAACCAGGCGGGGAAGATCACTGCGGTTGAAACTAAATCGCGGATTAAACGGGCGAACCAGGCAGTCTGTGATCGGATAATTCCGTGGTATGACCGGTTTGGCGCACGGCTGCGGATTACTGTGATGACGTGTGGCGATGAAACGAGCCGCTTCGCCCGGTTAGGATTTTTCAAGGAAGAATTTCCGCTATGCCAGCTGTCCAGTGCACCGATGGGACCAGCGTTAGCGGTATATCTTGGAACAGATAGTATTGTGGTTGGGTGTGGCCCGGATTATCGCCAAGCATAAATTATCCCCGAGTGAACGGCTGTTCATTCGGGGTGATTAGTTTATTATCGTAACGTTGGGGAGACGGCAGCGAACTCCATCATCGCTTGAAGAGTATCAAGGACTTCGGGGTTTATCCCTTCAAGTGAAAGTTCGTCGGTTTGTTTGTCATAATTTCCCGGGAAATACTGGGACATTAATAGTGAGAAGTCATCGTTATTAATCATAGTTGCCACCTCCATTGGTTCATAATCAACTTTAATTTATCAAAAAAGGAAGGTCTTTGCAACCGATTTCAAATGTGAAAATTGCGGTTTATTATTCGGCGCGTTATACTGGCGACAAGTAATTAATTTGAGCTAAAGGGAGATGAATTGATGTGCGAAGCTTAAAGAAGTGGTTACGGTGGATTCTTGTAGTTGTACTGATTGTAGTAGGGTTAGCTCTTGTGTTTAACGAACAACTAAAGGAGTTAGGGATTGGCATTATGAGTAATCATGCCGCTGATCAAAAAATTGAACGGGTAACGCCGGCAGATAAGAAACACGCAACGTTTAATTATAGCGGGGTTGAGGCGGCAAATATTAGTAATATGCTAAAGGCAATGCGGTCCAATCCAAGCGTGATTGGGAAGATTGCGATTCCGTCGGATGATATTTACCTCCCAATTTATTATGGTGTTTCAAACTATATTTTGCTTAAGGGAGCTGGAACGTTAAGTCCAACACAGAAAATGGGCGAGGGAAACTATGCACTTGCGAGTCACCATATGCCGAATAATAAATTACTATTTTCTGCATTAGGTAAAACAAAATTAAAAAGCAAGATTTATTTAACTGATGGAAAGCGAGTATATATTTATAAAACGTACTCGAAAAAAATTGTTAATGAGGACAATACTAGTGTTCTAAACGTTATTCCAGGGAAGAAAATATGTACATTAATTACATGTCGTACATGGCACCCAGGGGTTACCCAGCGGATTATTGTTCAAGGAAAGTTGGAGAAAATTAAGAAAGCAAATGATAACTCTTTAGCGGTTTTTGATCATAAATCTAACTTGCCAAAAGTATTTTTAAAAATGCATATGGGATATTAATTACTATAATTGGCTAACATACAGCCTTGAAAAATCCCCCCAAACCAGGTAAAATTAACCAAGCATGAATAGTGTGAGGGGAGGTTAAGCTCATGGCACACAATAATCACATCGGTGCTGCTAACGACCGGCGTCCGGTTAACTCAAAGAACGTTAAGAAGCGGCGGAAGGAGCACCTGGCAGTTTTAGACTTCTTGAAGGAACGCGAAGAGGCGGATAAGGCTGCTAAGTAACAGTTACATTAATGACGTAATTACTAAGGCGGGGTCGTGACGGTGGTCATGGCCCCGATTTAGTTAGGAATTTTAACTTGGACGGTGGGGAAAAGTAATGAAAAAAGAGAGGCACGTGTTAGCGTGGACGATAACCGTAGTTTTGATTCTCATCACGGGAATCAGTGTCGTGGTGGTTCACCGCGCCAGCCGGGAAAACAACATCCAAATGGCGCGTCAGGCGCGGGTCCAGCGACGGATTGACCGCCGGGTTGCTCGTCAAAAACGATTTCAAAAAAGAAAAATGCGCCGGGATATTCAGTGGAATCAACCGTCAATGACAATTCCGTACCCAAATGTTTCCCGGGAGATGACGCGGCAGGCAAAGGTATTGGCCCAGGCACAAAAGAAGAAGGGTGCAGCCCGGCAATCCTATTTGAGTAAAAAACTCAACCGGGATAGTCGGCACACTGTTTGGCTGTTAGTATCGACTAAGCACCAGCGAATTTTCGTAATGCAGGGACCGTACCCCGTATATACAATGTATGCTTCGATTGGGAAAAACTACCACCATGTAGCCAGGATAAACCAGACGCCGGTTGGTTTTGCCCACGTTACTCGAAGTGGGGGTCAGTTCTTTGACCCGCAGTTAAATCAGGGAACCAGTGGGTGGCTCACGTATTCAACGAAACAAAACCGGGGACAAATTAAGTCCGTTCCACTATCGCAAAAGGGCCAACCCTTGAAAAAGGACTTATGGCATTTTGGCTCGACTAAGTTGTCAAAGAAACATAATCACCAGAACAACGGTGCAATCTACGTTTCCGTTCCTGACGCTCAGTGGCTTAGTCAGAACATTAAGCCCGGAACGCAGATCATTGTCACCGGCTACCAGTCCGACAGCATTGCGCAGTACTGGAACCAGTTTTAAAGTAAAATAGTGATGCAAAAAGAGGTTGGGACGTAAATAATGGGTTCCAACCTCTTTTGCTAATTCTTACTTTTAGCGGTTATTCGTTTGTAATTACGACCTTGGTCCCCGTCGGAACGGCGGTGTGGAACCACTTCGCGTCAGCCACCGATAATCTGATACAACCGTGTGATCCCGGGTGCTTCCCCAGTTTCTTTGCTTCCTTAACGTTATATTGGCCGTTTGCCTTGGTTGGGACGGAGTGGAAGAGGTACACGCCGTTATCCTTCCATGAAACATAGTAATTGGCACCCTCGCCGAGTTTGTTGTTGAAGAAGGAATCGCCCCGGACGTTTTGGATGTGGAACGTGCCGGTTGGGGTGGTGCTAACCATCTTATGGGTTTTCGGGTTACGCTGGTATACCCCGCCTGAACAATACATTGTGTAAATCACCTTTTTACCGGACATGATGTAAACCCGGCATTTCTTTAATGCAACCTTGATCCAGAGGTTCTTGGTGGTTGCCAGGTTCGGGTATGCGACCGTTTCGGACGATTTGTGCCAGTTGATTGGTGTCCGCATGTGGTGGTGGTGGCTAACCGTTGTCGCATGGGCAAGCAGTGTGGTTGGAGCAGCGGGTGTGGCAACACTTCCCCCGATGGTTAAACCAATACAACCAGCTACAATTAGTGGTAAAGTCTTTTTCATTTCTATTCCTCCCCAATAGAATTCGGCCTAATTAATGTATGAGTTTTGAAACCTATCCCAGAACGATTGTCACTTTAGTGTGGTCCGGAAGGTTCTGGTACAGCCACTGGGCATCCGCCTTGGTTAACCAGATACTTCCGTCCGTAACGTTCTTTTTCCCGATATCTTTGTTTTTCTTAGCGTTGTAGTCCCCGCTCAAGTTTGTTGGGCCGGTCCGGAAGTACAGGGTTGTCCCGTTATGGTTAGTAAACGCAATGTTGAAGTGGTAGCCCTGTTGATTATTAATGAGGGGTTCTTGCTTATCACCCGTGGTGAAATTGCCGGTTGGCGTTTTGCTAGTGGGCTCTTCATTATTGGGGTTGCTGGAGAGTATTCCGGCGGACGCGTACATCGTGTAAACCGGATGGTTGCCACTCATCACGTAGACCCGTTTTTTCCTAATATTTACCAGTAATGAAAGGTTCTGAACGTGGTTTAAATCCGGGTACCCCTTTGTTTCTGAAGATTGTTGCCAGTCGATTGGTTGCCGCATATCCTTAGGCGCAGGGAACGCTACCCGTTGCTTTTTAGTGGATGAGGCCGTCGGAGTGGAGCGTTTTGTTGCCTGTTTGGCTGAATGAACAATTACGTGTGGGCGGGATGATTGTGCCGGATGGTGGGTGAAACCGTAGCCGAGGAGGCCGCCACCCAGAATAATTAACCCCAGTGCCCCAATCAGGAGAAATGGTTTGCGTAAATTGGTCTTCATATTATTAATCTCCGTTCATTTTTACTATAAGTTAGTACTATAGATAAATTAGCCGGAACGACCAGAAAAGTCAATTTTTGCCGGCAACGATTGCATTTCGCTAAATTATCGGGTAGAATACCGCATGATTTAAACTAGCCCAGGAGGATGGAGCATGGAAATTAAGGTGGCAACGTTTATCGATCAGGTAACGGCGGGAATGCCGCAGGAAACGGTAACCGCTAGTGCTGAGGAATATGCACGGTTGGGCAGCGCAAAAGTAGCCGCCGTCTTAGTTGACGGGTTAACCAAGCACGCCGCAAAGGGCGAACTGGCTCAAAGTAGCGTGACCACCCAGTTTGCCGATGAACAAGTGACGCTGCGGCTGGAAACGGGGATCATTAACTTGCCAGCCGAAAATATTACAAAGGTTGCTAATTTTTTCAACGATTCCGATGAAACCGTTCCGGTTAATGCGTACTTAGTCGTTAAATCGCCAGCAATTAACCGTTCGGGGCTCCGGATAGATAAGGTTGCTTCCGTTGCGGCAATCCAGAGTGCCCCTGACGACGTAATTGCTAAATTGACTATTATGCTTGCTGAAAAACAAGCGGTGATCGAAAAGAACGCAACGGCTGAAAAGTGATAGAATGGGGCTAGAATAGATTTACGGGCAAAAGCCCGGAAAGAAATGGGGAATGACCTGTGCCAGGTGGTCCGGCGATAATTGACCTAATTACTGTACTTATTGTATTTTACTTTGCGGCCTTTTTTGTGGCGGCAGAGTTTGCGCTGGTATCAGTGCGGAAAACAGCCCTGGAGAGTCGCCTTGAAAACGGGCAGGGGAGCGCCCGGAAGCTTAAAATGGCCCTCCAGATGGTGTCTAACCTGAACGAGTACCTTTCAACCACACAGGTGGGGGTCTCACTAGCAGGAATCCTTCTAGGGTGGATTGGGGCCGACGGGTTAGCGACGCTTTTCAGTCATCTTTTAGGGTTAACGCACATTAACCACGCGACGGTTGTTGCGGTTAGTTCCGTGCTTGGCGTGCTGTTGCTAACGTATCTCGAAGTGGTGCTGACGGAGATTGTTCCGAAAAATATCAGTATCGACAAGCCGATGAAGATGATGATGTTTGTCGTAACGCCCCTCCACTACTTCCACGTCCTGTTTTACCCGTTTGTGTGGTTACTGAACGTATCGGCATCGACGATTGTTAAGTGGCTGGGATTGCCGCCAGCGGGAGAAGAGGAGGACGCGTTATCGCAGAACGAAATCCTCAACCTGTCCCGGAACGCCGTTTCAGGGGGAACCCTTGAGAAAAACGACTACGTGTACATGCAACGGGCGTTTGATTTGAACGATAAGGTTGCCAAGGATGTCATGGTGGACCGGACAAGCCTTGAAGTTGTTGATATTAACAGTACCGTTCAGGAAGTCATTAACCGGTACCTGCAGGACGGCTTCACCCGGTTCCCGGTTGTTGCGCAAAACGATAAGGATAAGATCCTGGGGTACGTCTACATTTACGACATGATCAGGCAGGCGCAGGTTGATGCGCAACTCCCTGTTAGTCGGCTTTTGCGGACGATTATCAGTGTGTCGGAGGTTACCCCGATTCAGGAGCTGCTTCAGCAGATGATCAAGCGGCAAACGCCGATTGTTGTTGTCCTCGACGAGTACGGCGGGACGAGCGGGATCGTAACTGATAAGGATATCTACGAGGAGCTCTTCGGAACCGTTAAGGATGAAATCGATGACGTTTCTGCCGAAGATATCATAAAAAACGATGATGGAACCTACCGCGTATCTGGGAAAACGACGTTGTACGATTTTGAACGGTTCTTTAAGTTCCGGAGCAAGGACTTCTTGGAATCTGAAAGTGTGACGGTAGCTGGTTACCTCCTTGAGAATTACCAACAGATCAAACAGGGGACGAAGGTCCGGATTGGCCCGTTTGAGCTTGAGGTAACGAAGTTTAAGCGAAACTTCATTGAGTGGGTGACCGTGCGCCGTTTGCCAGAAGACGAGGTTCAGGAGGATGACGGGGTTGCGACGGTTCCGCCAACGGATGAATAATGCATAATTAGCGGTTGCAGTGGTGCAGCCGCTTTATTTATCGAAGGTTACAAAAAGGAAGGGTGCGTATATATGGAACGAATCTTACCACTAGAACGGGGGATTAACCTCCGCGAGCTTGGCGGATACGAGACGGAGGACGGGCGGCACGTCCGGTGGCATAAATTAATGCGGAGTGGGCACCTTGGTGAATTAAGCGAAGCGGATGAGGAGACACTCAGGGCTGCTGGGCTCCGCCAGGTTATTGATTTGCGTGAAGAAGCTGAGACCATTGTGGTTCCCGACCGCCCGATGCGCGGGGTGCACGCCCACCACATGTCCGTTTACCCGTTCACCAATCAACTCCCCCAGAATGTTGGGTTGGCACGGATGGCACGGTTAAACCGGGCAGGACTGAGCCTCGCCGGCCAAGCCTACGCCCAGATGCTGACGGATCCACACGCTATTGGTGTGTGGCAGCAATTTTTCGCGGTTCTGTTAAAAAACCGGCGGGCGTACCAGGCGGTTTTGTTTCACTGTACGGCCGGAAAGGACCGGACGGGGGTGGCCGCATTTTTGATTTTAAATGCACTGGGCGTGAAGCGGACAGCCGTCTTACAGGATTACATGCTGACAAACCTAACGTTTAGCTCGCTTTCGCCTTCGGAACTGAACGGGTTATTAGTTCCGGGACAGGATGCCGCGCTGGCAAACGAGTTGAATAAGCAGCCGATGGTTAGTGAGCAGGATTTTAAGGTGATGGAGCTAACGGTTCGGTTAATGGCGGGGGACTTTATGACGTACCTTACGAACATTGTGGGCATCACGCCCCGCCAAGTAGAGCGGTTACGCGAATTATACTTAGAGTAACGGGGCTTAATTTGCGAACTATTTTGCGGGTAACGATGACATTTACATTAGAATTACCTTAGTTAGCCAAAAATGCTTGCCAAACGTTCATCTTTCTTGTAGATTAGACGTTAAATAATTAATAAAGGAGACAGCGCAATGACAAATTGGGATACCAAGTTTGATAAAAAAGGATTTACTTTTGACGACGTTCTGTTGATTCCAGCGGAGAGCCATGTTTTGCCAAACGAGGTGGACCTGGGCGTCCAGTTGGCCGAAAACATCAAGCTGAATATTCCAATTATTAGTGCTGGGATGGATACCGTTACCGAATCGGCGATGGCCATTGCCATGGCGCGGCAGGGAGGTCTAGGAGTCATTCACAAGAACATGACAATTGACCGCCAGGTTGATGAGGTGCGGAAGGTTAAGCGGTCCGAAAACGGCGTTATCATTAACCCGTTCTTCCTGACTCCTGACCGGGCCGTTAGCGAAGCAGAAGCACTGATGAGCAAGTACCATATTAGCGGGGTGCCGGTGGTTAATAACGCAACGGATAAGAAGTTAGTGGGGATTATTACCAACCGGGATATTCGGTTTGTTAGCGACTACTCCGTTGCGATTGAAACGGTCATGAGTCCGGAAGAAGACCTGGTAACGGCGCCGGAAGGAACGACCGTTCAGGAAGCCCAGCAGATCCTTGAAGAAAACAAGATTGAAAAGCTGCCAATGGTTGATGACGAGGGACGGCTGACGGGGTTAATTACCCTTAAGGACATTGAGAAGGTCGTGGAGTTCCCGCACGCGGCTAAGGATAAGTACGGCCGGCTGTTGGTAGCTGCTGCTGTCGGGGTTACGAGCGATACGTTCGAACGGGCCGCAGCCCTTCTTGACGCCGGAGCCGATGCGCTGGTGATTGATACGGCCCACGGTCATTCTGCGGGTGTTTTACGGAAGATTAAGGAAATCCGGGAGCACTTCCCGGACGCAACGCTGATTGCCGGGAACGTTGCTACGGGTGAAGCAACCCGGGCGCTGTTTGAAGCCGGCGTTGACGTGGTTAAGGTTGGGATTGGCCCTGGTTCAATCTGTACAACCCGAATTGTGGCTGGGGTGGGGGTTCCCCAGTTAACGGCGGTTTACGACGCAGCAAGCGTTGCCCGGGAATACGGGAAGCCAATCATTGCTGACGGGGGAATCAAGTACTCCGGTGACATCGTGAAGGCCATTGCGGCCGGCGGAAACGCTGTTATGCTTGGGTCAATGCTGGCCGGGACGGATGAAGCCCCTGGCGAAACAGAAATTTACCAGGGCCGGCGATTCAAGACCTACCGTGGAATGGGTAGCCTGGGAGCCATGGACTCAACGCACGGCTCTTCGGACCGGTACTTCCAGAGTGGCGTGAACGAAGCCAACAAGCTCGTGCCGGAAGGGATCGAAGGCCGGGTTGCCTACAAGGGGAAGGTGGCCGACATGGTCTACCAGCTGTGTGGTGGTCTCCGCGCCGGAATGGGTTACTGTGGGGCGCCGAACCTTCAAGCCCTCATCGATAACGCCCAGTTTGTTCAGATTACCGGGGCGGGACTCCGGGAATCACACCCACACGATGTTCAGATTACCAAGGAAGCCCCGAACTACTCCCGGAAGTAATCGGAACAAAAACTAAATTAACTTAATTTTAAATAATAGCAAAAACAAACCGGTTGAACGGCAGAACCTGCGACAGGACGGGGAATGACGGGCAGCCGGTTTGTTTGTATTGGGTAAGGTTACCCCGCATCATTTTTCAGGGAGTGGGCGAAGTTTGCTATAATGAAGCTAATCGCCCACGTGATTTGTGGACAGGTAAGGAGACGTGACGAATGAAAATTTTAGTTGTTGATGACGATAAGGAAATTGTTGAATTACTCGGCATTTACATCGAAAATGAAGGTTACGAAGTAGAGAAGGCCTACAATGGCCGGGAAGCCCTCACAAAGTTAAACACTAATCCGGATACTGCGCTTATGATTCTTGACGTGATGATGCCAGAAATGGACGGACTGGCAGTCGTCCGGGAAGTGCGGCGTGATTCGCAGATTCCGATTTTGATGCTTTCCGCTAAGACGGATGATCTGGATAAGATTCAGGGACTTGTTCAGGGGGCCGATGATTACGTAACGAAGCCGTTTAACCCGCTGGAAGTTATGGCCCGGGTAAAGTCGCTTCTTCGGCGGGCGCAGCACGAAGTTAAGAATGACGAACCGGATAAGATTGAAGTGGGGCCGCTAATTATCAAGAAGGATTCCCACGAAGTTAAGACGGTGAACGGGAATAACATTCAGCTGACGGCCCTCGAATTTGGGATCTTATACTTATTAGCAAGTTACCCGAACCGGGTATTTTCCGCGGACGAAATTTTCGAACGGGTTTGGCGTCAGGAATCGGTTGTTTCCGCGAAAACCGTGATGGTCCACGTTAGTCACTTACGGGACAAGATTGAGGAAGCCACCGGTGGTGAAAAGGTAATTCAGACCGTTTGGGGCGTTGGTTACAAGATTGAGGCGTAGTACAAAGAAAAAATGAAGTTAAAGCTAACATCGCGGGAAAAGAGTGAGTTAGTTGGTGAGGGTGTCGTAACGTTAATCTTACTGTTACTGCTCGAAATGTCCGCCTTTGTAATCCTTAATACGGAGATTTCATCTGACCCGCAGCTCCGGTTAGGCCTTTTTGCATTAAAAACATCATTTGTCTTCGGGGCTAACCGGGCAACAATGCTTAGTTGGGGAACCATCTTTGTTTTGGTAATGATGGTGATTGATTTTATCATTGTGCACTGGCGGCTAGTGCGGCGAATGCACCAGATTGAACTCCGGCACATCATCATGGAACTCCATTACATTGGAGCGGGGCACTTTGAACACCGGATTCCGTTTGTTTTGAAGGGACAGATGCAGCGGATTGTTACCAGTATCAATACGTTAGTTGATAGTACGACTAATGCAATGGCGGAGGAGCGGCGGATTGAACGGTCGAAGGATGAACTAATTGTCAATGTTAGTCACGATATCCGGACCCCGTTGACCTCCATCATCGGATACTTGGGGTTAATCGAGGATGGGCAGTATAAGGATGAGGATGATCTCCTGAAGTATACCCATACGGCGTATTTAAAGGCGAAGCAGATGAAATCGCTTGTGGATGACCTCTTTGAGTACACTAAGATTCAGCAGACGGATAATCCGTTGAAATTAACAACGATTAACCTGGGATCCATGCTCGAGCAGTTAACGGCCAGTTTTGAGTTAGAAGCTGAAGAAAAAGGGATGGAGTTAGCCTCGAATGTTCCGGATGACCTTCAGGTGGAAGTTGATCCGGAAAAACTTGCCCGGGTTTTTAGTAACCTCATTACAAACGCAATCAAGTATGGGAAGGACGGCAAGCACATCGTTGTAACGTGCCGTAAACCTTCTTCCCAAGAAGTAGTGGTTACCGTGGCAAATGACGGGGAACCAATTCCGGCTGATGCTCTTCCTAAGCTCTTTGACCGGTTTTACCGGGTGGAAGGTTCCCGCTCCCGGAAGACGGGTGGAACTGGGCTGGGATTGGCCATTACGCAGGGAATCGTTGCGCGGCACCACGGGTACATTCAGGTAACGTCTGACGACCAGTGGACAAAGTTCAAGGTTCACCTTCCAGTTAACCATGCGGATAAACTGCAGCCGCCACGGAATTAATGTTTAGGGGATTGAAAAGGAATGAAACGTTTTGGAATTATGGTAGTGGAAGTGGTGGTTCTTGCCCTAACCGTAGTGGGGGGCGTCCTTCCAGTTTATGCTGCGCAAACGGGGGTATTGCGCGCGAACCAGGCGAATGTCCGGGCTGAGATGGTTGTTGACAACCAGACCGGCCAGATTCTTGCGGCGAAAAACAGCCGCCAAGCCGTTCCGGTTGCATCGCTAACCAAGTTAGTGACGTTATACATTGTGGTGCAACAGATTAAGTCAGGAAAACTGCAGTGGAACCAACGAATTACCGTTTCAAAGGCGGCGGCTGGGTTGACTAAGGATAAGGTGTTAATGAACGTTCCGTTAACCGCTGGAAAGAAGTACCGGGTGCGGGATCTCTTTCAAGCGGCGTTGGTTTGTTCTGCCAATGACGCGGCGCAGGCCCTGGCCGATGCTGTTTCCCATAATCATCCCGCAAAGTTTGCGGCTATGATGCGGACCCAGCTTCAGCGGTGGGGAATTCAGGATGCTAAGATGTACACCGCTAACGGCTTGGATAACGGTGATGATGGGGCCGACCGGGTTGCAGGTGTTTCTAAAACAGCGAAGGACCAGCTATCTGCACGGGACCTCGTGGTTGTAACGCAGCACCTGTTACGGGCGGATCCTGGAATACTAAAGATGAGTCAACAGCGGCAAATTACGTTTGCCGGTCACCAATACCAGGGTTCTGACCAAATGTTGCCGGGTGGAGCGGCAGCTGATCCGGCGTACCACGTTTTAGGACTGAAAACGGGGTTAACAAAGGCAGCAGGCCAGTGCTTCGTGGGCGTTGTTGATGTGCAGGGTCGCCGGTTGATTACGGTTGTCTTAGGGGTACCTAATAACAACCAGAATGCGCGGTTTACGGCAACTAAACAGTTACTGGACCAGGTAACTAATAATTACAACGTACAGCGCATTGCAGCCCATCGGCCGGTTCGGGGAGCACGGACAATTCGTGTAATGAACGGGCATAAACACCGCGTTACGGTTGCTCCCCGAAAGGAAACGGCCGTTTGGGTTCGGAAAGGAGCCCGGCTCCAAAAAAGGGTGACGGCCCTCCCGAATCACGCTAAAAATAATCAATTCGTAGCGCCGGTCGCGCGTGATCAGCGGGTGGGGACCCTTAACTTAACGGCCCGGGGGTTGCGATGCATGGATGGAACAACAACGATAAAGCTTCCGGTCGAAGCCACGCAGTCGACTGCCCGGCTGAGCTGGTGGGCCCGGTTGATGCGATTAGTATAGGAGGAGAAGGATGCGGGAAAGATTTACCCGGATATTTTATGGGGCAACGGTGCTATTGGTAATTGCCCTGTTTGTGGTAGTGGCGCTCGGCTTCTTTCTTGGCCGCGCAACGGTGCTGCGGTGGCTTTCCCCGCTCGGTTGGCTAGCCCTCTGTACAACGGGGGCAGCCGGGATTGTTCGGCGGCGGTTAACTGCCCAGGAATGGGGATTGATTGTTGTCCTGGTGCTAATCATAGCGATTAGTTGGTGGTTAGGCTAATTGGAGGTTGACGTGAAGGATAAACGGAAATGGTTAGTTGGTGGCGGCATTGTCCTGATTATCATTTTAGGAATATTGGTTGTTCATCAGTACTATCCTGATTTTCGGTTAGGGTTACCCCTTGGGCGAACGGGTTTACGGCAACTATTACGCCACCACGGTCCGGTAAGTGCGGTGATTTTAATTTTATTAACCGCTGCAATGACGGCGGTTCCTGGTGTATCAAGTTCCATTGTATGCGTTTTTAATGGGGTTGCGTACGGTCCGATTGTGGGGTTTTTGATGAACGTCATTGGAATGGCGCTTGGAAATAGCGGTGTGATTATGACCCTCGCTGAGCTTCCAGCCCAGAATAAAAAACATCCCCGAATTAACTTGCGCGCAACGGGCTATCCGGGAATAACCGCAATGTTGGGTTACATGATTCCGGTGATTCCCTCTGCCCTGGTGAGTTACGCGGTAGTTAAAGCGCGGCTTCGGGGCCCGAAGATTACTGCGGCAGTTATTGGCGGCAGTTTGCCGACTGCTTTTTTGTATGCCTTTGGGGGTGACGCCCTCTTACGGGGAAGCTACCGGCGCTTATTAATTGTCGGGGGCGGGCTGCTACTTCTGATTGCAGGAGTGTTACTTTTCCGCCGGCTTCACCACGTTGTGCGGCGGTACCGGCAGGAAGGGTAGCATTTTCGTTATATTACAGAATGTTACAAAATAACGCTTATGTTACAGAATAACGCCATTTAGTAATTTTGCTGGCAAAAGGCTGTTACATATGTTCCTTATACTTAGAGATAGTTACCCTAGGAGATTAGGGATTGATTAGTTGTAAATAAAAGATTAGTTTACAGGAGTGAGTTTAGTTTATGAAGTTGAACAAGGTTTTAATGTCAGTTGCAACAATGGCGGGAGTCGTAGCTGCAGGATCAGTTGCCGCTAATGCCGATGTTGTTACGGTTCAGCAGGGGGATACGGTTTGGGGCTTTGCTCAGGAGACCAATTCAACGGTTGCCCAGATTGCTCAGCAGAATAACCTGCAGAACCCGAACTTAATTTACGTTGGCCAGCAGCTCCAGATTGGCCAGACGGTTCAGCAGAGCAATGCTCAGGCCCAAGTTGCTGCCGCTCAGGCGCAGGCAAACGCTGAAGCTCAGGCCGCTGCTGCTCAGCAAGCCCAGGATGCCGCTGCCCAGGCTGCTAAGGAACAGCAACAGGCGCAGGCAAATGCTCAGGCCCAAGCTGCTGCCGCTCAGGCTCAGCAGGAAGCCCAGCAAAAGGCTCAAGAAGAGGCTGCTGCTAAGGCTGCTCAACAGGCGCAGCAGAAGCAAGCTGATGAGAAACAGTACGCTCAACGGCAAAACCAGGTTAACTACAACAACGCTAACCGGACAGTGCAGCATGTCGTTCGTTCTACCCAGGCCCCTGTTTCAAACAACGGTGGGCTGGATGCTGCTAATGCTGCTGCCCGGGCGTGGATTGTTGCCCGCGAGTCAGGTGGTAACTACAACGCCACGAACGGAAACTACTACGGGAAGTACCAGTTATCACGGTCATACTTACACGGTGACTACTCACCGGCTAACCAGGACCGGGTTGCTAACCAGTACGTTTCAAGCCGGTATGGTTCATGGGTTAACGCCGAGAACCACTGGAAGCAGTGTGGTTGGTACTAAAACTAATAAAAAAATAACACTGAAAACGGGAAGGTCAAATGGCCTTCCCGTTTTTGCATGGGCTTGATGATTGCAGCTATGCGCGCTGACGGGGCGTTTGCCGGCTTATAATGAGGACTAAAACGATGAGGATAAGCGTGACGGGTAGCCGATCCTAATTCCTGTTAATTTGGAAAATCCAGGAGGAAACCGCACTTTTACAGCAGGGCTTTTCCCACTTGATAACTGCGCTGCAACGGGACCGGATCTTCTGGAATAATAATAAAATCGTAGTTACCAAACCCTTTAATCAGGAGATTGATATTGGTAACTCCGGGGTCCTGCTTTTAATTCCTAGTCTGTTTACGTGGCCGCACCTGTTTGTTTCGCAGAGCCAAAATAACGCCATTATTAATTACGGGTTTGATAAGGTTATTAGTCAAACGGCATTCCCATCCTTAGAGCGGTTTTTTTAAGGCGTTGGGTGATCCGTTGCGGTTACGCATTCTAAGGGTTCTAAATGAGCAACCGCAGACTACCCAAACGCTTGCCAGTTCATTAGGATGTGCCGAGTCGACCGTTTCCCGCGACCTGCAGCTGTTAAGGGAGAGCGGTATGGTTGTGCCACACCGGCAGGGCAAGTTCGTTTTTTATCAGGTAACGGACAAGCTCACAGCGTTGATTCCCCGGTTCTTTGATTACTTGGATGAAAACGATGATTAAGCACAAAAAACAGGCCCCGTTAAGGACCTGTTTTTCAATATCTATTTATTAGCTGATGCTAAATCTTAGTACCAACCGTGTGATTCCCAGAAGCGTTGAGCGTTTACCCAAGAACCGTACCGGCTAGCAACGTACTGATTAGCAACCGCGTCCTGGTGAGCTGGTGAGTAGTCACCGCCAAGGTAGCTAGCGCTCAGCTGGTACTTACCGATGTACTGGCCGTTCCGTGCGTTGTAGTTGCCACCTGATTCACGAGCAACGATCCATGCCCGTGCGGCTGCTTCAGAACCTGATAACTGCTGGCCGCCGTTGTCACTCTGCGTGGTGGTAGCCTGGTTGTTCTGGTTCTGGACGTTAGCAGCGGCGTTGTTGTTAGCCTGGCCGTTGTTCTGGTTGCTTGACTGAGCCTGGTTGTCGTTCCCAATCTGAAGCTGCTGCCCAACGTAAATCAGGTTAGCGTTTGAGATGTGGTTTTGCTTAACGATTGCGTCAACCGTTGTGTTGTACTTCTGGGCTAATGCTGAAAGCGTGTCACCCGCCTTAACGGTTACCGTGTCAGCCTTAGCAACGGCGCTAACGGCAAAAACTCCACCTAATGCTGCTGCAGATGCAAGTGTCTTCTTTAAATTCATAAAATATCTTCACTCCTGTAATGTATGATACTTGCTATACTTCTTACTCATTCGGGATATCGTTTCCCCGAACCAACAATTCATAGTATACGGGGGGAAGGTGACACCCGTGTAGCAGCTAAATTACGAAATCGGCTGTTCCTGTAATATTCCCCTATATTTGTAATATTTTGTAACGGAAACCGGCTTTGTTAGGATCTATTTAATAAATAGGGGGTTTTGGTGAAGGAGGCGTACGGTATAATAGGAACAAAATGATTGGGGGATGGTCTAATTGGCACATATTCTTCTTATGAATGCGGGAAGTTCGTCGGTTAAGTGGAAGTTGTTTCGGATGAAGACGGAGGAGCTTTTGGCTCGGGGAGAAGTGGAGCGGATTAACCTCCCCCAGTCAAAATTAACCATTAAGTATGCCGGCAAGCAGGACGAAACGGTAGTTGATAATTTAACGTACGCTGCAGCGGCGCAGTTAATTATTGATAAGATTCAGGAATTAGGGATTACGACGCTGGATAAGATTTCGTGTGTGGGCCACCGGGTAGTTGCAGGGGGCCACGAGTTCGAGCATGCAGTGCGGGTGACCCCCGAGCGGTTAGAAAGGATTATTGCAATGAGTGATTACGCGCCGCTTCATAATCCGATGGAGGCCAAGTACATTAAACTTATGCAGCGGGTTCTCCCTGACGTTCCCCAGTACGCGGTTTTTGACAGTAAATTCTTCTTGGGGATGCCTGAAATGAACGCGATTTACAGTCTTCCCTATAGATACACCGAAAAATACCACATTCGGCGGTACGGGGAGCACGGGATCAGCCATGAATACCTGATGAACCGGGTAGCGACCCTCCTTGACCGGGATGTTCATGATTTGCGCATCATTACCCTGCATCTGGGTGGCGGGGCGTCAATTACCGCTGATCGTGACGGGCACGCCTTTGACACGTCGATGGGCTTTACGCCCCTTGACGGGATTACGATGGGGACCCGGAGTGGGGACGTGGACCCCGAGATCGTCCCGTTTTTAATGGATAAACTGGGAAAATCCGCCCGAGAAGTCCTTAACCTGCTCAATAAGGAATCGGGAATGTATGGCATCTCCGGGATTTCTTCGGACATGCGGGATATTATGGCGCAGTACGAAACCAACGAGCGGGCAAAGTTAGCCGTGGATGTTTTCATTAACCGGATTGTTAAGTTTGTGGGCAGTTATGCCGTGGAGATGGGTGGTGTGGATGCCATCGCTTTTGCGGGGGGAATCGGTGAAAACGATGCGTATGTTCGCCAGGAAGTGTGCCGCCAACTAGCACTTCTGGGAATTAAGCTCGATGCCACCAAGAACGAGCAACTGAATCACGGGGGCGAAGGATTGATTTCAACGCCGGATTCGGCCGTGCGGGTACTTCTTGTACCAACAAACGAGGAACTGTTCATGGTTCAGCAAATTAAGGCAGAGCAGCAACGCGAACAGGCTGCTAGTCATTAATTGGTAAGATAACGTGTGAAAAACGGATCATCCTTATTTGGACGATCCGTTTTTCTTTAATTTCCAGAATTGGTAACCCCCAGAATATCGTGGGGACTCATGTAGCGGGTCCGCATGATAATTTCGGTAATTTGCTGGGGTGGTTCGGGGTTGTCCTTAGTCAACCACAGCTTAATGATGTCAAGGATTTGGGAAATAATGATTTCATGCGCGTAGTCGTTGGGGAGAGTGGGCGTCATCTGGTGGTTTCCCTTAATGATGTCGAGGTCCTTATCAATGATGTCGATTAGCCAACGCTTAATCTTATCCTCGAAGTGGGGATCCCCGTTCGGACCGAGGAGCGCCTTGGCGAGGTCGAATTCCTCGTAAATGTAATCCACGATTTTACTAACCGTTGCGTACAACTTCATTTGGGATTCAGCGGTGGCCACGCCGTTTTCTGGTAAATGCTTAATGAAACCATCATTTAATGAAGCGGCGATTTCCGTGAGGATGGTTTGCTCGTAATGGTTAACCAGGGCCGGTTTATCCACAAAATGCTTGTAAAACGTACTGCGGTTAATGCCCGCCGCTTGCGTAATATCCTTGACGGTCACGCGACTGAGGCCCTTTTCGTTTACCAGGTAAATAAAGGCGGCCTTGATTTTTCGTTGCGTTGTTGCGACTTTTCCGTGCACTGCCATATGTACTCCCCCTCGCTACGTTTATCCTACCATGTTCTTCTCTTAAAACAACATATTGTTGCTTAAAAAACCAATAATCAATGAAATTAGGGCAACACTTTCGCTGGTTTTGTCCGTTGTCGCGGGGTTATAATCGCGGTATCATGATACGTGAAAAGCAACACTGTGTTTATTTCGCGAGAAACAGTGAAAAGGGAAGAAAGGAGAATATTATGAACGAACAAAACCAACGGCATAAACGGCGCTACATTGCTCAGGCGCTGGTTTGGATTGTTCTGCTTCTTGCAGGGCTTTTCATGATGCCAAATATTAGCGCGTTGGTGCGGGAAAAGGGCCAAATTAAGCTTCCAGCATCAGCGAATAGTCAGGTGGCCCAGGTGATTCAAAATCATTGGGGACATCACATGGACAATACGCGGGAAGTTGTCGTGGTGTTTAATAACGGAAATGATAAGCTGAGTGCTCAGCAGAAACACCGGATTAACACGACGATTTCGTACCTGAAGGCGCATAAGCAGCGGTATCATATTAAGGCGATGACGGCGCCAAATGAAAACAAGTATACGAAAAAGCAGCTGATTTCTAAGGATAAAACAACGGAACTGCTGCAGTTAAACGTTGATAAGAAGGAGCCGGTTGCCCAGATGCGTGAAAAGCTCGAACAGGGAGCAAAAACCGCAGGGGTAAAAACCTACGTGACCGGCGCGGATATCCTCCAGGATGACTTTGATGCTGAAACCGAAGAGGGAATCAAGAAGACGGAGTTAATCACCATTATTTTCATCTTCATTGTGCTGGCGTACGTTTTCCGCTCACCGCTTACCCCGGTTTTCTCACTCCTTTCAGTGGGAATTTCGTTCCTGATTTCACTGAGCGTTGTGATGAATTTGGCCAAGCACTTTGGGTTCCCACTATCGAACTTTACCCAGGTTTTCATGGTGGTTGTGCTCTTTGGGATTGGGACGGACTACAATATCTTGCTGTTTGACCAGTTTAAGGAGGAGCTCAGTAAGGGACTCGACCGGGTAACGGCGACCCGCAACGCGTTGAAGGTAGCGGGTCATACGATTCTCATGAGTGGTTCCACCGTTCTGATCGGGTTTGCAACGCTTGGATTAGCTAAGTTTAGTATTTATAAGTCAACGCTTGGGGTGGCCGTAGCCGTAGCGGTTCTGCTGCTGGCACTGCTCACACTTAACCCGTTCTTTATGGCGCTGTTAGGGCAGAAGATCTTCTGGCCGACTAAGCAGTTTAACGGATCCAGCAAGAGTAAGTTATGGCACTGGATTTCATCCAATGCGGTGAAAATGCCGCTTCTCGGCCTTGGCGTTGCTGTTTTATGTGCCTTACCGTTCCTCTTGTCCGGAAGCCACCCGCTAAACTACGACACGCTTGTCGAGTTGCGGGATACCCTCCCGGCTAAGGAAGGATTCCGCGTCGTGCAAAAGCACTTCACTCCGGGGACCGCAGAGCCGACCACGTTATACATCCGGACAAACCACCGGCTGGATAACGAAAAGGACCTGCGGGAGATTGATGCGCTTGCCCAGCGCTTACAGCGGGTTCCAGGAGTAAAGACGGTTGCGACGGTGACGGAACCTGGTGGTGGGCGCATCAAACAGCTGTACGTTAAGGATCAACTGGGAACGATTACGAGCGGAATGAAGGATGCCCGGAAAGGGTTGAACCAGATTAGTAATGGGTTGAACGGTGCGGTTGCCCAAATGCAGGGCGCAAACCTGCAAGGTGGAATTGATGGGGTTAACATGCTGGCTACTGGCTCTAACCAGCTATTGAGCGGGAGCGAACAGCTTCAGGCTGGCGCTAACACCCTGGCAAACGGTGCGGGAACGCTTGGCAACGGACTTAACCTGTTGAATGCCCAACAAGGCGCGATCCAGAACGGCACGGGTCAGCTGGTTGATAGTATTGGCCAGCTGCAAAACGGAGCTAACCAGGTGGCAAACGGCTTGAGCCAGGTTCAGCAGCAGGTTCAATCACAGCTGAACCCGCAACAGTTAAGCCAGTTAAACTCAGCGCTTAACTCGATGAACAGTGCGCTTAATGCGTTGAATAACATGCCTGATATGGGGAAGGTTCAACAAACTGCCCAGTCCCTTGAACAAAATAGTAATAAGGCGAAAAATGATGCGGCTGCCCTGCAACAGGCCCTTGGTAAGATGGGCGGTAACGGGGTTGACACCAACCAGGTCGCCAATCAGGTCGCCGGCGCGGTTTCAGGGTTATCCCCGCAACAGAAACAGCAACTGCAGGGCGCCCTGCAACAGGCCGTTGGTCAGATGCAGCAGCAGAACAGTGGGGCGGTGAACGACGCTAAGTCGGCGGCCCAGAACCTGCAAAACGATATGGGGAACGTTCAGCAGGCTGGGAATCAGCTTTCCAGTCAGTTAAACACCCTGAAGAGTGCGAGCGATCAGCTAAATAACCTGAAACAGCAGGCGAGCGGAATGAACGTCGGCGCAATGCGACAGCAGCTTAACCAGTTGCAGTCCTCAGCCAGCCAACTGTCCAACGTTCTTGGCCAGTTGCAGAACGGTTCGGCTCAGGTGGCAAACGGGCTTAACCAGCTGCAAAACGGGGCGAGCGGCATGCAAAATAGCCTCCAGCAGTACACCAACGGGGTAGCTAGTGCGGCCGCCGGTGCCAACCAACTTGAGAATGGTGCAGCGCTTCTAGCTGCTAAGCAGGGTGAGTTAACGGCCGGGTTATCGACGCTAAATGACGGTATTACCCAGATGGCAACGGAGATGCAGGGGCTTATCGGCCAGATGCAGCAGCTTGAATACGGGTTGCAAACTGCCAGCGCTGGTGCCCAAAAGATTAACGACGGTGTCGGTGCGGCAAATAGCTACCTGACGGGGTTGAAGAATTCTGCCGCGGCAGACACGTACTACGTGCCAAAGAATATTTTGAAGAGTAAGACGTACAAGACGGCGGAAGACAGCTACTTGTCAGCTGATAAAAAGGCCGTTAAGTTCACGATTATTCTGGACATGAACCCAAGTTCATTACGGGCAATGCACAAGGTTGATGAACTCCGGGCAATCGTTAACCAGTCAGTGAAGGGGACGCCGCTTGCTGGGGCAACCGTTGCCTTGGGCGGGCAGTCCGCAAAGACAAACGATACGCATAAGGTGGCCCAAAACGACTTTGTGCGGACGGCGGCAATCATGCTGACGGGGATTCTCCTGGCATTGATGGTAATTACCCGCTCGGTTCTCCAACCGCTCTACATTGTTGGAACCCTTCTTCTGGCGTACGTGATGTCGCTGGATATTACGCGGTGGATTAGCACCGTTACGATGGGGCATTCAATGTTGACCTGGAACACACCGTTCTTTGGCTTCGTTGTCCTCATTGCGTTGGGGGTTGACTACAGTATCTTCCTGATGATGCGGTACCGTGAATTTGACATGGGTTCGGCAACGCCGGCTAAACGAATTGTAACGGCGGCTCTCGAAATCGGGGCGGTGGTCATTTCCGCGGCTACTATCCTGAGCGGAACGTTTGCCGCGTTGATTCCGTCAGGTGTGTTGACGTTGATCCAGGTTGCCCTCGTGGTAATTATCGGGTTGATTATTCTGGTCTTTGCCATTCCACTGATTATCCCGAGTCTGTTGCGGTTGACATACCCGTTAACGGATCGGATGGAAAAGGAGGCCGAAGTTGTGCGGCGGCGGAAGAAGTAGCTAGCGTGAATTGAAAATATGGCATAAGGGACCAGCAGACCAGCTGGCCCCTTTTTTGGTCAGAATTATTTTTGAAGAATTCTAATTTTGCGAGCAAAGCATTAGGCACATCGCGTTGTTTTGCTTATAATATACCGAGAGAAACTGAAGAAGGTGGGGGATTTAGATGCAAAAGGAACGACTCTCACGGCCGTACGTATACTTTTTTGGCTCATTTGGGGGAATTTTATTCGGGTACGACATCGGGGTAATGACCGGTGCCCTGCCATTTCTCCAGCTGGATTGGCACATGCACAACGCGCTAATTATTGGAATGATTACTTCGTCGCTGATGTTCGGGGCAATTTTTGGGGGCCTGTTAGCTGGCCGGTGGGCGGACCGGTATGGCCGTAAAACCATGATTACCATAGCGGCAACGGTTTTTGCCTGTGGGTCCCTCGTCTCAGCGGTTGTTCCGAATGATGGCGGGTGGTTGTTGATTGCCGTCCGGATTATTCTCGGGTTATCCGTGGGGGCGCTCTCGGCGATTGTTCCGGCGTACATGGCCGAAATGGCGCCTGCGCGGTTGCGGGGCCGGATGACGGGGATTAACTTTACCATGATTGCGGCGGGGACGTTACTGTCGTACGTGGTTGATTACTGCTTAAAGGATTTACCCGCTTCGCTTGCATGGCGAGCCATGCTTGGAATGGCGGCGGTTCCGGCGCTGATTCTTTTAGTTGGGAGTTTGAGACTGCCGGCGACGCCCCGGTTCTTAATGGTTCAGGGGAACCGTGCGGCGGCTGCACAGGTTCTTCGGGTAATGCAGCCCGATGCTGACATTGATGCGGAAATTGCGACGATTCAGCAGGTTAGCGCCCAGGATGCGGCTGAACGGGCCCTGCCGTACGGTCAAATGCTGACGGGAAAGTACCGCGCATTAGTAATTGCCGGTGTCGGCGTTGCGGGGTTACAACAGTTTATTGGAGTCAATGCTATTTTCTACTACATCCCATTAATCGTGGCCCAGGCAACGGGACATGCGGCAGCTTCCAATTTAATGTGGCCCGTAATTGAGGGATTAATCCTGTTGGGGGCATCGTTTGTTTTCCTGGCCATTGCAAGTCACTTTAACCGCCGCACTTTGCTGATTTTTGGTGGTACCGGAATGGGGCTAGCATTTGTCCTTCCGGTAGTAATTAACTGGCTGTGGCCGCACGCTAATCCGTTCATCACGCTGGTCCTGCTATGCATTTACGTTGCGCTCTACGGGTTTACGTGGGCGCCCTTGACGTGGGTGCTGGTTGGCGAAATCTTCCCGTTGGCTGTTCGCGGAAAAGCCTCGGGGTTAGCGTCCGCCCTTAACTGGGTAGGAGCGTTTGTTGTTGGCTTGATTTTCCCGGTAATGACGGCAATGATGAGGCAGGCAACTGTTTTTGGAATTTTTGGGTTGGTCTGTTTTGCGGCGGTCCTCTTTGTTTGGCTAGCTGTTCCGGAAACGAAGGGGCACACGCTGGAAGAAATCGAGCAACAGTATACGAAGGGAAACCGTTAAAAGGGATTTTTGAGTAAAGTGAACGAGCGTAACGGAAGCAGAAACCCGAAGCTATCGGTTCGGGGGTTCAAACTTCTGTTACGCTCGTTTTTTAATTAATTATTACTGTTACCACCGACAAACGCGCCGATAATGGTGGTAGTGATGGCGCATTCCGTGAACCCGGTAACGGTCGTAATGCGGTGCATCCGGCGGGGTCGGCACGGTCATTGCTGGATCACTGGTTGACGTCCCGTTCTGATAGTTAAATTGGTATCCGGGTTGGACGTTATACAGGTAAACGTTAAAGTTAAGCCCGTTTGAGCCCACCGCTTGCATCCATACTCCTTTTGCCATCAGGTCGTTTCCCTGAAAAATGGGTTGGACCCGGTAAACAACCCGGGCACCTTCCCGGAGAGCACGCCGCACCTTCCCCTCATAAATCGTTTGCAGTTTTTGGTTACAAAAGGCCGTCTGGGTGAAGAGGTTGCGGGGGTTATTCTGGTCGCCCGACTGTTGGGCGGGGTCGTACTGCCCCGTCGTCGCAATTCCCTTGGAGAGCGAGTAGGCAATGATGTGGCCCCGGTTTAGAATTGCCGTGTGGTGGCGGTCAAATTTTTGGTGCCACCCCGTGGGCCTGATCGTTTGCCGTTCCCGGAGCTGATCATTCGCTACGTTGCGCGGCATTAACATCGCCGTTGCGGGCGCAGCGGTTCTGTTTAGCCGGTCAAGGTGGCTGTAGTCAACATGGTTAGAGTGCCAGTCGCTGAGTGTCAGGGTGGATTTTCCCCCGTTAACCTGAACAATCGGGGAAGTTCCAGAGCGGTAATTGAGGCTTGCGAGGTGCGCCGCCGTTGCATCATCGTTATCAGCGGCAACAGAAGTAATTGTTGGCCGGGAAATGCCCGGAATGGCAGCGGTAATGGTTCCCCCAAGAATTGTTAGGAAGACAAGGGCCGCCGCGGTAATTCGCCCAAACCAGTTATGCTTTTTTCTCATTACGCGTCTCCTTCCTATTTATGCCCATCGCGTGGTTCGCAAATAACCGTCCAAATACTTTGGGGAGCAACGCGAAGTTTATCGGTTGGAAGCATCAGGACAATTAATTCAAGAACGAAGATGACCGCAAAAACAATTCCGGAAAAAAGCCGTACGAGGTACATTGCGCAGAAGAACAGGATAACTGCGTTCAGGCTGAATCCCACGTCCCGGAGTCGGCGGGCAGCTAGTCCGAGGGAAGCCAAGCAATTAGCAGCGAAGAAAACGGTAACGATAAACATTGCAAGGGCGACGAGTAGGCCTGAATGACCCCATGAGAACCACTTGATAAGCGCAAAAATCACGGCGATGGGAAGAAGGATTAGCTGGGCAAGCCAGAATTGCTTCCTACTAGCTGATTTGCGCCAGTTGAAGATGTACCGAAAGGAATCGGTCCACGCGTGAAAAATATTCCGAAACATAACAATTGGACTCCTTTAGCAAATAGTAACTAACCTCTATTCTACCAGAGATTGCGGTCGCTGGCGTTATTATGTAAAGCCACCGGCAAACCCGGTGGCGCGGTTCCACTGTGGAAGTGTAATCACTGGGAAGATGGCTGGCGCAGTTTCGTTTTACACCGGTAAAGGAGACTGTAAACTGACGAACGGGAGCACTGCATTTGCTGTGCAAGGGTTGAGGCAGTACAGCGGGGTTCTGTCAGAAAGCTCCATAAAAGGAACGCTTCCCGGACATTTAGCTGTTCCGCGTAAATCCGGAGCCATTCGCGTAGGATGACGATATCCTCAGCGGATGGTGCGTGTGCGATGGTGTCGCTAGGATGAATCCCCCTGGTATCAACAAAGTGTTCCAGCGATGTTGTTGCAAACGCAACCCCTCTTTTCTGGGTATGGGCCTCACGAATCAATCCAGCAATGCAGTGTGAAAGACAAACCCGGAAATACGCCCCAAACGAGACATCGTTTGTTAATGAAAAGGAAGTCACGGCCCGCCAGCAGACGATGCGGGCCTCTTGTTCAAGGTCGTCCCAGTCATAGCCGGGGATAAAACGCACCCGGCTCAGCATACTGCGAACCAGCGGAGAATACTGGTCAAACAATGCATTGAAATTAGCACTAGTCGGTGATGCATAGTAAGCTCGAAGCTGCGAATCGGCACGAGTGTTTGTCATGAAACACCTCCTGTGGAACCGTGGCTTAAATATAAGGGTTCCGGTGGGGGAGTGGTAGTCAAAAATGAACATAAATTGTGAAATTTTGATGAGAATAATGGTCGAAGGGGTGGGAAGGCGTTTAGGTAGTCAGATCTCGTTGGAATTTTTAGTATGCACGCAGTTCTTGGCTTTGCCACGGTGTTAATCGCATTTATGCTGTGGGAACGGGGGGTTCAAACACCTGGCTCTGTTAAGGGTCGATGGCTGCATTAGGTGATGATATCCTAAGGGCGAAGTAAAGTGTATGTATAGCATACTGATCTAAACCTAACCGGCTCGCCGACCAGTTAGGTTTTTTCTATTGCCTGAATTTATAGGAAATACGGTGGTTAACGTTTGGATGATGGCCATTTAGTTATGGTTACGGTCAAAATTGTGGGGATAGATACGAGATGCTGGTTAGGAATTCAAAAACCGCCTCCTAGACGCCAGTATTGTGACAGTCCAGAAGACGGTTAATGAATCAATTATTAGAGCTACCTATCGGACTTGAACCGACGACCCCCACCTTACCATGGTGATGCTCTACCTACTGAGCTAAGGTAGCATAATCAAGTACCATAAAAGTATATTATATCCGGGGTTCTTTTGCAATAAGGAATTTTAATTCCGCTGGAAGTTCGTTATAATGGGGATGATCCCAATGAAGCGAAGGAAGTAGCTGGCCAGTGACAGAGAGAAACGGGTGCTGAAAAGTTTCGTGGCCAAGCGAAGTGGGTTCGTGAGGGTGGAAAATAGATAACGTAAAGAGTGGCGGGAGTTTCCCGCAACGTAGGTGGTACCACGCGGCAGCGTCCTATGATGGGGCGCGGTCGTTTTTTATTTAAGGAGGAGATACGATGGGTGAACAGAAGCAGGTAATTTTAACGGGGGACCGGCCGACCGGGAAGCTCCACATTGGCCATTACATTGGCTCGTTAAAGAAGCGGGTCGAATTACAAAATACGGGAAAGTACGACCCGTTTATTATGATTGCTGACCAGCAGGCCCTCACCGACAATGCCCGTGATCCGGAAAAGATTCGGCGGTCACTGACGGAAGTTGCCCTGGACTATCTGGCCGTGGGCATTGACCCAACGAAGGCCACCATTTTTGTGCAATCACAGATTCCGGCTTTATCGGAGTTAAATCTGTACTACCTGAACTTGGTGACGGTTTCGCGGTTGGAACGTAACCCAACGGTCAAGGCGGAAATCAAGCAGAAAAACTTTGAACGGTCGATTCCGGCCGGCTTTTTCACTTATCCAGTCAGCCAGGCTGCCGATATTACGGCGTTTAAGGCAAGCTTAGTTCCGGTTGGGGATGACCAGGAGCCGATGCTTGAACAAACACGCGAAATTGTGCGCAGTTTTAATTCGATTTACGGCGATGTGTTGGTTGAACCACAGGGGATTTTCCCGCCAAAGGGTTCCGGCCGGCTCCCGGGGTTAGACGGGAACGCCAAGATGAGTAAGTCGTTGAATAACGCCATTTACCTGGCAGATGACGCTGATACGCTCCGGAAGAAGGTCATGTCAATGTACACTGATCCTACCCACGTTCACGTCGAGGATCCGGGGCACGTTGAGGGGAACATGGTCTTTACTTACCTGGATATTTTTGCTGATGACCAGGAAAAGGTTGCTGAGCTGAAGGCTCAGTACCAGCATGGTGGACTGGGTGACGTGAAGATTAAACGCTACCTGAACGAAGTGCTCGAGGGCGTCTTAGCGCCAATTCGGCAACGGCGGCAGGAGTTTGCGCAGGATATGGGTGCTGTATATGACATTCTGAAGGAAGGAAGCGCCCGGGCAAACGAAGTGGCCAACCAAACACTTGCTGAAGTACGGCGGGCAATTGGGGTTAACTACTTTGATTAATGGGGGCAGCAAATGAAAAACCTTGTAATCTTAGACTTTGGTTCTAATTCAACCCGCCTTGCAGTTTATACCCGGCAACCAACCGGGGACTGGCAGGAAACGCTCCGTAAAAAGCAAATGACCCGGTTGGCGGCGGGAATGGGAACAACCCATCAACTCCAACCAGAGGCAATTGAGCGGGTAATGACGGCGGTGCGCGCATACCAGCAAGAATATACGCAACTTGCCGACTACCGGGTAGTGGCGATTGCAACGGCTGCAGTCCGCAATGCCACTAATTCAGAAGCACTGATAGCGCCCGTTAAGGAACAGACCGGGTGCACCATTCGAGTCCTTAGCGGGGAAGAAGAGGCCCGGTACGATTTTCTCGGGGTAATTAATACGCTCGGGGTCCGCGACTTTGTCATGTGTGATATGGGGGGTGGCAGTTTCGAGTTAGCCGTGGGAGCAAATCGGCAACTCCTAGGATGTGCGAGCGTTCCGTGGGGAGCGGTTAGTCTGAGCGAGCGGTTCGGGTTACGGGACCACGTGACCGGACAACAGCTTGCTCAGCTCCAGCGCCTGTTAAGTACCCAGTTAAATCAGTTTCGGTGGTTGCAGCAGGGCTTTGGCAAACCACTGGTCTTAATTGGGGGGACAAACCGGGCCGTCACGCGTTATGAACTGGCTGATATGAATGCTTCTAACCAGCAGCTTCACGGGGTAACGGTGGCACCGGCGACAATCCTTGACCTGTATGAACAGTGGCTGGGAGTCGGCATCGGCGAACGGCGTCATTTATTGGGAGCTGAAGGCGACCGCGCAGACATTATTTTAGGGGGCCTTACTCCGGTCGTCCAATTAATTGAACAGCTCTGCCCGGCGAAGGTGATCTTCTCAGAAAGCGGTGTTCGTGAAGGGTTACTCGCCGAATTGACCGCTGATGCTGCCAAGAAGGAGAACGGCAAATAAAAGAATCCCGGAGGAACAATGACTGTTCTTCCGGGATTTCTTTTACTTGTTCAGCTTAGTTTGCTTAAACTCGTTCAGGTTTTGCTGCGTTGGTTTTAAGTTTTGCCACTTCTTGGACAAGAACGCCTTGTTCATGTGATAGTGGGGGGTCGGTTGCTTGTGATCAATAAAGCTGCTGACCTGCTTATCGAACGCAACCCAACCAGCATAACCAATATGGATCGTGTCATTCATAAAGGCCGGTTTATTCCCATCGTGGGAGAAGTCCACAATATTGTTGAAGCCCTGCTGTTGCAGCTGGAACTTAATCTTGGCCACTGACTGATAGTACATCTTCATCGGTAACCCAGTGTAGGTTTCCCACTTAGTGTTAACCGGTTGAATAACGAAGATAACGTTTGTGTGCGTCTTCTTAAACTGGTGCAGGACCGTTTGGAAGTCGCTAAATTCAACTGATTGCGTGTAGTTAAAGTGCTTTTGCTCACCCTTTAGGCTTGGGAGAATACCCTTAATTTCATTGTTGTAAAACTGGTTATTAATCCCAAACCGGTTGTTTGATGTTTCGGGCTTAGCATCGCGCTGGGCCTGCTTAACCAGGGCATCGTAGTTGTACTTCGATGGAAGCTGGTTAATTTTTGGCTTAATCCGGGCTTCGTAGTTGTTGTTGAGTGAAATCCCGGAGAACAGCGCATCCTCATGCTTCAAGAAGTTAATCCGGAGACCAATTACCGCGCGGTCTAGCCCAGATAACGGTTTGCCGTTTGCAATTCGCTTGCAGTAAACGGCCGTCATGTTATCAGCACCGTTTAACTTGATGATTCGTTTGGCAACGTACCGGTCATACCGGGAATGCGGGTTTGCTTGGCGGAGCCACATCAGGTTTTGCAAAATCCCGTTATACATCTGGAAAGCACCCGGCTTGATCCCGCCCTTAACGAACCACTGGGGGGAGACAACGAAAACGGCCTTCCGCCCCTTCATTTCCTTTGGCATCATTGCCATGTTCATGTATTGCGGGAGGGATTGGGCCCCCTTCTTACCAAAGAAGAACGGGGTGTAATCGTGGTACCGCGCAGCCATTACGGCCGGATGGTACCGGTCCATCCGGTTAAACTCACTTGACCCGAAGAACGGGACAAAGTGGGCTTTTTTGTCGGAAAGGGCCTCCACTTTAAGCGACTCGTTTTTCATTACCAGCGGACTAAGGGATACCGCCGCCTTCTTTTCGGTTAGCAGGGAATGATGGTTCCCAATGGGAAGGGAAAATAAGCCGACGATTAAGAGAACCGCGATAATAACCGGGCCGAAAATCCGCCACAGTTTACGCTTAGTCATTTTGTAGTTCCTTGACCTTTCCGACAATCTTGTCAATTGTGTTCCATTCGCTCCGGTCAAATTCTGAAACCGGGACGTTGATGTCGTACTTGTCTTGCAGGGCTAACAGGAAACTAACCGTTGCCATTGAATCCATCAGCCCTGATTCAAAGAGGTCCTGACTATTATCAGCAAAGTCCGCAGCGTCCCGTCCAGTTGCGTCAGCAAGAATGTTCTTAATGTCTTCTTCCATGATAAAACCCTCCATTTGTAATTCCGCGTTGATTAATTAGAGTAACCGGGCACCTTTGAACCAAAGGGTGTTAAGGAACCCACTAAACAGTAAGAATGTTAGCATAACGAAGTTAAACGTTACAAAGATTGCAATGGCGTTTGTAATCTTATTATGCGGCATCTTCTTGAGGTGCTTCCGCTTGAACCGACCCCACCAGTCGCAGACGGCCAGGGCGATCCCGTGTAAGAACCCGTATAAGATATAGTACCACGTTACGCCGTGCCAGAACCCCATGATCGTCATGTCCAAGATATAAGCAATTGCGGACAAGACGTTCCGGTTCTTGAACCACTTCTTCTTAGTTGCCATGAAGACGAACCGCATGAAGATGTAATCCCGGAACCAGAAGGATAGTGACATGTGCCACCGGTTCCAGAATTCCTTGATGTTCTTCGACTTAAATGGCTTGTTGAAGTTCATCGGTGCTTCAACCCCCATGAAGTAGCTGAACGCTACGGCAAACAGGGAGTACCCAGCAAAGTTGAAGAACAGGTGCATTCCGTACAGGTACATGACAGCAACAACCCACCATGACATGTGGGGCGCATACTGCATTGCTTGCGCCTCGGCTGCTGGTAACCAAACCGCCCCAAAGAAGTGGTCGATAATGAAGTTATACAGCAGTCCAAGAAACAGGTACTTAATTCCCTTTTGGACTAAGCCCATGTACTTTTCGCGGTCCGGAACCTTCTTGTAGTCCTTGGCAAACCGCCGGTACCGATCGATTGGCCCGGAGGTGATGGTTGGCATGAACAGCATGAACCGGACAAACGTCCACCACGAGAAGTCCTTTACCATTCCGTCCCGGGTTTCAATGACCGTTCCGGTTGCCCGGAAGGTCATGTAACTGATTCCCATGAACCCTAACAGGGAGTTGTGCCCGACCATTGCGGGGGACACCTTCACGATGATTAGGGGAATGAGGGTTAGTAACGTAACGAGGTAGAAAACCCATGACTGGTTGTGCTGTTGCCGGTAATGGTAGTACCACGTCACGATAATCGTTTGGTAAATTACGTAGCCAATCAGGGAAATCATCTGGGGAGCGTTCGCGCCGTCAAACATGACGAACAGGAACAGCGCACTGATGATTACCTCGTACCAATCAAACCGTTTACCGCAGTATAGCCCGATGCCCAACGGGATTAACGCGATCAGCAGAACCAGCAGGTAGCCGGGAGTGCCGTACGCAGAAAAATTCGGTAAACTTGATAACCAATGCATAATTGCCATTATGAGTTAGCCTCTTTGATTAGTGCTTTGACCGCAATCTTACCGTTAGCGGAGAGCGGGAATGAATCACGGTAGATAAACTGAGTGGGCATCATGTAGTCCATGATTATTCCGTTCAAATCAGCACGAATTTGTTTTGTTAATTCTTTTTCGTCGGCCGGCGTTTCCTTCGGGATGACGTAGGCAATCAGGTGACTGACCTGACCATCCTTCGTATACCGTGGAACGGCCACCGCCTGTTTAATCCGCGGACTCTTTTCTAGGCTGGCCCGCACTTCGTCGAGTTCAATCCGGAACCCGTGAAGCTTAATTTGGAAGTCCATCCGCCCCATGTGATGGAGCAGGCCATCCTCATCCAGAATTCCAAGGTCGCCGGTGTGGTATGCTGGCTGACCTTCGTATTTAAAGAACGCTGCCTTCGTCTTTTCAGGGTTGTTCATGTACCCCCGGGCAACACTATCCCCGACGATGATTGATTCACCCTTTTCCCCAGCAGGGAGAACCTGACCATCCTTCATGACAAGCATCTGAACGCCAGGTTTAGCGTATCCCACCGGTAGCCGGTCAAGCCCCTGAATGTTTTCCTTAGTAGGTTCAAAGGCTGTGACCGCAACGGCGGCTTCCGTTGGCCCGTACAAGTCAAAGATGCGGGCGTTCGGGAAGCGTTCAAGAAGAGCCTTCGTTGTTTTAACGGTCAGCTCCTCCCCGCACAGCAGGAACGTTTTAATGTCAGGCATCTTTTCTGCGTTAAAGTCCTTACTCAGAAGAAGCATTTCCGCAAATGACGGGGTGCCCGTAAAGACGTCAAACTTAAGTGTTGGCAGGACGGTAAAAAGCTTAGCAAAGTTGTCGACCGCCGTCTTTGGGAGGGCAACAACCTTTCCACCCGTCAGCAGGGCTGGTAACCACGACATGTTTGAGATATCAAATGAAAACGGTGGTTGTCCCAGGTAACTGGCGCCTTTCGGAATCCCAAATGAATCACTGAGCTCCCATTCAACGTATGATTTGATGTTGTCGTGCATGACTTCAACACCCTTCGGATTTCCGGTTGTACCGGAAGTAAACAGGATGTAGAAAATGTCCTTACCACTAACGGGGTTAGTCACCGTGAAATCCTGTGGTGTTGCAAGAATCTGCTTGAGGTCCGCGTCTTTAAGGACCTGACCGTTAAAGTTTGCCAGTTCGGCGTGTGGAAACTCATCAATTGCGATTGCCAACAGTGGGTTGGCCGTTGCGACGATTGAGTCCATCCGTTCTAAGCCCGTCCCTGTTTCAACGGGGATGTATGGGTGACCGGTCTTAATGGCGGCCGTAAAGGCAACCACCATCTCGAACTGGTGGTCACCGTACACGAGAATGGGGCTCTTTTCCGGAAGCTTCTGGTCAGCAATCCACGCAGCTAGCGTGTTGGACTGCTCATAAAAGTCCTGGTAGGTATGTGTTACCCCAAGTTCGTCATAGGCGATTTTTGGGGGGTTGGCCTGGGCAACCCGGTCAAGTGTGTTAACAATATTTTCCAAGATAATCCTACTTTCCGAAACGGTCGAGCCGCTTCAAATACCTTCGTCCACGCGGGGTGAACAGTAATTAACATTGCTTAGAATTCATTATAAAGGAACGTAGCGCGACCAACGCCATAGTAGCCGTAGAGATATGCGAGTGCGAGGAGCACCGCAAAGAAAAAGGCGGTCTTCAAGCAAAACTTCAATACTGGATGGGCATTGAGTGCCTTTAACATATCCACAAACCCTCTTTCTGTAATGGCCTTTCTTAAAATAATAGTCTAACGCGTAGAATTATAACGCAAATGGCGGGGAATTAAAATTCAGATCAGCCCGTCCCTAAGGAATTGTTACCACCGGTTAGTGCTTTGTTAATTAATAATTTACTATCCGGGACTACTGCTTACTCATATCGCGCTGGAAGAACTGCTGCGAAAGTTTTGCAAGCGTACCGTCGTTCCGGAGATCATCGATGGCCTGGTTGACTGTTTTGGTAAGCTGCTTGTGGTGGTACGTAACGGCGACAAGCTGTTGGGCGTAGATGCCGTTACCCTTAATTTGCTTGAGGACCCTTCCCCGTTCAGTCGAGCTTGCCGGGTTCGCTGGTTGGACTAGGTCGGGATGATCCTTAAGGTAGTTGGTGTACTGAAAATTAGTTACAATCCCTGCCTGAATCTGGCCGTGATTAATCGCTGAAATCAGGGCGTTCATTGATGAGTACTGCTTAGGCCGGAAAACTAACCGCCGCAGCAGAGTGGCCTGGTTTCCGTTTTTAAGCATCCCGACCGTGCATCCCGTCATCCCAGCAACGGTGGAGTGCTTGTTGGCGTTAGTAGTAAAGAGCACGTTTGTGGGGTATAAATACGGGGTTGAGGTGCTGTATTTACCGTCCGGCAGGTTGATTAGGTCCGTTGCGCCTAAGGCAACCATAACCTTTCTGTGTCGGAGTCCAGCAAGGAGATCGGCATTGGTCCGGTAGGTAACAAACTTCGGCTTCATTCCCGCCTTTTTAGCAATCGCCGTTCCGAGTTTAATGTCGTACCCGGCAAGCTGTCCGGGTTGACCGGTACAGTACGGTGAATTATCCATGACCGTTCCGATTGTTAGTGTTTTAGGCGCTGCTTGCTGCCGGCCACACGAGCAAAGAATAAAGATGCCGGCGAACGCAGCGATGATTATTAACCATTTTTTTAGATGTTTCACGTTTTTGGCCTCCACCGAGTGATTGATTTATCCATGCTATTATATAATGGAAATAATAGCGGAACTAGAGGGAAGATTAGCGTTTTTGCTAAGGATCCGTTAAGGGGGACTGAAACGTGAAGGTGTTTGATAAGTATTACCAAAAAGAATGGGCGGAGCGCCTGGATATTTTAGCAACGGAAATGTTATCTAAGGACGACGGCGAAACGCTGAAAAAGATGGCCCGCACGCCGGAAATCGGGGACACGATGATTGAAAATTACGTGACCGACTTTACGCTTCCGGAAGGGTTGGCGCTTAACTACGTCGTTAACGAGAAGGAATACGTTATTCCGATGGTCGTTGAGGAGCCGTCCGTAATTGCTGCCAGCTGTAATGCGGCGGGAATCGTAAAGAAGGCGGGCGGCTTTCATGCGGAAGTCACTCGCCGCCAAATGATTGGCCAGGTGATTATGGAAAACGTCCGCGATGTGGTTTCCCTAAGTGGCAGTTTGCAAAGTCACGCGGATCAGCTAGTGAAGGTGGCGAATGCGGCCCACTCGTCACTGCAAAAACGGGGTGGGGGCGCCCGTGATGTCCGTGTTCGGGCACTCGACAATGACCTGGTGTCGTTGGATTTGATTGTTGATACCCAGGAAGCCATGGGGGCCAACATGATGAACACCATGCTGGAGGCCGTGGCAACGTACATTCGGCAGCAGTTTGACCAGGACGTCTTAATGAGCATTCTTTCCAACTATGCAACCCAGTGCCTTGTTACGGCAACATGCCGGATTCCCGTTGATTTGCTAACAAAACGGCAGATTAAGGGGGACCAGGCGGCAGCGAAGATTGCAGTGGCCAGCCGGGTAGCACAGTTAGACCCGTACCGGGCGGTCACCCATAACAAGGGAATTATGAACGGGGTGGATGCCGTGGTGATTGCGACCGGCAATGACTGGCGGGCAATCGAAGGCGCCGCCCATGCCTATGCTTCGCGGGACGGGCACTACCGTGGTCTTTCTACGTGGGAAGTGGTTGATAACGAGTTGTGTGGGCAGATTACCCTTCCCATGCCTGTTGGAACCGTCGGGGGGTCAATCAAAATCGTGCCCCTGGTAAAGATTAATCATCAACTGTTGCGGGTTGATGATGCCCGTGAGTTAATGACGGTGATTGCTGCGGTCGGATTGGGGCAAAACCTAGCGGCATTATACGCCCTGGTAACGGAGGGGATTCAGCGTGGCCATATGCGGCTCCAGTTAAAGTCCCTTGCCCGCAGTGTGGGAGCGACTGACGCGGAAATTCCGGCAGTGGTTGCCCGGATGACCGCCCAAAACACCCGGGATTCAGCGGGGGCACAAGCGGCCCTCAAATGGGTGCGCGCCCACGCATAACTCCGGCTCAAAGCCAGGCGGGGAACATGCTATAATGAAAACTAACTATTAAAACAGTGATTAGCGGAGGAGCAATCAGGATGAGCAAACAACCAACGTTTTACATTACGACGCCGATCTACTACCCATCGGGCCGGTTACACATCGGGAATTCATACACCACCGTGGCGTGTGATATTTTAGCCCGTTATAAGCGACTGCAGGGGTACGACGTTTTCTTCTTAACAGGGACGGACGAACACGGACTGAAAATTGAACAGAAGGCGGCAGCCCAGGGGAAGACGCCGCAAGAATATGTCGACGGGATGGCCGCTGACATCAAGCAGCTGTGGAAGAAGCTCGAAATCACTAACGATAAGTTTATCCGGACGACGGATGACTACCACGAACGGGCTATTCAGAAAATTTTCCAGCGGCTCCTTGATCAGGGGGACATTTATCTGGGCAAGTACCGCGGGTGGTATTCAGTTTCTGACGAAGAATACTTCACTGAATCCCAGTTAGCTGAGGTATACCGGGATGATGACGGAAAAATGATTGGCGGGAAGGCCCCGTCTGGGCATGAGGTTAAGCTCGTTGAGGAGGATTGCTACTTCTTTAAGATGAGTAGGTATGCTGATCGCCTCGTTCAGTATTATGACGAACATCCTGAGTTTATCCTGCCGGCATCCCGGAAAAAGGAGATGCTCAACAACTTCATTAAGCCGGGACTTGAAGACTTGGCTATTACCCGGACGTCATTCAACTGGGGGGTAAAGGTTCCGAGTGACCCAAAGCACGTGGTGTACGTGTGGATTGATGCGCTTTGTAATTATATTACGGCCCTGGGTTACATGGGAGAAGATGACACCCTCTTTAAGAAGTTCTGGCCGGCTAACGTTCAGATGGTCGGGAAGGAAATTGTGCGGTTCCATACCATTTACTGGCCAATCATCCTGATGGCACTGGATCTGCCGTTACCAGAACACATTGTGGGGCATGGCTGGCTTTTGATGAAGGACGGCAAGATGTCGAAGTCAAAGGGCAATGTTATTTACCCAGAGTTAATTGTGGACCGTTACGGGTTAGATGCGCTCCGGTACTACCTGGCGCGGGCCCTGCCGTTTGGCAATGACGGGATTTTTACGCCCGAAGACTTTGTTAACCGGGTTAACTTCGACTTAGCAAATGACCTGGGGAACCTACTGAACCGGACGGTTGCAATGATTAACAAGTACCGTGATGGGATACTGCCAGCCCTGCAACACGGGGTAACGCCGGTTGATGATGACTTAGAGAAGACTGCCGCAGAGTCCTTTACAACGTACCAGCAAGAAATGGACCGGTACCACTTCGCGGATGCTCTCGCCGCAGTCTGGCAGCTAATTAGCCGGACAAACAAGTACATTGACGAGACGGAACCGTGGAAGTTGGCTAAGGATGATAATGCCCAGGACCAACTTGATAGCGTTCTGGCCCACCTAGCAGCAAGTCTGCGGTTGGCAGCGATTATGCTTCAACCGGTAATGACGCATGCGCCAAAGGAGATTTTCGCGCAGCTTGGCCTTCCAACGGGGCAGGTAATGCTAACGGATGCCAAGTATGATGATCTGCCGGCGGGAGGCCACGTTGTTGCTAAGGGAACACCCCTTTTCCCACGGTTAGACGTTGACGAAGAGGTTGCGTACCTTAAGGGGAAAATGAGCAAGAACGAAAAGGCGAAGGGTCGGAAGAACATGGCCCAAACAAAGCAGGCCGCTTTTGACCCCCAGGAAACGACGCTAAACCTTACGAAGAAGGAAATCCGGTTTGATAAGTTCGAGAAGGTTGAGCTTAAGGTGGTCGCAATTAAGGCGGTTAGCCGGGTTGCTAATGCGGACAAGCTCCTGAAATTCCGCGTTGACGCCGGCGATGATGGTGACCGGCAGATTATCTCTGGAATTGCTGAGTGGTACCCGGAGCCAGAAAAGCTGGTTGGGAAGAAGGTCATTGCCGTCACCAACCTGAAACCGCGGGAAATGCGGGGCGAATTAAGTCAGGGAATGTTACTGTCAGCTGAGTTTGGCGACCAGGTCCAGTTACTGACGGTTCCGGATAATATCCCGGCCGGCTCGTTGGTTGGTTAGCATGCAAATCTTTGACTCACATACGCACATTAACGCCGATCAGTTTGTAAATGACCTCCCAGCAGTGGTTGACCGGGCGCGGGCGTTGGGGGTAACCCACATGCTTGTCTTGGGAGATAACAAACGCACCAACGCCCGGCTAATGGCCATGCTTGACCGGTTCCCCCACATCTACGGGGCGGCGGGGTGTCATCCAGAGGATGCCTTGCAGTACGGTAGTAAATGGGAAAATGCGTTACGCAAAATGGCCCGGCACCCGCGCTTTCGGGTCATTGGTGAAATTGGGCTAGACTACCACTGTACCGTTGATCATCAGCTACAGTGGCGGGTGTTTGAAGCCCAGTTGGTACTGGCCGAAGAATTGGGATTACCAGTAAGCATTCATAACCGGGATGCGTTTGCGGACACGTATGCCATTTTACGGGAACATCAGGTGGCGCTCGTTGGCGGGGTAATGCATAGTTTCAACGGTGATGCTCAGTGGGCAGAGAAGTTTTTGGCGTTGGGGTTTTACCTGTCATATAGTGGGGTGGTAACGTTCCACGGTGCGCCGGAAGTGCGGGAAGCAGCGCAGACGACCCCGTTAACGCGGATGTTAGTGGAAACGGACGCGCCGTACTTAACGCCCATGCCATACCGGGAGCGGATGAACGAGCCGGGGATGACCCGGTATACCGTGGAGTACTTGGCACAGTTACGGGAAATGCCGGCTACTGCACTTGCCCAGCAGACGTTTAACAATGCAATGAGGATGATTGAGAGTGGGAAGTAGCAAACAAATGAAAATTAAAGAGGTCATCGTGGTTGAGGGTAAGGATGACACCCGGCAGATTCACCGGGCAGTTGAGGCCGATACGTTGGAAACGCGGGGCTCGGCCTTGAGTGAAGAAACCCTTCACCAGATTGAAGTGTTAAACGCCCGACGGGGAGTAATTGTTTTTACCGATCCGGATTACTCCGGCGAAAAGATTAGGAAGACGATTGCCCGCGAGGTTCCGGGTGTCAAACACGCGTTTTTAGAACGACGCGATGCTGTTCCCCATGGCCCGGGAAGCTTAGGGGTGGAGCATGCGACCCCAGCGGCGATTCGGACGGCTTTGCAAAACGTCTACACGGAAGTTCCCGAAGCACCCGCGGTTATTTCCCGGGAAATGTTGCTCGCCGCAGGGTTAATTGCTGGTAAAACCGCCCGGAAACGGCGTGAGCGGCTAGGTGATCTTCTTGGGATTGGGTACGTGAACGGAAAACACCTGTTAGAGCGGTTGCGGTTATTCCGGGTTACCCGGGAAGCCTTTAATCAGGCCGTACACCAGTTGGACGAGGAGGATCAGTAGGATGGGAGAAGAACAATCGTTGCCAATTGCTGCGCCTACCCGGACCCGGGCAATCATGGCCGCGCACGGACTCACTTTCAAAAAGAGCTTAGGGCAAAATTTTTTAACGGACATTAATGTCTTAACCAAGATTGTTGACGCTGCCGCCGTCTCCGCTGCCGATGACGTAATCGAGATTGGCCCGGGAATCGGGGCGCTTACTGAGCGGTTGGCGCAGCGGGCTCATCACGTTGTGGCCGTTGAAATTGATCAACGGTTAATCCCGGTGCTTGCTGATACGCTGGCGCCGTATAAGAACGTTACGGTGGTAAACGCAGATATTTTGAAAACGGACGTGTCTGCGCTGGTTACGACGCACTTAGATGGGCACCATCCGGTGAAGGTGGTTGCTAACTTGCCGTATTACATCACGACCCCAATCATTATGCGGTTATTAGCCACTCCGGTTTCGTTTGCGGCAATTACGGTAATGATGCAGCGGGAAGTTGCTGCCCGCCTAGAAGCACAACCAGGGACGAAGGACTATGGTTCGTTGTCAGTGGCAGTGCAGTTTGCAATGCACGCTCACGTTGCGTTTATCGTTCCCCGGACGGTCTTTGTCCCGCAGCCGAACGTAGATTCGGCGATTGTGGTGTTGACCCCGGCAACAGCACCGGCAGTCACCGACCGGCTGGCATTTACCCGGTTGGTGAAGGGGGCCTTCATGCACCGGCGGAAGAGTTTATGGAATAACCTGGTGGCCTTATACGGCAAAAAGAACAAGAAACAACTCCGAAACGCGCTCCAAGAGGCGCAGATTGATGCGGGCGTGCGGGCAGAACAGCTGACCGTTGCGGATTTTGTGCGGTTGAGTAATGCGTTAACCGTGGCCTTGGCGGATTCCTTTTAAAAAAATTAATTTGAAAATTCACTTTAATCGGCATACAATACCTTCATAAGAGGTGAGCATGAATGCCAAAGAACTTAGCCGCCATCAAGAAAGAACTTGATGCCCGCATTGGCAAGCCACTGACCGTTACCTCCCAGATTGGGCGGAAGAAGGTACTGCGTCGGCGAGGAATTTTACGCAAGACGTTTCCGGCTGTTTTCATCGTTGAGTTGGATCAGGATGAGAGTGCCGTTGAGAATGCTTCGTTTAGTTATACGGATGTATTGACGCAGAACATTGAACTGTCGTTTGAGGACGGCCACGACTAGGGAAAGAGAATTAAAAAAGAAGCTGCGACGATAAGCCGCAGCTTCTATTTTTGTCTAAAATGTGTTTTTTCTACAACAGGGCAATTGCAAGGGGTCCCATAATCGTTAACAGGATATTGCCGATTGCGTAGGTTGGGGTGTAAGCAAGGGCAAAGACACTGCTACCTTCTTCTTCGGTAACGGCGTTGAGGGCAGCCGTGATTGTTCCGCTTCCGCACAGACTCCCGATGTTGTCAACCGCATTTAAGTGGAGAACGTACTTGCCAAACAGGAGGGTAATTAGGAACGGAACGATTGAAACGAAGGCGCCAATAATCAGGACACCCCATCCCATCTGCTTGAGGGCTGGGACAAACGCAGCCCCTGCACTTAGACCGACGCAACCGATGAAGAGGTTTAATCCGAGACTCTTAAGCAGCCACCGAACTGATGCAGGAATGTTTCCGTTCCGCGGGTGTTGGTCCTGCCACCAGCCGAAGAATAATCCGGCAAAGAGGGCCCCACCACCGGCACCGAGGGTCAGCGGGATGGCCTTGATTGTCAGAACGATAGAACCAATCAAAATCCCAACAACAATTCCGATTGACAGGAAACTGACGTCGGTCTGGGTTCCCGTACTACAGTCGTATCCAAGGGATGGAATAAAGTGTTCAATTACCTTGGCGGGGCCGAACAGGGTGATACTGTCGCCAGCGTGGAGCTTGCCAAAGTCGTCGATGGAACTATCGGTTTGGTTCTTAGCGGCGGTGATTACCAGTCCCTTTGCAGCAAGCGCCGGGAGAATAGCCGGACTGTATACCCGTGTCAGCTTGACTGTCCGCTTAACCATCTGAATGTTCCGGAAACGGTCCTCCTCCATTTCCGTCGCCCCCAAATCGGCGGCGCTCACGAAGTCGTCGCTCCGACCAACGACCGTGATCACCGTTGACGGGGTAATCTTTGTTTTGCCGGTGAAGGCCATCGGCGTCGGGGTCGTGGCGTTGACAAACATTCGCTCGACGACAAGCTTATCGTGGAAGTGCCGTTCAAAGTGGCTGATTGACCAGTTAACTACCGGTGAGCCAGCATGAATTTGGTAAGCCCGGACGTCAACCGGGTTTGTTGGGTATGCGTCTTCTGATGCGGTGGCGTGGTAGTGAAGCTGTTCAACCACCTTCTTGGTTTCTTCCTTAAGATCAACGCCTAGGATCTTCGGGGCGATGTTCTTGATGAAGATGACAACACCGACCGTCCCGAAGACGTACGTGATGGCGTAGGCAATGGCCACCTGTGAATTCATTAGGAGTTTGGCCGCATGGGAGATATGCAACGTACTAATGCTGGAGGCAGACGTTCCGATGACCGCTGACTGGGTAAGGGCGCCGGCAAGAATCCCGGCTCCTTCACCCTGGCCAACGTGGAATACCTTAAAGACAATTAGGGCAAATAGGAACGCTACCGCCGCAAAAAAACACCCGTCAATTACGAGGCGCACCCCGTTTTTCTTAAAGCTCCGGACAAATGCTGGCCCAACTTCGTAGCCGATAGTAAAGATGAAGAGGTCAAAGAAGATGTTCTTCAACACGGCTGGAATGCTGAACTTTGCAATTTGGCCGACCAACAGGCCAATAATCAATACCCCAACGGTTGATCCCACCGCAAACGACTTGTAGTGGACCTTTCCAAGAAGGTAACCGAGCCCTAAGCACAGAAAGATGGCGATTGATGGGTTCACGGTTAAAAAGCGAATAATTGAATGCCACATAATACATCCTCCTTTCTTAATTAGTTTTGGTTGGTTTTAACGAACTGCTCGTGATAATCGGCAAGAAGGTCCCGGACCTGCCGGGCAATCATAGCGTAGTCTTCATCAGGAAGGTTAGCTTGGGAAACCCGCAAAATTCCTGGCTTCGAGCCGAACCCGACTCCATCCATCAAAACAACCCCGTTCTTCTGGGACAACTGGACGAGGAAGTCCACCTGTTCAAAGTTATCCTTGAGCCACTTAGCAAAATCATCGCCGTAGTATTGGGCGGCTAAATCATAGATGTCAATCAAGGAGTAGTACTCGGCGTTTGCAGGATCATCAAACTCTGGCGCATCGAGTCCTTTGTGCAGGGCATCGTACCGGGCACGCACGATCCGCTTAGCTTCCTGAATGTAGTGGTCGTTATCCAAACCGTCTGTCTGTTCGTTTAGCAGGTGCGCCATTGAGAACAGGCATTCCATGATTTGCTGCGGGGTTGATAACCCGGACGTATGGTACAGCCCGACAGACCGGCTGTCAGCAACCATCCGGTCGATAAACTTCATTTCATTCGGGTCAAGGACGACGTGGCGGTACCGGTCGTAAAGTTCCTTCTTGTCATCGTCAGGAAGCTGGTCAATGAGGTCATCAAAGACGTTGTGCTTATGAACGCCGATGACCCCGAGTCGCCAGCCGGTTGCCCCAAAGAGTTTCGAGTATGAGTAAACCAGCAACGTGTTGTACGGCGCAACGGCATAGACGCTTTCGAAGTTAGCCGCAAACGTTCCGTAAACATCGTCGGTGATAATCATTAGGTGCGGGTTTTTCTTGACGGCCCGCTTAATGGCCTGGAGTGTCTGGGGGCTGAGGGCTACTGATCCCGGGTTGGACGGGTTGACGAGGAAGAGGGCCTTAACTTCCGGATCCTCCAGTTGAGCGGCAGCACTCGGTTCAAGTTCCCAGTTGTTTTCTTCCGTTGATTTAAGGTCGATTTCAGTCATCTGATAATCGTTGAGTTCAGGAATCTCAATGTACGGGGTGAAAATCGGCGTGTTGATGATAATTTTGTCACCGGGATGAATCAGCTTATTTTCCTTCAGTGAGTTGAAAATATAAACGATTGCAGCCGTTCCTCCCTCAGTCGGGAACAGTTGGGTATCAGCGGCCAATTCCTTATCAGTAGCGTTGTGATACAGGGTTGAGCTGAGATATTCGTTAATTACCCGTTCGGTATACTTTAATACCCGACTCGGAACCGGATAGTTATTTCCGATTACCCCGTCAGTTAACTCCTTGACGAAGGCATCCTTATCAAAGCCCCACTTCTGGTGAGCGTAGTTTACGGCTTCCAGGATGAGGTGATCAGCGGGGGAGTTATCCGGGTTAAGGAACGTTTCGAGCCGCTCGTGAATCCCAGCGTTTTCGGTGTATCCAGCAAGGTCCGGTTGGTTAATTGTTCGTTGTGACTCCTGTACCCCAAACTGGATTAACCGGGCAAAGGCCTCCCGGCTGATCGTTTGAATCCAGTTAGGATTACCCCGGCCAGCGTTGAGAAAAACGTTTTGCTTATCATTATTTTTAGCTAAGCTCAAAAGTTTGAATGAAATTTCGAATGCGCCAAGTTTCTCTAGTTCACGCTCGTCATGTGGTGTCATTATCATTGCCCCCTATAACTTAATGCCGTAATCGATTACATCTTTGTTGTAGAAGCATAGGAAATCCGATGCAAATAGAACGCATTATTTTTTGACAGTGAGTGGTGGTCGGAGAAAGGAAAAAAGAAAAACCCCGCACCAACGTGGTTGGTACGAGGAAAAAGGAATAGGCAACAGCTACTCATGGTAGCTGTCATTTCATCTACTTAATAGGGGGAGTAAATGAAAGAGTTGTTTTATTAGGTTACTCAGTGTATTCTAAGCATAATTCTATAAGAAACATTAAAGAAACGATTAAGGACAACTTAAATATCACAAATTCGCTTGCATGAGAAACCGTTTTCAGTGAGCCGGAGGAAATCTAATCCACTGGGGAAAATTCTTCGGTTTAGTAGTCTTCCGGAAGAGGCTTTTCCGCCAGCGTAATTACGCCGACTGCATTCAAACCGGTATGGGTCATGATAATCGGGCTGGTTAACCGCGCAATGTAACTGGCATTGCTATTTTCTGGAAGAATAATATCCTTAATTCGTTCCAGGAATGCCGGGTCAGTCCCCACGTTTGAAAGGGATAACTGCTGAACCGGGTTATTTTCATGATCCTTGGCAAGCTGTTTACAGTGTTTAATAAACGTCTTCTGGCTCCGTCCCTTCGTCAGTACCTTAATTTCATCATCGTGAACCCGAATGATGACCTTAATGTTGGCAATCTTTGCAAGGGCTCCGGCTAACTTGCTGACGCGGCCACCCCGGACCAAGCAATCCAGTTGGTCCACGAGAACATCGGTCGTTGTTCGGCTTTTGATGTCAGCGCAGTGGGCAACGATCTCGTCAACGGATTTACCATCGCGGATATCCTGTGCCGCCGCCAGGACCTGGAACGATTCCGCCCGGTCAGTACTCTTGCTATTGATGACCGTTACCTTAGTAGCAGTCATCTTGGCGGCTGCTTGCGCGGTCTCAACGGTTCCGCTGAGGACATCTGAAAGGAGAATTGCGATTACTTCGCTGCCATCCTTTCCGAGTTCGTCGAACATTTCAACAAACTTTCCCATTGGGGGCTGGCTAGTTTTAGGAAACTTGCCGTCCCGGAGTGCCTGAACGAGTTCTTCCCGGGTAATGTCAACGCCATCAACGTAGCTCTTTCCGTCAATTTCAACGGATAACGGAACAATGTGGATGTCGTTTGCGGTAATTTCTTCCGGGGTTAACTGCACCGAGGAGTCGGTAACAAGCTTAATTTGTGCCATAAAAGTCTCTCCTTAACGTCTTCGTGTTAATTGCTCCCATTATACCGTATTTAGTTGGTAAATGGAACTAACGTGACGTTAATTTAACCGGAACCGGTCGTGGAGGTTAAACCTGGAAACTGCCCGCAGAACGATCCACCCAACAATAAAGTTGAGGACGAGGGTGATGATTTCCTTTGGGACCCGGGGAACCAACAGGGCCATAATTGGTGTTTTGTACATTATATGAAGGTTGAGCGTATTGATGATCAAGTTTGAAATAATCACCTGGGTAAGCTCATACAGGAAAACCCGCAGTGCGGTAATCTTCTGCCGGTATAAGAACAGTCCGGCAATTAGCCCGGAAATGCCGGCACCGATGGTAAACCCGACGAAAAAGTTCGCACTGGTGGCGAGAATGGTGTGCCCGATAATGTCACAAATTACCAGTGCAACGGCGCTCCACCACGGACCGAGGTAGTACCCAATCAGGATGGTTCCGATGAACCCAAGCCCAATTTCCATGAGGTTGCTGGGACCAAACGAAATTTTGGCCAGAACCAACTCCAGGGCAATTAACAACGCTGCGAGGGTTAGTACCCGGGTATTAAACCGCGGCCCCCGCCAAGAAAAGTAATGCATGAAAGCCATCTCCTTAATGGTATTAAGGGTTTCATTGCACTATTAAGTAAGAATTGATAGTGAATGCGGCCCAGGAGCGCGACAATTAGTCTTCTGCTGCCGTTCACATTCCGTTCCGGCAACCCTTGACGTTCCAGTGCCTACCCTATGCGAACAATCATACATTACTATCCGCTATAATTCAATAGCATCCGAACTATTAGTTGAAATGGAGGGGGCTATTCCGCAAGAAACGGAATAAAAAGAAAACCCCAGCGTTTTGCTGAGGAAAAGGGAGCTGTGAAATGAATTTTTAGGGGGAGTTCATTTCACTGTTACTACTTTAAGGAATTATGGGGGCGAGGATGAAGTCCATCCTCGCAGGAAAAGTAGTAATGGTATTTAAACCATGGTTGTAGTGTAAGAAATGGAAATGAAGAAAAACCAGCTATTTTCTTGGGGAAGCATAATATTTGGTTTAAGAAAAGGTTAACGACGGCGGATAAAACGCCGGTAGAAAGCGGGATGGCGGGTTGTTATTTTAAGGGGGTTAGCATACACTATAAGTATGTGTGAAACGCTTAAAACGGCGTTTCACAGTGAAGAATGGAGGGAGGATGGTGCATGGCACCCGCATTTTTTAAGGATCAGCTGATTCGGGTGGGCTTCACCCCAACGGGACAGCAGCTTGTCCAGTTCCACCGGTACTATGAACTGTTGGTTGCGGCTAACCAGCACGTCAATCTAACGGCGATTACTGATGAGGATGAAGTGTATGAAAAGCACTTTTTTGATTCGTTGATTCCCGCCCTGGCCGTTCCGCGGCTCCAACAGGCACCGGTAAGCTTGTGTGATGTGGGGGCGGGCGCTGGGTTTCCTTCCCTCCCGTTAAAGATTATGTTCCCCCAGTTACGGATCACGATCGTTGATTCGTTAAATAAGCGGATCCGTTTTCTGGAAGATTTATGCCAGGAGCTGGAACTGACGGACGTAACGCTGGTCCATGCTCGGGCCGAAGAATTCGGGGGCAAGAAGAGTCCCCAGCGGGAAACATTTGACTACGTGACTGCCCGGGCGGTAGCACGCCTAAGCGTTCTAAGCGAACTATGTTTACCCCTTGTGCGGGTTGGTGGCCAGTTAATTGCCCTTAAAGCCCAGAAGGCGGCGGCTGAACTGGAGGCGGCCCAACGAGCAATTTCACTGCTGGGTGGACGGGTGGCTGCGACTAAGCGGTTCGCGCTTCCCCAGTCAGGTGATGAACGGAACGTAATTGTGATTGATAAGGAACATGCGACCCCCCGGCAGTATCCGCGGAAGGCGGGAACCCCGGCGAAGAAGCCGTTGACGAATAAGTAGGAGGATGCAAATGGCATTTTCATTTTTTGGAAAAAAACACGACGAAGAGGATGCAACGGTGCAGGATTTACCCGTTGCGGCAATTACGCCTAACCGGTACCAGCCGCGGCACTTATTTGGCGACCGGGACATTTACGAACTGGCGGCCACCATTAAGGAACACGGGTTGCTTCAGCCAATTATTGTGCGGGAAACGGACCCGGAAAAGTACGAAATCATTGCCGGTGAACGGCGCTTCCGGGCAGTCAAGCAGCTTGAGTGGGATCATATTCCAGCCATCGTTAAACAAATGAACGATAATGAAGCGGCCTCGATGGCGGTGATTGAAAACCTTCAGCGGGAAGAGTTATCGCCAATTGAAGAAGCCCGGGCCTATCACCGGCTCCTGGAGCTGAACAAGTTAACGCAGAGTGACTTGGCAACCGCTCTGGGAAAGAGTCAGTCGTTTATCGCTAATAAACTCCGGCTTCTTCGGCTTTCGCCGCTAGTTCAGCGGGCAGTCATGCAACGGCAACTCACCGAGCGCCACGGTCGGTGTCTGGTGGGCCTCCCCGAAAAGGACCAGGTTAAGCTGATGAACCGGATTATGCACGAGCATCTTTCGGTTGAACAGACGGAGCAGTTGGTTCAGCAAGCGCGGGAGGGACAGCAACCGCTTAAGAACGTGCATCTAAAGAACCCGGCCCACGAGACACCGGAGTATCACTACCAAAAAACCATGAAGGATATCCAGCGGGTTATCCAGCGAGCGGGGAAGGATGGCATGGCAATCCACAGCTGGGAAGAAGATGTGGTGGGATACCACCGGGTCATCATTGACATTCCCGTAGCAGATGACCAGGAAGGAGAAGATTAGGCATGGCCGTAACAATTGCGCTTGCTAACCAGAAGGGCGGCGTGGGGAAGACCACGACGGCCGTAAACCTGGGTGCCTGTTTGAACGAGCTAGGAAAACGGGTGTTAATTGTGGACACTGATGCTCAGGGAAACGCCACGAGTGGCATCGGAATTAGTAAGGGTGACATTCAACACGACATCTACGACGTTCTGGTTAACGGCATGGGCTTGGAAGGGGTAATTATGCCTACTAGTCGGCCCCACCTGGACGTGGTTCCGGCAACCCTTCAGTTGTCCGGCGCAGAGATCGAGTTGGCTTCCCAGATTGGACGGGAACAGCGGCTTGCTGATGCCCTTGAACCAGTGGCTGACCGCTACGATTATGTTCTGGTTGATTGTCCGCCAGCGTTAGGAATTTTAACGATTAACGCGTTTACGGCGTGTGATTCCATCCTGATTCCGGTTCAAAGTGAGTACTATGCACTGGAAGGGTTGAGTCAGTTAATGAAAACAATCCAACTGGTTAAAAAGCATTACAATGCGGACCTGCACGTTGAGGGGGTTCTGTTGACGATGCTTGACGCCCGGACCAACCTCGGAAACGAAGTGGTGACGGAGGTGCAGAAGTTCTTTAAGGATTGCGTGTACACAACGATTATTCCGCGGAACGTGCGGCTCTCTGAAGCCCCGAGTCATGGGCAGGCGGTTATTGATTATGACCGCACGTCCCGGGGAGCCGTGGAATACATGGCCCTGGCTAAGGAGGTGTTGGCGGCCCATGAGTAAGGAGAAAAGGGGACTTGGAAAGGGGATTGAGGCTCTTTTCCAGGATTTTGGCGAACAGGCCACACCCGAAGAACACGTTGTGGAGCTACGGGTTGCTGATATTCGGCCTAACCCGTACCAACCGCGGGTAACGTTTGACGAGAAACGCCTTCAAGAACTGGCTGATTCCATTGCCAAGCAGGGGGTTTTTCAGCCGATAATTGTGCGGCAATCGCGCGTGAAGGGCTATGAACTAATTGCTGGTGAACGGCGCTTCCGGGCCTCTAAGTTGGCGCATAAGGAGACCATCCCCGCCATTGTCCGGGACTTTGACGAGGAACGGATGATGGAGGTGGCGGTCCTAGAAAACCTGCAACGGGAGGACCTGACACCACTTGAAGAGGCCCAGGCGTACGCAACGCTAATTGATAAGCTGCACTTAACCCAAACGGAAGTATCCGCCCGGCTGGGGAAATCGCGCCCGTACATTGCAAATTATCTCCGGTTACTGGGGCTTCCTGCGGCAGTTAAGGAAATGTTACAAGCCAATCAGTTGTCCATGGGGCAGGCACGGACGTTACTCGGACTAAAGGACGCTGCCCAGCAGGTGCAGGTCGCCAAGCAAACCGTCAAGGAAGGGTTAACTGTCCGGCAATTGGAACACCTGGTTAACCAGATTAACGGTGCGCAGCCCGTTAAAAAGAAAACGCCGGCCCACCAGGACCCGTACCTTCACCAAAGCGCCCAACAGCTGGGTGAGCGGCTCGGAACGAAGGTGGCAATTAAGCAGGCCGCTCGGACCGGCAAGGGGAAGATTGAGATTGAGTACCTTTCTCAGGATGACCTGAACAGAATTCTGGCTGTGTTGGACGTTAACATTGATTGAGGGGGGATATTTAATGTATCAGCTTCATGATATTGTTAAGATGAAAAAGCCGCATCCGTGCGGCACCAATCGCTGGGAAATTATCCGGGTTGGGATGGATATTAAGATCCGGTGCTTACAATGTAACCGGCTAATCATGCTCCCCCGGAGGGAATTTGAAAAGAAGTTAAAGCAGGTTTTAGAACACGCAAATCAAAATGAAAGTGGGAATGAATAATGGCACTGACAGCAGGAATTGTTGGGCTCCCCAACGTTGGGAAGTCCACGCTCTTTAACGCAATTACGAAGGCGGGCGCCGAGATGGCAAACTACCCGTTCGCAACGATCGATCCGAACGTCGGGATGGTGGAAGTTCCGGACCAGCGGTTAGCCCGGATTGACGAGATTATCCCCGCCAAGAAGATTGTGCACACCACCTTTGAATTCACCGATATTGCTGGAATCGTAAAGGGGGCCAGCAAGGGTGAAGGTTTAGGAAACAAGTTTCTTGAAAACATCCGGCAGTGTGATGCCATTGTTCATGTTGTGCGGGCGTTTGATGATGATAACATCACGCACGTTTCCGGAAAGATTGACCCAATCGATGACATTAATACGATTAACCTCGAGTTGGTCTTAGCTGACCTGGAATCAATTAACAGGCGCTACACCCGGGTTGAAAAGGTCGCCCGGACCGGCCGTGATAAGGAAGCTAAGGCCGAGTTTGCGGTGTTACAAAAGATTAAGCCAGTGCTTGAAGACGGTAAACCGGTGCGGTCAATCGAATTTAACGATGACGAGAAGAAGATTGTTAAGGGGCTGTTCTTACTAACGTCCAAACCCGTTCTCTACGTTGCCAACATTGCTGAGGATGATATGGCGGACCCGGATAGCAACAAGTACATGCCTGAAATCAAGAAGTTCCTGGCGGAAAACGACCCGGGTTCGGAAGTAATCGGGGTTGCTGCCGCAACGGAGGAAGAAATCGCCGAAATGGATGACGATGAAAAGAAGGAGTTCCTTGAGATGGAAGGGGTCGATGAACCGGGGTTGAACCGGTTGATCCGGGCTTCATACAAGTTACTCGGACTTGAAACCTTCTTTACGGCCGGCGGTAAGGAAACCCGGGCATGGACGTTCCGTCACGGGATGAAGGCGCCCCAGGTTGCCGGGATTATTCACTCCGACTTTGAACGCGGGTTTATTCGGGCGGAGACCGTTTCGTTTACTGACCTGGATAAGTACGGGAGTATGCAAGCCGTCAAGGAAGCTGGCAAGATGCGGCTGGAAGGAAAGGACTACGTGGTTCAAGACGGCGACATTATCGAATTCCGGTTTAATGTTTAAGCCTTAGAAGAGAAGACGGATTAAGTTAAGGAGGATTAAGACGTGGCAGACGAAACGACACGGGAAAAGAATCAGGCAGCAGCAGCCCGCCAGAAAGCAGTCCGGGAAGAGCGGATGCACGAAGAGCGTAGCGGGCACTTTGCGGGCCTCACGAAGCGGAACCGGGAGTACCTGTTTAAGATCGAAAAGGAACTAACGGTGCAGGGTTACCCAGCAGAGAAGCGCACGGCGGCCATTGAGCAGATGAAAAACGAACTGCAGCAGCGCCAGCGGGAGGGGATGACCGCCGCTAAGCTGTACGGCCCGGTTAAGCAGCACGCTCAGGAAATTATTGCGGGACCGAAGAAGGAACCCCAGCCCCAGAAGTTCTGGGAAGCAGCGCTGGACAACGGGTTGATTATGTTCATGATGTTCTGCATAATGTATGCGCTGATTGAGGCCTTTGGTGGAAAGAAAGCGGTCGGAACCAACGGTGGAATTCTCACCATCGTGATTATTTCGGTGATTTCCGGTTGTGGCCTGGGGTACTTCTACCAGATGATGACTCCGGTAAACGGGAAGCGCCCGAAGATCAAGTGGGTCCGGACCATCCTGTTACTGGTAGTACTGATGGCTGTATGGATGGTTGCGTACGGCTTTGTTGCCCAGATTGGCGGTCCGCTGAACACAACGATGCCGTGGTTTGTTTACGTAATCCTCGGTGTGCTTGGTTGGGGAGCACGGTACGTCTTGAAAAACTACTTCCACCTCAACTTTGGCCGCGCATTCGGCCGAAATTAAGCACGATTTCCCCGGAAATATCTTAACCAGATAATGACAAGCGAAGAACCTGCGTTCACCATAGAATGAAGTGGGGATCTTCGCTTGTTATCGTCTTATTGGCGAATTGATGGTGAGCCGTTTCCTTGGGGGTGTTTTCCGGGGAGGGAGTATAATCGGAGAAAAAGCGAAGGAGATGAAGCGGATGATAGTTGACCGCCTAGTAACCTGGATTGCGGCGTTTCGGCGGCGTTCCTTTATGCGGGTTATTCAGCAAACCCTTAGTGTGTTGTTCCCGTTTGTTTTACTGGGAAGCCTCGCACAGGTAATCGCCCAGTCGTGCCTGACGCGGCAGGGGTTCTTCAACTACCTGTTGCGGATTGACCGGTGGTTACCGCACTTTCAAGCCGTGTACTATTCGTTTGATAACTTTGCGGGACTCACGGTCGGAATTGTGGCCCTGTTAGCGGCGTACCAGTCTGCGCGGTATACGGCTAAACTTTACCGGCGGGATTCGGCTGCTGCGGGGCTGACCGCGCTGATTGCGTTCCTCTTGCTAAGTTCCCGGTACATGAAGGCGGCCGTTGAGGGGCTGGATAGTCGTTTCCTGGGCTTTGGGGGCCTCTTATTAGGACTGATTATAGGTTACGTTGTGGGCCAGATTTTTCGCCTGTGTGGCCGGCCACTTCAGCGGGAGAGCCGGATTGATTCGGTTACAATCATCAAGCGGACGTTTGACTCGTTTTGGGCTATTCTGGTGGCGCTTGGTGGGGCGTTTTTGTTAAATAAACTGCTGATCCTCATCCTGTTTTATAACTGGTCAACCAGTATTTCATCGGCGGTTGCAGGCAGCGTTAACCGCCACCACGGGTTAGGAATGACCCTGGTGTTCAGCGCGTTTACGGCGCTGTGTGCGTGGTTTGGGGCGAACGGGCCATACAGTAGTATGGCCCCGAGTAACGGCTATACGGTGAACCTCAACACGGCCCTGATCCACCATTCAAGCTGGAACGTGCCGTATAAGTACTGTGATTATTCGTTGTACCACGCCTTCGCTTCGGTGGGTGGAACGGGCGCCACGCTCGCATTACTGATTGCGATTGCTTTGGTCGCCCGGCAGCGGGCTAATCACCGGGTCGCCCGGTGGACGGTTTTGCCGACCCTGTTAAACAGCAACAGCGCTGTCATGATGGGGATTCCGTTGCTCTTTAACCCGGTCTTCCTTATTCCAATGGTGGGTGTCCCGCTGTTGAACGTCTTACTGGCTGCCGGAGCGGTTTTTGTTCACCTGATTCCGCCAGTGGTTTATCCCGTGCCGACGGGGACGCCCGGGTTATTAGTGGCGTTTATCGGAAGTAACGGCAACTGGATGACGCTCGTGGTAACGGCGGTTATTCTGGTGGTTGACGTGGCGTGCTACATCCCGTTTGTGCGGTTGGCCGAACGGGTGACGGCACGGATGGCGGTTCAGGAACGGAGGCGAGAACACCATGCGAATTAAGGCCAGACAACGGCGGCGGTGGTCCGTCATCAATCTTGTGGTATGGCTTGGGGTCGTGTGTGCCCTGATCTTTCCGGCGTACCAGTGGACGAAGAGTAACATTACGGAACTAGCGGAGTGGCGGAATTCGCGGTTGTCACCGGTGATCATGATTCCGGGGAGCTCGGCGACCCCGAACCGGTTTGACACGATGGTCAAGGAAATTAACGCCCATGCGCCCCAAAAACATAGTCTGTTAAAAATTAAGGTGTGGAACAGCGGCAAAATTACTTATTCGGGGAAGATTCGCCCTAAGGACAACGAACCGTTTATCGTTGTGGGTTTTCAAAACAACCACGACGGGTACGGGAACATCAAAAAGCAGGCGGCGATGTTTAACCGGGTATTCGGAATTTTGTGTTCACGGTACCACTTCAATAATTTTAAAGCGATTGGGCACTCTAACGGGGGATTGATCTACACCCTCTTCTTTGAGAAGTACTTCCATCAGTATTCCGACCGGGAGCACGTTGACCAGATTATGACGATTGGAACGCCGTATAACTTTTCGGAAGACTCCATTACGCACAAGACCCAGATGTTAGCGGACTTTATTAAAAACCGGAAGAACCTGCCCCACGACACGGACATGTACTCGGTTGCGGGAACGGAAAACTACGACAGTGACGGGTTGGTGCCAGACGGAAGCGTTACGGCCGGAAAGTATATTTACCAGGGAGTGGTCCGGCATTACACGGAAATTACGGTTACCGGGAGTGACGCGGAGCACTCCGATCTCCCGCAGAACCCGCAGATTATTAGCCTAATTAAGCGCGATATTCTTGATAATGATAGTAATAATAAGCGGGGTGGCCGGTTGCCAAACCGCCAACTAATGTTCATGGTGGGCAACTAGGAGCGGTTATTTCGTGATACAATGGGAACGAAGTACGAACGAACCGAACCTTCGGAGGAGAACAAATAATGCAAGAGAACGCAACGATGAAGTTGTTTGCCCTGAATTCTAACCAGCCACTTGCCCGCAAGATTGCGGATGAACTGGCTGTTTCACTGTGTGATGCGTCGGTTAAGCACTTTAGTGACGGTGAGATTCAGATTAACATTAACGAGAGTGTGCGGGGGGATGACGTGTTTGTCATCCAGTCCATCGCGGACCCGGTTAATGAAAACTTCATGGAACTCATGATTATGATTGATGCGTTGAAACGGGCGAGCGCGGGAACGATTAACGTGGTTATTCCGTACTACGGTTACGCCCGGGCAGACCGGAAGACCCGCTCGCGGGAGCCAATTACGGCAAAGTTAATTGCCAACTACCTGCAGCTCGCGGGGGCGGACCGGGTAATTACGCTTGATTTGCACGCCGGTCAGATTCAAGGCTTCTTTAACATTCCGGTGGACCACCTCACGGCCCTGTACGACAAGGTGGCGTACTACCAGGACAAGGAAATCGACAAGAACCTGGTAGTGGTTGCGCCTAACCACGATGGAGTCAAGGGTGCCCGCAACCTTGCGGAACTCCTGAAGGCCCCGATTGCGATTGTTGATAAACGGGGAAAGGGGCGGATTGATCCGGAAACAACGGCAATCATTGGCGATGTTGCTGGCCGGACGTGCTTAATTACCGACGACATGATTGACACCGGGGCCAAGATGGTCGATGCGGCCCGGACACTGAAGGCTCACGGGGCAACGGCGATTTACGGGTGCGCGACCCACGCAGTCCTGTCGGGGAACGCGGTGCAGGAATTAGCGGCCGCCCCGTTTGAAGAAATTTTGGTGACGGATACGATTGCCATTCCGGAAGAAAAACGGTTGGCCAACATGCACATCCTGTCGGTTGCCCCGACGATGGCCAAGGCGCTCCGGCTGATTTATAACAACAAGTCGGTTGATACGTTATTTAACAGGTAAGTAACTAAATAAGGTGGTTAGAGCATGGGTCATGGGCACACCGATAAACAGAAACTGAAGCAGGCGTTGTGCTTAGCGATCAGTGACTTGAAGGAAGCTGACGTTGATTTGGCCCGGGAACTTACCCGGATTGATCGGCGCTTAGATAAAGGTGCAGGAATTGGTTGGGCGTGTACCCAAGTTGCGCACTTAATTAGTACCTACCTAATGACCCATGAGTACCGTGCGCCTACTAGCGTAATTAAACTCCAGCAAATTGCTGAACGGACTGCTCAGGTGTACTGGGGGAAATTTAACCCGCTTATGTGGTTTTTATAACCATGAGGAAGTCAGTAATATAAAAAACGGCACTGGTGAATTTCACCGGTGCCGTTTTCTATCTGGGTTCGTTTTAATGTGATTGGCGGGAATCCCCTGCAATGGGAGTGAGATTGAGGAGCAGTGATGAACCAACCACCGTGACGGAGGAGAGGGCCATTGCTAACCCCGCAATTGCCGGGCTTAGCTGCAGCCCAATGCCACTGAAAATCCCGGCAGCAACCGGAATACCGATGACGTTATAGACTAACGACCCGGTTAGGTTTAGCTTAATTCGCCGGTAGGTCTTGGTGGCAATATCAAGGGCCCGAACGACGCTGGTAAGGTCGTTGTGAACGAGAACGATGTCGCCGGATTCAAGAGCAACGTCTGTGCCGGAGCCCATCGCAATCCCGACGGTTGCCGTTGCCAGGGCCGGTGCGTCGTTGACCCCATCACCGACAAACGCAACGGGACCGTGTTGCTCAAGGGCCTGAACGTGCATGGCCTTGTCGGCGGGAAGAACTCCGGCGATGACCTTATCGATGCCGACCTGGTGTGCAATAGCTTGGGCTACCTGCGTGTTGTCTCCGGTTAACATTACCGGCGTGATTCCCTGCCGCTTAAGGGCGGCAATTGCCGCAGCGGCGTCGGGTTTCGGAGTATCCTGAATGGCAATTAGCCCGCATGGTTTTCCGTCTTCGCTCACAACGACGACGGTTTTGGCCGCCTGGCGGAGCGCCCGTTGTTGGGCGGTAAGGGTGGGGGAAAGTTGCTGGTTAGCAAGGCTTTCCTGGCCTATCGCAATGGCATGCCCATTAACCGTTCCCGTCACTCCTTGACCAGCATGGTTTTTGAAGTGACTGCTTGCGGGGACGGGGACCTTCGCCTTAGTGGCGGCCGCCACAATGGCGGCGGCAAGGGGGTGTTCGGATGATTGTTCGAGGGCAGCGGCAAGGGCTAAAACGTGGTCGCGGTCCCCGATAACATCGGTAACGACTGGCTTTCCCGTGGTAATTGTGCCCGTCTTATCAAATACAACGGTTTTAATCCCAGCAGCTGCCTGCAGGGCTTCCCCGCTTTTAATCAGGACGCCTAGTTTAGCTGCGCGGGTTGTTCCGACCATCAACGCCGTGGGGGTAGCCAGCCCCAAGGCACACGGGCAGGCAATTACGATGACGGCCACCGCAAAGAGCATGGCGCGGACTGCGCTAACGTTGCCCAGTACAAACCAAGCCGTAAAGGTGACGATAGCGGCGATGAGGACGGCAGGGACGAAGATTCCCGCGACCCGGTCGGTCAGCTTCTGGATGGGTGCGTGGCTGGTTTGGGCGCGCTTCACCATGGTAACAATCTGGGCTAGCATGGTTTGATCGCCGACCTTAGTGGCCCTAATGGTAATAACGCTGTCGGTGTTAATGGTGCTCCCCACAACGGCGTCGCCCGGGTGCTTAGTGACGGGCATGCTTTCCCCGGTAATGGTTGCCTCGTTGATGCTTGCGGTTCCTGTCAAAATGACCCCGTCGACGGGGATTTTTTCGCCTGGTTCTACCCGGAGTTGGTCGTCGACCTTAACCTGGTTGAGCGGGACGGTGACAAACTTTCCCTGGCGGAGAACCGTGGCGTCCTTGGCCTGGAGAGCGAATAACTTTTCGAGGGCGCCGGAAGCGTTATTGTGCATGCGTTCCTCCATTGCGTCCCCTAAAAGGACGAAGACCGTGACGAATGCCGCACTTTCAAAGTACACGGCCCGCCCAGTCAGGAGGGCGAAGACCGAATAAAAGTACGCAACGGCCGTTCCTACGGCAACAAGCGTGTTCATGTTTGCCTCGTGGTGCCAGAACGCCGCCCACGCACTCTTCCAGTACGGGAACGCGGCCACTGCCATGATGACCGTTGTTGTTAAAAAGGCGATTATCCGGTATCCCGGCATGGTCCAGTGCCACGGCATGGCGAGCATTTGGACCAGCATGGGGATTGCGAGGACAAAGGCAATCCAAAACCGGGTGAGGTTTGAGAGTTTCATCGGGATCACTTCCTTAATCGTAGGATTACTTAACGACTAACTGACCGTGGAACATGTTCATTCCGCAGTGGTACTGGTAGGTCCCGGGAGTGAGTCCATCAAGTGTGACCACCACGTCCTGGTTGAGGGGCAGCTCAACGTCAAAGGCGGGGTGTTCTCCCTGAACGCGGGCCATGCACATCGAATCGTTTGTCCGGTTAAAGACCAGCTTGATCGAGGTGTTCGCCGTTAGTTCAATTGTTGCGGGTTCGTACCCCTTCTCACCAACCGTGATGTGAGCAGTCTGCTGACCGTCTTTGATGGTTGCTTTGGGTGTTTTGTGAAATAGGGCTGATAACTTCATTGAAATAACCTCCTTTAAACTACTTAACGATAATCTTGCCGTGAAACATGTTCATTCCGCAGGCGTAGTTGAATTCCTTGGCCTGGTCCGTGGGAACGGTAATGGTTGTTACGGGTTGCTTGGTCAGGTCCTTATCGATGCCTAGTTGTTCAACCACCACGTGGGAGAGACATGCCGTGGAGTCGTGCATCTCAAAGTTAACCTTTGCGGGGATGCCCTTTTTGAGCACGATGGTTGCGGGCGAATAACCGCCGTTTACGACCACGGTAGCTTCCTGGCCGGTTTTAGTCCGGGTTGCCCGTCCCGTTTGCTGGACGTGGTGACCGAAGAACCACCAACAAATGAGTCCGATTAGGATGAGGGCGCCACCAAGGACGATCAGTTTTGCCATTCGAATCACCTTCATTTACTTTATTCCACCTGTATTTTACGGCTTTTGTTTACAAATGTAAACGAAAGTGCTGGTTGACTTTTACCGGACTTCACGGTGTAATGGTAATAGCAACTAAACGGGTACACAGTAGCGGGAGCGAATCTCCGTCACAGAGAGCCGGGAATGCTGGGAACCGGTCGGAACGGTGCCGTGAATTACATGCCCTGATATTTTTAGGAATATTAGAATGAGGCCCGGTAACGGGTGAAGATGGGTGGTACCACGGTTTAATCGTCCCTGACGCAGCGATGCGGGAGGGACTTTTTTATGGAATGAAAGGAGCAGTATGATGGACATTATTGAAGAACTCGAATGGCGGGGGGCCATTAACCAGCAAACCGATGCGGCGGGGCTAAAGAAGCTCCTGAAGGAAAAGAAGATTGGGGTATACTGCGGGACGGATCCGACCGGAGATAGCCTCCACGTCGGGCACCTGATTCCGTTTATCGTCCTGAAACGGTTTGAACTGGCCGGCTACCACCCGTACATTTTAATTGGTGGGGGAACCGGAGCGATTGGTGATCCTAGCGGGAAAAACGCCGAACGGAAATTACAAACCCCGGAGCAGGTCAAGCATAACGTTGATGCACTCACGGCGCAGACGACCAAGCTCTTTGGCGGTGACGGCCACATCACGTTTGTTAATAACTACGACTGGCTATCCCAGATGGACCTGTTGGGCTTTTTGCGCGACTACGGCAAGCAGTTCAGCGTGAACACGATGATCCATAAGGAAGTCGTTGCCAACCGGCTGGAAGTGGGGATTTCGTTTACTGAGTTTACCTACCAGATTCTTCAGGCCGTGGACTTTTTGACGCTGTACCGGGAACACGGCGTTCAACTGCAGGTCGGCGGGGCGGACCAGTGGGGCAACATTACCGCTGGGATTGACCTGATTCACCGGGAAGAGGGGCAGGATGCCGAGGCATACGGGCTGACAATTCCACTGATGGTTAAGGCTGACGGAACGAAGTTTGGTAAGACGGCTGGCGGGGCGGTTTGGTTAGACCCAGAAAAGACGTCCCCGTACGAGTTCTACCAGTTCTGGCTAAACCAGGACGACCGGGACGTGGTGAAGTACCTGAAGTACTTTACCTTCCTGAGCAAGGAAGAAATCGATGAACTGGCTAAGCAGGTAGAGGAAGAACCGTGGAAGCGGGCAGCCCAGAAAGCCTTAGCGGCGGCGGTCACCACGTTTGTCCACGGGAAGGAAGCAACCAAGGAAGCCCAGAAGATTTCCCAAATCCTCTTCAGCGGGAACGTTCAGGAACTGACGACGGTCCAGGTTGAACAGGCCTTCGGGAAAATGCCATCGGTTGCCGTTACGGCTGAACCGATGAACATCGTTGACTGGCTGGTTGAGTATGGGATTGAACAGTCTAAGCGGCGGGCCCGCGAGGACGTTACCAACGGGGCAATTACCGTCAACGGTGAACGAATCCGGGACGTCGAGTACGTGCTTGACCCGAAGAGTGCGTTTGACGGGAAGTACGTTGTTCTGCGGAAGGGAAAGCGGAAGTACACGTTGGCGAAGGTGAAGTAGATGAGATCAAGGAGGTTGGAATATTCCAGCCTCCTTTCTTTTTCTATTTTCCACTAAAATAATTGCGTTAAACATGGTAAAATGAAGTAAATTGTTAACTAATGAACAATCGAAGGATAGGTGATCTGCATGGGGGAAAAGAAGCACCTCCTTGCCGTTGTTGGCAATAATTCATCAAAATCGTATAACCGCAAACTGCTATATGCAATGAAGGAACTTTTCGGCAATGACGTCGACTTTGTGATTCAGGAGATTAAGGGCTTACCTCTTTTTAGTGAGGATTTGCTGGATGACGTTCCGGCGGATATTGCCACCATCGCGCAGCGCATTGAACAGGCTGACGGGGTGGTGCTGGCAACGTGTGAGTACGACCACGCGGTGCCGGCAGCGCTCAAGAGCTTTATTGAGTGGATGTCGAGTGCGTACCACCCGTTTACCGACAAGCCGGTAATGATTGTCGGGGCTTCCCTGGGGATTCAGGGAACGGTGCGGGCCCAGATGAACCTGCGGCAAATTCTCGATAGTCCGGGCGTCAACGCCATTGTTGTTCCCGGAAACGAGTTCATGCTTCCGCGGGCAGCGGCGGCCTTTACGGAGGACGGTCAGCTGAAGGATGAGCACAGCGTGGCCTTTTTGAAACAGTGTTTCAATAATTTTATGGCGTACATTGATATTAATAATTCTTCCCGGTTAGTGCAGGGTTAAATTCTAACAAGGCAGTCTGGAAGGGACGGTGAAGCGATTTCACCGTCCCTTTTTGTGTGGTATGATGAACGGGACTCATAAAAAAGGATTGGGGGGAGAACATGGTAATTTTTACGGAAAGACAACAGCGGGAGCTCCGTGCGCTGTTAGGCAACCGTGCGGGGTTATCGCTTGATGACTTGGCTTCTAAGGTGGGAATTAGCCGGCGGACCCTTTACCGGGACATTGCGGCAATGCGCCTGGCGCTTGAGGAACAGGGGATTGCCATTGCGCGGGATCAAAAGCGGTGCCGGATCGAGGGCGACGATGAGGCGAAGGCCGCTCTGCAGGTCCAATTGACTGACCAGCACCACGGGCCCAACGATGATAAGTTGACGCCGACCGCCCGGCGTAACCTATTGGCTTTTCGGTTACTATTAGCGACTGACGTGCAAAAAATCATGGCCCTTGCACTCGACTTGGACGTCAGCGTGGGGACGGTTACGGCTGACCTAGCGGTGCTGGATCAAACGTTTGCCCCGTATGCGATTACAATTAACCGGATTAAATCGGTGGGGGTCGTCGTTGAGGGGAACGAACAACGGCGCCGGGAGTTGGCGACCGGTGTGCTTGTGTCCACCCTCAACGAAGTGAACTTCATTACCGATGATCCAACCGCGCCCCGCACACCGGTGGGGCAGGTGTTTGCCCGCCTTTACGAATTGGAACGGTTTCAGCGGTGCTACCAGGTGGTCCGGAAAGTGGTCCAGCACGCCCTCCCGGAAATTACGGATATTCAGTTAATCCAAACCGTCGGGGCGCTCTTTGTCACCTGGCAACGGGTGGTGGCGGATGCCCTGCTCAAGGACGTTCCCGCGCCTAAAATTTCACTCAAGGCGCGGGGGCTGACTTACCAGGTGCTTGCAAAGTTAAGGGTTGAGCTTCCTGCCAACGAAGTGCTTTTTTTGAGCCGGTACTTTGAGCTGGAACGGCCTGCGTGGAACGTTTACGTCCCAACGACCGTCCAGGAGGTAAACCTCTCCCGGGCAATTATGGACTTTATTACTGCAGTGGGGCGGGACTATGAGTTTGACTTTCACCGTGATTCGGAATTTGTTAACCGCATTAGTCACCACATCATGGGGCTGGTGAGCCGGCAGGTGCAACTGCCCGAAGTGCACATCGCAACCCTTGATAAGGTCGCAGCCCGGTTCCCTCAGCTGCGGGATAGTATCATTCGCCGGTGGCATGAGGCCTTTCCCCATTTTAAACTGGGAAACTATGAGTGTAACCTTGTGCTGCTCCATTTTGCAAGCGCATACCTTGATGGGGACAAGGAGTTGCCGCTGAACGTATTGATTATCTGCGAAAACGGTCTGGGGACGTCCCAGATTTTAGCCCAGCGGCTCCGGGTGGCAGTGCCTCAGGTGCAGGAAATCACGGCCGTGGGCGTTGCGGGGGTCAACACGGCGGCACTGGATGACTACGCGGTAATTCTTTCGACGGTCCGGCTGCCGTCCTTCCCGCGGGACTACATGGTAGTTAACCCGCTCCTCTTTGATGATGAGGTGGCCCGGATTCAGCACCGGTTGCGGGACTACGCTGCGCGTTACCGGGGGCGGAATGATTCCCGCCGGCAAATAAAAAACGCCCGCCCGCTGCAGCAAGAACCCCTTGCTCCCCGGGAAGCCCTGAAGCGCATGGTCGCCATCGCCAACTTTACGGATGACCTGTTTGACCACTTTGAACTGGTTAAGTTATCCCAGCCAACGGAGACGCTTGCGGCGTTGGTCAATTGTGTGGTGGCCTGCACGCCGGATTCCGCGGTAACGGACCGCGCCCAACTCGAAGAAGCGCTGGTGCGGCGGACTAAGATCGCTCCAATCGGACTCCCGGGAAGTTCGTTAGCCCTGCTGCACGCTGCTAGTCCGGCGGTTGCACATCCCCTTTTTCGGGTGATTGAACTAGCAACGCCGCTTGAAATGCCGGCAATGGACGGGGAGCCAATTAACGTTACCCGGTTGATGTACATGATTGCGCCTGCCAAGGTGAATGGCTGGCAGGGGCATATCTTAGGGAGCATCAGTAGCCTAGTGGTGGTCGATCAGGAATACTTACGGTGTTTTATGACGGGAACGGCAACCGAAATTAAGGAGTTGCTTGCACGGCGGTTGTTGACGGAATGTATTCGGTTGTTTGAACCAGCAAAACTGTAACGGGGTGGCCCGGCGCGCGAACTGCCCAGCAGCGGGTGCGTATTTTCTGGCTGGTACCAGATTATCAAAAGCAAGGAGGAGCCCCTCCTTGCTTTTTTGTCATTAAAACGACGTATCTTTTTCACAATTTATGATAGCGATTTCATAAAAACGGCGGTTTCTTACGAAGAAGCCGTCTTTTTATTACGTGAAATTTATCACTGGCACGAAAAGTGTGTCACGGGTAGGACTACCAACTGTTGATAGCGTTTTCACCGCCCCGTAAGATTGAAAGTGAAGAGGGGGTAAACGATATGAACACAGAGACACCGAAACAATCTGTTTCGCTTAAGGCGCGGGTTCAAAAACTAGGAACCGCCCTGAGCGGAATGATCATGCCTAATATCGGGGCAATTATCGCGTGGGGACTTATCACGGCTATTTTCATGGCCCAGGGATGGTTCCCGGTTAAACACATCGCGATTTTAATTCAACCAATGTTGCACTACCTGTTACCACTCCTGATTGCCTACGTCGGTGGGCGGATGGTTTACGAGGAACGGGGCGCTGTCGTCGGGGCGATTGCCGTTATGGGGGTCATCGTCGGCGCGAAGATTCCAATGTTCTTGGGCGCCATGATTATGGGACCCCTGGGCGGCTGGTGCATGAAGAAGTTTGATGCCCTGTTCCAGGACCACATTAAGTCCGGCTTCGAAATGATTTACAACAACTTTTCAAGCGGGATTATCGGAATGCTGCTGGCCATCTTTGGCGTGTACGTTATCAACCCACTGGTAGTGGCCGGAAGCAACTTCATGAGTATGGGTGTGACCTGGATCATGCACATCCACATGCTGCCGCTGGCCAACCTGTTTATTGAACCAGCGAAGGTGCTGTTCTTAAACAACGCGGTTGGGAACGGGATTCTGGTTCCGTTGGGAATTCAGCAGGCCGCTTCACTCGGGAAGTCCGTACTGTTCCTGATGGAATCCAACCCGGGTCCAGGATTAGGAATTCTGTTAGCCATCATGCTTTTCGGAAAGGGCAACGCAAAGAGTTCTGCACCGGGAGCAGCCATCATCGAATTCTTCGGTGGGATTCATGAAATCTACTTCCCGTACATCTTAATGCAGCCGGTATTAATCCTTGCTGCCATGGCCGGTGGGGTAACCGGAACGTTCCTCTTCCAGGTTCTTGGTGGGGGATTAAAGGCCGCCGCATCACCGGGATCAATTATTTCGATCCTGTTAATGACGCCCCGGGGCGGATACATTGCCAACCTGCTTGGGGTTGGGGGCGCATGCCTGGTTTCCTTCCTGGTTGCAACGCTCCTATTGAAGACAACGAAGGCGAAGGATGACGACCTTGAAGCTAAGCAAAAGCAGATGGAAGCCATGAAGGCCGAATCAAAGGGGCAGCCGATGGTTTCAAAGAAAGAAGCCCAGCAGGCCGTTGAAAGTTACAAGGACGTGCGGCGGATTATCTTTGCGTGTGATGCCGGAATGGGATCCTCCGCAATGGGTGCATCCCTTCTCCGGGATAAGGCCAAGAAAGCTGGCATTAATGACGTGCCGGTAACAAACACGGCGGTTAGCCGGCTAAAGGACGAACCAGGATTACTTGTTATTACGCAAAATGAACTCGCAGAACGGGCCCAGGAACGGACGCCGCAGGCAATGCACGTTGCCGTTGATAACTTTTTAAGTTCACCGAAGTATGACGAAGTGGTGACTAACTTGAAGGCGGCCCGGCAGGTCGAACCAGCGCCAACAACTTCATCCCAGCCAAGTGCGACCCCGCAGCAGCAGAAAACCGCTGACTGGCAGGACGTTGATTTTGGCCGGGTGAAGGAAGTGGACTTTATCCATACCGACCAGCACCGGGGGACGGCCACGATGGCAACGCAACTGTTTAAGGAAGAGTTGCAGCAGGCCGGCAAGGACGTTGCGGTTAAGCGGCTCGCCCTCGCGGACCTACCGGACGATGACCACCACCTGGTAATCGTTACACCGGCTGCTCAGCGGACGTTGAAGTTGCGGGCAACGCACGTTCAGGTCATTGTACTGCCAAACCTGCTTGACCAGGAACAGCTAGCAGCAATTAGTCAGCAGTTTTAGGGGGAATGAAAGATGAAATTAACACCGGAAATGATTGCGTTAAATCAGGATATCGCTACCCGGGAAGCGGCGATCCGGAAGGCCGGTCAACTGCTGGTTGATGCGGGGTGCGTTGATCCTGAGTACGTGGACGCCATGATTGAGCGGGATAACGACGTGTCGACGTACATGGGCAACTTTATTGCGATTCCGCACGGGACCGATGAGGCCAAACGCTATATCAAAAAGACGGGAATTTCCGTAGTTCAGGTGCCGATGGGCGTGAACTTCAGTTCCAATGATCAAGAGGACAACCTTGTAACCGTTGTTTTCGGAATTGCGGGAAAGAACGATGAGCATTTACAGTTACTGTCACAAATCGCACTGTTTTGTAGTGATGTCACAAACGTTGCCCGGTTAGCGGACGCAACGAAGGCGGATGACATTATTGCACTGTTGAAGGAGGTCGGCAAATAATGAAGGACGTTCATTTTGGAGCAGGTAATATTGGTCGGGGATTCATCGGCGCAACGTTAGCCGATAACGGGTTTGAGATTGAGTTTGTTGACGTTAACGCCACGGTGATTGATGCGTTAAACGAACGACATGAGTATCCAGTTGAGTACGCTGCTCCGGGAAAGAAACGGATTACCGTCCGGAATGTTTCAGGGATTAATAACGCCAAGGAACCAGAAAAGGTGGTTCAGGCGATTGCCCAAGCCGACCTGGTAACAACGGCAATTGGGCCGAAGGTGTTACCACTGATTGCGCCGTTAATTGCGCAGGGCTTGAAGGCCCGGCAGGATGCGGGCAACCAGCAGCCGTTAGACGTTGCGGCCTGTGAAAACATGATTGGGGCTGGGGATGCCTTAAAGAAGGAGGTTTACTCTCACCTTGACGGGGACACCGGAGCGTTTGTTGACCAGTACGTAGGGTTCCCTAATGCGGCGGTGGACCGGATTGTTCCGGAACAGCACCATGATGACCCGTTGCTGGTGGCGGTTGAGCCGTTTAAGGAATGGGTCATCGATAAGAGTATGCTGAAAAATCCAGCCATTCACCTGACCGGGGTGGAGTACGCTGATGACCTGGAACCGTACATTGAGCGGAAGTTGTTCTCGGTGAATACCGGTCACGCCACGGTTGCGTACAACGGAAAGTTTATGGGCTACACCACCATCGGCGAGGCGGTAAAGGATCCCCAGATTCTGACACTACTACGGAGTGCGTTAGGGGAAACGCGGGCGCTGTTAGCTGACAAGTGGCCGAACTTCACCATGGCTGACCTGGAAGCATACCACGAGAAGATTGTTTCCCGGTTTGAGAACCCGTACATTTCTGACGCAATTGCCCGGGTAGGGCGGACCCCGATCCGGAAGCTGGGATACAACGAACGGTTTATCCGGCCAATTCGGGAGTGCCGGGAGCGGGGGTTGGCTTATGATACCCTGCTTAAGACGGCGGGCCGGATCTTCACGTTTGACGAACCTAACGATCAGGAAAGCGTGCGGTTGATGAAGATGGTTGCTGACCAGCCACTGGATAAGGTCGTCGCTGAGGTAACGGGGATTAAGGACCAGGCGTTACTGGACGAAGTGGTTGCATCCGCCCGGGAAGCAATTACGACCCATTCTAAGAATTAGGGGAACTTTGAGATTAGGTTACACGGGATAGCAGTAAAAAAGTTGGGACAGCACGAAGTCCCAGCTTTTTTTGCGCTAAATAGCAAAAAAACACAATTTCCGTTCATTTTGACCTGCTTTTTGAAATGCAGGCGTGGCATAATAAGACCACACGTGAAGGGAGTGATTGAAATGATGGTATCAACATTGATGCAGGTCGGTGATATGGGGGTTCTGACCGTTCCGGATGAGCTCCTCGAGCAGGGAAAGGTAGAACCGTACTATTGTGTTCGGTATGAAGAAGACGGGACGCTTGTCTTTTATCCGTTGGGGCCGTTTTTAAGGGAACAACAGTCGGCTTTGTAAACCGGAAAAGATTCAGGAAGAGTAGATTAGAGTAAAACGAGCGTGGTGGAAGAATAGGCCGGGTTAAAATTGATTTCCGGCAGGCATTCTTCCGCCGCGCTTATTTGCTATGGGATCATCGGAATTACTGGAGGGGCCGGACAACGTGGACGTCATGGCAAAAGCCCTTCAGCGCGTTATATACGTGCTGGGCGCGGGAATACTTAGTACAGATTCCCAGCACGGTCGGACCGGTTCCCGTCATGGTAGCGGCATCCGCGCCGAATTGGAGCATCTTGGTTTTAATCCGGATAATGGCCGGACAAACTCGAGCGGTAATCGGCTCTAACACGTTTCCGGTTAACTCAAACAGGCGGGCATGGTTTCCGGCCTGAATGGCTTCAACGGCCTCGGTGACCGCAACGTGTTCTAGGGTTTCGTAGTTAATTTGACGCAGGATTGTGGGGGTGGAGACGTTGTCGTGCGGCTTAGCGATTACGAACCACATTGGCGGAAGCGCTTTAAGCGGCGTGATTTGCTCGCCCCGTCCGGTTACGTGGGCGGGCGTCCCGTAAACGCAAAACGGAACGTCCGCATCAATTGTAAGACCGATTTGGGCTAATTCGCGGGTGGTTAATCCCAAGCGCCACAGGGAATTAAGCCCGCGTAAAACGGCCGCGGCGTCACTTGAGCCACCCCCCATTCCGGCAGCCACGGGGATGTGCTTATCAAGCGTAATGGTAACCCCTTCGTGAATGTTAAACCGGGTTTGGAGGGTCTTGGCCGCCTGGTACGCGAGGTTATGGTAATCCCGCGGCAGGTAGCTTGTATCTGTTTGGACAGTAATTTTCATCGTGTCCGGGATGGTTTCAAGGTGGATGTAATCGGCCAGGTCGATGGCGGTCATAACCATGTCCCATTCGGGGGCACCGTCCTGGTGGCGAAACGGGGTGTCAAGGATTAGGTTTACCTTGGCGGGGGCTTTCGCGGTTAGTTCCATCTTGTCACCATCTTTCCGTTCATTTTTCTCTCATCATTATACTGGTTATCAAAATATGAAACAAGCAACCGTGAAACGGAAGAAAAAAGTTGTTGACGCACGGAAGGGGCGATGATAATCTAAGCATTGTTCTAAATAGTATTTATTACTATTTACATTACTATTAACAGGAGGACAGTGAATGATGAAATGGCATCACTGGTGGGCTACCCTGGTGACACTCCTTGCATTAGGGGTTACCTGGGGCGGCTCCCCACAGCGAGCAGTTGCGGCGTCAACGCACCGCCTTCAGGTTGTGACAACCTTTTATCCGGTTTACGACTTTACAAAGGCGGTCGTGGGAAACCGGGCGGATGTGTCCGTCTTAATTCCTGCGGGGACGGAGCCCCACGACTTTGAACCAACTGCCCGGGAGGTTGCCCGGATGTCGCGAGCGGACATGGTGATTTATACGACCAAGTACATGGCAACGTGGATGGACGCTCTCAAACCAAGCTTGCAGGATGATCATACGACGCTGGTTGCGGCCGGAAAGGGAATTCCACTAATTAGTACGCGGGATGAGATGAACGCCCAGGACGCCTTACTGGTACAGGAACACCGGCAGGAAGCGGGCTACTTTGGCGGCGGCGGAGCGAAGGATCCCCATGTTTGGCTTGATCCCGTTAATGCAGTTACGATGGTCCGAAACATTGAGCGGGCGGTGTGCCGGAAGGATCCCCGCAACGCTGCTTATTACCGGCAAAACGCCCGGCGATATATCGGGCAACTGCAGGAGCTTAACCGGGAATACCGGCGGGCGTTTGCGGGCTGCCATTCGCGGACGTTTATTACCCAGCACGCGGCGTTTGGGTACCTCGCGCGGCGGTATGGGTTACACCAGATTACCATTGCAGGAATTTCTGATAACGAGGAACCCAGTCCGCAACGGTTGGCACTTTTGCACCAGTACATTCGGCGGACACACACGCCGGTCCTTTTTGCTGAGGCGGATGCGTCCCAGCAAATTGCGCGGACGTTGGCTCATGATACGCAGGTGCGGGTGCGCCCGCTCAATCCGCTCGAAAGCTTAACAACAACGGAGATGCGGCACGGTACGAACTACTTAACGGTCATGAGAGCCAACCTGCAGGAACTGAAGCACGCGATTCACTAGGAGGAAAGAATGAATTACATTGAAGTGCACGATTTATCCTTTATTTACGAAGAGCATCCCGTCCTGCAACACGTTAGTATGGCGGTTCAGGACGGCGAGTTTGTTGTTTTGGCCGGAGAAAACGGGGCGGCTAAGTCGACGTTACTGCGGACTATTCTGGGGGAAGCTAAACCGGCACACGGAACAGCCCGAATGGCCGTACGTAATTGCCACGGTCATCCTTTGAAAGTGGGGTATCTTCCCCAGCAGATTGCGGCGTTTAACGCTGGGTTTCCGTCGACCGTTTACGAACTGGTCGCTTCTGGGCGCTTTCAGCGGGGGCGGTGGTTCCGCCCGCTCCGGGAGCACGACCGGCAACATATCCAAAAGGCGCTGACCGCCGTTGGAATGTGGGAGTGGCGCAAACACCGGATTGGGGAGCTATCCGGGGGACAAAAACAACGGGTGTGTTTGGCCCGCATTTTTGCGGCGGATCCGGATTTGTTTATTTTGGATGAACCCACAACGGGGATGGACATTGAAACCCGGGCGCAGTTCTATCAGCTATTGCGGCATGAGGTCCACGCGCACGGGAAGAGTATTTTAATGGTGTCACATGACAACGATAACGTAATGGATTTTGCTGACCGGCAGGTTCGGTTAGTAAGAATGGAGGGAACCCAATGGCGATGTTTTTCTATGGCTTCATGCAACGCGCACTAATTACCGCGGTTTTAATGGCGGTGTTGGCACCGTTACTCGGATTATTTTTGATTTTACGCCGGCAGTCCCTGATGGCCGATACCCTCTCCCACGTTTCGTTGGCGGGGGTGGCGCTTGGGTTGTTCGTTAACCTAAACCCCACGGTAACGACGTTGGTGGTGGTGATTCTGGCCACCATCCTAATCGAGTACATTACCCGGGCATACCAGACGTACGCTGAAGTGGCGATTGCAATCATTATGGCGGCGGGGTTAGCGGTTGCGTTAACCCTAATGAGCCTGGATCGGGGAACGTCCGCGATGAGCGTTGACCAGTACTTATTCGGGTCGATTGTTGCGATTAGTAACCAGCAGGTCCTTTTATTGGCGGTACTGACGGTAATTGTGGTCGGTGCGTACGTTCTTTTCCACCGGCCAATGTACGTGCTGACGTTTAGCCCGGCAACGGCCCGGGCGGAGGGGTTACCCGTCCAGTTCATGTCGCTGGTTTTCAACGCGTTAACGGGGGTGACGATTGCGGTCATCATGCCGATCGCGGGGGCGTTATTGGTCTCAGCGGTGATGATTCTGCCAGCGGCGATTGCGATGCGGGTGGCTCGGCGGTTTAACACCGTGGTTCTTGCCGGGATTGGCATTGGAATGGTTGGAACGGTTGGCGGACTGGTATGTTCGTACGATTTTAATACGCCACCGGGGGCGGCCATTACCCTGCTGTTAGTGGCTATCTTTCTGCTCTGTCTTGGAGGCCGGGGAATATGGCGGCGGCTTCGTGGTCGGCGGCTAATGTTTCCGGATAAAAATTGTGATTCTTAACCCCTTTTGGCGACAAAGACGAACTTTTTTATAAAAAACAGGGGTAAAGGGTTGTAAATTCGCCGGGGTTCCATATAATTTAGTTATGCAAATCACGGACTTCATTCATTATTTTTTATTAGAAACGGAGGAATTGTGGTGAAGGTACGGCGCAGTGAGCGGCTGATTGACATGACTAATTACCTGTTATCCCGGCCGCATAAGCTTATTTCATTAACGTTCTTTGCTGACCGGTACGAGTCGGCGAAGTCATCAATTAGTGAGGATTTGACCATTGTAAAGCGAACGTTCGCTCAGTGGGGCATTGGGGTAATCGAAACGATCCCCGGTGCTGCTGGTGGGGTGATTTTTACCCCGTCCATTAGTGAGCAGGAGGCCCGGACGTTCATCGCTGAGATGACGGACCGGCTTTCAGAGGAAAGTCGCCTGCTTCCAGGAGGATACGTTTACCTGTCTGACTTATTAGGACAACCTGAAGTCCTGCAGCGGGTTGGGCGGTTGATTGCCCGGCAGTACATTGACAAGAAGGTCGATGCGGTGATGACCGTTGCAACCAAGGGGGTGCCGATTGCGCAGAGTGCGTCCCGGTACCTGGACGTTCCGTTTGTAATTGTGCGGCGGGACTCCAAGATCACCGAAGGGGCAACTGTCTCGGTCAACTACGTTTCAGGTTCAAGCAAACGGGTTGAAAAGATGGAGCTGTCCAAGCGGAGCCTGCAGGAGGGCGCCCACGTTCTGGTGGTTGATGACTTCATGAAGGGTGGCGGCACCGTCAACGGAATGAAGAGCATGATCGAGGAATTTAACGCCAGCCTTGTTGGGATTACGGTCTTCGCGGAAGCCGCCTTTGATGGGCAGCGGATGGTCGACGACTACACCTCGTTGTTGAAGGTTGATAAGGTGAACACGCTGGATAAGAAGATCCACGTTAGCGCGGGAAACTACCTCGAACAGGTTTTTGGTTAGAACAAGAACAATAAAATAGTAAACCGGGAACGCGATGTCAAATCACGTCCCCGGTTTTGTATTATGTTGCGTTAACTACTGGGCGCCATAAACGGCCGGGGCGGCATGCCCCGTTCCGAGCCCCTGATCAGCCGCCTGGGAGTCGTAGGTGTTTGTTTCGGTGGAGCCACCGTATGGGGTCCCCGAATCCTTGATTTCCCGCTCGTACCCCTCTTCGGTAGAAGTTCCGGCAAGGGTCGTTCCGGTCTTTGCGTGCTTTAAGCCCAGTGCGGATCGGATGATGTTGGTAATCCGCTGCTTTTCGGAGTGGTCCGGCACCTCGTAATCCTCGCCGCCAATTACCTCGGTGTGGCCCTGAAGGTGGGTGGACTTCATGTGGTGGGTCGCTACCCGGTACTTCGAGCCAAGAATCAGCAGGTCGTCGAAGGTGAGGTCGGTTCGCATTTGCTTGGAGACCGTCTTCATGAAGTTCTGGTTAATCAGGCTGGTAAGGTCCGATCCTTTAAAGGCAAGCTTCATCAGGACTTGCCGTTGTCGGTCCTGTCGGCCGTAATCACCAAGCGGATCCTGGTGCCGCATCCGGACGTAGGCCAGGGTCTTCTTCGCGTTCATGTGGGTCTTTTTGCCCTTGGTGAAGTGGTACCCGCCGTAGCTAAAGGTCAACGTTGGCTTGACCGTTACCCCCCCAACGGCTTTAATTAGGCTTTCCAGCCCGCCCATGTTGATGGTGGCGTAGAAGTCAATCGGGATGTTGAGGTAACGTTGAACGGTTTTAACCGCCGTGTACGAACTCCCGTACTGGTAGGCGGCGTTAATCTTGCTTGGGTAGTCGTCCTCGTGCTTGTAGATGGCCACCAGTGTGTCCCGGGGGATGCTGACCAGCGTCATCGTTTTCTTCTTGGGGTTCATTACGCACACGATCATCGTGTCGGTTCGGCCCTTAAAGTCCCGGCCGAGCGCCCCGGTATCCGTTCCCATCAGCAGGACGGAGACGGGCTTTCCCTCCTTCAGCATTTTAGAAACGTTGCGCTCCTTTTGCATGCCCGTTGCCTGAAACATCAGGTTGGATTCCTGATGGGCGTATTCAAACCGGTTGTAAAAGAAGAAGCACCCGTAAGCAAGGGCAATTACCGCTGCAAGTAGTGCCCAGAAAAACCGCCGGCGCCGCTTCTCCTGCCGGTCGCTGGTTGCGCCGGTTGCTGTTCGCCGACTCCGCCGGTGTTGGGATGGAAGGGCATCGCCGACGTACCCCTTTTCCTCTTCTTCGGGGGTTAGGGGATACGGGTCCCTGGATTCGTCTGCATCGTAGTAACCGTGCTGCCCGTCGTCCTCAAACGGGTAGCCAATCCGCCGGCGCCGTTGCTGGTGGGGGTTAAATTCAGAATCATTATGTTGTGTTCGCCGTGAGGCCATTAAAACTTCCTCCAATTCGTCGGGAGTTGATAGCGCCAGTGGCTATCAGACATCATGATAAACAAAGCGGAGGCTGTGCGTAGCGCAATCTCCGCTTTGTTGTGGGGACCCAACCGGCCCCTTAGTTACAAAGTTATGGGTAGACATTACCTACTATGTCCCATAATAAAACTGAAAATGAGGATAAGCAATACAATCGTTGTTAAGACAACGTAAAGCATATCCTTTTCCTTAATAAAGGAATAGATAGAAACGACCACCCGCAAAACCGGCGTTAGCAGGAGGAGGAACAACCCGCCCATCATGATGGCAGCCGGCTTCAAAGAGCAGATGCCGGTCACAATTCCCGTGAGGGTTGTGGGGAAGAAGTCCTTTGTTGCGTACCCGCCACCGTGGCGGATGAACAGGAGCAGCAGTCCGATTAGCATGACAATCGCCGCAAAGATTACCCCAATCCGCATGATGTGCCCGATTAACAGGGCCACGTCCTGTTCCTTGTCAATACCTTTTTGACCGTGTTTAAGTTCAACTTGTTGTTTTTTCTCGTTCATTTCAATCACCCAATGTTAATTCCAAATGCTTTCAGGGCCATTTGTAATCCGAGGTACAGGAAGACCGGAACGAAAATCATCCGCAGCACCCGTGTCGGCAGCTTCTGCATGATCCGGCTTCCAAGCAAGGAACCCACGAGGATTCCCAGTGCCAGGGGAACGGCAATTTCCGGCCGGATAGCCCCGCTAAAGAAGTAGACCGTTGCCGAAGCGGCAGCCGTCACCCCCATCATCAGGTTACTGGTTGCACTGGACGGTTTCAGGGGCATTTTCATGGCGTTATCAAGGGCCATGACCTTAAAGGCCCCTGAACCAATCCCCAGCATTCCGGAAGCAAGGCCGGCGCCAAACATGATGGCTAACCCACCGGGAATGTTTTGGACGTCGTAGTTCACTTCCTCGTGCGTGCTCTTATCGTAGTACGAACTGTTGAGCTTAAACCGTACGGCCCATTTGTCCGGCTTTGCCCGGTGAAGAACTTCTTCGCCAGCCATTAGCTTCCGCACCATGTTAAATGATGCGAAGAGCAGAAGGCACCCGAACAGGAAGTATAGGATCTTTCCGTTCATTGACCCGGTTAAGAGGGCCCCGATGACAGCTCCACTGGCCGTGGCCACTTCCAAAAACATGGCAACCCGAAGATTAATAAGGTCGTCCTTGAGGAAGGCGATGGTCGAACCAGAGCTGGTGGCAATCACCGCAATGATACTTGCTCCGATGGCGTATTTAATGTTGAGACCGAATAGGAGGGTGACGATTGGGGTAACAATCATCCCGCCCCCAATTCCAAGAATTGCGCCGAGTGTTCCGGCAAGAAACCCGACAAAGAGCATGATCGCTGCTGTTGTAATCATACGTAACGCTCCTTTTTTCAAAATCACCCCCATTATACTCTTTTCATAGGTGGCGGTAGGTTAAGTTTTGGTTCTGTTGCGGGCTGGTGCGGGAAATATGGTATATTGAAAGCAAACTGAAATATGATTTAGAACGGGTGAGGAGTTAATGTATACGTGTGAACGCTGTGGCCACCAGCTTGAGGGAAACCAGGAGCGGTGTGCCTTTTGCGGTGCCCGCCAGCAACGGGATAATGCTGCGGGCGAAAAGAAAAAGTGTAAGAAATGTCACCGTGATATTCCGGTGAACGCCAACTTTTGTCCGTACTGTGGGGCGGACCAGGCGTACCTTGATCCCAACGAGCTCCACCAGGAAGAAGCACCGGGTTCCCAGGGAAAACCGCAGGGTGACCGGCCAGTACGGGTAACAACAATTGATAATGAAGAGGACCTGCAGCGGTTCTTGATGGCAATGCAACAGCAGATGCAGCAGGAGCAGCAGCGGGTGCCGCACCTGCCAGCGAATGAATCTCCCGAACCGGGAATCATTCCCTCAACGAAGTTAATGCTCCGGGACACGTTTGTTTTAGGAAAACGGATGGGCCGGGCCGATTTCTGGTGGGGAACCCTGGGGTTGGTTCTTTTGTTGACCTGCTACACGCTAGTCATCGGGCTCGGAGTTCAACTATTTGTCGGCCTGGGGATTAGTAAAAGCCTTGCGATTCAGGTGGGCCTTTCCGTTGCAATGGTCGGGGCAACGGCGGCCGTAATTTGTAACTTGACGGCGCAGGTCCGGCGGTTCCATGACGCTGAATTACCCGCATTCCTCTTCCTTTTCATTATTCTCTTGGGGGACATTCCGCTGCTCCTTCTGTGTATGAAGGGACAGGCGATTACCAGTGACCGGTACACCTTCCAGGCTCCCCGGGAGCGAATGATGGCGTTCGAGCAGCATTTCCAGCAGCACCAGCAGGAAGCCGAGCGGGAAGAGGAACGGGATGAAGCGGAAAACCGGGCCCGGAATGCAGGTAAGCAGCACGATGAGCACCATGACGATCAGGATAATTAAGTTAAGGATTGTATTTGCGCGTTAAGTTTGGTATCGTAACACTATCGAACAGAGGTTGCGGTAATCAATAGTAACCTGGCTGAGACGGGGAAACGTTGTTGAAACCAGGCGAAAGGGTGCACCGCCGAAGTGCCACCTGGTTTCTCCTAGGTGGGGCTGGGCGTCAGGTTAAGAGCCGGACGACTGTCGCGGGTGACCGCGGAGCGCTATCGATATCCATGAATCAGAGATGACTGTGAAATGAATGGGGCGTGGTTCGAGACCGCGCCCCTTTTGGTGTTGATTAGTGTTTGCCTCAATATATTACTGAGGAGGACGAACCCATGAAAAAGGATTCGCGTGAGTATTCACTAAAACGGGACCTAAAGACCCGACACCTTTCGATGATTGCCCTTGGCGGTAGTATCGGAACCGGGCTGTTTGTTGCATCGGGGTCCGCTATTTCTACGGCCGGCCCTGGAGGGGGACTAGTTGCCTACATCGCCATTGGGGTGATGGTGTACTTCCTAATGACGTCGCTGGGGGAAATGGCAACGTACATGCCGGTTTCAGGATCGTTTGCCACGTATACCAAAAAGTTTGTTGACCCGGCACTCGGATTTGCGATGGGGTGGAACTACTGGTTTAACTGGGCAATTACCATTGCGGTTGACGTCTCAACGGCGGCGTTAGTGCTGCAGTTCTGGTTCCCGCACGTTCCTAACTGGATTTTTAGTTTTGGTGCGTTGAGCTTGGTCTTCTTGATCAACTTCTTATCCGTTAAGTCGTACGGAGAGACGGAATACTGGCTGTCTTTGGTAAAGATTATTACCGTTATTGTCTTCTTGGTGGTTGGGTTCCTAACCATCTTGGGAATTATGGGCGGCGGCCACGCAATTGGTTTGCGCAACTTCACCTACAAGCAGGCGCCGTTCGTGGGCGGATTGCCGGCAATTCTCAACGTCTTTGTTGTTGCTGGGTTCTCGTTCCAGGGGACGGAGCTTGTGGGGGTTACGGCTGGTGAATCCGCTACGCCGGAAAAGAGTGTACCCACGGCAATCAAGCAGGTTTTCTGGCGGATTCTATTGTTCTATATTTTGTCGATTTTCGTGATTGCCTGCATTATTCCGTACACTAGTCCGGATTTACTGGGTTCATCGGCTAAGGATATTGCTATCAGTCCGTTTACGCTGGTCTTTAAGCGGGTCGGCTTGGCTTCGGCGGCTTCCGTGATGAATGCGGTCATTCTTACGGCGGTGCTGTCGTCGGCTAATTCGGGGATGTACGCATCAACCCGGATGTTAATGGCGATGGGACAGGACGGCGACGCCCCGCGGATTTTTGGGAAAGTCAATCAGCGCGGGATTCCGCTGCCGGCCTTGTTAGTAACGACCCTGGTTGGGTTGGCAACGTTCCTGACAAGTATCTTTGGACAGCGCGTTTACATCTTCCTGGTTGCCGCGAGTGGGTTAACCGGATTCATTGCGTGGGTCGGAATCGCGATTTCGCACTACCGGTTCCGGCGGGCGTACGTTGCCCAGGGGAAGGGCCTCAACGCCCTGGAGTATAAGGCTAAGTGGTTCCCGTTTGGACCAATCATGGCATTTGTAATGTGTATCCTGGTAATCGTCGGGCAAAACATTAAGGCGTTTACGCACCTTGATTGGTACCAGATTTTGATTACGTACATGTCAGTCCCATTGTTCTTTGGGCTGTTCTTCTACTACAAGTTTAAGCACCACACGAAGTTAATTCCGCTTGAGGAAGTGGACCTAACAACGACCCGGGTAACGGGGAAGGAACGGGTTGACAAGTAGTTGGAGCGGATTATACTAAAATCAAAGATAAAGCGTTAAACATCATGATTCGCCATAAGTAGGCTTTCAGAGACGGGGGAGATGGTGGGAACCCCGAGCCGAAACTCCAGCGGATCGAGTATGGGCGGGTAATGCCGCACGGGAGACCGTTACCTCAATTGAGTGCGCAGAGAATGCGAACTTGGGTGGTACCGCGAAACGGAGTCCGTTCGTCCCATGGGATGACGGGCTCCGTTTACTTTTTTCAAGGAGGAAGACCATGTTAGACGTTAAGGATATTCGGAAGAACCCGGATGAATACAAGCAGCGGTTGGCTGCCCGGGGAGTGACGGCAGAACAGATTGACCAGTTAATTGCGGCGGATGCTAAGCGCCGGGAGCTTTTGCAGCAGAGTGAGGAGCTTAAGAAGGAGCGAAATGATGTTTCGGCAGCGATTGCTCAAGCTAAGCGGAATAAGGAAGATGCCACGGACGCAATCACCCGGATGCGGGCCGTTGGGCAGCAGATTAAGCAGCTGGATGAGGAACTGGTGACGGTTCAGGAGCAGGTTAAGGACATGGCTTCGCGGTTACCGAACCTGCCGAACCCGACCATTCCAATGAGCATGAATGAGGAAGACGCCGTTGAAATCAAAAAGGTAGGGACCCCGCGGGAGTTTGCTTTTGAACCTAAGGCCCACTGGGACATCGGTGAAGACCTCGACATTCTTGACTTTGAGCGGGGTGCCAAGGTTGCGGGTGCCCGGTTTGTATACTACAAGGGCTTAGGTGCGAAGTTAGAGCGGGCCGTGTACAACTTCATGCTGGATGAGCATGAAAAGGAAGGTTACACGGAAATGATTCCGCCGTACATCGTGAATGCCGCTTCAATGTACGGGACCAGTCAGTTCCCGAAGTTCAAGGAGGACGTTTACCAGGTAAACGGTGAGGACATGACGCTGATTCCAACGGCCGAGGTGCCGCTTACCAACTACTACCGCGATGAAGTCATTCCGCGCGAGCAGTTACCGGTTTACGAAACGGCGCTGACACCGTGTTTCCGGTCAGAAGCCGGGAGTGCTGGCCGGGATACCCGGGGATTAATTCGGATGCACCAGTTCAATAAGGTGGAAATGGTGAAGTTCTGTATGCCGGAGACATCCTACGATGAACTCGAAAAGATGACGAAGAACGCCGGCAATATTCTGGACAAGCTGGGGTTGCCGTACCACATTATTACGCTGGCTTCCGGTGACATGAGCTTTAGTGCGGCCATGACCCACGACCTTGAAGTGTGGATGCCGGCGCAAAACAAGTACCGGGAAATTTCGAGTTGTTCAAACTGCGAGGACTTCCAGGCGCGGCGGGCACACATTCAGTACCGGGATGAGAACGGCAAGCTTCACTTTGTTCACACGCTGAACGGTTCCGGGCTGGCGGTTGGCCGGACGGTGGCGGCCATCCTTGAAAATTACCAGAACGAAGACGGAACGGTTACTATTCCGAAAGTTCTGCGGCCGTACATGCACGGCGTTGACAAGATTACGAAGTAGTGGGGAATTTGAACCACAGGGTTAGGTGAAGCACGAAAGCCCTAAATTTATGGTTTGTACTTCGTTCACTTTCCTGTTTCTACTACACTTATTTTTGATATTTTATCATCTGGTTATTAGGCCGCGGGGAATTGTTCCCCGGGGCCTTTTATGGTATCTTGGCGGTAAAAAAGAGGGGTAAAGATGACAAAGTTTTATTTTCTCCGTCATGGGCGCACGGTGTATAACGAAGAGCTGCGGATTCAGGGTGCGCGGGCTGATTCACCGTTGTTAGAGCAGAGCGTTCAGGACGCTCGGTTGGCAGGAAAGTATCTCCAGGACGTTCCGTTTGAGGCGGTCTATGCCAGTCCCCTTGAGCGCACTCAGCGGACTGCCCGGCTGGCATGTGCGGCAGCGGGAATTACGCTCCGACCGCAGTTAGTTGATGATTGGCGGGAGTTTGATTTCGGAAAATGGGATGGCGTTTTGGAAGATGAGGTCGCAGACCGACCGGAGTTTGATGCGCTGGTTAACCATCCCAGCCGGTTTGATGGGACGGCGCTGGGGGCGGAGTCGTACGCGCAGTTTATTGAGCGAATTAAGCGCCCGTTACGGCCGGTTTACCAGCAACACCCTAATGGCAACGTGCTGGTGGTGGCCCATGCGATGGTAATTTCGTACTTATTACAGACAATTCGGGGATTAAGCGTGGATGAAGTTCGTCCGGCGGGACTGGTGGCGAATACGAGTATCTCGGTTCTCGAAACGCAGGGCGGTCAAGCGTATACCGTTCCGGTGTGGAACAATACTGAGTTCCTAAAATAGGAGTTGACGCTGTTTGGTTGAACTGGTATATTAATAACCGTTGCCGGTGAGCAACCGTTATTGAGAATTAGGGCTTGACGCACAGGTTCTTTTCTCGCTATAATAGGTTAGTCGCTTGGGCGACGGTAGATCTTTGAAAACTGAACACAGTATCGACGAATTAAATGTGTAGGGCTCTTTTGAGCAACATAATTTAACGAA
>NZ_CANCXC010000002.1:0-193490 GCF_947381805.1 Ligilactobacillus hohenheimensis | reverse complement strand
GCGAAAGATGTCAAGACCTGGTAAGGTTCTTCGCGTAGCTTCGAATTAAACCACATGCTCCACCGCTTGTGCGGGCCCCCGTCAATTCCTTTGAGTTTCAACCTTGCGGTCGTACTCCCCAGGCGGAGTGCTTATTGCGTTAGCTGCAGCACTGAAGGGCGGAAACCCTCCAACACTTAGCACTCATCGTTTACGGCATGGACTACCAGGGTATCTAATCCTGTTCGCTACCCATGCTTTCGAACCTCAGCGTCAGTTACAGACCAGAGAGCCGCTTTCGCCACTGGTGTTCTTCCATATATCTACGCATTTCACCGCTACACATGGAGTTCCACTCTCCTCTTCTGCACTCAAGTCTCCCAGTTTCCAATGCACTTCTTCGGTTAAGCCGAAGGCTTTCACATCGGACTTAAAAAACAGCCTGCGTTCCCTTTACGCCCAATAAATCCGGACAACGCTTGCCACCTACGTATTACCGCGGCTGCTGGCACGTAGTTAGCCGTGACTTTCTGGTTAGATACCGTCAACGCATAAACAGTTACTCTTATCCGTGTTCTTCTCTAACAACAGCGCTTTACGATCCGAAGACCTTCTTCACGCACGCGGCGTTGCTCCATCAGGCTTGCGCCCATTGTGGAAGATTCCCTACTGCTGCCTCCCGTAGGAGTATGGGCCGTGTCTCAGTCCCATTGTGGCCGATCAGTCTCTCAACTCGGCTACGTATCATTGCCTTGGTAGGCCGTTACCCCACCAACTAGCTAATACGCCGCGGGTCCATCTATCAGTGACACCAGAAGCGCCTTTTAATTGAAAAGCATGCGCTTTTCAATGTTATGCGGTATTAGCACCTGTTTCCAAGTGTTATCCCCCTCTGATAGGCAGGTTACCCACGTGTTACTCACCCGTCCGCCACTCGAATTCCTTACGGTGAGTGCAAGCACTCGGTGTAAGCAATTCTCGTTCGACTTGCATGTATTAGGCACGCCGCCAGCGTTCGTCCTGAGCCAGGATCAAACTCTCATTTTGAATTCGTGACTCATTAATTTATTACTAGCGAAGTTTGACTTCGTTAAATTATGTTGCTCAAAAGAGCCCTACACATTTAATTCGTCGATACTGTGTTCAGTTTTCAAAGATCTACCATCGCCCACGCGACTAACCTATTATAGCGAGAAAAGAACCTGTGCGTCAAGCCCTAATTAATCGCGGTTCGCCGCTCATTCGCAACGGTTATTATCTTACCAGCCAATCTAATAATCGTCAACAACTTTTTGCACTCCATCATGCTTTTTATTACCCACACAAAAACACCGGTTCTACCCGCCGAGTTCATAACCGAACTCGCGAATAAAACCGGTGTATTAATCACAACCACTTACTTAATTCTGGCCGCTATCCCAGTTCTTATAAATCTGATTATCATTTAATCCCTTCAATTCAGGCGCATCCGTTGAGAAGTCGTCAACCAACGTCTTCCCGTGGTTCTTGTCCTTCAAACTTGTTGGGTACTTCTTATTATCCTTTCGAAGCTCAGACATTGCCCTAGTATAGTTATAAGTGTAATCGGCCTTATTAACCCGCTTGAAGCCCTTCGGATGGTAGAAACGCAGTAAATCTCCTAAGACAACCTTATCAGAGTACGTCAGTTGTTTGTTAACGTCCTCCTGCATTTCGTCAACCTGCTTCTTTTCAGCAGCCGTCAGCTTATCATTTACAACCTGTCCCTGGTTATTGTAGATTCGACTACCAATCTTCGAATAGGTCGGGGAAACAAAGTCGCCATCCCGGAACGCTACCGTCTGATCATGCTGCGGATTAAGAAGATCCTGGCCAAACATAATGTACTGCTTGTCGTGGATCCCCAATAAGTCCAGCAACGTCGGCATAACGTCGATTTCACCACCATACGTATGATTAATGCCCCCCTTAAGGTTTTCGGCATGAATCATAAACGGGACCTTCTGGAACATCGCAAGGTCATACGGCGTTACGCTCTTCTTTCCTAACAACTGTGCAATTGGCTTCTTGTGATTGTTCGAAATTCCATAATGATCACCGTAAACGATAATCACAGAATTCTTATATAGTCCCGTCTTCTTCAGGTAACTAATCCACTCACCAAACGCCTGATCCAGGTAATGGGCCGTCTGAACGTACCCATCGACGGTATCATCACCGGTCGTTGTCTTTGGAATCGAAGCATTCTTCTTATCCAACTCGTACGGATAGTGGTTCGTTAACGTAATAATCTTGGCGTAGAACGGCTGCGGCAGCTGCTCAATGTACTGGGAAGATTCTTTCAGGAAAATCTTATCCTTCAGGCCGTACCCAATATCATAGCCTTTCCGGTCGTTGTAGTAACTCTTATCAAAGAAGTACTGGTAACCCCAAGCCTTGTACGTATTAACCCGGTTCCAGAAACTCCCCACGTCCCCGTGGAAGGAAGCTGTTGTGTACCCGTGTTGGTCTAAGATTGCCGGAACCGCATCGAAGGTGTTCGAGCCACCATACTCTGTCATTACCGAACCTGACGGTAACCCGTACAGTGAATTTTCCAGCATCGTTTCAGCATCAGACGTCTTCCCCTGACCAACTTGGTTGAAGAAGTTGTCAAACGAGAGCGTGTGCTGATCGTGATAGAACTTGTTAATGTTTGGCGTTACCTCACGCCCATTAACCTTATAATCAATCAGGAACTGCTGGAAACTCTCCAAGTGAAACACGAACACGTTTTTCCCGCGTTCCTTGCCGAAATACTGAACATTCGGCGGCAAATACCGGGACTCCGTGTACTTCCGTACCTTCTGTAGATCCTTCCTTGATGCCCGCTCACGCGTTACCGTTTGGCGGTGCGTCGTGTAGGCATTGTAACCCGCATAGAAGTTCATCCCGAGGTACTTAACAATATAGTTGTTATCAAACGTCCGTCCTAACAGCTGCGGCCGGTCCTTGTACGCGCACCCGAGGTCGATGGAAAACAGCACAGCCCCCGCAAGTACGCTAATAATTCCCTGCCGCCACCGAACAGGGCGGTTATCAACCTTAATAACCTTCGTTACTACCAAAATCGTTAGCACAATCACGCCGATGAATACGAAGAAATCATACGGCCGAATAATCTTGCTAATACTTAATCCAAGGTTATTAGAAACTGCCCCAGCAGACTTAATAACCCCCATCGTAATAAAGTCGGAGAATTCCCGGTAATACTCGATGTTGGCAAATAACCAGATTGATTCAATCCAGTCGATCACCAGCATAATCCAGTACGACCATTTTCCCCGAAAGAAGAGCGCAATCCCAAATAGGATCAACGCAAAGGGAATCGGGTTCAATACCAGCAGGAACTGCTGCATTGGATCGGACACCCCAAGGTTAAACTCGGTCCAGTAAGCAATGTACGACGTAATCCAAAACAGGACGACCACCATGGCAAAGAAGCCCAGGCGCGTACTCAGCTTATCGCGAACCTTCTTAACTAATGAACGCAATGTGATTGCCTCCAATTCAAAGTAATTGAAAAAACTGTGAATACCAGTCAATTATAAACAAAAAGAGGCATCTTTTCTAATGCCTCCTCCATTTTCGAATAATTTTAATTGTCCTCTTAATCTTCCGGGGCCGTAATCCGCCGCGGTTTAACCACAAGTGCGATCATTCCCGCGAACATTCCCAGATAGTACGTAATTAGCCGCCACAGAATCATCGCCAAAATCAGCTTGGTATGACTCGCCATGAAAGTCGAGAACACAAGGGTAAAGCTAAACTCTGCTCCCCCGGCACCCCCAGGAATTGGGAAAAGCGACGTTGCAATCACAATCAAGACATGCATCGTCATTACCGTGATCAGCGAAACATTGCTGACTCCAAGCGCCAGTAAAATAAAGTACGGAATTACGTAGTAGACCGCCAGTTGAAACAGCGTTAACAGGTTAATCTTAACGAGTAACTTTCCCTGCGCCTTTAACTGCAAACTTTCCTGGTAAAAGTTATCAATTTTAAGAATCAGGTATTCCTGAATGCGGCTAAACCGTTCTGCACTAACTATCCATTTCAGTGGTAATAAGCACCAGTGGACGGCTTTGCGCGTGAAGTTGTACCAGTACATCACCATTAACAGCCCGCCAATCACAGCAAAGTGAATTAAGAAGCCAAAGATGACCAGCACCGCCATCACGTGGATCTTATCCGCGATGTAGTGAAACCCGGCGACCAAGCAAATTAAAAAGTTAACCACAATCATTGTCTGGTATACCACGAACTTGAGCAGTAAAAGCGAAGTTGCCTGGCCGCCCTCCACTCCTGACTGGAGAAGAGCAAACACCTGCGCTGGCTGGCCGCCCGTCGCAAACGGCGTAATCCCGTTAAATAACTGTTCCACTAACGGGATCCGGATTGCATCCCGCAACGGGAAGTGCGCGGCCACCCGGTTCCGCACTAGCGTATGCACAACCAGTGATTCTAAGAATAGCGAAAGCACCATGCACCCCACGGCAACCGCAAGCCACCCCCACTTAAGGTGGGCAATGTCGCCTGCAATCAAGTGCCATGAAACATTGCGCACCGAATAGGCAAAGATTACCACTCCCAGGGCGAGCATGACCGCCAGCATGACCTTATTTTTCCGTGACATGGCCTTCCATCGCCTCCGCTTTATAAAAATCGCGCCAAACCGTCGCCAGCCGATCCTCCGAGTACTGCTGAGCCCCCGCTTCAGCCTGACTGCGCAGCGCCCGCAACCGCTCCGGGTTATCCCGCAGCGTTACAATCTGCTGGTCCATCGCCTGGACGTCCGCCGCACCAGCGTAAAAACCGCTAATAATATCGTGATAAAGGGGAAGCTCCCGGACAAGAACAGGAATACCGCAACTAAACGCCTCAAGAATACTCATCGGGAATAACTCGTTATATGACGGTAATAAAAACAAATCCGCCATGTTATAGTATTTGCGCATTTTATCGCGGTCAACAATTCCCGGGAAAATAAGGTTTACGGGCGGGTTATTAACGACTTCCTTTAGGCGCGTGTACCCGGCCGTCATTTTGCCAAACGAAAAACCACCAACCCACACAAAGTCAATCTCCGGGTGCCGCTTGGCAAGGGTAATAAAGTCCCCCACACCCTTCCGTTCCTGAACCTGACCGACCCCTAAAACGGTAAACCTGCCAGGGTGCAGCTGGTGCTGCCGCCGGAGCCGGTCCTTTTCAGCGGCATCAACGGGATAAAACTCGCGTTTGGCAACAAAATTTGGAATATAGCGGACCTTCTCTTCTGGAATGCCATAAGCAGCCAGTTGCGAAATAAAGCTGGGGTTTACGACCACCAGCCGGTCCATCCGCTTATAAAAACTAATTAGGTACTTATTAAACGTCGTCCCAATGATTCCCGGAAGCTTTAGGCTCCCTTCCAGGGTTTCTGGTAAAAAGTGGACGTAGCCAATCCGCCGTCCCCGCCGCGAATCAAACGTTGACAAGTAAAACTGGGGATCAACCGTGTGATAGTGGGTGATCGTGCTGGCATGCCAGTCGTTTTCGGTCACCGTAATATCTGCGGAAAGGTACGTCCGCAGGAGTCTGACCAGTTCGGTGTAGGCACTTCCAACCCCCTGGCCCTTTACCCGCGTGGCCGATGACAACATATTTACGTGGATCATTCACTCATCCCCCATTACGAATTGGCGTTATGGCGGGAGCGAACCGGCGCAACAACCGGTTGTGCAAGCGCCTGCCGGTAAAAGGCAACGATTTGTTCGCCAAAATGATCGGCTGAAATCATCGCCAGCTTCGGTGTCCGAACTGCCGGTGTCATCTGCGGAGCCGAACCCATCAAGTACCGTCGCACAGCCGCCACCAATTCGTCCTGATCAGCAACCGGCACCCCTAAAGCGGGATTATCCAGCAACTGGTCGGTGTACGGACTGTGTGTAGTGATCACCTGAAGGCCGGCTGCCAACGCTTCAATGTACGTCAATCCCTGTGATTCCGACTCCGACGTTGAAACAAACAGATCCGCGGCGTGGTAGTAATCGACCACCGCCGCATGCCGAATCTCGCCGGTAAAAATAACATCCCGCTGCACTCCAAGGGCCGCAACTTGCGCTTCCAGCTCTTCCCGCGCCGGACCGTCGCCACACACCATCAACTTTACCCCTGGCACCGCCGCCTTAATTCGGGGTAACGCCGCGATTAACCGGTCAATGTGCTTTTCCAGCGCCAACCGGCTCAGCGTGAGGATCACCGGGGTATCCGGGGCAAGGCCGTACTGCTGCCGCAACCGCTGGCGCGCAATGGTTCCGTCTTCCTGGTACCGTTCCAGGTCAACCCCCGTAGGAATGACGGTAATTGGTTCGGTCACCCCGTATCCACGTAAGGTAGTCAAAACCCGCTCACTGGGGGCCACAATTCCCGCCATGTGTGCACAAAAAACCTTACTCATCTGCTTAACGTGCACCGGCCGCAATAGTTTGCCGTTTGCCACGTAGTGCAGGTAGTCCTCGTACATTGTGTGGTAGGTGTGCACACACGGAATATGCAGGTTGTGCGCCACAAATTTGCCGATTAACCCCATGGAAAATTCGGTCTGAGTGTGGACAATATCCAGCTGTAGTTTTTTCGCTACCTGGTAGGCGTGAAACAATCCCCGCACCGCAATTCGGCGCTCGGTAAACGAAATAAACGGAATACTCGTAAACCGGAAGATGTTTCGCTCGTAGACGTTCTTATCAACGTTTGGGTCCGTTGTAGTGAAGATGTAGACGGTATGCCCTTGCCGCTCGAGCTGCTTCTTTAACGTCTTAATCGACGTGGCAACCCCACTTACCTGCGGGTAGTAGGTATCCGTGAAAATTCCAACCTTCACGAGCGTCCCCCCTTCCTGACAAATCAATAGTTACTATCAATTATATGAATTCCGCGCAATCCACGCAACATTTTATCAATTTTCCACCGTCAGCCCTGCGCTAATTCCTGATAGCAAAAAGAAGCCTGGCACTATGCCAGGCTTCTTTATTCGCTTAATTAACCTACTTAGTGTAGTCCTTAACCAGGGCAACCACTTCGTCGGTTGTTTCGCAGTCAACCGCCTTGGCGGCTAACTCACTCATCTTCGTTGAATCCAGCTTCTTAATTAAGCTCCGCGTCTTCAGAATCGACGTTGCGCTCATTGAGAACTCATCCAACCCTAAGCCGACAAGCAGCGGCACAGCGATTTGGTCGCCCGCCATTTCACCGCACATGCCAGTCCACTTACCTTCCTTGTGGGAAGATTCGATAATGTGCTTAACCAGCCGCAGAATTGATGGGTTGTATGGCTGGTACAGGTAAGAAACGCGTTCGTTCCCCCGGTCAGCAGCCATCGAGTACTGGATCAGGTCGTTGGTCCCGATACTGAAGAAGTCAGCGTACTTTGCCAACTTATCAGCAATCATTGCAGCGGCTGGAATTTCCATCATCATTCCGACTTCAATGTCATCCGCTACCGGAACACCGTCCGCAACCAACTTAGCCTTTTCTTCTTCAAAGATTGCCTTTGCATCCTTGAATTCCTGAACCGTAGCGATCATCGGGAACATGATTGCCAGCTTCCCGTAGTGGGATGCCCGCAGCAGCGCCCGTAACTGCGTCCGGAAAATCTCCTGCTGGTCCAGGGAAATCCGGATGGCCCGGTACCCTAAGAACGGGTTTTGTTCTTCCGGAAGTTCAAGGTATGGCAGGTGCTTGTCGCCCCCAATGTCCATCGTCCGGACAACAACCTGCTTACCGTGCATGCCTTCAACGGCCTGCTTGTACGCCTCAAACTGTTCGTCTTCGGTCGGCAGCTCGCTTGAATCCATGTAAAGGAATTCTGACCGGAACAGTCCCACGGCCTCAGCACCGTTATCATTGGCACCCTCGACGTCCTTTGGCGTTCCGATGTTTGCCCCGATTAAGACTTCCTTGCCATCTGCCGTTACTGACTGAGCGTTCTTCAGCTTTTCCCATTCAGCCTTCTGGGCAGCGTAGTCCTTGGCCTTCTGCTGGTAGTCAGCAACCTCAGCGTCCGTTGGGTTAACGAGGGCCACCCCATCAATCCCGTTTAAGGCAACGATGTCGTCCGCCTCAATATCCTGCGTGGCCGTTTCCGAACCAACTACCGCCGGGATTTCCAGCGTCCGGGACATAATTGCTGAGTGGGACGTCCGCCCACCAATGTCGGTAATGAACCCCTTGACGTACTTCCGGTCCAACTGCGCCGTATCAGACGGCGTCAGGTCATGCGCAACAATCACAACCTCTTCATCAATCAAGGCAGGGTTCGGGAGCGTTACCCCCAGCAGGTGACTCATCACCCGCTTGGTAACGTCCCGGACATCCCCGGCCCGTTCCTGCATGTAGGCGTTATCGGTCATTGCCTCAAACATCTGAATAAACATGTCAGTTACGGCCTTGAGAGCGGCCTCGGCGTTAACCTTATCGTTCTTAATTTTATCTTCAATCTGGCCTAGCATTTCCGGATCAGAAAGAATTGTCAGGTGAGCTTCAAAAACCTCGGCTTCATCCGCACCGAGGTTTTCCGTTGCCTTCTGTTTGATAATCTCAAGTTCCTTCTTGGATGCGTCAACCGCATCGTGAAGCCGCTTGATTTCAGCGTCGGCATCACTGATATTCTTTTCTTCAAATGACAGGTCAGGCTGAACGAGCATGTACGCCTTAGCAACGGCAATTCCGTCACTTGCAGCGATTCCCTTCAGTGTCTTTGTCATTATTCAGCAAGCCCTTCCTTTGTCATCGTGTCAGCAATGGCCTTGATGGCGTCAGCTTCGTCAGCACCGTCAGCCGTGATCGTTACGTCAGCACCTTGGCCAACACCAAGTGACATAACACCCATGATGGACTTCAGGTTAACTGACTTGTCCTGGTATGACAGGGTAATGTCTGAGTTGAACTTGCTTGCGGCCTGAACTAACAGGGTAGCAGGACGAGCATGAATCCCAGTTTCAGCTGTAACGTGAAAGTCTTTCTTTTCCATAACTAACAATCTCCTTTATATGGATATATTCAAGGCGTAGGCCCCACACGCCAATAAGTACGCGCTTACATTTATGTGGTAGACCTATCGTCAATGATAATAGCATAAAATTATTTTAACGACAAGGCTTTCATTGCCTTCTTTTCCCCACTAATCGGTTGTTTGTTCGCCGTTAAAGTGGTAAACCACCCCGCCGCCCTTTTGCGCCTGGCCAACGATGCTCTTCCGGTACCGGTACTTCATCAAAACCGGCTGGAAATCCATGAATTCTTCCGGCGTAACGGTCAGTTCGGTAATCTCTCCCTGCCGGAGTTGTTCTAACAAGTTTTCGTAATCCTTCATTATGTTATTCACCTCATTTATGGCGGGTGTTACCTTCCCGCCTCTTTAGGATACCCCCCTTGCGTTTAAAAGGAAAATCGGTATAATTGGGGTAAAGGTCAAAGTTGGTCAAAACAAGATCAACCGACTGATTCGTTTTTAAATGAAAGGTTGTGAACCATATGTTATGCCAAAATTGTCATCAAAATCCAGCAACGATTCACCTGACAACTAACGTCAACGGCCGGCAAACGGCCCTTGACCTGTGCCAGTCGTGCTACCAGCAACTAAAACAGCAAGCTAACCATGAGAGTAACAGTCAACAAGATCCGTTCGGGTTTGGGTCCCTCGATGATTTCTTCCGGTCAATGGCCGCAAATAACCAGCGGGGAGCTGGCCAAGCTCAGGGCCAAGGCGGTCCCCGGATGAACCCTAACCAGGGGGGTAACAACGGCGGCTCGATCCTTGACCAGTACGGGTTGGACCTGACTGCCGAAGCACGCAAGGGAAACATTGATCCGGTCATTGGCCGTGATCAGGAAATTAAGCGGGTTATCGAAATCTTAAACCGACGGACAAAGAACAACCCCGTTTTAATTGGGGAAGCCGGGGTCGGAAAGACGGCCGTTGTTGAGGGCCTCGCCCAGAAAATCGTTGACGGGGATGTTCCCCAAAAACTGCTTAATAAAAAGGTTATTCGCCTTGACGTTGTTTCCCTTGTGCAGGGAACGGGCGTCCGCGGCCAGTTTGAGCAGCGAATGCAACAGTTAATGCAGGAACTTAAGCAGAGTAAGGACACAATCCTCTTTATTGACGAAATCCACGAAATTGTGGGTGCCGGGAACGCTGAGGGGGGCATGGATGCCGGGAACGTCCTCAAGCCCGCCCTCGCCCGCGGGGAGTTCCAGTTAGTCGGGGCCACAACCCTCAACGAATTCCGCACCATTGAAAAGGACGCTGCCCTTGCCCGGCGGCTCCAACCCGTTCAGGTGGACGAACCAAGCACGGAAGAAACCTTCCGTATTCTTAAGGGGATTCAGAGCAAGTACGAGGCGTACCACCACGTAAAATACACCGATAACGCCCTGAAAGCCGCCGTATTACTGTCCGACCGGTACATCCAGGACCGTTTCCTCCCGGATAAAGCCATCGACCTACTTGATGAGGCGGGTTCCCGGAAGAACCTGACAATCGATGCGGTTGATCCTCAGACCCTGGACGAGAAGATCAAAAATGCGGAGGAACAAAAGCAGGCTGCCCTCGATAAGGAGGACTACGAAAAGGCCGCCTACTACCGCGACCAGGTAACGAAGTATAACCGGATGAAGGCAGACAGCCAGGCCAGCGAGACCGCGCCAACGGTTACCGAACAGGACATGGAAAAGATTGTCGAAGAAAAGACGGAAATTCCGGTGGGCGAACTCAAGGAGAAGGAACAAGCACAACTTAAGAACCTTGCTGCTTCCCTTGAAAGCCACGTCATTGGTCAAAACGAGGCCGTTGATAAGGTTGCCCGGGCCATCCGGCGGAACCGGATTGGGTTTAACAAGTCCGGCCGGCCGATCGGTTCCTTCCTCTTTGTCGGTCCGACCGGAGTGGGGAAAACCGAAACCGCAAAACAGCTGGCCCGTGAGCTCTTCGGGACGACCGATGCCATGATCCGCTTCGACATGAGCGAGTACATGGAAAAGTACTCCGTTTCAAAGCTCATTGGAGCAGCTCCAGGATACGTCGGCTACGAGGAAGCTGGGCAGTTAACCGAACAGGTGCGGCGGCACCCGTACAGCCTGATTCTCCTGGACGAAGTGGAAAAGGCACACCCAGACGTCATGCACATGTTCTTGCAAATCCTTGACGACGGCCGCCTAACCGACTCACAGGGCCGGACCGTCAGCTTTAAGGACACGATTATTATCATGACGAGTAACGCCGGCAGCGGCGATTCCGTCACGAGCGTTGGGTTTGGCGCCGCAAACGATGGCACCACCCACTCCGTGATCGATAAGCTCACCAACTACTTCAAGCCAGAATTCCTTAACCGGTTTGACGACATCGTTGAGTTTAAGCCACTTTCCCAGGATGACCTGAAACAAATCGTCAACCTGATGCTGACTGACGTGAACGGCATGCTGGCACAGCAGGGCTTATCAATCCACGTCACCGTCCCGGTTCAGGATAAGCTGGTCGAACTCGGGTACGACCCGAAGATGGGGGCCCGGCCACTCCGGCGGGTAATCCAGGAACAGATCGAGGATCAGGTTGCTGACTACTACCTCGAACACCCGAAGACCAAGCAGTTTGTTGCGCGGCTCAAGGACGACCAGATTGTCATCGGAAGCGAGGACACAAAGGAACCTACCCAGAAACCAACTGCTTAAAAATTCAGAAGGAAGCTTAGTTTTTTGATAAACCAGGGAAACGGGGCTTATCCCGGTTCCCTGGTTTCGTTATACTGTGGGTAATCACATATAAGGAGGACACACGATGCACCTAGTTGACGTAACCAATAGCTACGCTGACCAGATCCACCGTGAACTGGTTACTACTCCCCTACGGTTTATCCAAGTTTACACCCTGGGAAATTCGCTGGTTACCCACCGGCGCGGGGCAACGGAAGATACGGTGGCAATTACCAACCGTCACCGCCCCGTCACGCCCGCAGAACTGGCGTATATTCGCGAACACCTTTTTGCACCCACCCAAAGCCCGGTGATGGCCCGAAAAGGAGCAACGATCACGCTAACGGCAGAGCGGTGCGCATAACCGCTTCCGGTAAAACTAAAAATTACGGTAAAGGAGGTTGGAACATCCGTTCCAACCTCCTTTGTCCCTTTGGCACACCCTCCTTTTTATTGTATAATGACAATCGAGTATTACTGACGAACGGAGGTGCCCTGATGGTGGCGCGGTTATTTCATAAAAAACGCCGGAGCTTTAATTTTCGCCGGCAACAGCGGAAGTCACCCGCCAGTTCCCAACGGCGACTCCACCAACTAAACCAGAAAGCCGGGACTCTTGCCGTTCCGGTTACTCCAAGCCCGGTTGCACCTCGTCCGACAACGGCACTAAACGGGCGGCGGGTGGTTACTAACCAGGCACCAGTGGGCGCCCCTATTGAACGGTTTTATCCGGCCCAGAAAGATCAGCGGCCAAGCCAGCCAGCTAAGCCGGAAGTGCGCCGGGATGCGCCGGACGCAACGCTGGTGATTATCTACCAGGACGAACACCAGAAGAGTATGGCTGCGCCGCAGGTTATTCACGGTCGGCTCGGTGCTCCCCTGCAGCTCCAGTTCCGGGAGTTCTCTGGATACGACCTGATTCACATCGCAGGATTTGTGAGCTCGTTTGTCGACCCGTACGGTACCATGACACTCACGTACCGGCGGCAAAACGGGGGGCAAGTCTGGATGTTCTGCCGGGACATCGACGAACTCAACCTGCTGGCCTACCCGCGGTTTATCAACGGAAAACTACACGCCCAGTACAACCTGAGTTCTCCGTTCATCGACCACTACAACCTGATTCGGGCGGACGGACCAGCGCGGGGGCAGTTTACCGAAGAACAGCAGACCGTCACCTACCTTTACCGGCGGGCGGATTGGCAAATGGTTGACTACGACCCGCGGGACCTGCAGATGGACGCGTTTGTCCCGTGCTACGACGGTCCAGCCGGAGAACGCGTTGGCATTACGCTCGTTAAGGGAACCATCTGGCACGTCTACGAAACGGTCACCCTCACCAATCACCAAGTCTGGTGTTGCATGGGAGGAAACATCTGGATTAAACAAACCGACGAGCAGGTTACCCCGGTTGACCGCCCTGCCATGCCGGCATGGCTCCGGCCAAACCGGACGACCGAAAACACGTTCACTAACCAGTACCATGACTACGCCCGGATTGATTTTGTCCCGGGAAAAAAGGCGGCACTATACGACCAGCCGTTTGGCCACCGGATTGACGGAATCACCCACGGCACCCCGGTCATTATTACCGGCAGCGTCCGGACCGAGAACATGATCTGGTACCAGGTTGACGACCGCGGGTGGATTCCGCGCCAGTACACGAAGGCTTTGCATAACCTGTCAGCGGAAGAAAAACAAGCAATTGAACAACAAAAATAACACCCCGTTCTTGGGATTACACAAATCTCAATGACGAGGTGTTTTACTTACCCCAGCAATAACTCAAGCGTTATGTTTGGCATCTTAACTAGTCCGAAAAATTTCGCTGCTGGTTATTAAATTTTGAAAGCTATTATATTGCCAATAGCTAGTAATATCTGTAAAATAGCAATCAAAAGAAAGGAGTAACCAATCATGCCTGGATCATCCAAAAAAACAGCCAGTATCTTTACCAGGGTTTCACCTGAACTAAAAGAACAAGCAGAAGCCGTCCTTAACCAGTTACAAATTCCGATGGCAACAGCCCTTAACATGTTCTTACAGCAGGTCGTTAACCAGCAGGGGATCCCCTTTGACATCCACGTAGCCCGGCGTCCCGTTAACTACGACGCCCTCTCAAAGGAGCAACTAGATACTGAACTTCAACGTGGGTTTAATGACTTTAAAACCAACAATACCTTTTCTGCTACCTCAATTGATGGCGAATTTAAGGAGTGATTGAATGACCGTTCACTGGCCCGTTGTTTACTCAGCGACTGCCCGCAATGATCTTTACAGGATTCGTTCGTACATTGCGCATCACCTAAAATCACCGCTTGCCGCTAAACAAACAACTCGACTACTAATCCATAAAATTAACGCACTGAGCACATTTCCTGAAATGTATCCTTGTTATCCCCATGAGCCATGGCACTCACGGGGCATTCGTTACCTTACAATCAAAAACTACATTGTTTTTTACTACTTTCACCGTCCCGCTGCTGAAGTTCGCATCATCCGTATTATGCACCGCAGTCAGCACGCACCAACCCACCTCCCATCATAAACTAAGCGGCCGGGTTTTCCCGACCGCTTAATTCCATCGTTTTTCTTTTATCTCACAAGAAGCCCTATTCCTTTAGTCCTACCTGCCGAGCGAAACGCATGAAGGCCTGCTGACCTGCCGCATCGCGTTTGAAGACGCCGGCGCATTCGAGCACCTTTACGAAGACGGCGCCAACTTCGTCCTGTACAACCGTCATGGCGTTTTCAGCCGTCATGTCGGCGTGCCGCGCCTTGATGTCATCGGCCCATTCCTGATGGTAATCAGCCACCTGAACGTCCTTCCCCTGAATGTAGTCAGCCACCACCGCCAACTCGTCCTTCAACCGGGGCGGGAGGATGGCCAACCCCATCACTTCAATCAGGCCAATGTTTTCCTTCTTGATGTGCTGGTATTCCTTGTGCGGGTGGAAAATCCCGTCCGGATACTCCGATGATGTTTGGTTATCCCGCAAAACAAGGTCCAGCTCGTACTGGCCGTTCCGCATCCGGGCAATCGGCGTAATCGTGTGGTGCCGCTCGCCGTTAGTTTCGGCCCGCACGCCCACTTCCTCGTCGGTATAGTTCCGCCAAGCATCCAGGATCTTTGTGGCCAAGGCACTTACCCGGTCAAGGTCGTCCCCATTTAGACGGATTACGGACATCGGCCACTTCACGATTCCCGCCGTCACATCCTCGTAGTCCTCAAAGACTAACTTGGTTTCAATCGGCGCCATCTCCATTGCAAACGTGTGCCGGCCACCCTGATAGTGCTCGTGGGAAAGAATTGACCCTCCTACAATCGGTAAGTCAGCGTTACTCCCAGCAAAGTACCCAGGGAACTGTTGCACAATCGTCAGTAGGTTCTTGAAGGTGGACGCATCAATCACCATTTCTTCGTGAACCGAATCAAGGTAAATGCAGTGCTCGTTGAAGTAGGCGTACGGTGAGTACTGGAAGCCCCACTCGTGGTCGCCAATTTTGAAGCGAATAATCCGGTGGTTAGCCCGGGCAGCGTGGTCAACCCGGCCCTGGTACCCTTCGTTTTCCATGCACAGGTTACACTTCGGGTAGCCCGTTGCCTTCATTTTCTTTGCTAAGGCAATCTGCTTTGGATCCTTTTCCGGCTTTGAGAGGTTAATTGTAATCTCAATGTCACCGTACTCACTTGGATGGGTGAAAGCAATGTTCTTCGCAATCGCCCGCGTTTTAATGTAGTCATTCCGCTTGCTTAACGCAAAGAAGTCAGCGAGGGCATCCTGCGGCGAATGCTGGTAGGTGTCCCAAAAACGCTGGTTAACAACGCTCGGTACCGGGGTGATAAAGTTCATCAGCTCGGCCCCCACCGCATCCCGTTCGTTCTGGGTGTCACCAGCCTTGCCGTTCGCAACGGCAACCGCAACCAACGCGTCCTTTAAGTCAATCAGGTCGTCAGTGGCCGGGGCTGGTTGCTGGTGGCCCTCCCCCACAATGTTTAGTACCCGGTTTACCAGGTAAACGTGGTCCATCGCGGTATAATCACTGGCCGCAATTACCGCCGTGACAAACCGATCAATTAACGTTTCTGCACTCATGCTCTCACCCTTACTTTCGTTTATAATTCATGCGTTCCATTGGCCACTTCCGCCACGTAGAACTTCGGGGCGTACCCGATCTTTTCTTCGTAAATCCGGCCGACGTTTTCCTTAAAGGCTTCTACCTGATCTTTGTTGACAATGGCAATCCCACTGCCCCCAAAGCCAGCGCCAGTCATCCGGGCACCCAAGACCCCTGGCTGCTTCCATGCAGCGTGCGCCAGCGTATCCAGTTCAATCCCTGACACTTCGTAGTCGTATTCCAATGACATGTGGGAGGCGTTCTGCAGGCGTCCTAATTCTTCAAGGTTCCCGGCTTCCAAGGCCTTCTCTGCCCGAATACACCGCTCGTTTTCAAGCACCGCATGCCGCGCGCGCTTCAGCAGGTTCTCCTTATCAATCAGGTACATGTACTCGTCGAATGTCTGCGCGTCCAGTTCGCCAAGCGCCTTAATCTGGAGCTTCTGCTGCAGCTCCTTCAGCGCTGTCTGGCACTCTTCCACCCGCTCGTTGTACTTTGATTCGACCAGTTCACGCGGCTTGTTGGTGTTCATGATGACAATCACGTTGTCCTTTAAGTCAAGCGGCACGTACTTGTAATCCAGCGTGTTGGTATCCAGCAGGATGGCCTGGCCCGCCTTACTCATTCCAACGGCAAACTGGTCGAGGATTCCACTGGAGAGGCCTAAGAAATCGTTTTCGGTCTTAACCCCCATCTTAACGATGTCCAGGCGGTCAACGTCCAGGTCAAACAGGCGTTGAACCATTACCCCAAACAACATTTCAATTGATGCGGATGATGACAGGCCAGAACCACCCTGAGGCAGGTTTCCCCAGATGTAGACGTCCATTCCCCGGTCCACCGTGTACCCGGCTTCCTTCAGGTAGTAAATCATGCCCTTAGCGTAGTTGGCCCAGTTGTCCTTCTTATCGTACTTCAACTGGTCGAGGGAGCACTCAATTACCCCCAGGTCCGGGAAGTTGCCGGAGAAGAAGCGGAGTTTGTTGTCGTCCCGCTTCCGGGCAGCTCCCCACGTTCCCAGTGAGATTGCACACGGGAACACGTGGCCCCCGTTATAATCGGTGTGTTCCCCGATCAGGTTAATCCGTCCCGGTGAAAAGAACGCCGCTTCCGGTTCCTGGCCGTATTGCTTGATGAATGCTGCCGTAATTTCTTGTTTATCCATTTAAACCAACTCCCATCGGTGATTCCCCGGTTAAGTAACCGGTTTCTTAAACACCTTCTATTGTAACCGTTTTTACTAAAGACGGCAATATGTTTAGTTAATCTTTACCTGGATTTGTTACTTAATAATTACTGGTCTTCCGGAAAAATATGCTAAAATAAAGGTAAGTGATTTACGAAACGGCTGAAATCACGCCAAACGATGTTTACTGAATTTCAGCGGTTTAATAGAGGGAGGAATTACCGTGGCTACTATTAAGGACATTGCCGCGCTTGCCGGGGTTTCGTCAGCAACGGTCTCCCGGGTGCTTAACTACGACAAGACCATGTCGGTCAGTGACGCCACCCGGGAACGGATCTTTGCCGCCGCCGAAAAGCTTGACTACCTCGAACAGCGCAAGCACAAAAAGCAAACTAAATCAGGCACCGTTGCCGTTGTTCAGTGGTACACCAAAAAGGAAGAACTAAACGACCTGTACTACTACTCCATCCGGACAGGCATTGAGGAACGCGCCCGGAAATTAGGATACGTCATCCACCGGGTCTTCCATAACGACTCGTTGGATAAACTCCGGACGGTCGACGGCATTATCGCTATCGGAAAATACAGTCCACAACAACAGCGCGAATTTCACCAGTACAACCGCAACCTGGTTTTCGTTGACAGCAATACCGTTAACCGTGGATTTAGCTGCGTCACCTCCGACATGGTGACCGCCACAACGAAGGTGCTTGACCACTTCATCGCCCATGACCAGCGTAAAATCGGCCTCCTGGTGGGTGAAGAACAAACCGCTGACCACACGCAGGCCATTATCGACCCGCGGTTTACGACCTTTAAGGCCTACATGACGGAGCTGGCCCTCTACAACCCGAAGTACGTGTACGTCGGCGACTTTACGACCGACTCGGGGTACCAGATGATGAACCAGGCCATCAAGGAACTGGGCAATGATCTCCCCCAGGCGTTCTTTGTGGCCAACGATTCCATCGGGATTGGCGCTCTGCGTGCCCTCCACGAAGCCAACATCGCGGTTCCCCAGCGGGTGAGCCTGATTGCGTTTAACGACACGTCCATTGCCAAGTACATCTATCCGTCGCTCAGTTCTGTTCGGGTATCAACGGAACAGATGGGGATTGAGGGAATTAACCTCCTCGATCAGCAGATTAACGGCACCGATTCTTTCCCGAAAATGATTACGCTGGGAACGGAGCTGAAACTCCGCGACAGCAGCATTAACTAATTAATTGAATATTATTAAACCAACGGCCGCGACTTAAAAAGTCGCGGTCGTTGTGTTTTTTCATCACTCGCTGCCGATCAAAAAAGGACGGCCATCCCTGGCCGTCCCGTAAGAGGTACTTGATAATGAACTAGTCTTTTGTAATCGTTAAGGCCACTTCGTTTGGCTTGACTTCCGTTCCGTCAGCCGGAACAACGTCAACCCGGTCGAAGTCGTTGGAGTTGGTTACCGTAACAATTACGGTATCGTCTAATCCGGCCTTCTTGATTGCTGGGTCCCAGAATTCAAGGAGCTTGTCGCCCTTCTTAATCTTCTGGCCCTGATCAACGTAGGAGATAAACCCTGTCCCCTGCATTTCAACGGTACCAAGTCCAATGTGGATTAACATCTTAATCCCGTTCGTGGACTCAATCCCGATGGCGTGCCGGGTCGGGTACAGCTGCTTAACCGTTCCGTCAAACGGTGCGTAAACGTCACCGTCCGTTGGTTCAACGGCGTAACCAAGTCCCATGGCGCCCTTTGAGAAGAGGTCGTCCTTTACGGCACTCAGCGGCATAACCTTCCCCTGGATCGGGGCCGTTACGTTGTATTCGCCAGCAACAATTGGTGCGTCCGTGGCGGTTTCAACGTTACCGTTTTCACCCCATGTCCGTTCCAGTTCCTCAACGATTTCGGCGTGCTTTGCTTCGGTCAACTTAACCTTCTTCCAGAAGAAGAAGCATCCTAAAAGAATCAGAACTAACGGCAGCGCAATTACCATTACCTTGAAAATCATAACGTCGTGTGGCGTAACCGTCTTGTAGGACGCTCCCTTGGTCATGTGGGCTAAGATTGCGATTGGTCCCATGCACCATCCGGCAATGGCCCCACCAAACTTATCAAGCAGCGGCCGTACCGCCAGAGTTAAGGATTCGTCCCGGTGGCCTAACTTCAACTGCCCGTACTCAATTGAGTCGGTAATCGTCATCAGAATAACCAGGAAGATCACCGCCTGTGGCGTAGCAAAGAGTTCCATCGCAATTACGACAAGAAGCATGTTCTGGCCAGCAACCGTCAGTAACAGTGCCCCGACCGTCATGATTGCAATACATGCGTAGAACACGTTTTTCCGGTTAAACTTCTTAGCCAAAATTGGGAAAGCGGAAATTGAGAAGAACCCAATGATCATGTTGATCGTCCCAATAATAGCGAACTTGGATGACTGTCCTAAGACGTAAGTGAAGTAGTACAGTTCAGCGGAGTTAAAGATGTTAATCCCGATGCAGTACAGTCCGTATGCGATCGCCGTCCACATTAACTGGTCGTTTCCTAATAAGACCTTGAAGACGTCCCGTAACTTCGTTTCTTCTTCGTTCTTCCGTAAATTAGAATCCAGTTCGTGCGTCCCAAAACATACGGCCAGCACGGTGATAATCACGATAATTCCCGTAATCATCCCGAACATTGACCATCCGTGGAGGTCCCCAGCACCGTTGTTCTTCGTCAATGAGAAGAACAGAACCAGTGGCATGATGACCATTCCTGGAAGGTTACCCCCGATGTTTGACCCAATCCGGGCAAACGTTGAAATCTTTTCCCGTTCACCGGAATTAAACGTCAGGGAAGACATTTCTGACCAGAAACTCGTATCCTTGAATGAATAGAAGATATCCATCACGATGTACAGGAAGGCGAAGATCAGCAGGTAAATGAACGGGTGCGTCCGGTTTAATCCGCCCATGTTCGTAAACAGAACGGACATGGAAATCGCACTCACAAGTCCCCCACCGAAGATCCACGGCTTAAACTTCCCCCACCGGGTCTTTGTCCGGTCAATCAGGTTCCCGATGATCGGGTCGATGAATAACTCAACAATCCGGAGGACCGCGATAATGTTAGTAATATAAAGAATCATTGCATTGTCGCCCTTACCGAACAGGTGCGATGTAATGAACATGATGAAGTACGTCGAAAGTACGGCGTAGAACCAGTCATTACCGAATGCCCCTGTAGCGTAGGACAACCGGGTAACCCACTTATTACCCTTTTCTTGTTGAACGTTTGTGTCCATAGCAAAAGCTCCCTTCATTTCGACTACACTCTTATTGTAACCGTTTCCTAATGGTTTGCAAGCGTTTTTAGTAAACTAATTAGTAAATTTTGTGGCTTTTAGTAAACAGATGTTTCCGTTTAATCAAAACGATCGGATTAGTGGCCATTTTACGCTTAATGTGCGTCAAAAAAATGTGCGTCAAAAAACAAGCATGATGGGGGCCCACCATGCTTAGCTTCTCTTTAGTAAGTCCATTACAATTTTGCCGTTAGCTTAACGTCCGGATACTTATCCGCGAACCACCGCTCCGCAAACTCGTTTTCAAAGAGGAAGAGCGGCGCCCCCTGCCGGTCCTTCACCAGCAGGTTCCGCGAACTAGCCATCTTCTCATCCAGTTGGTCCGGATCAATCCACCGAGCAATCTTCCGGCCCAGCGGCTTCATGACAACTTCTGAATTATATTCGTTCTGCATCCGGAACTGGAAAACCTCAAACTGCAGCTGGCCGACCGCCCCGAGGATGTAATCCCCCGTATTATAGCTGCGGTACAGCTGCACGGCCCCTTCCTGAACAAGTTGTTCAATTCCCTTGTGGAACGACTTTTGCTTCATCACGTTCTTGGCGCTGACCTGAACGAAGAGTTCCGGGGTAAACTGCGGCAGCTTTTCAAACTGGCGGGTCTGCTTGCCCGTATAAACCGTATCCCCAATCTGGAAGTTGCCGGTATCGTACAGCCCGATAATGTCACCGGCCACCGCATTCTCCACCGTCTCGCGGCTGTCCGCCATAAACTGGGTCGAGTTTGACAGCCGAATCTGCTTGCCCGTCCGCTGGAGGGTGACGTCCATCCCACGGTCAAACTCACCGGAACAAATCCGAACAAAGGCAATCCGGTCACGATGATGCGGGTTCATGTTGGCCTGAATCTTAAAGATAAAGCCCGAGAACGGGTCCGTGACGGGCACCAGCTCCCCGTCAACCTGCTTGTGCGGGGTCGGCGCCGGAGCGTACTTCAGGTAAGCATCCAGGAACGTCTTTACCCCGAAGTTCGTTAGGGCCGACCCAAAGAAGACTGGTGTCAGCTCCCCGCGGGCAATCTTATCCTCGTCAAACTCGTTTCCAGCTTCCTGCAGCAGGTCCACCTCGTCAAGGACCTGCTGGTAGGTTGAATCCTCCTTAAGCGGATGGTCGCCCGCAATCCGGCCGTCCTCATCAAGCGGCAGGTACGGATTATTCTCGTCTTCCGGCCGGTACAGCTCAATCCGGTGGTTGTAGATGTCATACAACCCGGCTAAGCCCTTTCCCATGCCAATCGGCCAGTTCATCGGGTACGCCTCAATCCCCAGAACATCCTCTAGTTCAGCAATCAGGTCCAGCGGTGGCCGCCCATCGCGGTCCAGCTTGTTCATAAAGGTAAAAATCGGGATTCCCCGCATCTTGCAGACCTGGAAGAGCTTTTTGGTCTGGGGCTCAATCCCCTTGGCCGAATCAATTACCATGACGGCGGAATCCACCGCCATCAACGTCCGGTACGTATCTTCGGAGAAGTCTTCGTGTCCAGGGGTATCAAGGATGTTAATCCGTTTGCCACCATAATCAAACTGCAAAACCGAACTCGTAACCGAGATTCCCCGCTTCTTTTCGATTTCCATCCAGTCCGACTTAGCAAACGCCCCCGACTTCCGGGCCTTGACCGTTCCCGCTTTCCGCACAACGCCCCCAAATAACAGGAGCTGTTCGGTAATCGTCGTTTTCCCGGCGTCCGGGTGGGAAATAATCGCAAACGTCCGCCGCTTATCAATCGCTGTCGTTAATTCCTGCTTATCCATACTTCTAATTCTGCCAGTGACGGCACTCTCCCTCCTTTAATTCTCGGTGCCTAACGGAAATGGTGCATTAACCGGACCAGCGGGGAAATGCCCCCGTGCGTGCTCAGCCAGTACGCCCCGCAGCCAAGTACGCCAATCACGCACAAGCACAGCAACCACCGTCCCCAGTGGTGCTTCTTCTTTTTCTTGGGCTTTTGCTGGGGGGCCTGCGCCTCTGCCGGAACGGCCAACGGGTCTTCCCCGTGTTCCACGAAGAACCGTTTCCGCAGCCGTGCCTTATCCTTGATGCTGTAGCCCTTATCAAACTGCTCGTTCTTAAACCGGGTGTACTCGGTATCAACGTCGAAGTCCAGCTGCTCCTGCTGCTTTTTCTTAATGTATGCTAACTGTTCCGGCCATGATAACGCCCGGTACCAGTTGCGGTTAAACTCATACTTGGTAATCACTTCCGGGGTAGCGCCGGCTTCCCGGATCCGGCCAAAGTCCAGCCACACGGTTCGCTCGCAGAAACTTTCGATTACGCGGTCCTGCGGGTCGGCGATGACAAACGCCACTCCCTGCTTTTTGAGCTTGTTAATCTGGACGCTGGTCTTGGCGTAGAAATTTGCGTCTAACAGCGTCAGGAGTTCGTCAATTAAAACAACGTCGGGGGTAATAAACAACGCCAGTCCTAAAGCAACGCGGGCAAGCAGCCCCGTCTCTAGGCGCCCCACCGGACAATACTGCCACTGTCCCAACTCCGCGAAGTTGAGGATGGCCTGCTTAATGTGCGGCCGTTGCAGTTCATCCACTTCGGCCGCATCCATCCGCCGCTCAATCCACTTACCGACCGGCAGGCGCCGCACGTTGGGCGCAATCGTCGTCAGTGATGCGAGGTTCACCCGGGTCGCCCCGTTGACAAACCCCGTCGTCTGGGTAATTCGACCACTCATAATCTGCATGAGCGTCGACTTTCCCGCGCCGTTATCGCCCACCAAGCCAAGGGCTTCGCCGGCATTGACGTGCAGGTCAATGCCGCACAGCTCCCAGAAAACCGGGTGCTCTTCGTGGTCCCCTTCTGCCGAGGCGGGCATGGCCTGCCGTTTTGTAATGTATTTAACTGCGAGCTTACTCATTTCCGCCACCTATCTTTCTACTACGATAGTACCGGTTCGGGCGAAACGCGTCAATTCCTGAAAAATTAAATTACTCCAACGTTCCCCGGATTCTCTTCGGAAACCCGGGCGATTATGATATGATTATGTGAGTTGCGTGTAAGTAAAGTATGGTGGAATTAAGTATGAAGCAATTTATTCACAAACACTCCGACTTTTTCTCATACACGTTCTATGGCTTTCTCGCCAGTGCGATTAACGTCGTGGTTTTCCACCAGTTGGTGAAGGTGATGGGCCTCCACCTCTACCTGGCAGCAAACATCTGCGCGTACATTGTGGCCATGCTCTTTACGTTTATGACGAATAAGCTGTTTGTCTTCCACTCGGCGTTTCGCCCGTGGGAGCACACGTTCCACGAGTTCACCTCGTTTTGCGGGGTGCGAATCCTGTCGTTTCTTCTCGATAGCCTCTTTATGATTGTGGGAATTCAGTTCTTCCACGGGCAAAAGGACTTCGTGAAGGTCCTCGATCAGGTCTGCGTGGGAATCGTTAACTACTTCTTTAGTAAGTGGTTCATCTTCGAGACAACAGAAAAGATTACGCGGGAACAGCGGTACCACCGCTTGTTGCACCGCTAACAGTAAAACAACCGTGGTGATTCTCACTACGGTTGTTTTTGCGTTTCGCTTACTGATTCGTTTTTAAAATCCGCTTATCCACCACTTCAAGGCGCTGGTCAAGGGTGTACACGATTGGTTCGCCGTTGTACACTTCCACGCCATCGATTCCGGTATCGCTGATGTGCTCAATGTGTTTTAACAGTGCCCGCAACGAACTACCGTGGGCCACCACCAGCTGGTTCTCACCCCGCAAAAGCCGGGGCGCAATCATATCGTCCCAGTACGGGAGCAGCCGCTGCGTCGCCATTTCCAGGCTTTCTGCCAGGGGAAGAATCGACCGGGGATAACGCTGGTACCGCCGGTCATCGGTGTCAGGGGCATTCAGTTTCGGCGGAACCTCGTAGAAGGAACGCCGCCAGAGAGCCACCTGCTCCTTCCCGTAAATCTTGCGGGTGTCGTCTTTATTCAACCCCCGGAGTGCCCCGTAATGCCGCTCGTTTAACCGCCATGTCTTATACAGCGGCAACCACAGCTGGTCGCATTCCTCGCACACGAGGTTCGCCGTCTTAATTGCCCGGATTAACACCGAGGTGTGCACGGCACTAAACTGTAACTTTGCTTGCCGTAAGAGACGGCCCGCCGCCTTAGCCTGCACAACACCCTGGGCGGTCAACGGCACGTCCGACCACCCCGTGTACGTGTTCTCCTTGTTGGCGACGCTCTCCCCGTGCCGCACTAAAACCAGCTTTACCATGACGCTCCTCTTTTCCATAATTATCTATTCTAATGATACCGCAGGCGCCAAGCAATCAGCAATCAAACACCCTCTACCCGAGGTTGCGTTCCTTGTTGCGGTTACCGATAAACGTAATTAAGGAACCAAGCAGGATCACGACAATTCCCGTAATTGTTTCCCCGGTAATCACTTCGTGCAAAATAATCATCGCAAGGATTGGTGCCAGCGCTGGTTTGATAAAGAACACCAGTGAGGCCGTCGAAACGTCCGACCACTCCATTGCCAGAAAGTAGAGTGCAAAGCCCCCGCCGGTAACCCCGATTCCGATGTAGGCCAGCAGTGGTAAAGTGTGCCAGGAAATTCCCTGAATTAGCGGCATCCGAATAAATTCGTGCAGTGCCGCCACGTGGGCCATCCCGGTTGCAACCGGCGCCCAGTGGGTCAGCACCATCAGAATAAAGAGCTCCACCGTTCCTGCTAGGAAGGTAAAGCAGGTCATGACAATCCCGCTCAGTTCCCGCTTAGTTGACCCGTACCGGGAAACAATCGAGTACAAGCCAAATGTTACCGCCGACAGCAGGGCCAGGATGACTCCCCCCGAGAGGTGCATCCGGAACGGGTTGACAATGATAAATAATCCTAGAAGCGAAACAATGACGGCCAGAAAGTTGGCCCGCCCCATCCGTTCGTGCAATAGAAGAAAGGCAAAGATGAGAGCAAAGACCGGGTTACAGCTGAATAACACCGCCACGGTAGCCGCCGGCGCGTTTTGGACTGCTAGTTGGAAGAGCGTCATGCTGACAATCACGCACACAAACCCCGTGAGGGCGAATAATCCCCAGTCCTTGAAATGCAGCTGCCGGTGTTGTTTATGTAAATCGTGCAATGCTAATGGGACCAACACCAGTCCCCCAATAAAGAACCGCAGCAGGTTGAGCTGGATGGCGTTGAACGCCGCCCCCGCGATCTTCAGACTGATCTCCATGGAACTAAACAAAAACGTCGACGCTAAAACACTAAAGTACGTTCGTTTCACTTTTCTCTCTCCATTACCATTTAGTTATATCGTGATAAGTATAGCACGAAAAAAATCGCCGCAAGCGGCGATTTCTCTGTTTTGGCACACTTTAATTTTCCGACAAATCCGTCTTTATCTTCGTCGTTGAAATATCCTGCGTCCGCGGCAGGTAGATAACCTCACAGTAGTCCTTGAGAAAATCAAACTTCCCCTGCCAGTCGTCCCCCATCACAAACGTGTCGATGTGGTAACGCTGGACGTCCGCCACCTTTTGGTCCCACGACCGTTCCGGAATGACCCGGTCAACATAGCGGATTGCCTTGAGAATGTATTCCCGGTCGGCGTAACTCATGTAGGCGTGCTTGCCCTTGATCCGGTTAAACTCATCGGTCGAAAGCCCCACAATGAGTTCATCACCCAGGGCCGCCGCCCGCTCAAGGAGACGAACGTGGCCGCGGTGTAATAGGTCAAACGTCCCGTACGTTAATACCCGTTTCACGCGTGCTCATCCCCCTTCTCCTCGTCATAACGGAGCTGGTAAATATGGTAGCAGTACTGCACGACCACCTTTAATACGGCATAGAACGGGATGCCCAGAATCATCCCCGGCAAGCCCGCAATGTTACCGGCCACCAATAACAACACGATAATCGTAAGCGGGTGAATGGCCAGCGTTTTCCCGATGACGTTCGGGTAAATTAGGTTCCCGTCAACCTGCTGGACCACGATGCAGACCACAATCACCAGAACGGCCGTCTTAAACGAATGCGTTAATGCCAGAATCAGTGCCGGTACTAGCCCGATGTACGGGCCAATGTACGGAATAATGTTGGTAAAGCCGGCAAAAATTCCGACCAACAGGCCATACGGCACGCCCACCAGGCTGTAGCCTAGTGCCGAGAAGGTTCCGACAAACGTACACTCGATTGCCTGACCAAGAATGTAGTGGGAAATCGTGTGGCCCATCTGCATCAGCAAATTCTCAACGCTGTCCGCGTGCCGCTTGGGAACCATCCGCTTGACGGCCGGCATCAAACGGTAGCCATCCTTTAACATGTAAAACAGCATGAACGGCACCGTGATGATTGTCACCGTAATGTTGGTAATTGCACTAATCAGGGAGCCAAAGCTGCTGGTTAACGACGTCATGAAGCGCCGCACCAGTGCCGTGGTGTTGGTCCCCAGGTGCTTGGTGACCTGCTGGACATCCACGTGATGAAGCCACTCGCGGTGGTGCGGATCGCTCAAAAACGCGTTAATCCCGTGCTGGGTGGTCGTAATAATGTGGGGCAACTTCCCGATCAGTTGTTCCACCTGCGAAATCACCCGGGGCAACAGGTACGATGCTCCCAAGGCAATTAACCCGATCAAAACCACGAACACGATGGCCACCGCCAGGGTGCGGGTCAGCCGCCACCGCTTGTAGTGCACCTTCATGAGGAGGTTCACCAGCGGATTTAATAAGTAAAATAAAAAGCCTGAAATAATCAGGGGTACGGCCAAAGTCGAGATGAACGTTCCGACCGGCCGAAAAACAAAGCTAATCTTCGTGCACACCCATACCAGGGTCGCCACGATCAGCAGCTCTAAGGACCAGAAAATAATTCGCCGCTGATCCTCCTGCCGTTTATTCATAATTTTTCCTCCTCACTGAACAGCACGGGAGCGTGACCCAACGTCATGCTCCCGTGCATCGTTATAAACCGGTCTGCTACTGCCGGCGTGACAACTCAAGGTACCGGTTATACCAAATCTCAACGTACTCCTTCGAAAAGGGCCCCCGCCCACGGTCAATCCAATCGACCAGGGTCAGGACGTTATGCTTGAGAATCTTATCGGTTTCCGCCGAATAGTGCCACTTAGCGCCGTGGGCTTCGTACTCGTCCACGTCCAGCAACCGCCGTTCGCCGTTCGGAAAGACCTTCACGTCCAAGTCATAGTCAATGTACTTGAGGGCCTCCCGGTCAAGCACTGCCGGGGATGCGAGGTTACAGTAATACGAAATCCCGTTATCCCGAATCATCGTGACGATGTTGAACCAGTAGTGCTTATGGAAGTATACCAATGCCGGCTCGCGGGTTACCCACCGGCGCCCGTCGTCTTCGGTCACCAGCGTGTGGTCGTTGCAGCCAATAATGGCATTTTCACTTGTTTTAAGAACCAGTGTGTCGCGCCATGTCCGGTGTAAGCTCCCGTCGTGTTTATAACTCTTAATGGTTATGAAGTCGCCTTCTCTGGGTCCATTTGAATGACGCATCTGCTCAACCCTGCTTTCTACACGGTAATCTCCACCGATATCATTCTGTATTATACCAAATAATCGCCGGAAAACCATTCCCGTTTCTTAAAATCACCGCAGGCTAAGTTTCACAACCGCCTCACACCGCGCGGTTTGCGGGAACATATCGACGGATTGAATGTAGTCAACATGGTACGCCATGGTTAGTGGCACAAGGTCACGCGCCAGGGTGGCCGGGTTGCACGAAACATAAACCATTTTTTGCGGGCGGGCTTGAAGAATCGTCTTAATTAACTGCGCATCCAAACCCGTCCGGGGCGGATCGACAACTAGCGCATCCGGGGCAAACCCCGCCTGGGCCCACTGCGGGAAAAGATCTTCGGCTTTCCCCACCTCGTAGTGAGCGTGCTTCCGGCCGGACCGGCGGGCATTTTCGTTGGCGTCCGCAATTGCGGCGGGGATGACGTCCATCCCCCGCACCTCCTGGTCAGGGCCAGCCACAAAGAGGCTAATGGTCCCCACCCCGCAGTACGCGTCACATAGCACCTCGCCGAGCTGCAGGTCTAAGGCCTTCCCAACCTCGGAGTACAGCTTGAGCGTTTGGTGCGGGTTTAACTGGAAAAACGCGCGCGCAGAAAGGTCAAACGTCACGTCTCCCAGCCGCTCCGTAATTGTCGGTTTGCCGGCAACCAGCGTGGTCTGGTCGCCCCACACCAGGGATGTTTTCTCCGGGTTAACGTTGTGCATGACGGACACCACCTGCGGGCACCGCTGCATAATTGTCTGGGCCAGGACCGTGGCCTGCGGAAGGACCCGGGTGCGGGTGATGAGTACCACCTGCAGCTCGTGGGTGGCAAACGCCTCACGGACGACGATCGTCCGCACTACCCCCGTGTGGTGGCGCTCATCATACGGCGCAATCCCCAGCTCCTCGATGGCTGCCAATACGGTGCGCATCACCTTCATTGTGGCCGGGGTTTGAGTACTAAACGTTGGCAAATCAACCAACCGGTGGCTTCCCCGCCGGTACAACCCCGCAATGAGTTTGCCGTTGGGCCCCCGCCGCACCTGAAACTGTGCTTTATTCCGGTACGCGTACGGGGTAGTCATCCCGATGGTCGGGCGAACATCGTAGTCCGCGTACCCAGCTGGTTTAAACTTGGCTAATGCCTGCTTGATTAAGTCCCGCTTAAACCTAAGCTGTGCCGGGTATGCCAGGTGTTCCAGTTCAATCCCGCCTACCGGATACGGGTCCTTAGGGGTGACCCGATCCGCACTCGAACGCTTAATTTCCACCAGCCGGCCTTCGAGGTACCGCGAGTGGACGGCCGTGATTGCCGCAATAACCTGTTCACCCGGAAGTGCACCCGGAACAAAGCAAATCTTTCGTTTGTAATAGGCGACGCCCTCACCGTTGATCCCCAGGCGCTTGATTGTCAGGAGCACCCGCTGATTCCGGTGCACCCGTACGTTTTGTCCCATATCATCCGCTCCACTTCATTAATTGCTTTTCCCATTATACACCCGTAAGGACTAGGCACTCTCCCGCACTTCTTCTATAATAAAGCTGACAAAGGAGGCCAGGACATGAAAACCATCACCGCAATTGAAGTGCAAAAACATCACGCCCACCGCTTTAACGTCTACCTGGACGGGCAGTACGCGTTTCCGGTGAGCGAACAGGTGTTGGTCGACTTTACGCTGCACAAGGGCCAGGAACTTGATGCCAACCAGATTAAACAAATCACCGCGGCAGATGCTGCATCCCGGGCCTATTCCCAGGCGCTTGATTACCTGAGTCACCAACTCCGCACAACCAAGGAAGTCCGCGCTGCCCTGCGCAAACGGGACGTTCCGCCGGAAGTAATTGAAACGGTGTGCACTCGCCTCAAGGAGCAGCACCTCCTTGACGACCAGGAATACGCCAACAGCTACGTCCGGACGGTTGCCCGCACCGAGCTAAAGGGGCCCCGGGTCATCCGCCAAAAGTTACAGCAACGGGGTATCACCGTACCAGCAATCGAGCAGGCCCTCACCCAGTTTCCGCCGGAACAACAGGTCGCCAACGCCCTTACGTTGGTCCAAAAACTCGCCCGCCGGTACCGGAATAAACCCACCCGGCTACGGCAAACCAAGGTGAAACAGGGGCTGCTGACGGCGGGGTTTGAGGGTGACACCATTACGCAGGCGCTCGCCCAGTTTTCCCCAGAAGTTGACGAAGAACACGAAGCCGCACTCCTCCAAGCAGCGGCGGCGAAGGTTTGGCGGCGGTACGCCCGCTTTGACCAGCGAACGCGCATGCAAAAGGCCAAACAGGCCCTCTACCGCCAGGGCTTCCCGCTTGACGAGAGCACCTTTGCCCTAGAAGACCTCGCCGCAGCGGAGGAAGACGAATAACGGGATGTTTCAGCCATAACCCTTGCGGATAATTATTCAGAATAAATAAGCGGAGCGAAAGCCCGGCCTCGAATTCACGATTCGGTTTGCCCGGGACTCTCACTCCGCCTATTTTTTCATGTTCTTCTATTAGTTAACAGCTGGCACTCCCGCCTTCGTGGTCCCCGTTATAAATCGTATTCGGAACAATCACGTAGTCCACCTGCCGCAGGGCACCCAAGTCCCGGCCACCGGCGTACGAGATGGCTGACTGTAAGTCCTCTTCCATTGCCGTTAGGGTTGCTTCAAGCGAACCCCGGAACGGTACCAGGAGCTGTTTCCCCTCAACGTGGTGGCGGTTCCCCTTTTGCCGCGCAGAAGCTGAACCCCAGTACCTTTTATACTTCCGCCCATCAACGGTGACCACCTCTCCGGGTGATTCAACGTGCCCGGCAAAGAGCGAGCCGACCATTACCATGGTGGCGCCAAAGCGAACGGCCTTGGCAATGTCGCCGTTAGTCCGAATTCCCCCGTCAGCAATAATTGGTTTAGTGGCCGCAGCGGCGCACGCCTGAATGGCCGCTAACTGCCACCCAGCCGTGCCAAAGCCCGTCTTTAGTTTGGTAATGCAGGCCCGGCCAGGACCAACCCCCACCTTCGTGGCGTCTGCCCCCGCGGCTTCCAGATCGCGAACAGCTTCCGGCGTCGCAACGTTGCCGACGATTAAAAACGTTGCTGGCAGCTGCTGCTTAACGTACTTAATCATTTCCATTACGTAGTCAGAGTGCCCGTGGGCGACATCAATCGTAATGTATTCAGGAATGGCGTCTGCCGTCCGTAACTCGTCAATAAATGCGCGTTCCTGATCCTTAATTCCAATCGAAATTGAAGCATACCGGTGGTTGGCGTGCATTTCCTGGACAAACGCCAACCGCTGCTCCGGTTCAAAGCGATGCATTACGTAAAAGTAGCCGTGGTCTGCCAACCACGCTGCGATTTCAAGGGTAATTACACTCGCCATGTTTGCTGGTACAACGGGAATTCGAAATTGGCGGTTACCAAGCGTTACCTGGGTGTCGGCCTCACTCCGGCTCTTAATAACACATTTCTTCGGAACGAGCTGAACATTATCAAAATCAAAGACTTCCATCTAACCATTCCTTTCTGGAATTATCATTTCAACCAGGCATTACTGTATATTATCCGAACATTATTGTCAACACAACCGTCCGAATTAATCATATTGTTCGTGTATAACGAACGATTTCGAAAATAATAATTGACGTGACTCGTCTTCCAGCGTTAAAATTAATCCCGTTAATAATTTTTTGGTGCTGATATAATCACTAGAATACGGCTAGTAAGTTTCTACCCGGGACCGTAAATCCCGGACTATGAGCATTCTTATTCATTATTTGTCCGGAAAAGCCGCATCCTTTTATCCAGTGATTCATCACACCGTGAAAGGAAAAATGATGCGCGAACTAATTACTCACATTCAACAGGAAGGCGTTGTGGTCAACGACGACGTCCTCAAAGTTAATTCATTTCTTAACCACCAAATTGATCCGCAGCTAATGCAGAAAATTGGTGCGGCCTTTCATGCCGAATTTGCCAACCACCCCATCACAAAAATCCTGACAATTGAGGCATCCGGCATTGCCCCGGCACTGATGACCGGACTAGCCTTCAAGGCTCCCGTGGTTTTTGCCCGAAAGTCAAAGAGTGCCACACTCACTGACGGGAACTATGCTGCCAGCGTCGTTTCCTATACCAAGCACACCACCAACCAGGTTATCGTTGACCGGCAGTTTCTCACGGCAAACGATCACGTTTTAATCATCGATGACTTCTTAGCCAACGGAGCGGCGGTCCACGGTCTTATTGACATTTGTAACCAGGCCCACTGCCACCTTGATGGAATTGGGATTGTGATTGAAAAGGCCTTTCAACCGGGCGGAAAGGCACTCAGAGCAGAGGGGTACCCACTCAAGTCCCTTGTCCGGATTAAATCACTTGCCAACCACCACGTAACATTTATGGAGGATTAACACCATGCAACAACTCACCCACGAAGTTTCCCACCATAAAGCATTCGTTCTCGGAATCCAGCACCTTTTGGCAATGTATTCCGGCGCAGTCGCGGTGCCCCTCCTAATCGGAACCGCCCTGCACTTCACCAGCCCCCAGATGACCTACCTGGTTTCGATTGATATTTTCATGTGTGGGCTGGCAACGTTTCTCCAGCTCATGCGGAACCGGTACTTTGGAATCGGTCTACCCGTTATCTTAGGATGTGCGATCCAGGCAGTGGCGCCCCTAAAGATGATCGGTAAGACGTATTCTATCGGGACGATGTATGGTTCCATCATTGTCGCCGGAATCTTTGTCTTCCTCATCGCCGGGGTCTTCGCTAAAATTCGGCGGTTCTTCCCGCCAGTCGTTACCGGGAGCCTAATCACCGTCATCGGCCTCACGTTAATCCCCATTGCGGTTCAAAACCTCGGCGGCGGCACGGCAACCAGCGCATCCTTTGGCAACCTCCGCGCATTGTTTATCGGCGGCATTACGATCCTGATTATTCTCGGAATTCAGTTCTGGGGCAAAGGCTTCATCCGTTCCATTGCCGTGTTGATTGGGTTAATTGGGGGAACCCTGATCGCTGGCATGATGGGGATGGTATCCCTTAAACCGGTCGCTCAGGCTGCGTGGTTCCACTTCCCCCAACCCTTTTTCTTCGGCACCCCCCGCTTTGCCCTATCGCCCAGTCTGACGATGATTATCATCGCCCTGGTTTCCATGGTTGAATCCACCGGCGTATTCTTCGCCCTTGGCAACCTCCTCGACCGCGAAACAACCGCCGCGGACCTTAAACGCGGCTACCGGGCAGAAGGATTGGCCGTAATTCTCGGGGGCATTTTTAACACGTTCCCGTACACAACGTTCTCCCAAAACGTTGGGCTCCTGGAATTATCAGGAATCCGGACCAAACGTCCCATCTACTGGGCAGCGGGGCTTTTAATGATCATGGGCCTCTTACCAAAGATTGGCGCGCTCGCAACAATCATCCCAACCCCGGTCCTCGGCGGGGCGATGCTTGTCATGTTTTCGATGATTAGCGTCCAGGGAATCCGGATGCTCGGCAACGTTGACTTTACTGATGAGCGTAACCCGTTAATTGTGGCCATTTCGATTGGAGCAGGGCTCGGCGTTGCGGTTTACCCCAACATCTTCCAGGCACTCCCCCACGCCCTGCAGCTCTTCTTAGGAAACGGAATCGTTGTGGCCAGCATCTGTGCCGTGGGGTTAAACGCCCTCCTGCACCACAAGGAGATTACGGCACCAACGGATAATTCCCGTTAGTCTCTCTCAAATAGCTATCACAAAAAGAAACCCGCAGAAGTCAACTGAATGACCTCTGCGGGTTGTTTATGGTTAAATTATATCTCCCGGAGATACGGAATCGACGGCTGGGCGCCAAACCGCTGCACGGTAATTGCCGCCGCCCGGTTACTGAACTTAATTGCCTCGACCAAGTTATCCTGGTTGGCGTGCAGCACACTGCTGAGGGCCCCGATGAAGGTGTCCCCTGCGGCCGTCGGGTCAACGGCCTTAACCTTGAGGGCGGGAATGAGGCCACTGGTCGTCTGGGTGCTATAAAACGTTCCCCGGCTCCCCAGGGTAATCAGCACCGTTGCTACCCCGCGGGCGTGAAGCTTTGCGGCCACTTGCGCCATATTATCCTCGTCCGTGACCGGAATTCCGGTTAAAATCTCCGCTTCCGTCTCGTTCGGCACAATGATGTCGGTCAAAGCCAGCAAATCATCCGGCACGTCCGTTGTGGCCGGCGCCGGGTTAAGAATCGTCCCCCGGTGGTGAGCCCGGGCAATCCGGAAGGCCTCTGCGGTACAGTCAAACGGCGTTTCAAACTGGGCCACCACAAAATCACTAGCTGCCAACATTTCCGCGTGGGCGGTCACGTGATCCGGCTTAAACGCCATGTTAGCCCCACCGTGCACGTAGATCATGTTATCCCCGGAATCGGTCACGATGACAAACGCCTGCCCGGTGTTTTGGTTGGGAAGCTGTGCAATCCCCGTGCAGTCGATGTCCGCCTCTTCCAGCAGCGTCAGCATCATCTTGCTGACTTCCTGGTCCTCGCCGACCGCCCCGATAAAGTGGGTGGTCGCCCCTAACCGACTCGCAGCGATTGCCTGGTTGGCGCCCTTGCCGCCACCAGCAGTAAAGACTTCCTTGACGTGCATTGTGGCCCCCGACTGAGCCATTTGCGGCACCCGCAACGTCCGGTCAAGATTAATGCTGCCAATTACCGTTACCTGATTCATAGTTTCCTCTCCGCTCTAATAAATTCCGGGATCCGCGTCCCGCGTCCATTGAGACAGTATATTGGATTTACCCCGAATCTTCAATTACTCTTCATATACACCAAGAGGGCGTGTCGACTGACACACCCTCTTGGTTCATCCGAACGCAGTTCCGTTCGTTTTTTCGTTTTAACATGGCTTATCCCTGAGCGCCGCCTGCCCGCACCTTTTCTGCGTAAGCGGTCAGTTTCCGCAGCCGGTGGTTGACCCCCGATTTTGAGATTCCGCCGGGAATTAGCTCGCCGAGTTCCTTCAAACTGGCTTCCGGGTTGGCTAGGCGCACCTCCGCCACCTCGCGGAGCTTGGGGGGGAGCTGGTTTAACCCCACCGTCCGCTCAAGAAACTTGATATTATCAATCTGCTGGTTGGCCGCGTCCGCCACCTTATTCAGGTTCGCCGTCTCACAGTTAACAATCCGGTTCACCGAGTTCCGCATATCGCGCACAATCCGGATGTCCTCAAACTTCAGCATGGAAGTCGTTGCTCCGATAAGCGACAGGAAGTCGGCAATCTTTTCCGCTTCCTTGAGGTACGTAATGTACCCACTCCGCCGTTCGGTCTTCCGCGCATTGAGCCCGTAGTGGTTAATCAACGCGCAAATGGTGTCGTTGTGCTCGGCATACAGGGAGTAGATTTCCAGGTGGTAGCGACTCGTTTCGGGGTTATTAACCGAGCCCCCCGCTAAAAACGCTCCCCGCAGGTACGACCGCACCGCCGCGTCGGTCGGGAGGTTTTGCGAATCCACGGTCGGTTTGAGCTGAAACCCGTCCAAAATATCCAGGTCCTGCAAGATCCGCTCGCTGCCAGTCTTGAGGCGCACGATGTACAGGTTGTTCTTTTTAAGCTTCATCTTCCGCCGCACTAGTAGTTCGGCTTCAACCTGATAAAACCGTTTAAGGAGCTGGTAAATCCGCCGGGCAATCGCGGGGTTCTCCGTCTGCACGTTAAGCACAAAGTGGTGGTTTACCAGCTCGAGGGCCCCGTTCATCCGGATGAGGGCCATCAGCTCCGCCTTCGCGTTCGCCGCGACGTGCACGTCCAGCATCGTGAGTTCCTTTTTTACCTGGCTTGCGTATGAGGCCACACCGACCCCTCCCTTATCTTAGTTGTATTCGTTCGCATCCCATGACCGGGGCCGCCCCATCAGCTTAGTGAGTTCAGCTACGACCTTCGAGCCGTTGTGGAACACCCCGTGATCACGCAGGCGCAAGAAATTATCCGAAATTACCCGGCATCCCTGCGCGCGTAACCCGCCAAAGTCGTACCGCACCTGGTCGAGGTACTCGTCGTACCGCTGCCGGTCCATGTAATCAGCGGGCACCCGTTCGGTATTAACCAGCACCGTATCGATGTAGTGGCCCCCCAGGTGATCGTTTAGCACCCGGACGTGGTCGGCATCGGTGAAGTGCTCGGTTTCCCCCTTCTGCGTCATGATGTTGCAGATGTACACCACTTCGGCGGGGGTCTGCTGGATCGCCGTCCGGACGTTTTCAATCATCAGGTTCGGCAGAATGCTGGTAAACAAACTTCCTGGCCCCAGCACAATCTGGTCGGCGTGCATAATGGCGTCAATTACTTCAGGAACGGCGGCGGGTTTACTCCCGTCAAGGGTTGTCACCCACACCCGTTTAATCGTCTTGCCCACGCCGGAAATCTCGGATTCCCCGGCCAGCGTGGTTCCGTCCGCAAACTCAGCGTTGAGAACAAGGGCCGTGTTGGCAACCGGGTAAACGTGGCCGTCGACCTGCATGAGCTCCGCCAACTTCTGAACGGTCGCGAAGATGTCGTCCCCCATCATTTCGGTCATCGCCGCAATGATGAGGTTGCCCATCGCATGCCCCGCAAAGAAGTGGTCGTCGGACCGGAAGCGGTACTGGAAAATCTCCTTTTCAAAGTCACTGAGCCGCGACAGGGCCACCAGGACGTTGCGGATATCGCCAGGTGGCACCACGTTCACGTAGTTCCGCAGGATCCCCGACGAACCGCCGTCATCCGCAACCGTCACCACGGCCGTAATATCCGCTCCGGAGGCCCGCAGGTTGTTTAAAATAACGGGTAACCCCGTTCCCCCGCCGATCACAACAACGCGGGGCTTTCTTCCACGAACTGTTAGTTTCATGAGCGGTTCACGGTCTCCTTTCTCCGTTGACTATCCCGGTGGAAAAGCCGCACCGGGTACTGACCATCCTGCTGGAGGTCCGCTGCCAACCGCCGGGCAATCGCCACGGACCGGTGCTGGCCACCGGTACACCCAATCGCAATCGTCAGGCTGGTCTTGCCCTCATCGATGTATCCGGGAAGGGCGCAGCGCAACGTTTTAAGGTAGTTCTGATAAAACTCCTCGGTCCGCGGGGAGTTCATCACGTAGTCGTATACGTCCTTGTCCATCCCTGTTTTTTCCTTTAATTCCGGGACGTAGTACGGGTTGGGCAAGAAACGCACGTCCATGACGACGTCCGCGTCGATCGGGAGGCCGTACTTAAAGCCAAACGACACGACCTGCACGTGGAACGGTTCGCTTTCTGCGGTAGCAAATTTCTGGAAAATCTTTTCCCGGAGTTGCCGCGGACTAATCGTGGACGTGTCGATTACGACCGACGCCCGCGAGCGCATTTCCGCCAACATCGCCCGTTCCTTCTTAATGCCGTCCAGCACCCGGCCGCCCATTGCGAGCGGGTGGGACCGCCGCGTTTCCTTGTAGCGGGCCACCAGTTCCTCGTCCGACGAATCCAGGAATACAATCCGGGGCTGCACCCCGCCCTGAGTATCCAGTTCCTGTAAGACGTTCACGATTTCCTTATAAAATTCAGGCGACCGCGCGTCCATCACCAGCGCCACCCGCTTGTACTCCGCCGAGTTGTGCAACAACTCCATCAGCTTTGGCAAAAGCAACGGGGGCATGTTGTCTACGCAGAAGTACCCGAGGTCCTCAAAGCTTTGCATGGTAACGGTTTTGCCCGCACCACTCATTCCAGTAATAATTACCAGGTCCATGTCATTGGCCATCCCAGCAACCTCCTCTCTGGTTTACGTTTGTTCAACATTATAGCATAGGGCTTTTTGGAAAACCGGCGCGCCTTAATTTATTTGCCCGATGGTCCGGCTCCGCACCTTGTCCTTCAAATACAGTCCCGTATAACTTTCCGGCACCGCACAAATCTCCTCCGGCGTTCCGGTGGCCACCACCGTGCCACCACCGTCCCCGCCTTCCGGACCGAGGTCGATGATGTGGTCGGCGACCTTAATCACGTCGAGGTTGTGCTCGATGACCGTCACGGTGTTGCCCTTATCAACCAGCCGCTGCAATACGCCCAACAAGCGCTTAATGTCATCTGTGTGCAACCCCGTCGTTGGTTCATCCAGGATGTAGAACGTCTTGCCGTTGCTCTTCTTGTGCAGTTCACTTGCTAACTTCATCCGCTGGGCTTCACCCCCTGATAAGGTCGTGGCTGGCTGGCCCAGCTGGACGTAACCCAACCCAACGTCGGCAATCGTCTGTAGCTTCCGCCGGATCTTAGGGATGGCATCGAAAAACTCGAGTGCTTCGTCAACCGTCATCGCCAGCACCTCGGCAATGTTCTTGCCCTTGTACTCCACTTCGAGCGTTTCGGAGTTATACCGCGTCCCGTGGCACACTTCACACGGCACGTACACGTCCGGCAGGAAATTCATTTCAATCTTAATAATCCCGTCTCCATGGCACGCCTCACACCGGCCGCCCTTCACGTTAAAGCTAAAGCGCCCCTTGCCGTACCCGCGCATCTTGGCAGCGTTCGTCGTCGCAAACAGCCCGCGGATGTCGTCAAACACGCCGGTATACGTTGCCGGGTTACTCCGCGGCGTCCGCCCAATCGGCGTCTGGTCAATATCAATGACCTTTTCGAGGTGTTCCACCCCGGTAATCTTCCGGTAAGCGCCCGGTTTGGCCATACTGTTATTGAGCTTCTGGGCCAGCGCCCGCTTTAAAATCAGGTTAACCAGTGTAGACTTGCCAGAGCCCGACACACCCGTGACCGCGATAAACTTCCCGAGCGGAAACGCCACGTCAATCTGCTTAAGGTTGTTGGCTGCCGCCCCGTAAACCGTAACGGCGTGCCCGTTTCCTTCACGGCGGGTTGCTGGCACCGGAATAAACTTCTTCCCAGCTAAATACTGTCCGGTCAGGGACTTCCGGCTGCGGGCCACCTGCTTGGGCGTTCCGGCCGCCATGACCTCACCCCCATTGGCGCCCGCACCAGGCCCAATGTCAATCAGGTAATCAGCCGCCCGCATCGTTTCCTCGTCGTGCTCCACAACGATCAAGGTATTCCCCAGATCACGCATCTGTTGGAGCGATTTAATCAACCGCCCGTTATCCCGCTGGTGGAGGCCAATCGACGGTTCGTCCAGCACGTACATTACCCCGGACAAATTCGAGCCGATCTGGGTTGCCAGCCGAATCCGCTGGGCCTCACCCCCGGAAAGCGTCCGGGCTGACCGGCTGAGCGTCAGGTAGTCCAACCCGACGTTGTTCAAAAACGTCAACCGGTCATTAATTTCCTTGAGGATCGGCCGGGCAATCTGTTCGTCCTGCGCATCAAAGGTCAGCTGACTAAAGAACTTGGCTGCGTCCACCACCGGCAGCTCCGTGGCCTCACCGATGTTTTTGCCCCCGACCTGCACGGCCAGCGCCCGCTCGTTCAGCCGGTAGCCGTGACACTGCTGGCACGGCAGTTCCGTCATGTACTTACGTAATAGTTCGCGGGTAAAATCACTGCCGCTACTGTGGTACCGCCGGTCAACGTTTGGAATCACGCCCTCAAACTGCATGTCAAGGTCGCGCGCGCCGCCCATTTCGCTCCCCTGGAACCGGAAGTGGAACTCTCGCTTTCCAGCACCATACAGGATGGTGTGCTGGGCGGCCTTGCTGAGCTCTTCAAACGGCACGTCAAGCGGAATGCCAAACTGCTGACAGGCCTGCCGCAACATCGTCGGGTAGTACTGCGTCGTTGCTGAGTTCCACGGGACCACCGCGCCCGCTTCAATCGACAGGCTCTTGTCCGGAACAACCAGGTCGGGATCAACTTCAATCTTGTAACCCAACCCGTCACACGCCGGACAAGCCCCGTACGGCGCGTTAAACGAAAACAGCCGCGGCTCGAGTTCGCCAATCGTAAACCCGCAGTACGGGCAGGCAAAATTCTCGGAAAACTGCAGCGGTTCGCCACCAATCACGTCAACCGTCATGAACCCGTGGGTCAGTTTGAGGGCCGCCTCCACCGAATCAAAGAGCCGCGAGCGAATCCCCTGTTTCACGATAATCCGGTCAACAATCACCGCAATGGCGTGCTTCTTGTTCTTTTCCAGTTCCGGCACCTCGTCCAGGTCGTAACGCTTCCCGTCAACCATCACCCGGACAAACCCGGCCCGGCGAATTTTCGCCAACACCTGCTTATGCTGGCCCTTCTTATCCCGGACCACCGGCGCCAACAGCTGCAGCTTGGTCCGCTCCGGCAGCTGCAGGATGCGTTCGACCATCTGCTGGGGCGACTGGCGCGTAATTACGTGCCCATCGTGTGGGCAAACCGGTGTTCCAACCCGCGCCCACAACAGCCGCAGGTAGTCGTTAATTTCCGTTACCGTCCCGACCGTTGAGCGCGGATTATGGGACGTTGTTTTTTGGTCAATGGAGATGGCCGGCGAAAGCCCGTCGATGGCATCCACGTCCGGCTTGCTGGTTTGGCCTAAAAACTGGCGGGCGTATGCCGACAGGCTCTCCACGTACCGCCGGCGCCCCTCCGCGTACAGCGTGTCAAATGCCAGCGAACTTTTCCCGGAGCCGGATAACCCCGTCACCACCACCAGCTTGTTTTTAGGAATCGTGACGTCAATGTTTTTCAAATTATGTTCACGTGCTCCGTGAATCACAATCTTATTTTGTCCCACACTTTCACCTTCCGTTTACTCACCAATCTGTAGTTTCAATTCCATAATCGTATCCCGGAGCGTGGCGGCTTCTTCGTAGTTCAATTCCTTCGCCGCCCGCTGCATCTGCTGCTCCAGGTTGTTAATCAGTTCATGCTGTTCGGCGCGACTCATCTTACTAAACTCGACCTCGTTTTCGGGTTCGTCCGCATTCTCCGGCGTGCCACTCGTTACGGAAATCGCCGCGCTAATCTTCTTCTTAATCGTGTGCGGCGTAATGTGGTGCTCCTGGTTGTACTGCTGCTGGAGCGTCCGCCGCCGCTTGGTTTCATCAATGGCCGTCCGCATCGAAGCCGTCACCTCATCCGCGTACATGATGACGTGCCCGTGTTCGTTCCGGGCAGCCCGCCCAATCGTCTGAATCAACGAGCGTTCGTTGCGCAAAAAGCCTTCCTTGTCGGCATCCAATATTGCCACCAGGGAAACCTCCGGCACGTCAATTCCCTCCCGCAGGAGGTTAATGCCGACCAACACGTCAAACTTACCCAGCCGCAGGTCCCGGATAATCTTCGTCCGCTCCAGCGTCTTGATGTCCGAGTGCAGGTACTTCACCTTGATTCCCAGGTCCTTGAGGTAGTCCGTCAAATCCTCGGCCATCTTCTTGGTAAGGGTCGTAACAAACACGCGCTCGTTCTGAGCAACGCGTTTGTTAATCTCGCCCACGAGGTCGTCCATCTGACCCATCACCGGCCGCACCTCAATCTCGGGATCCAGTAGCCCCGTCGGCCGGATAATCTGTTCGGCCACGTGGTCGGTCCGGTCCAACTCGTACGGGCCGGGCGTCGCGGACATGTAGATGATCTGGTGGACGTGCTGTTCAAACTCGTTAAGCTTCAACGGCCGGTTATCCACCGCACTCGGCAAGCGGAACCCGTAGTCCACCAGCACCTGCTTCCGTGCAAGGTCGCCGTTGTACATTCCGCGCACCTGCGGCATCGTCACGTGGGATTCGTCGACCACGATCAAAAAGTCGTCCGGGAAAAAGTCCAGCAGCGTGTGCGGTGGCTGCCCGTGCTTCCGCCCTTCCAGTGGCGCCGAGTAGTTTTCAATCCCCGGGCAATACCCCATCTCGCGCAGCATTTCAATATCGTAAGTAGTCCGCTGCTTGAGGCGCTGAGCCTCCAGGAGTTTGCCCTCCTTTTCGAAGTAGGCCTCCCGCTCATCGAGTTCCTGCTGGATGGCCTTGATTCCCGCATCCAGGTGGACCCCGTCAATCATGAAGTGCGACGCCGGGAAGATCGCCACGTGATCCCGGTCGCCGAACACCTCGCCGGTCAGCGGATCAATTTCACGCATCCGGTCGATTTCATCGCCAAAAAACTCAATCCGTAACGCCCGCTCATCGTGGGACGCCGGGAACACCTCGACAACATCGCCGTGCACCCGGAAACGCCCCCGCTGAAAGTCAATGTCGTTACGGTCGTATTGAATGTCAACCAGCGCCCGCAACAGATCGTCCCGCTCAAGCTGCTGGCCAACCCGCAGGGAAAGCACGTGCTTCTGGTACTCCGCCGGATCCCCCAGTCCAAAGATGGAGGAGACCGACGCCACCACAATCACGTCGTTCCGCTCCAGCAACGAACTCGTCGCGGAGTGGCGGAGCTTATCAATCTCGTCGTTAATGCTGGAATCCTTTTCAATGTACGTGTCACTGGACGGAACGTACGCCTCCGGCTGGTAAAAATCGTAGTAACTAACAAAGTACTCAACCGCGTTGTGCGGGAAGAATTGCTTGAACTCGCTGTATAACTGCCCGGCCAGCGTCTTGTTATGGGCAAGCACCAGCGTTGGCTTGTTGGCCTGCGCAATCACGTTGGAAATCGTGAAGGTCTTCCCCGTCCCTGTCGCTCCCAGCAAGATTTGTTCCTTCGTACCGTTTTGGAGTCCGGCCGTTAACTGCTGGATGGCCTGGGGTTGGTCCCCCGTTGGCTGATACTTGGACACCAGCTCAAACTGCCGGTCCGCCTGCCGTTCAATCATGCGTGCTTCCCCTCCGTTCGTACTAACTTAAAGTAATTCTATTCTACCACGCCGAACATACTTTCGCATTTCACCCGTAAAACACATTTTCCCGGACGCATTTACCCAGCCCGTTTACTCCAAACTATGCGGAAACAGCAAGAAGGCCGTGACCCCCGTCACAGCCTTCCGTGGTCCCACCCAGAACCTTAGTATGTGTCCGTATTCTCTACTTAGTGTCAATCGTTGACGGGGCTAATCCCAGCGATTTCCGAACAACGTTGGAAATATGCTGGCGTTCCTGAACCGAAACAACCTGGAAGTCAATCCCATCAAGGGTTTGGTTCGACCCTTGAGCGTAGAGACTTTTAACGTTCTTTGTCGCCCCACGGTACGATGCCAACTTCTTCATATCACCAAGCGTCAGGTTAGTCCTTACTTGGGACGAAATCGAATCGAGGAAGTTCGTGTTCAGAATCGTTGACGGGGAAATTGACTTCTTCATCAGTGCGGTAATTACCAGTCGTTGCCGTTCCTGCCGGCCATAATCACCCCGGGGATCCTGGTGCCGCATCCGCGTGAAGTTAAGGGCGGTCTTCCCGTTCATGTGTTCCGCTTCACCCTCCGTAAAGCTTGAGCCACCGTAACTAAAGGTCAACGGCGACGTCACGGTGACGCCCCCAACATCGTCAATGGCTTTCCCAAGCCCACCCATGTTAACCAAAACATAGTAGTCAATCGGGACGTTGAAGTGGTTTTCAACCGTCTTGATAGCTTCCTTTGGCCCACCGTAGGTATACGCCGAATTAATCTTTGCCGGCGAATACTGCGGAAAATCAGCCAGGTCAACCTTCATGTCACGCGGAATACTTACCAACGTTGTCTGATGTTTCTTGGGGTTTAGGGTCATAATCATCATCGTATCAGTCCGGCCCTTGTAATGCCGCCCCAGGGCGCCGGTGTCGGTTCCCAGAATTAAAATCGAAACGGGCTTCTTCTGCGCGAGTAAGGACGCCGTGTTCCGTGAACCACTCACGTCCACCTTCTGGTACATTTTATTCGTGATTCCCTTTAAGTTATTGAATGCCTTTAAAGAAACCGCACCGGTTAAAATAACTAAGGCCGCCACGACCCATAAAATAACATTTCTTACAACGTGCTTCTTCTTTTTAGGAGCTTGATGGTGATCCCGCGTCCGCGATAATTTTTCATTGTCATTCATGTAACTAGCCTCTTTCGTCTGTTTCCATAAAGTAAGATGAATCCAGTTCTCCACCCCTGTAAGGTAATTACAGCGGTCTTCTCCATTTTAACATATCCGGGAACCATTCTAGCGCTCCCTAGGAGAGCCACTGATTATATATTTCTTCCATGTCCCTAGTACACTTAACAATATCGAAGTTGGCGTACTCCTGCAGGGCAACCGTTCTGTGCGGTTCCTTTTCCCTGTCCGCCAGAATACGCTGTCCCCATTCATCCACGTTCTGCTTGCTGAGGACGGTTAAATTATTGCTTATTTTCGCCTCACTAGGCGTGCCTTCCTGCGATGAATACACCCTTAGCCCGTTAATCTCCGCTTCAATAATTGAGGTTGCAATCCCCTCATACCTTGTCGGCAGGACGTACGCATCCAGGGCACTCAGGTATTTCTCGGGCTCCCGGACGTTGCCCGTAAAAATTATTCCACTGCCCTGATCCTGCTGCATGATGCTTTCCTTGTACTTACCGTCCCCGATAAAAACACACTTAACCCCACGCACTCCTGCAAGCCGCTTGAAGATTTCGTTGGTGTATAACGGGTCTTTCTGGTCGTCCATCCGCGCAACACACCCCACTAAGTACTCGTTGGGGGCTACACTAATTTTCTTCCTAATGGCATCGCGGTTTTCCTTTGAAAAAACAAATTTTCTAATGTCAAACCCGAAAATCAACTTAACGGTACTATTCCTGGTAAACATAAACTGCGCCGCTTCCCGGCTGACAGCACACTTCACGTCAATATTACTGTTAAGCCCTCTTTTTAAGAGCTGATGAACCAGTAATTTTTTCCCCAGCTGCTTGGAACTATGCGAATGAACGATCACCTTTTTCCCCAACTGCTTTGCCCACTTAGCTTCGAAGTAGGAAAAGGCATACGAAGAATGAATATGCACGACGTGATAGTTCTTCATCACTTCCATTAATTCCTTTTTATATTTAAAAAGGTGTTTTGCCTTAGGACTCAGGTGGTAGACCCTTCCCCCCATCTCCTGAATCTCCGGCTCAAAGTAATTTTCCTCCGGTGAATGAACCACAAAGTCAAACTGATAACGCGTCCTATCCAGGTTTTTATACATTCCCATCAGGAAACGCTCAATCCCGCCCATGTTCATACTCCCGGGTAAAATTTGTAAAATTCTCTCAACCAAAATTATGATTCCCTTCTTGCGGTCATTCCGCAAACGATTCTCTTTAAGAGCCCAATCATATAATCAAAAGCGGCGTCCTTATGGTAAAACACCATGAACAACACGTTATAAAGAAACACACTGAGAATAATATTAACGACTATCTGTAATAATACGTTTGATACGTTCCACAAAACAAAAATGGAAATAAGCCTGATTACCGCAACGCTCACGACTGCCGTGACCGTATACTTAATGAACACCTTATAGTACTCAAAAACGCTTGAGCGGAGCCCATACCTGTATAAAATCAGCGGTTCAATCCAGAGGTTCAAACACGTCATACTGATGATGGTCCCCAGCAACGTTCCCAGGATTCCCAGGTGTTTTGCCAGAATGATGGAAAAACCAACGTTGACCACCGCTTCAATTAACGGCAAAAACCGGTCATACCAGTAGATTCCCAACGCATCCCGGTAAGTCAACACCGGCCTTCTCATCTGATAAATGTAAAAGTTCAGGACAATGGCAATCAGCACACTCTCTTTTAGAACGAAGACGCTTCCGACCCATATCCTGATGAAAGGGTTAAAGACCATATACAAGCAACACGAAACAAACGAAATCAGCCAAAAACTAAGAAAGAACACCTTTTCAAAGTTGTCTTTTAGTTTTCCGGTCGTCTCCGCCCCCAGGTTCCCCACGCTGGCAATTACCGAGTTAAAAATCTGCCCAAAAACGATGTTTAGTGCGTTGGTCACCATCTGGTAGTTTGAATACTTCCCCACTTCAACGATCCCAGAGAACCGGGAGATAACAATGTTATCAGTTGACGTGACCACCGTCCCACCAATCTTGTGCAGGCTCATTGCGTACGTATTCTTCGCGATTAACTTGAGGGTCTTAGAATCTAACTTCTTCGTATCCTTCTCCAGCAAATACGGATACATCTTATCCGCCTTTTTTGAAATCAAAAAGTTCTGAACGAACGTGAAGAAGATCATTACCAGGAGGTATACGACGTAGTTCCTGGTAACCACCAACAGGATCCCCTGAATGATACTCATTATTACAAACGAGACATACGTATACACGACGGTAATGTGCCTGTATTGATCCGCAACGATTAGTGACTTTTTGTACGAGTAAAAGTAGGAGATTGAACTATTAATGATAAACAGGATAAAAATTAGGTCTAAGTGGTGAATATTCCCCCGGTGCACAAAAAAGGGCAGGGTCGGCACGAGCAGTACCCCAACAGCAAAAACAACAATGCCGATGGAAATATAGGCCCGCTTATAGAGCTTCATTAATGCCTTAATCTGTTCGACATCGTTTTCGGCTAGGGGTTTATATAAGCTATAATTAATCGCCGACCCGATCCCTAGTTCCGTTAACGACAGGGCCGAAACGATACTCGTAAATAGACTGTCCACCCCCAGATAATCCTTGGAGAGCGTGTGCACGAATACAATCCGTAGTATAAAACTAGCTAATAGCCCAAAAACCTGCCCCACTACGGCATATATAATATTTTTTACTGAGTTTTTTGTTCTGCTTTCCAATATTATTACCTACTCATAAATATCCTTAACGGAACCGGATAATCATTGTAAATCGTTGAATAGTTGAAGTAGCTCAATTCGCCGGAGAAAATCGTGAATAAGAAGCAGAAAACAACGAGCGCTATCCCCAAACAAATCTTCCTATTCCCTGTTATTATTTTTCCTTCAATTCCGTCTGCCAATAGCAACGGAACGAACTGGTAAAAGTAATACGACAGCCTGGCGACGTACACAAACCGCATCCCGATAATTGAGAAACAAATCCCGATCATTATCAAAGTCAGATATTTATTCATGTACTCTGGCATTTTATCCCTTGAGCCGTGAAAGAGGGCAATAACAAGAAGGTAAAAGGCCAGGTTGATAAACGGTCCCAGCATCAACCGCAGCTGGACCTTTTGGAAAATTGTCAGGTAGATTGCGTACTTTGCGAAAACCGGAATCTTTACTATGAGTTCGATGCACGGGACAATAAAGACCGCCAACATGCAGGCCGCCCCGACCGAATAAGCTAACTTCTGGGCGCTGAACCGCGCGTTCCGCACAACGACAAAAATTATTCCGATGATAAGGGCCGAAACGTGAAAGAGGCTCGCCAAAAAGGTTAGGCCGCAAAAAAGCAGGTACCTTCTTTTCTGTAAGGCAAAATATGCGAAGGACATGATTAACATTGCCATGTACTGCTTTAAAATGTTGCACGACACGGCAAAAAAGCCCGCTAACAGCCATATCATCACCGAGTAGCGCGGGTTCGCTGAATGCTTCCTAAAAATCATCCACAGCATTAAAACAAAAATTGCCGTGGTGACAAAGAAGATGGTGTATGACCCCCCGATGTACTTTTGTACCAGGTAGCATAACGCTTGAAAGGCGTTCTGATACCTGAACGTTATGACTGCTTTCAGGGAACTGAAGTAGCTGAGAACCTCGTTGTATAGGACATAGTAGACTTCACCGTCCGATGAAAAATTACAACTAATCGCGGAGACAACGCCCAGGGCAATCAGGCTAACCAGCGCCCCCCGTTTTTTATTGTGTTTAAAAAGGCGATTACAAAACAGGAGGAACGCAACAACCAGCAAGCATACTAACGTATACTTCAAAGAAAAAACAAACATCCTTGTTACTCGTGGCATAGTGCTCCTCCTATCTACAATTCAAAGGCCGACTTTTCCGCGAACTTTAACCCGTACAGCTCCCGTAACCTTTGGGTGCTGCTGTCAAAGGTCGCCGCGTCAACCTTAGCGGTATCGTTGATACAGATAACCTTATGCGTCCCCTTTTTAATGTCCTTCTCGATCTTCTGCAACTGGGTTAAATCATACTTCTTCCCAAAGCGGTAACTCCTTGGCTTGAAATTTCCTAGCGCCAATTCCTGGTACCGGATTCCGTTAATGGAGACATCCTCCGTACCCCGGAACCGGTTGCGCATCGTCCGTTCCACGTAGTCATGATTATCACTTATGAACCGCTGAAAGCTGCTCCTCGTAAACGAAAAGGGAATATGCGGGTCCACAAACCGCGTAAAGCGCGGCCATGGAAGGAGGCACAGACTTAACACGTTCCAGTAACCATACTTAAGATTGAAGTACTTAAAGGGTGCCTTTAGCATGACCCGCTTCTTGTTAAACCTTCTGTTGACGGTAATCACGTTGTTCGCGGTGATGTGGTCAAAGTCCTCGATGGGCATAATCACATTTTGGGCGGCAATGTCCTTAGGAAGACCCGTTCGCATGTCAAAGAAATCATCCGGCCTGACGTAATCATTTAAAAAGATGTCGTCGTTAAACACCACAAAATGTTCCGCAAGGCCGGCAATATTATTAATACTGAGCTCAATGACGTTTGAATTAAAGGTCGGTAAATACTTTTCCGCGATGATGTCCGTGTGGTCAACCACCACGACCTTTTCGGCATCCCTATTAAACCAGCGGGGAAGCTGATTGTCGGTGATTAAATAAATTTTATGCACCCACGGCGCGTATTTTTCAACCGCCCTAAACCAGTACTTAAATATCCCGTAGTCGCGAAAGCGCTCATCACTTTCCTCCTTGAGGAAGGGCTTCCTCTTGGAGATTAGCTGGGGATCACTTCCATCTACCCATGTCACCACGAAGTCTATATTAAAGTCCATAACACTACTTCTACTTTCTGTATTCGCCCATTAAATCCCTGTAAACGTTATTGGTTTTGTCTAACATCCCTTGAATTTTAAAGTCCTGTTCGTACAAACGCCGGGAATTTTCGCCCATCTTGGCTAGTAGCCCTGGCTTATTAATCGCTTCTTCCAGGCAACGGCCAATGCTCTCCTGGGTATTATCCACGCGAAAGCCATTAGCGGCACTGACAATTTCAGGAATCCCCCCAACATTTGAGGCGATGATCGGCTTCCCGAGCGGAAGTGCCTCTATCAGTGAGATTGGCAACCCCTCAAAGTTAGAAATCAGCACCACAATGTCGGCGTGCTGATAGTATTGCGCTACGTCCTTGACAGCGCCCATAAAGGAAAACGATGCGGTCGCCGAACCAACAAGCTGCTTGCACTTCTCGAGAAACTCCCCTTCCCCCAAAAAGGTAACGTGTACCCTACCTGAAAGGGCGCTATTTTTTATCGTATTAATTAATAACTCCTGGTTCTTGGGCGTGGCAAACCGCGCCGCCATGCAAAGTTCTAGTTTGTCAGTGGCGTGCTCCTCAGGGGGCCACTGTTGATCCTCAACCCCGTTATGGATGACGATTCCCTTATTTTTCTTTTGGAATCCCCTTAGTTGGGTGTTCCATAAATCCCGGTCAAACCGTGAAACAAAGATTATTTTATCGGTAAAGGGAATCAGGGCCCGTTCGACTATTTTGGCAAACCGCTCCCGGTTCTTCCCCACTCCTGGGGTGAAAGAGCTTCCGTGAACCGTAAAAAGGACTTTCACGTTCAGCCCAATTGAAGCAATCCTTCCTACCGTCCCCGCAACGGTCGAATGAAGGTGAACAATGTCAGGCTTGGAGCGCTTGAGAATCTTCCGGAGCTTACCCACGGTGATTAACACCTTATCTGGCCTTAAACTATTGGTCAGCGTTGCTACCTGGTAGACCTTGACCTGGGGGAAGTTCTGTCGCACGTCATCCACCAGTCGGCCACACTCGCCGACAACCAGCTCGACGACATTTCCCCGCGTAACCTGGTCCTTAATTAGACTAAATACGTGGGATTGTGCGCCCCCCCATGTTCCCTTAGTAATTACGTATACAATCTTCATTACCTTGCTCCATCACCTGTTAAAACAACGCGCACCGTTTCAAGGATAATCTTAAGGTCCTCCTTCAAACTGATGTTATCCATGTAATACTTATCGAGCTTGTATTTTTCTTCAGGGGTAACGTCGTACCCGCCGTGAACCTGAGCGTAGCCGCTTAGCCCGGGGAGAACCCGGAGCCGCTGCTCAAACCCCTTAACTTCCTCACTGAACTTTTCGGTTAATTCGGGCCGTTCCGGGCGCGGACCAATCATACTCATATCCCCCTTGATAACGCTCCATAGTTGGGGCAGCTCATCAATCCGTGTTTTGCGGATAAACTTGCCGACCCGTGTTACCCGGGAATCGTTCTTTGATGCCCACACAGCCCCGCTATTCTTTTCAGCATCCGTATACATTGAGCGTAACTTGGTTACCTTAAACCGTTTTCCCATTAACCCAACGCGTTCTTGGCTGTAGAACATACTCCCCGGGGTTTCCAACTTAACCAAAACCCCGAAAAGTAACACGATTGGGCCCGTTACAACCATTAATCCGCTCGCTGATAAAACGTCAAATAGCCGTTTAACCGGTAAATAAGCGCTTTTAAGCGGTGCCTTCAGCTTGCGCTCGTACGAATAGCTGGTGGACACCTCCTCGGTCGCCTCAACCCTTTTCTGTTTTAGTGCCTGGCGTTCAGCTGGTTGAACCCGGCTTAACCGTCGGACCTGGGAAATTCCCTTTGGTACGTTACTTCTCACGCCTCTGCATCTCTTTCGTTGTCACCGTAATCCCAGTACTTCTTTAACCCGGTTTCAATGTTATAAACCGGCTCGTAGCCTAAGCCCGCTAATTTACTAATATCAGCATATGAGTACTTAATATCACCCTGCCGGGCAGCTTCCTGCTTGACAGCGAGCTTCTTTCCCGTAATCCCCTCGTACGCCGCAATCATATCGTTAACGCTTGTCTTCTTCCCGGCAGCAATGTTGTACACGCCGTGGGCTTCGGCCGCCTTATCTCCGCGAGTCAACAGAAGCAGCGCATTGATAACATCATCAATGTAAACGAAGTCCCGCACCTGTTCACCATCACCGTAGAGGGTGAACGTCTTCCCCTCGCGAATGCAGTCCGTAATAATCGAAATGACTCCTGAATACGGGGAAGCAGGGTTCTGCTTGGGGCCAAAAACATTGAAAAACCGCACCGCAACCGTTGGAAGGCCGTACAAATTACCGTAGTCAATCATGTAGCGTTCCGACGCGAACTTGTCGATTGCATACGGTGTTAACGGCTTAATCCGTGACAGTTCCGTCTTTGGCAGCTGCGGGTCGTCCCCGTAAACCGCGGCCGAGGACGCAAACAGAATTTTCTTAACCGGCAGTTTCCGCTTCCGGATGACCTCTAGCAGAAAAACGTTTGCCTCCTGGTTGACCTGGTGGGTTTCGTACGGGCGGGCAACTGAATCCGCCACGCTCGCAACCCCGGCAAATAAGTAAATATAATCAAACTTGTTTTTTACTAATAAGTGTTCCATGAACTCCTTATTAGTAATCGACTCCTCGTAAAACGTCACCTGGTCCGAATCCGGAATGTTTTCAACTAACCCCATTGATAAATCATCAACGATTGTGACCCTGTCTCCCTGGGCGACTAGGCGGTCTGCAAGGTTTGAGCCGATAAACCCCGCACCACCAGTAATTAAAACGCTACTCATAAACAGTTATCCTTTCTATTTCCTGCTCTTAAAAAGCTTATCCCATAAACTCTTTTTCTTCGTTCGAATCGCTTGAATTTCCGGCACCGGGACATCCTCGCCGTTTAAAATCGCCTTGGCATTTCCGGTATATGTAACCGCCTTGTCACGGTCATTATCAGCCAGTTTCTGATAAGCAGCACTCATCCGGCTCCTCCTCCCCTTATACGCGTGGGCGTCCGAAGAAAAGGTTGTGCCCAGGTTGGCATCAATAATCTCCTGTGTTAACTGGGTAACATGCTCACCAAAGGCGTCCAGGTAACTGCTTGCCGTTAGTTGGGTCAAGCACCCAGCCCTAACCATGTCATAGAGCAACTGATGATTGCGTTGGATCCCCTGATTCCGCTCAGGATGAACGATTACCGGGGTAATTCCCCGGGTTTGCAACTCCGGCAAGATGTTGCGCATAAAATATTCTGGAACGTGCGTATGGGGTAACTCCAACATAAGGTAGCGGTTCCCCGCATCAGCATATAAAACGTCGTCATGGTCGATTGCTTCAATCAGGTGCTCCGTTAAGTGCACTTCCTGTCCCGGAAAAACCTTCAGCGGTATTTGCTCCTGCTCGAGGGCCTGCTGGAACGCCTGCGTTCTTTCAACTACATCCTTTTTATGATTAACATAGTTGCTATCCATGTGATGGGGCGTGAGTAACATATGCGTTACCCCGTCCGCAACCGCTTCTTGGGCTAATTCCAGGGAAGTTGCTAAGTCCGGGGAGCCATCGTCGACGCCCGGTAAGATGTGCGAATGTAAATCAACCAGTGTCATTACTTTCTCCCTCTTTTTTTCGAGCCCCTTCTTGAAGAATCGCTACTCCCATAGTAGCTGCCGGCGTAATATCCCCCGTAATAGCCACCATAATAGCCGCTTGCCTTTTGGGCGGTAAACCTGTTCATAATGACCCCCAAAATGTTGGCGTTCACCTGCTTGAGGAGCTTAACGGCGCTGGTCACCGCATCCTTGGTTGCGATTCCCTGGGGCACGACCAACGCAACGCCGTCTGCCCGGGCGGCAACAATCTGGCCATCAGTAACCGTATCAACCGGAGGGGCATCCAGAATAATGAAATCGTACTTCTCCTTTAAGAAATCCAATAATTGACTTAACCGGTCGGACCCCAGCAATTCCGCTGGGTTTGGTGGAATCGGGCCGCTTGTTAAAACGTCTAAGTTTTCGACCTCCGTTTTATCAATCATCTCAGAAATATTCACTGTCCTGGACGAGGAAGTAATGATGTTCGATAGGCCATAGCGGTTTGACACGTGAAATGTCCGGTGAACCGTTGGCCGCCGCAAGTCAGCATCAACCAACAGTACCCGCTTCTTTTCCTCTGCCCAGGTAATTGCCAGGTTGGCACTGACCGTTGATTTCCCCTCAGACGGCAGGGCCGACATAATTGCTAGGATTTTAAAATTCGGGTCTAGGAACGAAAACTTCAGGTTGGTCCGAATCGTCCGGTACTGTTCTGAAATCCCTGACTTCGGGTCGTCGCGGGTAATTAACGCGACCCCGTACTTCATGCTATCCTCGTCAAGCTTTGTTTTATTCTTTTTAAACCGATCAAAAAGTCCCATCAATTAAACCCTCCGTTTTCCTGAACCACGTGAAGTAATCCGGCCCGTTGAAATCAACTTCTTAACCTTACTTGCTGGAATTTCACTAACAATTCCGAGGTTATTCAATTCAAGGTCATCCGTAATAAACGATTCATCCGTAATCGTCCAGTCCAGTTCATTGGAAACAAATGCTAAAATCAAGCCTAAAACCAACCCGATAACGATTCCGATAATCGTATTCAACCCGACCTTCGGCGAAACCGGTGAAGAATTGGCAACGGCCTTTGACAAGATCGAAACATTATTTATACTCATAATCTTCTTGACCTTGGTCTTAAAAACATCCGCAGTGGTATTAGCAATCGCCGCCGCTAGTTGCGGGTTCTTTGCCTTTACGGCAACCGTGAACACCTGTGAATTTTGCTGGTTGCTAATGCTGATGCACTTCCGGATTGCTCCCGCACTAATATGGTAACCCTTATCAGCAAGCCGCCCACTTACCGTATTAAGAATTGTCGGGCTAGTAATAATGTCCTTGTACGTACTTATCATCTGGACATCCGCTTGAATTTGCCCCTGAGCATTGATTTGTTCCCGCGAATTATCGACTTTCCGGTTAACGAGAATGTCCGTGCTTGAACTATACTTGGGAGTAATAACAAAGAGTGAAACAAATAACGTGAGGACTGCGCAAATCACCGTTGTCCAAATAATTACATTCTTCCGCTTTCGCAAAATCCCCAAGACTTCACCAATGTCGCTAAATCTTAATGAATCCCGTTGGCTATCCGCCTCGTTCATGTGAATATCCCTCCTGATAACTATTTCTCCTGATAATTATTTTAAATTGTTAAATAACTTTTTGACAAGCGCCGTTAACCCGTCTTTACCGTTTGAATCGTTGCTCATCAACACAACCCCGGTCTTGCCATCCTGACTAACCGCAACCGCCGTCCGGTAGCCGGTAACCTTCCCCGAAGCATAATACATGGTACCCTTCTTAATCAGCCTTCCAGTGGGCTGACTCCCAGTAAAGTTGGGGTTATTTCCATAATTTTTAATCAAAAACTGGGTCAGCCGGAGCATTGCCTTCGGAGTGGCCACCAGCTGATTCCGCCCCATCTGGCTGTTCATTGCCTTTGTCACGGTGGAATCGGAAACCGCATGCCCGTTATTGTACGGGGTTGCCAGCTTATCATTATCAATCTGCGATACAAACTTAACCCCGGTTAGACCGTTCGGCTTGAGGAACGTATCGGTAATATAGCTGCGATACGACTGGTTTGTTACCTGGGAGATAATCCCTTCAAGCAACACGTAATTAACCTCTTGGTAATCATATTGTCCCGTTGATCCTGCCTCAGCATGATCAATGTTCCAGTTCAACACGTTTGATAGCTGATCACTTGGAACCGAATTATTTGATAGTCCCGATGTCATGTTCAAAAGCGACCGCACCGTCACCCTGTCCGGGGTTGACAACGAGCTGTAATACTCGTTAATCGGCGTCGAAAGTTTTAGCTTTCCCTGATCAACCAGGTGCAAAATCGCTGCCGCCGTCAGCATATTCTCCGTGTCGGTCGCGAGGTAAAACTTGCCGTCCATCTGACCGGCGTTTTTCCCCGTAAAATATGTTTGAGAAACCTTTCCGTTCCTTGCAATTACGTAGGCGCCAGTATAATTTTCATCCGTTAAGTCCTTACGGATGCTTTTTAGACTAGCATCCGTATCCACCTTGGCAGGCCCCTTCTTCGGCCTTAAAAAGTCCGTGTCCACAGAATTAGTATGCGCAACCTTCTGGTAGATGACATGCGCCATACTATTCGTATTATAGCGCGCAAGGACATAGCCTCCCGCACCGAGAGCGACAATTAGCCCCGCGGCCCAACCGATTGCCTTTTTCGTCATAAAACCTGTTCACTTCTCTCCCGAAAAATATGAGCTCTTTCTCATACACTACATGCTTGAGTGTATCATAATTCCACTACTTTCTTCCAAGTATCGTAAAAATCTAACCTTTTATAAACGATTTTAATCGTTTCCCTTTATCCGTGCAACTATCGGCGTCCTTAAAGGCCTTTAAATCGCGAAATAAATTAACCAAGTACAATAGTTTTCTATTACATATGCGATGGTTATCCGGTTATCGCCACATTAATGGACTGTGCCTTAACGTATGTTACAATACAGGTGCAATGAGTATGAAGCACATCGTGACATGCCAAAGTCACAAAAACGTTCGGGCGTTCCATTTAGGGACGCTCTTTTTATACTTCAAATTAACTAAAAAAGCACTGGCATATTCACACACCAGTGCCATATATAGTAAACTACAACTTTGTGTTCATACCTTAACTCTGCTCACAAAACACGTCATTCCAAAAGCCTGGTATAGCAATGATTAACCCCGTTTTTTTGTGTGCATTTCGTGTGCAAATCGTGTTCGCGAGCACGAAAAAAGCCGGTTTTTACCGACCGCTATAAAAAGAAAAACGCCGATATATCAGCGTTTTGGTTGGAAAGTATCGAACTGTTAAATATGCGGGTGAATGGATTCGAACCATCACGATCTAAACGACCACCAGATCCTTAGTCTGACGCGTCTGCCAATTCCGCCACACCCGCGAAACAATATCATTATACCAAGCCCGCGATGAATGTCAACGATTTTTTGCAGCCAGAGAAATACGGCCTCCACACCGGGCGCAAACATACCGCCGTGGATCCATTCGCCGTTGTCGCAAAATCTGCGCCCCGCACTGACGGCACACGTAAACGTACTTTGGCGGTCGCTTCTGGGCTGGGGCATACCGCCACCCGTCGACCCGCGCCAACAATACCTTAAAATCATGATCGCGGTGCATGTACCCCTTACCGGTTAGGTGGAGGTGGTAATGACACAACTCGTGCTTAATAATCCCCGCTAACGCATCCTGGCCCGCCGTAATCATCCGCGGATTAATCTCAATGTTGTGCGTTGCAAGCAAGTACCGCCCGCCGGTAGTCCGCAGCCGGCGGTTAAACGTTGCCTGGTGGGTAAACGGCCGCTGAAACGCCGTTAGGGAAAGCTGTTCCACTAACCGTTGCAACTCCTCATCCGTCATTCCGTTTCCTCCCGCATAATAAATCCGGGATTCGCTCCTGAACCCCGGAAAGACTTCCATAATATAACTACGCGTTATTTCCAGAAATCATCGAATACCGTAATCGGAAGGTGCCGCTTATGTTGCGTCTTCTGGTACCACTGCTCAATCTTCTCCGCCGCGTCAGCCGCAACGTCCTTCCCTTCGAGATAATCGTCGATATCATCGTACGTTACCCCCAACGCCACCTCATCCGGCAATGCCGGCCGGTTATCTTCGAGGTCAGCCGTTGGGGTCTTTTCGTACAGGTGCGCCGGAGCACCGAGCAACTCCAGCATTGCCCGTCCCTGGCGCTTATCCAACCGCCAAATTGGAGTAATGTCGGCCCCGCCGTCACCAAACTTGGTGTAGAAACCAGTGACCGCCTCAGCCGCATGGTCCGTTCCCACGACCGCACCGTGAAATTCCCCGGCAATCCCGTACTGGGCAATCATCCGCTGCCGCGCCTTAATGTTTCCCTTATTAAAGTCACTCACGGTCAACCCGTTTTTCTCCAAGGCCGCCACCATCGCATCGGCCGCCTCCTTGATGTTGACCCGCACCGTGCGGTCAGCACCGATAAAGTCGATCGCGTCCAGGGCATCCTGCTCATCAGCCTGTTCCCCGTACGGCAGCCGCACAGCGATGAACTGGTACTCATCATCGCCGGTTTCCTCCCGGAGCTCACTAATCGCCATCTGGGACAGCTTCCCCGTCAGCGTTGAGTCCTGGCCCCCGGAAATTCCGAGCACAAGGGACTTTAAAAACGTGTTTTTCTTCAGGTAATCCTTCAAAAAGTCAACCGACCGCCGAATTTCCGTCTGCGGGTCGATTGAGGCCTGCACGCACAAGGCGTTAATAATTTCCTGCTGCATTGGGCGCATTATTTCTCTTCCTTTCCGTTGGTTGCCTGCTGCGCAACCTGTTGCCGAACCTTCTTAATCATCCTCATCCGGTTGTCATAACACTTCTGGGACAAGTCCACCGGATAATCCTGCGGGTTGAGGTCTCGCTTATACTCGTTCCATAAATTACTGAGCCGCTCCCGGGAATAGTCCCGCACCGTTTCCAGTGACGGGAGCTCGTAGACCTGTTTACCATCCGCAAAAATCTCCCGCAAAAGCGGCCGGGCCTGGTAATCCCGCACCGTCTTATTAATGTACGTGTACTGGGGGTGGAACATGTACAACTCATCCTGGTTCTGCGGTTGCTCGTCTAGGAGGGCAACGTAATCTCCCTCCGACTTTCCGTCGCTCTTGCGGGTAATCCGCCACACCTGCTTTTGCCCGGGCGTGGACACCTTTTCGGCGTTGCTGGAAATCTTAATCGTATCCTCCAGCTCGCCGCTCGCATTTTCCATGGCCACCATCTTATAAACCGCCCCGAGCGCCGGTTGGTCGTATGCAGTGATCAACTTCGTTCCGACACCCCACGCATCAATCTTGGCTCCCTGCATCTTCAGGCTGGTAATCGTCTTTTCATCCAGATCGTTTGACGCGTAGATGTGTGCGTTAGGAAAACCGGCTTCATCCAGCTGTTCCCGCACCCGTTTGGAAATGTAAGCCATATCACCCGAATCAATCCGCACACCCTGGAAGTTAATCCGGTCGCCCATTTCCCGCGCAACTCGGATGGCGTTAGGCACCCCACTCCGAAGCGTATCGTAGGTGTCCACCAGGAAAACACAGTCGTGGTGGGTTTGGGCGTACGCCATAAACGCATCGTAGTCGTTCTGGTACGCCTGGACAAGCGCGTGGGCGTGGGTCCCGCTAACGGGAATCCCAAACAGCTTCCCCGCGCGGACGTTACTCGTCGCGTCAAACCCACCAATGTAGGCGGCCCGGGTTCCCCACAGCGCCGCGTCAAACTCCTGCGCCCGACGCGTTCCGAACTCCATCAAAAGGTCATCCCCGCACGCCGACCGCACCCGGGAAGCCTTCGTTGCGATTAGGGTTTGGTAGTTAACCGCGTTGAGGATCGCCGTTTCAACCAACTGGCAATCCACCAACGGTCCCCGAATCTCAATGAGGGGCTCATTGTTAAACACCACTTCCCCCTCCACAACGGACCGAACGGTTGACCGGAACTTGAAGTGCCGGAGATAGTCGATAAAAGCAGCCGGATAATCACCCACCCGTTGCAGGTACGCCAGGTCGCTTTCGGTGAAACGAAGGTTACGAATATAGTCTACGACCCGTTCAAGGCCCGCAAAAATCGCATACCCGTTTTCAAATGGAAGTGACCGGAAGTAAACCTCAAACACTGCTTGGCGCTGGTCAATTCCCTGCTCCCAGTAGGTTTTAATCATATTGATTTCGTACAAATCAGTATGAAGGGCCAGGCTATCATCCGGATATTGTTGTTGCATCTGTAATTCCCCACTTATTCTTTATCGTCGAATACCTTATAATAAGCATTGTTTGTGGTAATTCTACCACACTTTATTTTAAATTTGGACTGCCGGTAGTAGTTTGCCGGCACGAGAGGAGGTTCCCCGTGAAATTCAGTACTAGTGACATCCTTGGCATTCCGTTTGTCAAGGCAACCATGCAGGAAATTGTTGCCCAGCTCATTGCTGACCATCAGGCTGGGCTGAACCGGTTCATTGTGACGGCTAACCCGGAAATTGTCCTCGCTGCCCGCAAGGATCCGGCCTACATGCAAGTACTCCAAACAGCCGATTACGTGACGGCCGACGGGATTGGCATCGTAAAGGGCGCCGCACTGCTCGGAAATCCCGTTCCGGAGCGGGTGACCGGTTTTGACCTGATGCGCACTCTCCTCCAACACGCTGGCCTTCACCACGACCGCGTCTTTTTCCTGGGCGCCAAGCCAGCGGTACTCCGGCAAACCCTTGCCGCCGTCCGGAAGCAATATCCCGGGGTGGTCATCGCTGGAAGCCACGACGGCTACTTTGCCCCCGATGAGGCTGCGGAAGTTGCCGCCCAGATTAAGGCCGCCCGCCCCGCCTTTGTTTTTGTCGCCCTCGGCTTTCCCAAACAGGAAATGTTTATCCATCAATTTCGGGACCAAACGCCCGCCCTGTGGATGGGAGTCGGTGGCAGTTTCGATGTGTTAGCCGGCGTGGTTCAGCGGGCCCCGCAGAGTTGGCAGGAGCACCACGTTGAGTGGCTGTACCGTCTTCTTCAGGATCCCCGGCGGTTAGGACGGATGATGGCCCTTCCCCACTACCTGACACTCATTCTATGGCACAAGTTTACTAATAAACAAAACTAAAAAACCGGCAGGAAAAAGTGGACGCTCCAGCCCCAGTTCTCCTGCCGGTTCACTATTAACGATTTTACCGGTTATTTTCTAAGTAAAACTCAAACCGGTCTCCTACGTACTGGGTCCGGGTGTATTCAAACGGCCGCCCGTCCCGCAACTCGGTGACCTGCCGGAGCCGCAAGAGGGCCGCGCCCCGCTTAGTATCCAGGTACTCCGCAATCCGTTCAGAGGCAAGCGTTGCCGAAACGGTCTGCTGGGCTCGCCCAATCGCGTATCCCCGGTCCTGCAGGGCCTCATACAGGGAAGTGGTGACCTCCTCCCTGGCAAACGAAGCAACCAGGTCGGCCGGCACCGTCGTCACCTCAAAGCAAATCGGCACCTGGTCGGCATACCGAATCCGCTCCATCCGTAATACCTGCGCCTTATCGTTCAGGCGCAGCCGTTCCCGTTCACTGAGCGTTGGCGTTGTAATCACGTACGAGATGGTTTTACTGGATGGAACCTTCCCCTGCGAGCGGGTCAGCTCGGTGAAACTGGTCACCCCCGCCATCCGGTCCTGCACCTTCTGGCTGGCCACAAACGTTCCCGCCCCAACACGGCGGTCGAGAATTCCCTCGTCAACCAGCGTTTGGATGGCCTGCCGGAGCGTCATCCGCGATACCCCAAACTGCTCCGCGAGAATCCGCTCTGCGGGAATGCGGTCGCCAACCTGCCACTTACCCTGTTCAATCGCCTGCCGAATTTGATTATGAATTTGAATGTAGATTGGTGATCCCATCCATTTTGCCTCACTTTTCACCGTTATCGTTAGGTTTAATGATAGCACAAATCACGCAGAATCCCCCATCTAACCGTGGGTATTCCCCCTATCGTCGCATAAAAAAACGAACGCAGCACAAGCGTCCCCGAACCAATTAATTTGTTCGGTTTCCCGCTTCACCACGTTCGTTATTAAACTTCATTGTACCTTCGATTTAAAAACTACTTCATCAACCGCCCGAAGGAGTACGTCCGCTGAAGATCAAGGTTCTGGTCCAACACATTTAGATCAGCATCCTTCCCCGGCGCAATGCCGCCCTTCTGTTCCAGGTGGAATTCGCGTGCCTGGTTAACCGAGGACATCTTAACGGCGTCCTCAATCCGGCAGCCCGTAAACCTGATAATGTTCTTGAATGCCACGTTAAACTTCAAAACGGAACCCGCCAAGTTTCCGACTTCTAGCCGCGCCTGGCCGTCCTTCACGATGACCTTTTGGCCACCAAGTTCGTAGTCCCCTTCAGGCATTCCCTTGGCCCGCATCGAGTCCGTTACGAGCTCCAGTTTATCTGCACCCTTCAACTCGTATGCCAACCGCACCATGTCTGGAACGTTATGGAACCCGTCGCAAATAATCTCACAGTACAGGTTATCTTCCAGAACAGCATGCCCCGTCACTCCTGGCTCACGGTGCTTAAACTCCCGCTGCGCGTTGTAGAGGTGTGTAATGTGGGTTGCCCGTGACTGCAGCATCTGTTCGCGGGTAGCGTTGGAATGCCCCGCAGACGGCACAATGCCGTTTTCCAGGCAGTAGTCCTCGAATGCCCGGCTTTCCGGGTACTCCGGGGCGTACGTAATCATCCGCACCCGGCTACCGGATAACTCATTCCACTGGGCCAGTAAATCAGTATTCGGCGCCTGAATGTACTTCTCCGGCTGGGCCCCCTTGTACTTCACCGAAACAAACGGCCCTTCAAGGTGCACCCCCTGAATCAGCGGATTTCGTTCCGCCGCCTGCCGAATACCCTTCATCGCGTGGTTAATGTTTTCAACCGACTGCGTCATTGTCGTGGCAAAGTAGGTCGTTACCCCTTCGTTCCGGGCCATGTCCGTTGCTAGTTCATCAATCTGGTCAGGATCGCCGTCCATCGCATCAAAGCCGTAGCCCCCATGCGTATGCACGTCAATAAATCCCGGGACGACAATCTGCCCGTTCAGGTCAACGAGTTCATCACCCGCCTGAATCCGCAGGTCACTCATCGGCCCGACCGCCTCAATTTGCTTGTTGAAGCGCACGTAACCGTCGTCGATCCGCTCCTCACCCGTATAAATTACCGCATGCCGTAACACTATACTCATTTTGGTCACCCTTTCGCTTTCACAGTTAATACCACTATTATAATCGGTATAGACCATCTAAACAAGCGTTTTCAATCCCACTACTTAATTCCGTTTACGACGTCCACTAAGACCTTCCCGTCCCGGACGGAGTAAATCACGGTATTGGCATCGCCCGGTTTAAGGAGCTGATACGTGTAACCAGGACCCAACGTCGGTTGTAAGTTCTTTGCCGTCTGCTTAATTCCTCCGGTTAACTTGTTATACCCCACCTTCTGGGCCATTCCTGGATTTTGCAAAACATAGTTAATCGCCTGAACTTCCTGGTTGCTAGTCGGCATTATCCGGTAAGTTTTAGTTTGCTGGTCAAAACTAACCGTTCCAATTCGCTTGAAGGTCCGCTGCATGTCCCCTAAAATCTGCTGCTGGGTTTTCGCCTGCTCGTGCGCCGCGTTTAATTCAGGCATCCCCGTAATTACCAAGGGCTGCGACTGGCTTTCCTGCGCTGACTGGGGGGTAGTCGGGGCCGACACCGGTGCTTCTGTCGATGGGGCATGGTTCGCACGCCACGCCCGGGCGAACCCCCAGCCACCGCCAACCGCGCAGCCCAGGCAGACCACAATCGTAATGACGGGCATCAACCACTTTCCGTAATTCCGCCACGAACTGATTAAATAAAAAATCGCCACCGGCAAAAAGATGATTCCCATAATGGCGAGTGAAGCTGTTAGTAATAACACAAAACCCCTCCTCTGATCTTAGCCCTAGTATAACGAAAAAAGAGGCTGGACTCACGTCACAACCTCTTTACCGATTGGGCTAGCAGGATTCGAACCTGCGCATGTCAGGACCAAAACCTGATGCCTTACCACTTGGCCATAGCCCAATATGATGGAGGAGAGTGGATTCGAACCACCGAACCCGAAGGAGCGGATTTACGGTCCGCCGCGTTTAGCCAGACTTCGCTACTCCTCCATAATAGTAATTGCCGTCACCGACCTAATTACTATACCCGTTTTTTTTCTTTTGCGCAAGGGGTTCCGCGCATTTTTTGATTATTAACCTTGAATTAACGCACTCCGGCCATCAACCGCTTCAACCGGGGCACCATCAGCACCATGATAACCCCAAATACGATGGTAATGGCGCCCACAATTCCGAAGTACATGACTTCCGTGTGGGGGGTGTACAGCTTAACTAACTGGGAGTTAAACGCCTGCGCCACCGCGTCTGATAGAAACCACATACTCATCATCTGGGACTGGAAAGCCCGGGGTGCCAGTTTAGTTGTCACCGACATCCCAATTGGTGAAATCAACATTTCCCCGATAATTACCAGCGCCCAACTCATAATTAGCCATAACGGACTAACCTGAGCGTGCACCCCGAAAAGCATTCCCGGGAGCATCATCCACAGGAACGAGATCCCGGCAAAGAATAATCCCAGTGAGAACTTCATTGGTGATGATGGTTGCCGCTTACCCAGCTTCGTCCACAGCCAAGCAAAGACCGGAACGTACAGCATGATAAACAGTGGGTTCATGCTTTGGAAGAAGCTGGCCGGAATCGTAAAGTTACCAATTGTCAGCCGCGTCTGGTTGGCCGCAAACAGCGCTAATACAACGGACCCCTGCTCCTCAATTGACCAGAATAAAATGGACGCAATGAACAGCGGAATGTACGCCCACACCCGCGAGCGCTCCGTTCCGGATACTTTTTTACTGCTCAGCATCATCACGAAGTAGACCACCGGAATCATCACGGCAACAAGCGTGATTAATGAAATAACGTTGCTGATGTTCAGCTGCCCAAAGATTCCCAGAACAACCAGCACCAGTACCCCAGCAACTACTCCCAGGCCAACCTTGGTTAAAATCCGCTTTAACTCGTCCGGTTGAATTGGGTCGTTCGGGTAAAGGCTGTCCTTCGGGAGGTACTTCCGCCCGTCAATCACGTACTGAACGAGTCCAAAGAACATTCCAATCGCGGCCAGGGAGAATCCGAGGTGGAAGTTCACCTTTTGTCCTAACCAGCCCACGATTAACGGCGCGATAAAGGCCCCAACGTTGATCCCGAAAACAAAGATATTAAACCCAGAATCACGCCGCGTATCACCAGGAGCGTATAGTCCCCCAACCATGTCAGAAACGTTTGGCTTTAACAGCCCCGTCCCCATCACGATGAGGGCGATTGAGCCGTACAGTGCGAGACGGCCAAACGGGGTTGCCAGAACAATATGTCCCAGCATAATCAGGACACCCCCGATAAACACCGTTTTCCGGCTGCCCCATACCCGGTCACTCATAAACCCGCCGACGACCCCGGCAAGGTAAACCAGTGCACCGTATATCGACATGATGGACATTGCGGTCGGTTTATCAAACCCTAGCCCGCCCTGGGAAACAGCGTAGTACATGTAGTACAGCAGGATGGCCCGCATCCCGTAGTAACTAAACCGTTCCCACATTTCAGTGAAGAATAGCGTTGCTAGGCCGCGCGGATGGCCGAAGAAAGAATGGTCATTCGTTTTCTGGTTCATAACAAGTCTCCTTTGTCGTTAGTTTTACGTTGCCGTTCACCCGCCGGCAAACAGCGAAGTGTACTACCAATTATACAGGAAAATAAGATTACTCACAACAATTACTCATAAACAGCTCACTTAATGAGAAAAAAGCTCATGATGCTTTTTGTGGGTGCGGCCGGATTATTTTAGACAAATATCCCAAAACGCGTCAAAAATCGCCGGCTCCTTCGTTATTAAGAGTGTAAGCTTACAAAATAATCATCAGGAGGGAACGCCATGAACAACGATCATTGGAACAAGCTCACCATCCGGCTGGGATGCACCGTCAAGGACAGTGCCCGGTTGCGGCAGCGGGCGTTTAACAACGTCAGCCCCACGGCAACCGACCAAAGCATCCAGCAGTTCGCCAAGCTGATTAGTCAGCTGACCGACGAACCGGTCAAGACAATCACGCTGGCGGGGAACCGCACGATTGCGGTTCAGTAGTCACCACCGCACCACTGAAAGGGGGAAATTAAATGAAAGTCTTAAACCTCACGTTCCGGGATAGCCAGGGCAAAACGCATCATATTCGGCTAACCAACGTCGCCACAACCCACGACAAGGACGCCGTTCACCAGGTCATGGACCAGTTGAGCGCACTCAAGCTCTTTGTGACGGCGGACGGCAGTGAGCTGCTGGCGCATCCGGTCGCCGCAGAGTACGTTGATACGACGGCTGCGCCACTCTTCAAGGAAGAGAAGGCAGCGCCAGTGACACACTAAGCACGCTGGTTACCGAACAAACGGGGATGGTCACGGCCATCCCCGTTTTGTTTTGGTGAATTTATGTTTCTTAGTTACGCCCAGTATACCCGCCTCGCACCCCCACCACAACTCTTTTTACGTCTCATCCCGCAACCGCATCATCCGCGCCCGCAACTGCCGGCGCCACCGGTAAACCGTCCCGGGAGCCACCCCGGCTTCCCGGGCAATTTCCTTGACCGACAAGTCCCGGGCCAGCCGCCCAATCAAAAAGGTTCGTTCCCCGGGAGAGGCCTCCCGTAAAACCCGGGCAAGGAGTTGCTGGGTTTCGATTGCCCCGTCCGGCAAGGAATGGGTGACCAGGTGCGCGCTACCCCCCCCCCCACTGCGGCGGGGCTTAGACCGTAATTGACCGTTGCCTGGTGACGCCGTTCCCGCCGGAGATAATCGATTAATCCCCACCGGATTCGCTGACTAGCGTACATAATAATCTGGTGTTCGTCCTGAGCGGTAAACCTGGTACAGTAATCGGCGTAGGCCGCCGCAAAAAGCAGCTGCCCCTCCACGAAGAGATCTTCATACAGCGGAGTTCCCGGCGTAAGGTGAAGCCGATGCAAAACCGCATGAATCACCCGCTCCCGGGACGAAGACAAAACGTATTCAAAATGGACTGGTTTCATTGGTCCTCCTTGGGTTACCGAACAAAACCAGTCTATCAATTCAAATAATTTATGCGAGGTCAAATTGAACACAAAATGTGAAATTTTGACTTCTTGTCGAAAGTAATACCGGATCTTTCTTACACTTCATACTTATGCGGCAATACAAACCGCACCCAAACATAGCCCATTTCAATAAAGGTGAACGCAAAAATCACCGTTATAAAAATCACGAAATAAACCAATAAGCACGTTCCTAAGCACTTCTTAAAGAAGTAAAGCGCAATCAGCAACGCATCAATTACAACCAATGTTCCAGCCGCCTTAAGTAAAGTGTGGTTAGCCTTCTTTACGACTGCCTCGGATGGAGCAGCTTCAAAATCAGCCGGATTATTCTGGTGCTTAAAATGAAATGCGCACGCGCCCAGCAGGCCCACAATCATTCCGATTATCCAGTGGACGTGCATCGGAATATCAGAAAAATGATCGAAGGGTCCCAAAATCGCAGTTAGTAGTAGTGCAGCAACGACCATTTCTTCCACCCGTTGCCCCTTAAAGTGGTTCTTCATCTTTACAAACCTGTGTTCTTTAAGGTCAAACGAAATTAACATCCGTTCATTCTTGTTGGAACCAAGCCGGGGAATTTCTCCCCACTTAATAAACCGAATTTTGTTCATGCTTAAAGCCTCCTGAACGACACTCTTTCCGACGCTAATTACCCTTCACTCTTCCGCACAATCAACCGGACCACCGGTGTCTCCCGGTACCGCAACATACAATCAGTTGGTAACATTAACGCCGCAAAATAAACTAACAATCCCGAAAAGAGCAACAAAATAACACTTACCCATGTCCGAAAACCCGCATCCCGGAAGCGGCGAACAGTTACGGCCATTAACGCCAATTCCGTAACTACCTGCAAAGCTACCGCAATAATTAACTGCATTAATGCCATATTCGGGTCATTTGTTAGGCTTGAAATTAGGGCGATTCCCAGCGCCATTAGGGCAACGAAAATCACCACAACGTAATAAATAAACGCCGGAAGGTACCCCCGCCGGGTTGTCCGGCCCCTAAAGTTAATTATTCCCTGGATCAAATCACGAATTGCTTGCTGCATGGAGACATAACCATGTTGTGTAATTGGTTTCATTGGAACTCCCCCTCATTAATTATTGATTTCTCCCAAAAACTCAACCTGACAATCCCGAAGATTTAGCGTAGCCGTATTACTAAGCCAAAAAAACATTGGTGTCATCATTAATAGGCCACAGTGTCCTATCAAAACACTCGGCTTAGCAATCACAAGCCAACCCATAGCAAGTTCTGCCAACGTAAGTAAACAGAGCCCTAAAATTACTCGAATAGCACTTTTCCCCGGATAGAGCCGAATTTTATACAAAGTTACCCCCTGAGGAACCACATATTTATGTGTCTTGTATCTCACAAAAATAATTCCGAGTATTACGCTAAACGTAACAGTAATTATTGGCGAAATGTAAAATGTAATCGTGTTATTTTGCCGACTCCATAAATATAGAATCACTGCAAACACCAACAAAACCCAAACAGGCCACTTAATGTCACTTTCTTGGTTAACATCATCGGCCGCTTTCCAACAGTAAACCGGCATGAACCACTGTAAAAACGGGAAAACCTGAAATAAGAGGCGTTGCCCACTAATAAAGTTATACCGCTCTCCCGCTTCAAGAGTAACTGTTCCTAAGAAGGAATCATTCCCTTCAACATGTGCTTTTTGCTTCACCGTCTTTTCCTTTCCCATCAGTCCCAGTAACGATTATTTTTGCCTTTCCGCAGGCTCCTTTTCACCAAGGAATTCAACCTGACAATTTTTAAGATATAACGTAAAGGTACTATCAATCCAAAAAAGCATTGGTATAACCTGCAATAAAAAATATGGCCCCACTAAATTATTTGGCATTTTAATTGTAAGCCAAATCCCCTCAACAACGATACCTATCCAAAGTAAAATCCCTAGAAGTATCCGAAGAACACCTTTCCCCGGATAAAGCCGAACTCTATACAGAGTGACACCCTGCGGAACTGTATATTTATGTGACCCATACTTAACAAAAAGAATCCCTAGTACTACGTTAAATGCAATACTAATCACTGGCGGAATATGAAAGATAATTGCACTGCCATTTCTACTCCATAAATACCCAATTATTGCAAGCACTAACCAAACATAGAGTGGCCAACTAATATCATTTTTATGATTAACATCGTCGGTTGTTTTCCAACAATAAATTGGCATGAACCACTGTAAAAACGGAAAAATTAAAAACAAGAAACGTTGACCGCTAATAAAGTTATACTTTTCTCCTGATTCAAGGGTGATCTTTCCCAAGAAATATTTATTTCCTTCTACATATGCCTTTTGTTTCAATGAACTACCTCCATCCTAATTAAACCCTCTTGCCATATCATTGTTTATTTGCTTTTCTTCTTCTATATCGTGCATAGTTCCACTGTCTAATTTAGGGCTCATACGATTAGTAACTTGGTGTTCTTCGTGTAACTCTTTTTTAGCCTCTTTTGGCTCGGCTTCTATTTCCTTTCCTAAAACGTCAACTGCGTGGCCTATATCGTTCATCACATGTCGAAATGGCGGAAAATGTTTATATAACAAACTATAAGAATCACCCGCTATAGTCCCAATAACCGCAACAGCAGGGTCTGAAAAATCTGAAAATACTTTAACCGCCACGGCACTAGCCCCCACACCTCCAAAATCCTTCATAAGTGAAACACCAAAGTCGTGCGTCTTCTTAAAATCACGCCGGAAATCAAATGCCGATGTAATATACTGAAATATGTCGGCACCCTTGCCTCCTTTATCAGCTACCCGATACAATTCCCGTGCGTGAAAAACCTTTCCCTTCTTCGCAACATCTTTTCCCAATCCTGCAAGAAGACTAATCACATCGTCCGCTTTATCTTCTATCTCATCACGATGATTTTTGATGGACTTTCCCCATCTATCAGAAATATATTCCGCCCACTCTAGATCTTCTGGAATTATAAAGCCTTCACCATTACTAATTACCCCCGATTGCATGACATTTGCACCCTGGGCAAAGGCCTCCCATAATCCCTCCACATCATCGAAGAAACTGGCTGATTCACCATCATACCCCATAAATTTCTGCAGAATTTGCTCTGCTTTTTGTAAGCGCGATTGAGCATCAGCATGCGCCCCTTTAACGGCATTTAAGGGTACTCCTCCTAATGATTTACTAACCGCGCTCAACACTTTCTCCATGTCACTAAGCATTGAAACCTCAGTCTTTGCGTTATTAATTTCCTCCCGCAATTCATCCTCACTGTGACTCTTAGAATCCACCTTAGCAACGTACTGCTGTGGCAACTTAGTCGTTCCCTGCTTAACTGCATCCGACAGCATTACTGCCGCCTGTAACATTGGCACCACCACGGCCTCAGCGTACTCCTTAACATGGGTGCCTCCCATTCCGCCTATATCGCTTGAAGCAGCCTGATTAACTGCCGTACTGATCTGTTGAATACTGCTTCCTAACTCTGCACATGACTGTTGGCAACTACTTGCTTGAGTCCGTGAAGCACTTAAGTCAAACCGTTTCCCCATAATCCTACTCTCTCCCTATGCAACAACTGTTATTTACCGCCAAAGAGCTTATCCTCTTCGTCCTGTTCGCTCTGCTCAACTTCTGCCAACGGAATCTGATTCTTCTCCTGCCATTCAGTAAAGACCTGTTGGAATCGTTCTTCGTCCTCATCGGCGTAGCCCTTAAAAATTACCTTGTCGATTTGCCCCGAATTAAAAAGATAGTTTTTCTTTTCTTCTGAGCCTAACGGATACAAGCAGCCCTCGTATTCAAACATCTGTTCCTTACCGTTAATTTCAACCACAATCGCCCGATTAATAATCATCGTCTTTGTAGTTCCTTCTTTTAAGTAAACAATCGAACCTAATGGTAATAACATAACCTATTCCCCCAATTCTGGTTTGTCTTTTGATTCCTCTTCATCGAGGAACTCAACCTGAACATCACCAACATTAAACGCCGACAAATCGTACATATGAAATATAAAAGCTAATATTAATCCAGCAAAGAATTCTGCGAGTAAATTATTATCAAATATTTCTACGATAAGAAATAGTATAAAAAAACACATACCAGCCGGTCCTATGATACTGCGAGCAATTACTTCAGAACGATCGGCGTGAATAATCGCTGGTCTCTTTCTTAAAATCCGTACCTTTTTGAGCCCGTTTCGGCGATACACCAATAAAGTAACTGTCAATCCTACAGAAATCATAATAATGATATTCATAATTGGGTGGGCGTGCTTTAATGTTATTAAACTTAAAAGTGGCATGATTACTACGCTCAATGGTCCCAATATCCCAATTCTATCCAAGGAATGCAGAAAAGGATGAGGGTCGTCAGCAGGTAACTGAATCCCCTTATCATCAATTTCATATAATGAAATTGGTCGGTTGAAAAATGAGAATGGCATCAAAATATGCTTAATGTCCATAACAAAAAACCACCAATTCCCCATTCCTTCGACGGCAATTCGCCCGCGATTAGTATCTGGTGTAATATGACCTTTTTTCAATCTCCTTACCCCCTAATTAATTTCCGGTAATACAGGGATATTCATGTGATACTTTTTGTTAATTCGATCAATATCATGCGCATTACGGCCATACGTATCAGTAATATAATTCGTTACGCGATTAGCGGGATGTCTAAACCATGGCTTCCGATACATATAATTCCATAATTCATTACCAGCAATATCGGCATCTCCAGCAAACTTTTCTCCGCCAAATAACGAAACAATAACACCTGCTCCTGCTCCTAATATGGGTCCCATCAGGTCTTTATTAATCGCCGTTCCTGGATTCATTTTTGTTTTTAAATCATGACCAAATTCATTAAGAGCTTTTCCCCATTGGTATGCAGCATAAGTAACCGCAGTTCCTTTACTTAAATAATCCCCCACTACAGGAGTAAATCTTGCGCCCGTTAGGTATAACATGCTCCTAGTTCCAATATCGCCGTTAAGATATGAGTCCAACTGTAAATCCAGCAAGCCCTCCTTTATGTGGCCCGTTCCCTTTTCTATTCCCGACCTTAGGAGACTAACGCCTTCGTCCTTTAGTTTTTCCCAGATAGTTTCTTTACCCGTCTGAATTAAATCACTATCTGTAACCTTCTCTATTAACTTTCCATACTTCTTCCACTTGCCGTTAATGTAATCTGCCCAATCTAAAACGTTTGGAACCTCAAAAGCACTGCCATTCACAACAGTCGCTGACTGCATAACGTGTGCCCCTTGGTCAAAAGCAGCGCCCAACGCATCTATATCGCCAAAAAGCCCGCCTGATTCCACGTCATAATTCCGGAAGTTCTGAAGAATTTGTTCTGCCTTTTGAAGGCGGGCTTGCGCATCTGTGAGTACCTTCTTAGTAGCGTTGGCGAATTTATCACCAACTGATTTATCGATCTTATTGAGTGCTTTTTGCACATCATCAATCATTGAAATCTCGCTTTTGGCACTCGCAACTTCTTCCTGCAATTCATCCTCACTGTGGCTTTTAGAATCCACCTTAGCGATATACTGCTGCGGTAACTGAGTTGTTCCCTGCTTAACTGCTTCTGACAGCATTACCGCCGCCCGCAACATTGGAACCACCACAGCTTCGGCGTAATCTTTAACGTGAGTGCTCCCCATTCCACTTACATCACTTGACGCAGCCTGAACAACTGCCGCACTAATCTGTTGAATGCTGTTACCTAACTCTGCACATGACTGCTGACAACTACTTGCTTGCGCTTGCGAAGCACTTAAGTCAAACCGTTTCCCCATAGTTTGATCCCCCCATTATCGTTACTATTCTCCAAATAAATCCTGTTCTGCCTTTGTTTCATGACTAGCCTGTTGCTCTTCGATGCGCTCTTGCAACTGATCAACGTCAGCTAGCTTAATCTTCTTTTCCTTAAGTAAATCGGCATATACCTGCTGGAAACGTTGCTCTTCCTCGTCCTCATAACCCTTATAAACAACCTTTTCAATATCACTGTTATTAAAGTAGAACCGACCATCATCACCGTTGGAGCCCTCCGGAAAACGACATCCCTCATACTCAAAGAGCTGTTGTTCACCATCAACTTCAAACACAATCGCCCGGTTAATTACAACCACTTTTACCGTGCCATCTTTCAAATACAAAACTGTTCCTAATGGTAATAACATCTGGTTAACCTCCTATTACACAAAGAGGCGGCATTGGTCGCCTTGTAATTTCTATTCATTAATGAATCTAACAACACAATTTCCAAAATTAGTAAACGCAAATAATAAGCAATACACTACACTTGGTTCGACAAGTGCAATTAAAAGCATTGGGACAATATCATTCTCGGCATACGGAATAAGCATTAGTGATCCTCCGCCTAATAAAACATATAATACTAATCCTAGAAATGCGTTCCTAAGTCCTTGCTTTCGTGGATAAAGTCGTATCTTATAAAGCTTACAATTACTGGGTACTCGTGATCCTTTCATAACGAATTTCACAACAATAATACTAAGGATTATTAACATTAAAATTAAAATAAACGCTGTAATTTTTACCGGAAGATACGCATTACCAGTTATTGGGAAAAGTACTGCTAACAATATTGCAGTCCCAATCGGCGCATAATATTTTTCCCAAGTTTCAACATTAACAACATCAGCACCGCTTTTCCAACAATAGATTGGCATAATCCACTGTAAAATGGGGAATAGTATAAATAACAGATTTTCACCACCGAAGAAAAGGAAAATTTCCCCGGATTGGAGTTTAATCTGACCATGTAACTTGCTGTCACATCGCACTTCTGCTTGACGTTTCATTAATTACGCCTCTCAATCTTGATTTCGATAAAGGTAATTAATTCTCAACTTTCTCTAGAAATTCGACGGAACATTTTCTAAGATTAAGCGCCGCCATATTATTCAAACAAAAGATAAGCGACGTAATTATTACTAATATATACGGCCCACTAAAATCATATGGCATAGCAAACGTTAACCACACAGCTCCTATTTCCATGAGCAAAAATATTAAATCAAGCAATAATATGACTATCCCCATTATTCCTAAGTGAATCTGTATTTTATACAGGGTAACATTCTCTGGAATCCTAAACTTATGCGTCATGTACTTAATAAACACTATTCCCACAATGAATGCAGTTACCAAACTTAGCACAGGAGGGATATAAAACGATGACGGAAATCCAGCACCCCAATTTCTAGTCAACGGTCCTAAACATACAAGTATGAATACTAGCGGCCATTCGATATTACTATCCTGATTAACATCATCACTTTCTTTCCAGCAATAAACAGGCATCACCCACTGAAGAAATGGGAACATTAAATATAAGAAACGCTGACCACCAATAAAATTGAAGCGCTCTCCCGACTCTAAAGTAATTGTTCCCAAAAAACTTTTATTTCCCTTTATATATGCTTTTTGTTTCATCTTTTCTCCAATGCTAAATCAATCATTAAAAACTAGGTACCGTTGAATAACCATTGGGTCAAGGTAATTAATTTTCAACTTTCTCTAGAAATTCGACAGAACACTTTCTAAGGTTAAGCGCTGCTATATTATTTAAATAAAAATAGAACGACGTAAATAGTACTAATAAATACGGGCCACTAAAATCATATGGCATAGCAAACGTTAACCACATAATTCCTACTTCGATAAATAAAAACAATAAATCAAGTAATAATATAACCACTCCCGTTATTCCCAAATGAATCTGTATTTTATACAGGGCAACATTCCGTGGAACCCTAAATTTATGTGTCATATACTTAATAAACACTATTCCCACAATGAACGCAGTTACCAAACTCAGTACAGGAGGAATATAAAACGGTGACGGAAATCCGGCACCCCAATTTCTAGTCAATGGTCCTAGACATACAAGTAGGAGCACTAACGGCCAGTTAATATTACTGTCTTGATTAACATCATCACTTTTCTTCCAACAATAAACCGGCATCAACCATTGAAGAAACGGAAACATCAGATATAAAAACCGTTGACCGCTAACAAAGTTAAACCGTTCTCCCGATTCGAGAGTAATCGTCCCTAAAAAACTTTTATTTCCCTTTACGTATGCTTTTTGTCTCATTTCTTCTCCCATATTAGAATGACTTGCTAAAAGCTTGGTGTTGTTGAGTATCCGTTAGGCCCCGGCATCGAGTTTTCAGGTAACTTGCCAACATGCGCATGCTCGATAATCCTATCACCCTTATCCATTCCATGTTCAATTTCGCGGTGTCCCTTTTCTATGCTACGCCCTACGCAATCAATTCCATGCCCTATGTCATTCATCGTATGTCTGAATATCTTACTATGGTCATATAGCAAATTATAGAAATCACATGCCCCAACGCTGGCAAATGCAACACCAATTTCAGGCGCACCAAAAAATCCTACTACCGCTCCTGCACCTACTCCCAAGGCAACACCGGCAACATCCTTCATAAGCGAAACGCCGACATCTTTATTTTTCCTATAATCAGACGTAAAATTCATTGCTGACATTAAATACTGTCCCCAATCGGCTAATTTACCAACTGTCGATGAATACCTGTATAGTTCTCGTGCCTTTAAGACCTTCCCACTATTCGCTACATCTTTCATTCCACCAACCATTAAGCTATCTAAATCACTCAAAAAGTTTGTTACTTTATCGGAAGGTGCAGGAATTTTAACATGCTCCTTCTTTTTTTGCTGGTCCCATTTTTTATTTACATAGTGCGCCCACTCCATATCCTTCGGTATTTTAAAACCGACTTTACTCCCACTCTGAATCGTACATGATTTAATTTCCCGGGTTGCCGTGTCAAATGCCTCGCGTAACGCATCTAAATCGCTAAACAACCCACCTGATTCCCGGTCGTAACGCCGAAAGTCTCGTAAGATCCGCTTTAATTTTCTCAGGCGGGCCTCCTCATCACTTCGCACTCCCTTCGTTGAATTCTTAAGCTTATCTGCAGCGCCTTGGTCAATCTTCCCAATCATTTTTGTGAGTTCATCCATCATTTGAATCTCTCTTTGGATGTCTTGAATTTCTTGTTCCAATTCATCCTCATCATGACTTTTACTATCAACTTGTGCTACATATCGCTTAGGGAGCTGCTGAACATCCCGGTTAACACCCATCGTCAACATCATGGCCGCCCGTAACATTGGAACAACCACTTCCGTAGCATACGCCCGTACATGCGTTGCCCCCATTCCCTTCATGCTTCCTAAGGAAGCCGCTTCACTGACGGCGCCACTAATTCCACTGATTGAATCCTCCAATTTCTGGCAAACACTTTGACAACTTGAAGCCTGTAACTGCGATAGATTAATCCTGAACTGTTTGCCCATAATTCGATTCCCCCATTATCGCTGCTATTCTCCAAAGAGATCCTGTTCTGCCTTTGTTTCGTGACTAGCCTCTTGCTTCTCAACCCGCTTTTGCAGTTGATCAACATCAGCTAGCTTAATCTTCTTTTCCTTAAGCAAATCGGCATAAACCTGCTGGAAACGTTGTTCTTCCTCGTCCTCATAACCCTTATAAACAACCTTTTCAATATCACTGTTATTGAAGTAGAACCGGCCATCATCACCGTTAGATCCCTCCGGGAAACGACATCCCTCATACTCAAAAAGCTGTTGTTCACCATCAACTTCGAAAACAATCGCCCGGTTAATTACAACTACCTTTACCGTGCCGTCTTTCAAATATAAAACTGTTCCTAATGGTAATAACATCTGGTTAACCTCCTATTACACAAAGAGGCGGAGTAGGCCGCCTTGTAATTTCTATTCATTAATGAATCTATTCCTCACTAACAAATCTTACTTCACACTCATGTAAATCCATCGAGCCAACTAGTCCCATGTACAAACCACCGGTTCCACACAATACTACTAATAAAGTGAGTATTATATGATTTACGGCATATGGGAAACATGCAAATGCGAAAAATAATAACACTACATACAAAATTAATCCACGAATTCCTTGATTAAATCCGTGTCCCTTAGGATAAAAAAGGACCCGATATATCTTTTTATTGCGTGGAATCCGCATTTTTCGCGTAACGTAACGAATTATTTCAACTGCTATTAAAGTCAACAATACTGTCCAGATGCCTGCAGGTAATTGAAACGGAAAACGAATACTGTAATTCAAAGGAATCCTGACTAACACAAGAACCACCCCTAGAATCACAACATCATCTATGAAGGAACGTTTATGACTCGAACGTTTAGTAATATCTTCCGCCAAATCATCATCGCGCCAGCAAGAAATTGGGAGAAACCATTGTAAGAAAGGAAATAAAATAAACAGAATGTTCCCTCCACTCACAAACACAAATCGTTCCCCCGATCCGAGCTTTAATGTTCCCCGCAAAGAACTATCACATTTAACATACGCATTTCGTTTCACGATGATATAACTCCCTTCAGTAGCTTGCTGTCGAATATCCATTTGGACCAGGTTCGTAACCTTTGGGTAATCCGCTAACATGCGTATGACTAATAATTTTATTTGCCTTTTTCATGCCGCGCTTATAATCACGTGGTGCGGTTTTAATATCATGAATACCATGATCAATTCCATGACCAATATCGTTCATCGTATGCCTAAACGGCTTCCAATGATCGTACAAGTAATCATATGCTTTATCTGCCCCATAACTAACAGCCGCTACAGTAATAGCTGAAGCAGTTTCTGGGGCAAATACAACAACAGCTGCACCAATTAATGTACCACCGCAATCTTTCATAAAAGAAGTCCCAAAACTCTTCCCATGTTTCACATCGCTGTATACTTTTTCACCACTCATCAAAAAGCCCAATGCAGTGTTACCCTTATCGAGCTCTTCACTGGTTGCAATAAGACTGTCACCAGAGCCCATTAACGCCTTGGATAAACCTTTACCACAATCTTTCCCAGCAGCTGCTAAAAAGCTAATCCCATCGTTTAACTTAGACGAAGCGTCATCGATATTTTCTTTTACTTTACGATTTTCATCGCGCAAAAAATTCTTTTGCCGCTCCTCCATCTGCTTCCATTTTTTATTCACATAATGCGCCCACGACATATCCTTCGGCATTTTGAAACCGACTTTACTTCCACTCTGAATCGTACATGACTTAATTTCCCGGGTTGCCGTATCAAACGCCTCGCGTAACGCGTCTAAATCACTAAACAACCCGCCTGATTCCCGGTCATAGCGCCGAAAGTCTCGCAAAATCCGCTTTAGTTTTCTCAGACGGGCCTCCTCATCACTTCGCGCCCCCTTAGTCGAATTTTTAAGCTTATTCGCAATTCCTTTATCAATCTTCCCGACCATGTTTATGATATTATCGGTCATTTGAATCTCATTTTGAATATCTTGAATTTCTTGTTCCAATTCATCCTCATCATGACTTTTACTATCAACCTGCGCTACGTATCGCTTAGGGAGTTGCTGAACATCTTGATTAACGCCCATCGTCAACATCATAGCCGCCCGCAACATTGGAACGACCACTTCCGTGGCATACGCCCGTACGTGCGTTGCCCCCATTCCCTTCATGCTTCCTAAGGAAGCAGCTTCGCTGACGGCGCCACTAATTCCACTGATTGAATCCTCCAATTTCTGGCAAACACTTTGACAACTTGAAGCCTGTAACTGCGATAGATTAATCCTGAACTGTTTGCCCATCAGCTTTCCCTTCCTTCTTTATCATGGCCGTAATCTGATCTTGCTTCTTCTTAATCTCCTTGTTGACATTGGATAACGCGTCATCAAGTCCAGCATTTATGTTATTAAATTCATTCTGCATTGATTGGTCAACACCTTGAAAGAAAGCTTGGTATCGGCTCCCACGAAAAATTTCTTCTTCCTTTTCGCGGCTTTTGCGGTGATGCTGAATCAATAAGTCAAATTGATCAATAGCTTCCCGGATTTTATGCTGCTCGACCTGTAAATCGTCATACTCTTGTTCTGCTTGATGTCGCTTTTTTAAAAGTTCATCCTTATCCATTCCTAATCACCCGCAATATGCCGATCAGTCTCTTCGAATGATTCCGCCAGGTTATCAAAGGCCGCGGCGTAACTTGAAATTGCAGCGTTTAATTGCGAACTAATATGATCAAGGGCTTGGGTCGCCGAAATTGCTTTATAACATCCGACTAGGGATGAAACACTGTCCGTTGAAATGTTATTTGAACTGTTAAGCGATCCCGCTGCCCCACGAATTTGACTTGCAACGCTCCGTACTTGACTGGGTTCTACCTTGATTTCTGACATTTTAATCATCCTCCTTATCAATCAACAAGCTTAAACCGCGCAATTTGTCCATCGATTCCCAGATATGCCTGGCCTTTTTCCAATGGCTTCTCCTTCTGGTACGTTGTCAGGTTAAAGAATGTTTGTTCACCGATTGACTGGGTGAACAATGCGTTCTCAGCATACTGTGCGTACGGACCGCCTGAATAGAACTTATTAGCTAGTCCCGCATAGATAATCGCAATTTTTCGCTCATTAGCGTTCGTCATTAGCTGTTCAAAGCTTAAGTCGTCAATCTCTGTGACCTTCTTAAACTTATCAATATTAGTGATATATACGTAAATCCACTTATAGGACTTAGTCGTATCCTTCCGCTGAGCGAAAATCTGTGCCAGTGAATCCTTTGCATCAATGATTTCCTGATCATCCTGAACAATTCGGTTAACATTTGGGTATTCGGAACCGTTCAAACGACGATCAGTATCAAAGATAATTACACGGGTTTGCTTAAAGAGATCCAGTGCATGCGCTAATCCAACCTGAAGTGCCCGGTAAAGACGATCACCGTTACCAAAGACCGCTAGGTTGCCATCTTCAACGGGATCGTAACCAACCAGTTGCACTTCGTCGTAGTCAAGCCCAATTGGCAATATCCCATTCTGGTCGAATTTCTCAACATTGCCATACTGCTTAACATCATCCTCAAAGAGTTCATCCGGCACCATCGGAATCGGCTTTGGCCGGGCCCCGTCCCAGGCGTGATCCATCGCTTCGGCTTCTGCCTGTACGCTGTTAATGACCTCTAGACTCGTTTTACCCGCTGCCGGCATTGCCACCTGAATTAGCCGGACATCGTCATCATCCTTAAATAGTCCCCGACCCGGCGTATCGCCAATGCTGAGACGGGTCTTCCCGATGATTTCGATTAACTCATCTTCGTTGTTCTGCTTGAGTGGAATTCGCCGCTTGATGTTGTTCAATAAACGGGACCGAACACCCCGGGTTGAGCCGGAACTCAACACAACATGCAGTCCGATACTGCTTCCGTCCCGCGTAAGTGCTACGAACTCGTTATACAGGGTTTCGGCGTAGCCCATACCCTCAAAGCCTTCAAAGTTATCAACGACAACAACGATTTGTGGTAACTTCTCACCCGTCTTCTGTTCATACATGGCAACGTTTGCCACGGCGGCCTCACTGAAGAGCCGCTTCCGTTTCTTAATCAGGGCATTCATTCGTTGAATGAACTTTCCAATCTTCTCTTCTTCATCAGTGGTAATCAGGTCTACCACGTGTGGCAGCGAACGGAGTGCCTGCAGCCCGTTAGTTCCAAAGTCTAACAGGTAGACATTGAAGTCTTCCGGGTTGTACTTCCGAGCCAACTGCATTGTCAAAGTCTGCAGGAACGTCGATTTCCCGTTCCCTGCGCTGGAGAAGACTGCGACATTCCCGTCTTCAATCAGGTCCATCTCAATCGGCTCTTGCGCCTGCTGGCTCGGAATATCAACCATTCCCAGCACCGCCGCCAACGTTTGCTTATTCTCCTGCCACTCGTCGTGGTAATCTAACGGGGCAATGTCGCCAATGTGCATCGTCGTTGCCAGCGGCGGCAACCACGGTTGCTTCAGTGGCGCATCGCCCGTCGCCTTAAAGGTGGCGGCCACATCGGCCACCACTGCCTCAAGCTGGGTCGGCGCTGCGCTGACGTCTTCTTGCTGGTCCAGGCCACTCAGGTCGTTACTGATAATGTGCGGCTGGCCCATCTTATCCAAGCGTTTAATGACGTACTGTTCGGTCTGCTGACCCGCCTGTTCTGGCCGGTAGTCGGCCCCGCTCCAGGCACTCTGGAAGAGCTCGTACAGCTCATTATTCCCGACTTCCAGGTAAGCCCGTCCGGGTTGTGTAATCATTGCGGCATCCGGCGTATGCAGGACTTCCTGCGAATCGGCCTTATCCGACACCTTCAATGAAATCTTGAAGTTGGAGTTTGACCAGATTTGGTCGTTCACCACCCCGGCCGGCTTCTGCGTTGCCAGGATTAGGTGGACTCCCAAAGACCGCCCAATCCGGGCCGTTGAAATTAGTTCGTCCATGAATTCGGGTTGTTCGGCCTTGAGTTCGGCGAACTCATCGGAAATCATGAACAGGTGCGGCATTGGCTCGGTGGCCGTGCCGTCCTTAAAGAGTTTCTGATACTGGTTAATGTGGTTGACGTCGTACTTGGCGAAGAGTTCCTGACGGTGCCGGAGTTCGGCGTTGATCGATTCCAGCGCCCGCATACTCTGCGCCTTATCCAGGTTGGTAATTGTTCCCACCAGGTGCGGGAGGTCCCGGAACAGGTTGGCCATTCCCCCACCCTTGTAGTCAATCAGCAGGAAGGCGACGTCATACGGGTGGAAGTTAACCGCTAGACTCAGAATATAACTCTGAATCAGTTCGGACTTTCCAGACCCGGTCGTTCCGGCGATTAGCCCGTGGGGTCCGTGCGCCCGTTCATGCAAGTCTAAGGCAACCTGTTCGTCCGGCCCGCTCACTCCCAATGGGACTGCCAGTGATTTATACGGCGAGTGTTTCTGCCACCGCTGCGGAATGTGCAGTTCGTCAGTGGTCGTTACCCCGTACAGTCCTAAAAAGGTCACCTGGTCTGGCACCGAACTATGCAGGGTTTCCTGATGTTCCAGGCCACCCAGCTTCCGTGGAATGAGGTCCCGCATGGCGGGAGTAAGGTGGTCGAGGTGGAAGCGTTGCTGCTTCAGTTCGCCCCGTTCCATCACCAGCTCCCCGGTCTGGCGGTCGCGCATGTCCACGACGGTCGTAATGTTTTCCGGTAACTGACTGAGAACGTCCTTAACGTAAACCAGGCTCACCCCGTACTTTTCGGGTTCACCACCCACGAACTCCATGATGGCGTGGTCTAAGATGAGGTCTTCGTCCACCACGACCAGCACGTAGTGCGGGCCAAACGTCGGGGCACTTTCGCCCTCCGCCGTTGTATTCACTTCGTTTTGCCGTTCCTTCATCACCTGGTGCAGGAAGTTCATGAGTTGGTCCCGGCTTTGCCGGTTAAAGACGAACCCCCACATGTTTAGTTCTGGAATCCGGAGTTGCCGCAACCACCGCAACGGCGCCCACTGGTCATAGTCTTCTTCGTTAAAGACCACGATGAAGCGCACGTCATGGTAGCTGTGGAAGGTGGCAATCTGCGTCAACATCCACTGCAGCTGTTCCACCACGATCTTCTTGGGACCCACGTACCCGACGGGGCCGTGCACCAAATCCGTGGTAATCGGCATCTGGGTTAGGTGCTGGCTGCGTTGGACCAGCTGGTATGCCTTGGCCGTTAGTTCATCGTCCAGATTGAGCGTGCCGCTATTCCCCAGTTCAACCGGAGCGGACGGCGCCACCGTCCCCGAGCCTAACCGGTACGTCAAAAAGTCAAAGTCCTGCGGCCGCTTCTCGTAGATTCGCGGGCTGTACTTGACCGCCATCTGGTGAACGGTGGCTGGATCCGGGTAGTGGTATTCCAACGCAGCCCGCTGCGCGCGTTGGGCCCCGTAAATCTGCTTCACCATTCCGTCATAGTACGCCAGGTACTTAGCTTTGCGGGTCCGGCGCTTTTTCTTGTAGTCCTTGCGGTTCCGGAAGTAGTCCACGATCGAGAAGATCACCGTTACCCCGGTGGTGGCCACCGAGAACATCATGAACATCCCGTTCGCCCGCATCAACGCCATGACGATGCTGACGCCGACCATGACCAGGGCCGGGACCACCGACCGCAGTAACCCCTGATTATTCTTCGTCACCGGGGCAGGCGGGTTATCCACCGTAATCTTCGCCGTCGGCGGCCGCTTAATCAGCCGCGGGGACCGGTGGTACTCCGGAAAGTTCGCCGGTAAGGCGTGGTGGGACGTCTTGATTCGGGTCAGGTGACTCTTAACTTGGCCTCCCGTCACCTGGAGTTCGTCCGGGTACACCACCAGCGTGGTGGTCCCCAACTCCAGCACACTCCCGGCGGCCAACTCAAAGGCGCGCTCCTGGGGAACGAAGTAATTCACCACCACGTCGCCGCGCAGAATGTGCAGGGTCCAGTTCGCCTGCACTGCCGGCTTAGTTAGCTGCAGTTCGACCTCATCGGCCACCTGCACGTCGGCGCCGGGCCGGTTTGCGATGATAATGTGGGTGGTGGTAAAGAAATCCCGGATGTCCATCAGCCATTTTCCTCCTTAGTGGTGTTTCTTCTGTAACCGCTGGTAGTGCGTGTACTGCTTCTGGAGACTCTCAAGCTGCTGCTCACGCTTCTGGGCGGACAGGTGCTTGTTTTGCTTGACCGCGTCAATCTTTCCGAGCAGCGCGTACATAATCAGGTTGGTATCCTGCAGCTGCTTGGCCGTGGCCAGGGCGTCATCTAGTTGTCCGCGCCCGTCCTCAATCCAGTAGTTGAGGTAGGTTGGCGCGGCGTTTAACGTTACGTTCTTTAAGATGTTCGTCCGCTGGGTGTGGTTAAACCCCTTATCTGCGATGTAAGCGCGGGCTAGTTCATACTTTTGGGCTTGCGGCAGGTGCTTCAGCTTTACGTGCTGGAGGTCCTTGATCGTCTGGTCGTAGTTCTCCGCCTGGAAATCGTGGTCGGCCGCCAGGCACGCATTATCCGTTGGCACCTTGCTCAGTAACAGGTAGCCCAGCGGAATCAGGAGTAACACGCACGCCACTCCCAGCCACAATGCCAGCTGGCGCGTTACCATGTAGCGCTTCCGCGGCACCCGCACCATCGTCTCTTCTTCGTTCGTTGCTGCCTGGGCCGCCTGCTCTTTCAGGAAGGCAGCCATGTCCGTCATCGTCGTGATCTGAAGGAGGTCCGTCATAAACTGGCTTTGCTTGGCCCCCTCCGCTAACAACCCGCTATACAGGTCGTCAAACGACCGCCCGGTAAAGAGCGCTCCGGCTAAGCACTGGAACTGCCGTACCAGTTCGGCATCCGTGAGGGCCGCCCCCGGCATCATCCCCGGAATCCCGCGGTACAGCAGGTGCGGGACGTTGTTCGCGTCCAGGTAGATGTTATGCGGGTGCAGGTTTGTGGTTAGTTCACCGGTTAACAGCAGGTCCCGGACCGGTAAGAGGCTGACCAGGAGGCGCAACTTCATGGCGTTCGTCCACGCCGGGACGTCCTGCACGAAACGGCCTGGAATGCGCGTGCTGGTGAGTGTCACCCGGTCGCTCTCCCAGCCAATCTCAACTGGTAAGAAGAGGTCGTGGGCCGGCGCCACTGCCAACAACTCGTCGGCGTCCTTCGCCGTCACTTCGGCGCGGCTAATACTTTGGATAATCTGGTGGTCGTCGTACTCATACGCGTATTCCTGATGATCAAAGTGGTACTTAATTGCTTGCATGTTCGTCCTCCCGTAGTCGTAAGGCATCCCCCGCCGTAATCTGAGCATCCTGCAGTGTGTGGTCTCCGCGTAACCACCGTTGCTGGGTGGCAACCTGTATGGTGTAGGGCCGCGGCGGGAGTTGGTAAATGGCGACCAACTGATCCACTAGTTGACTGAGTGGAATGTGCGGGTTAACCTGCACGTCCACCCGGCGCTGGTCTGGTAATTCAACGCTAATTGCGACTGTGTTGTTCACGCTGCTCCCTCCAAATCATGTGTCCCGAAATTCCGGCGGCGCCACACACGACAGCGCCAGCTGCAAACCACAACCACGGCAGTTGGTGCCGGTGCGCGGGCGTTGCTTGGTTACTGGTCGGGGCGTAGTGCGGCGCAGCTGTCTTCTTCCCCGGCCGGCAAAACAGGTTCGCCTGGTTAACCGGATCGGGGAGCCGGCCGTTTTTCGTGAAGACTACCCGGCGTCCCTGGCGCAGTAACCCCCGTCTGGTTTTGGCCAGGTCCCCAACCTGATCGGTCTGAAATAACTGGGTGTTTTCGTTGCGGGTCTGCTGGCGCTGATGGTTTTGCCCCACCTGGTTTAGGGGGAGGTTAAGCGCCTGGTTAGTGGCGGCGGCTCGCACCGGAACACCACCGCCGACCATTCCCAGCCCGCAAAGAATAATGATTAACTGTTTACTTGGTAACCGCACGCCGGTGCCACCCACTTTCTGGCCCCCACAGGAGCACGCAGCCGAGACCGATGCTGACCATGACCATACACAGCAGCCCAAGGACCACGTCACTGGTATTCATCAGCACGACGTTTAAGAGCTGGTGCCCCACTAACGCCAGGCAGTTGAGGTGGGCTAGGAGGCCGCCGTGCACTAGCTGGGCCTGGTTGATAATCAGGTTAATCAACGCAGCAATTCCTAAGGCAGTTCCGCCCATGCCGCCGTAACGTAACAGGGCGTCCGCAATCAGGGCGAGTGTTACCACTAGCATGACCCCTGACAGCAGCCACGGCAGCCGGTTGGCGCCCACTAACGGGAACTGCGGGCCGGCCACGAGGGCGATGACACCACCGCTAATCAGACTGGCGCCCGTAATAAAGATTAACTTCCGGCTGCGTTCGCTGAGACGGGTTTGCCATGCCGAGAAGTACTTGCCGGCCGCTAGGAAACGGAGCGTTTCGCCGGCGTACGCGATAAACCATGCCACCACGGCCATGATAATCGTCCAGAGCCCCATGTTGTACCGCTGGGTGTGACCGGATAATTCGACGTCGCCGTCACCGGCAACCGGGTTAGCAATAAAGTGCATCAGTTTGCTGTTCGGGACCCCGTTTTGGTAGGCCGCGTTCAGCACCTGCATGAATGCCTGTTCAAAGTTGCCGCTCCGGGCCAGGTCGTGCCGGAAGGCCTGCTGGAGGTTCATCGACCGGCCCTTGAGTCCCTTCCCGTTGGCCTGCACAAGGGCAATTTCCTGGCTGAGTCCGTTTAGACCGTCGTAAGCGCCGTTAAATGCCTGGGCGTCGTTACCCGCTTGATTGGCAGTATTGTCCGTTGCCTGGGCGAGGTCGGCGGCCTGCTTTGGGGCGCTTGCCCCAGCGCCACCGTCATCACCTGCCGGTGCCTGGGTGGATGCAGCCGGCACGGTCGTATCCGCCTTCTTATTGAGGTTATCCTGCATCTGCTGTAACTGCTGGAGCTGTTGGTCAACCTGTTCCAGCAGTTGCTGGGAGTTCTTCCCCATGCCGCCAAGCCGCTTTTCGTATTTCCGCTGGTTCTTCTTAACCGTCTGATCGCGCTGCTGGAGCGTTGTGAGTTCCTGGTCGAGCAGCTGATCGTTTTGTTGGCTTTCCTTCTGTAAGAACTGTTGGAGGTCCTTCCCCATGTTCTCGTTCATCATCTTATGGATTGCGCCCTGGTCCGCCTGCTTAGCCCGGGCTTGCGCAACCGTCGCCGCGTCCTGGTAAGCACTTAACCACTGGCCGTCAATCTTAGCAAGTTGCTTGGTGCTTGCCACCTGCGGGAGCTGTGCCAGGTTAAAGCTGACCGTCATGGCGCGGTCCTGGTCGTTTGACACCGTCTGCGTGTGCGTTTTTACCTGCACACTAGCCGGCTGGTTGTTTGCGTGGTCATTGTTTTGCTGGGAGTGTGATGAGCCACTTGACTGCTGGTTATTCTGCTTATTATCCGTATTCGGCTGGGTCCCACCCGTCACCTGCGTACCGTCTAGCACCGTGACTTTAGCCGGATCATCCTGCATGTGGCGGTACGTCAGCTTAACCTGGTCGCTGCCATCAACCTTGGCCGGATTGTAGCGCAACTTCAGGTGAACGTTTTGCGGATCCGTGACCTGGTAGTGGTTTCCACCCCGGGCTTGGAGTCCCTGCGTCCCCACGACCTGACACTGGGTTGGAACCTGAACCGCCAGTTCAGAGTTTTTCATGTTCTTGGTACCCGTCACCGCGAGGGTCGTCGTGACGGCTTGCTGTTGCGGGTGCTGGTGTTTGCTGTCCGCCACTGCGCGACTAAAGGCCTGCTGGGCACCCTCATTTCCATTGAACTTCACCGTTAACCCGGCGTCCTTCATCTGGGAGTTAGCCGTCTTAATCTGCTGGATGGCTGTTTGCATCTGCTGGACGTCACCAGCCGGCAGGTGCTGGGTAACGCTCTTCGGCAGGCTTGTGTACGGGAGCTGGTCTTCTAAGGATTGGACCGTGCTGACATCCTGGGCCTGCGCCATTAACTGCTTGTAGAGCGTGGGGTCCTCCTTCTTCAGGAAATTCCCGACCGTCAACCCCGGCGCGTAGTGCTGTTGCACCTCGTTTTGGAGCTGCTTGCCCATCATATCGTCCTGTTTCTTTTGGTTATTAATGTTGGTGATGAGTTGCTGGCATAACTGATCGTACGCCTGCGTGTAGCGGTCAAACGTCGTCAGCAACTGGCCCGCATTGGATGGCTGCTGGAGGGTCTGCTGCAGTTGCTGATCCTGGGCAGTCATCTGCTGCATCATTGGCAGGAGCTGCTGTTTGATTTGCTGGTTATTCGATTGGAGCGCCTGCTGGGCAAGCTTCGCCGCGTTTTGCTGGTCGGCCTGCTGCTGTTGCATGACCTTTCCCAGCTGCGACTGCATCGCCTGCATCTGGTTGGCCTGGGCCGCGGTTTGGGCCCGTTCTAACTGGGCAAACTGGGACTGGGTCGCCTGGTTGGTTTGGGCAAGTTGCCGGAGCCCGCCGCTAATGTCTGGAAACTCCTGGCTAAAGGCCGCAATTGGCGCAGCGAGCTGGCTGTCGTAGTTTCGAGCCAACCGCCCTTGCCGGGAATAAATCCCGGCGACCCGCTGCTGGGCGTCGTACAGGTTGCTCAAAATCCCCATGTCATAAATCGTGACCAATTTCTGGTTCAACCCGGTGACGATTTGCTGGGCGACTTCCTTACACCGGACCTTCTCCCCCGCCGACTTGGCGTTAATTATGTACTGTACCTTCACTTTATGCGGGTTAGGGTTGTCAACGTCAACAATCCGCGCCGAAAAGTTCGTCGGTACGAAAACGGCGAGCTGGAAACTATTATTTTTTAAGCCACTTTCAGCAACGTCCCGCGGCACCGCCACAATCCGTTCACCACGCGGGTGGCCAATCCCCTGGATGTAGGCCTTCCCTAAGTTGTAGTGAACATGCCGGTACGTCACGCCGTTATCTTCGTTGACGAACGCAATCCGGATGGGGTGGCTTCCGCGCGCTGTCCGGGGATTATTATTCCGCTTCAGCGCCCGGCCGCCAACAAAGACGATCCCGAGGATTAGTGCGAGGCATGCCACCGCCCCAATCAACACGTGCCAATTATGTTGTTGCTGCTTTTTCATGTTTCCACCTCACCAAAAAGGGTTACCAGTCAGCGTGACTGATAACCCCGCGTTTTAGTTAAACTGCGAAGCAATCTGCTGGTCGGTATCACTCATTGCCTGTGCGGACTGCTTCAGCTTCTGGTCAATTTCCTGCAGAAGCTGAGCGAACTGCTGGATCTTCGGGCACAGCTGGTTGAACTCCTGGTCAAACCGCTGGAACCCTTGTCCTTGCCAGTCAGCGGAGATCTGTGACTGGAGGGACTTTAACTGGCCCAGCATGTCAGAAATCTGCTGGGAGCTCTGCCCATACTTTGTAGCGTACTGCTGCATTTGCTCAGGTGTCATCTTAATCATTGCCATGATTTCATCCTCCTTAATCTATATAAAAAAACAACACTTTATTAGCAGTGTATTCTTTGATAGTTTCCATGTCAATATGCTGCATTAAATTCATTTACTTTGATATGCAATCATTGCTTAATACGGTATTTGTTTTAGCTACCATATATGAAGAACGAACTGACGATTGCCACAAAATAACCCAGAACATTCGTGTTTTTCCGGGTTATTTTGCCAAACAGCATTAATTTTCGCCTATAATAAACAAAATCCCAAAGAAGGCGCCAAAAGTCCTCCTTTGAGGTTTTAATCGAATTCAACTATTCAGCTGTTTCTAGCCGGCAATGAAGGCGTTAATGGCACTCTCAAACTCATCCCGTTTCTCCAGCGCCCGCGCCTGCGTGTCCGCCTGCGTGCCGATGTAGAACTTGATCTTCGGTTCCGTTCCAGACGGCCGCACCGCAATCCACGTTTCATCCTCCAGGTAGTACTTCAGGACGTTGGACTTTGGCAGGTCAATGTTTTCAACCCGGCCATCGGCGTACTTCTTGGTCCCGGCTTGGATGTCTTCGATGGCCTCAACCTTCACCCCGGCAAAGTCAACCGGACTTTCTTCCCGGAACTTCGTCATCAGGTTCTTAATTTCTGCGGCGCCTTCAATTCCGTCAAACGTCTTGGCAATCGTCTTTTCAGCGAAGTAGCCGTACTCAGCGAAGAGCTCCTGCAAGCCGTCGTAGAGGTTCTTGCCCTCCTTCTTATAGTGGGCCGCCACCTCCGCCAGCATGACCAGCGACTGGATGGCGTCCTTGTCCCGGACGAACGGCCGCTCGAGGTAACCATAGCTTTCCTCGAACCCAAACATGAACGTGTGGTCGTGGTGCAGTTCAAAGTTATGGATCTGTTCGGCAATGAACTTAAACCCGGTCAGTACGTTAATCATACCGACCCCGTAGTTGGCCGCTACCTTCGTCGCGAACTCACTGGAAACCACCGACTTTACGGCCACCGCGTTCGCTGGCAGCGTGCCAGCGTTCTTGCGGGCCTTCAGGATGTAGTTCAGCATAACCGCCGCAATCTGGTTCCCCGTCAGCAGCTGGTACTCGCCGTTTGGCTGCCGAACCGCCGCACCAAGCCGGTCAGCGTCCGGGTCAACCCCGATCAACAGGTCAGCCTGCTCCTTCTTGCCTAATTCAATTGCCAGGTTAAAGGCCTCCGGGTCCTCCGGATTGGGTTTAACCACCGTCGGGAAGTCCCCGTCCGGCTGGGCCTGTTGCGGCACCATCGTGAAGTTTTCAAAGCCGGCCTGACGAAGTGCCTTTTCCCCGATCATGGCCCCCGTCCCGTGGAGTGGCGTGAAGATGAGCTTCATCGTCTTGCCCTCTTCGGCAACCAGTTCGGGATCAATCGTGACCTGCTTAACCTCTGCCAGGTAGGCCTGGTCAACCTCATCGCCAATCACCTTCAGCACGCCATCCTCAATCAGGGCGTCCTGGTCAGCCAGTTTGATGGCGAACAGATCCGTCACCTCACGGATGTACTTGGTAATCATGTCCGATTCCTTCGGTGGCATCTGGGCGCCGTCCTCACCATAAATCTTGTACCCGTTGTACTGCTTCGGGTTGTGGCTAGCCGTAATCATGATGCCGGCGTACGTGTGAAGGTGCCGGACGGTAAACGACAGTTCCGGGGTCGGCCGGAGACTCTCGAACACGTACGTTGGAATCCCGTGAGCGCCGAGCACCCGCGCAGATTCAAACGCAAACTCCTGGGAGTGATGACGAGAATCGTAGCTGATTGCCACCCCGCGTTGCTTGGTTTCCTCATCTAAGGTATCCATGAAGGTCGCTAATCCTTCCGTAGCCTGCCGCACGGTGTACACGTTCATCCGGTTAATCCCCACACCGAGGACCCCGCGCATGCCGGCCGTCCCAAACTCTAACGGAGCGTAGAAGGCATCTTCTAACGCTTCATCGTTACCCTTCATCTGATCCAACTCCTGCCGTAAATCGGGCACGAGCGTTTGGTTATTCCATTCTTCGTATGTTTCTTTCCAACTCATAGATCTCAGCTCCTCGCTTTCAAATCATACTGGTGTACGATTCATCGCCCCTATTTTACCACAGTTAAGCGGATACACAATCGTTTAGTAAAAAATTAGTTAACGACAAGCTGCCGTTAACTAATTAATTTCATCCTAATTTAGTTCTTGCAGGTAGCTGAAGACCTCCTGGCCGGCAATCCCGCCGTCGCCAACCGCCGTGGTAATTTGCTGCAGCTGGTGCTGCCGGACATCACCAATCGCAAAGATCCCCGGCACCTTCGTCCGCATCCAGTTGTCGGTCACCATCCAGCCGTGCTCGTCGGTAATGCCAAGGTCCTTGAACGGGGCGGTCATCGGCACGTTGCCGACGTAGATGAAGACGCCCGCCGTTGGCACCTCCTCCTCCGCGCCGGTCTGGTTATTCTTCACCGTGACGCTGGTAACCTTCTGATCGTCACCATTAATGGCAATCACGTTGGAATTCCACGTAAAGTCAATCTTGTCGTTCTTGAAAGCCCGCTCCTGCGCCACCTTCTGCGCCCGCAGTTGGTCACGCCGGTGAACGATGTTGACGTGCTTGACCATCTGCGTCAGGTAAATCGACTCTTCAACGGCAGAATCACCACCCCCGATAACGGTTACGTCCCGATCGCGGAAGAAGGCCCCGTCACAAACGGCACAGTAGGAAACTCCCCGGCCGCTGTACTTTTCTTCACCAGGAACGCCCAGTTTCCGGTTTTCGGACCCGGTAGCAACAATCACAGCCTTGGCCCGGTACTCCCCGTCGTCCGTTACAACAATCCGGTCAGTCCCGTCCAGTTTAACCGCCGTTACCGTTCCGTACGCGTATTCCGCCCCAAATTGGGTAGCACTCTGGTACATTTCTTCGGCCAAATCTGGTCCCAGGATAGACTTAAAGCCCGGGTAATTTTCAACGGCGGCGGTATTATTCATCTGGCCACCGTACGCTCCCCGGTCAAGCATTAAAACCTTTAAATTTGCGCGTGATGCGTACAGGGCAGCGGTCATCCCACCTGGGCCAGCGCCAATAATTACAACATCATATTCCTTAGTCACTACGAACCCCTCCTCATTACCTGTTAAGTCGCTTATTTATTATACGGGCTAGGTTTACTTTTAGGAAGCCCTTTGCTCACCCTGATCAAGGTACCAGGGATTGTCTGGATTGCGCCACCGCCGGTAAACAATTAACGCTAGCGCCCCTACAAAGAGTAGCACTGACAACCACTGGGATACCCGGATGGGGCCTAACATTAGGCTATCCGTGCGCATTCCTTCAATAAAGAACCGGCCAAACGAGTACCACATCACGTAGCTTAAGACGACCTCGCCGCACTTAAAAAGATGCTTGCGGTGCCGCAGGGAGATCAACACGATGAATCCCAAAACATCCCACACCGATTCGTACAGAAAGGTGGGCTGGTAGTACACCCCATGAATACACATCTGACTCACGATGAAGTGCGGCAGGTGCAGGGTGTTTTGTAAAAACGCTAAGGTCGTGGCATACCCGTGGGCCTCCTGGTTCATGAAATTACCCCAGCGACCAATTCCCTGCGCCAGGATGACGGTCGGGGCCACCACGTCCAGCAGTAGCCAGAAGTTAATGTGTCGTCGGTGACAGAGCACCACTAACGTAATAAGCGCCCCGATTAGCCCGCCATAGATTGCAATTCCGCCGTCCCAGATACACGGAATCATCGCCGGATTCTGGGAGTAATACTTCCACTGGAAAATTACGTAATACGCCCGGGCGCACACCAAGGCAACCGGAAGGGCCCACAACAGGCAGTCGTAGATATCGTCCTCCGCAATCCCCCGACGCCGGCCTTCCCGCACCGACAGAAAGACCGCCAACAGAACCGCAGACGCAATGATAATCCCGTACCAGCGGATCCGAAACGGCCCGAACTGAACAGCGTTCGGGTTTAGTGCAGCTAACATTTTCTCCATCTCTCTTCTATAAAGCTAGTTGTCCTGATTCTCAGCCGCCGTATTCTGCGCGATTAATTCCCGCAAGTTTCGTTCAAACGTCTTACTGGAATCATAGCCCATCATTTTAGCGCGGTAATTCATCGCCGCCGCTTCAATGATGATCCCCACGTTCCGTCCAATCTTGACCGGAATGGTAATCTGTGGGATTTCCACTTCAAAAATCGGCACCATCTTTTCGCCGATGCCCAACCGGTCATACTGCTGATCCTTGGACCAGTTTTCCAGGTGGACGATTAGTGAAATATCCGTGGACTGCCGCACTGCACCGGCCCCAAACAGGTTCATCACGTCGATGATCCCGATTCCCCGAATCTCAAGGAGGTGCTGGAGAACCTTCGGCGCCTCCCCGATGATTGTCTGTTCATCCTGCTGGTGCACGTCAACACGGTCATCGGCAATCAGCCGGTGGCCCCGTTTGATTAGTTCGAGGGCGGTTTCAGATTTTCCAATCCCCGAATCACCCGTGATAAGCACACCCAGGCCGTAAATGTCCATCAGCACCCCGTGCATCGACTTCCGCTCGGCCAAACAGCCTTCGAGGTAGTTGGACATTTTTGATGACACCCGGGACGTTCCCAGTTTGGTCCGCAGGATTGGAATCTGGTGCCGCCGGGCCGTATCCTCCAGCTCCGCGGGCACCGGCAGCATCCGGGAAACGACGAAGCACGGCGTGTGGGGGCCACACAACCGCTCGATATCACGCGCCCGCTCGGATGCTGGTTTCTTTTGCACGTAGGAAATTTCCTTCATTCCTAAGAGTTGAATCCGCTCCTCCGGATAGTAGTCGAAGTAGCCGGTCAGTTCGAGCCCTGGCCGGGAAATATCGCTTGTTGTGACAAAGCGCTCCTTCAAGAACTTTTTGCCATAGTACACAATGAGGTTGTTTGCTTCAACAAGTTCCGCAACACTTACCTGGTCCATTGGTTTGCCTCCCTACAAGTTAACGGATCCTTCCTCTCAAATACCGTTATCCTAATCATAACAAAAAGCGGAATTTAGAACATCCCCAAACTAGGCGTTCACCCCAAGCAACTGTTCAAGGGTGGTAAGCCGCTTCTCAAAAACGGCAAACGCCCGCTCCAGGTAGGCCGGCTGGGTCATGTCGACCCCCGCCCGCCGCATTACGTTCAGTGGGTAATCGCTGCTCCCGGCCTTGAGGTAGTCCAAGTACGCGGCGGTGTGCTGCGGATCATCGTCCAGAATGTTTTGGGCTAACGTGGTGGCCGCCGCAAACCCGGTAGCGTACTGGTACACGTAAAAGTCGTAGTAGAAGTGCGGAATCCGCGCCCACTCGTAGGCAATCTGCGGGTCGTTTTCGACGGCATCCCCGTAGTACTTTTGGTTCAACTGGCCGTAGTATTCGGCCATCCGTTGCGCGGTGAGGGGCTGGCCGGCCGCATCCTGTTCATGCAGCCACTGTTCAAACTGGGCGAACTGGGTTTGCCGGAAGACCGTCCCCTTAAATCCGTCCAGGTAGTGGTTGAGGACATACGCCCGCACGGCCGGATCCTTCTGGGTCTTCAGCAGGTACTGGGTCAGCAGGTTTTCGTTGGTCGTCGAAGCAATTTCGGCCACAAAAATAGCGTAGTCGCCGTACTGGTACGGCTGGGTATGGGTCGTGTAGTAGCTGTGCATGCTGTGGCCCATCTCATGCACCAGCGTAAAGAGGTTTTCTAACGTATCCTGCCAGTTTAACAGGATGTACGGTGCAGTATCATACGTCCCGCTGGAGTATGCGCCACTCCGTTTTCCCTTATTCTCCACCACGTCAATCCAGCGCTGATCAAACGCTTCCTGAACGTGCTGGCAGTAGTCGTCGCCAAGGACCGCTAATGCCTTGAGGGCCATCTCCTTAGCCTCATCGTAAGTAAATTTCAGGGATGGTTCGCCCGTTAGCGGCACGTACATGTCATACATGTGAACGGGCTGGCCCAATACCCGCTTCCGCAACCGCACATACCGGTGCAACAGGTCCAGGTGGGCCGTTACCTGATCAACCAGCTGGTCGTATACACTAACCGGAATGTGGTTTTCTGCCAGGGCAGCCGTCCGGGCATCTGGATAGTGGTGGACCTGCGCAGTATAGTTGTGCATCTGCACGTGGGTCGCCAGGGTCGTCGCAAACGTTGCTGCAAACTGCTTGTATACCCGGTAAAGCTGCGTAAACGCCTCTTTCCGCACCCGCGGGTCGGTCGCCTCTAACAGCTGGCCGTACACCCCATCTGACAGGTGCCGTTTTACCCCGTCCGCATCCGTCACCGTTCCCAGGTCAAGGTCGGAGTTACTTAACGTGCCAAAAATCCGTTCGGGACCGCCAAAAACGGACTGCGCTCCGGCTAAGAGGTGCTCCTGTTCTTCCGGTAACACATGATCCCGTTCACTCGTCCATTGTTCCAACAAGTGGCGGTACTCCTGCAAGCCCGGTTCATCCGCCAGCGCTTGCTCAAGCTGCTCATCCGTAAGCTGAACCAGTTCTGGTTGAAACCACGCCGTTTGCTGAGCCACCGTGGTCAACAGTTGCTCCGCCTGGGCAAACAGGCCCTGATACTGGGCGTTGGTGGTATCCTGATCATTTTTCATTTCAGCGTACACGTACAGCTTCTCCGCCTGGCGATTAAGTGCAAGGAGGGCCTGAAGAGCCTTCAGAAGATCTTCACCGCCCTGCTTGAGGGTTCCCTGATACCGCTTAAACTCCCCAGCCTGCTGCTTAATTGCCGTAAGCGCCTGCTGGGCCTCACTATCCGTTGCGTAAATTAACGTTAAATCCCACTTTAATTCCGGGGCGACGTCCGCCCGCGAAGGTAACTCAACAACCATCAAACCACGTCCTTACTTTTTTGTTTTTATTCTACTGATTAGCGGGTGGTTTGTACACCGGGAAAGTGCCAACACCAGACGATGGTAGTCAGCACTACTAACGTGCTGGTCCACCACAATCCCCGGCCATATTCGGGATTGGACCGGCAACCGTGCTCGTCCAAGCCACCTGAGAACCACCGCCACCCGCCATTCCAGTCCCCAGTGCTGGTACACCGGCGCAGCATAGGTTCGGCCAACCAAATCTCCCAGCATTGTCAGCGGGACACCCGCCCGATAACACTGCTCCTGGAGATGCCGGAGCCACCATACCGGCTGCTGACACCGCCAGTTGAGTTGGCGCTGCTGGTGGGGAATTACGGCCGCTGAAATAGTTGGGACCGGGAGCGTCCGCGGGGTGCGCAGAAACGTAACAAACTCCTCCCACCGTGTGGTCCAAAACCACCGGACCCGAAGTGGCAAAAACGGCGCCTGCCACAGATCATACGCCACCCCCAACCGTTGTTGGAAAACATCGTAATACGTCAGGTGCCACCCCAGCTGGGGCCGCCACCGCAAAAACTGGGCCGTTTGCCGGGAGAGGGTCCGCTTGAGAGCGTACCGGGAACCCAGTAACCATAATACGGCTACGCCGGCTCGCCGGTACCCGTGCATCCTATGGCGGTACGTTGCTGCAGAAAGCGGCGCACACTGGTATTCCAGTGCCCACCGGCCCGCCAAAATATCCGGCCGTTGCCGACTAGTCGGCAGGGAACGTTCAAGGTCCGCAGAATACCCCGCTTGCCGTACTAAAGTAACCAGCTGCCGTTTACCAGTAGCATGCTGAGCCGTTTCTTTCGGGTCAACACTAATTGCTGTGGATTCATGGGCAAAGTATGCCCGGTTAACCCTTCCCCGGCGAACTTGCACAACGGCCCCGCACTGCGGACACCAGTAATTTTGATCCGGATGCGCTTGGACAGCCGCAACGAGTTGCCGGTGATCGTTATATGCCCAGTACATAAAACCGCCTCCTCACCATATAAATAGGTGGAAAGGCGGTTAATTTCGCGTTTTTTGTTAGTCGGCGGGAAAGTAATGCCGAATTAGCTGAAGAGCTGAATCCTGTAAGAGCAGTCGGCCACGTTCCCGAAGCATGGCCCCGGTCATCCGCACAGTCCGTTCCCCGTACTCAGTTAGCATTCCACGCAGGGTTGCCAATCCGGTCGTTCCTAAAACGTCATCATAAACGACCACGTCTAGGTAATACTGGTCATCCAGGGCATACAAGTGCGACACCACCGCACTTGCATCCACGGCCTGGGCAAGGGCTTGAAGTACTGCAAACGATGCGAAGGAATATACCAGATGATGCGGCTCATGGGTTAAGGAAGAAGGTTCGTCTTCCTCATCGGCCGCGATTGTGGTTCGGCGCACATCAGGGTGCTTAGTGGCATTCTCCTTATGAGGATCATCATTTGCTGCCATGGGCACCCCTAACAACGGCATATCTTTCGGTTTGCCATCCTCGTCAACGTCCACCTTGGTAATAAACAGTTCCAATCCGTGCCGGTTAGGCATAATCTGGAACGTAACCGCATCATCATCCTGAAATTCGTGGTTGGTGTCAACCTCAGCCAAAATCTGGTAGAAGAACCGTTCGACTTCCTTCTGGTTTCCCAAAAGGTCGAGCACGGTAACGTCATGCGCTTCGAGGTCGTCCATCCCCAAAAGCACCCGAATCGTCCGCTCATTGACCCGTTCGACTTCCATCTAACTCACCTTCCGTCCGCAATCTCCTTAGTAACCATCATACCCGTTTTCGTGTCGGGGTGAAAGTCCCCCACTCAGTGCTAAAAAACGGGCAGACACGCATCACTGCATGTCCGCCCGTCATTCGAACGGTAGATCACCGTTGATCGACTAGTATTCTGCCAGTTCCTGAGCCTGCCGTAATTCAAGCGCCCGCACTTCCCGCGGCAGGAACCGCCGAATCTCATCCTCATTGTAGCCAACCTGGAGCCGCTTTTCGTCCATAATAATTGGCCGCCGCAGAAGCCCCGGATTCTTCTGAATCATATCGAACAACTCACCCATTGGAAGGTCGTCCAAATCAACGTGCAACTGCTTGTATGCCTTTGAACGGGTCGAAATAATTTCCTCCGTCCCGTCTTCAGTCATCTGAAGGATCTGCTTAATCTCATCAACAGTGAGCGGTTCTGAGAAGATGTTCCGTTCAGTGAACGGAATCTCATGTTCCTGTAACCAGGCCCGTGCTTTCCGACATGACGTACAACTTGGCGAAACATATAACGTTACCATACGACCGCTCCTTACTTTTCAAACCGTTATCCGTCATCGACTGTCTCTATTATAGTCCATTCTGGAAGCAACCGCACACTTTGTAACGAACTTATTACAAACTTAACCGTTATTTTTTCCAAGTAACGTTTTAATCGTCAAATTAACCCCCACGGGCACCGGTGCGCTAAACTATAGCTTGTCAATCAGCGTCGTTAAACTCGTCAGTAGTTCGTCCGGCAGCTGTTCGCCAGCGTGGTTCTGCTCGTACTGCTTAAGCCAGTTTAACCGCACCTCAAGGCGAGCCTTCAGCGTTTCAACGTAGTCCTTATCATTAAAGTCAACGTTGTAACCTTCCAGTGGCATGTAACTCATGTGCGGCAGCGGACCAAACGCCTGCCACTGGTCCTTATCATCCACCAAGGTTTCAAGAATTCCCAGCGTTGTTTCCTTCTTGATGTCTTCGCCCATGAAGTTATCCGTGTTGATGATGTAGCAGTTGACGTGCTGCTTTGCGAACAGCTCCTTGAAGTCGTGGTAATCTTCAGCCAGTGGGTATGCCCGGAACGGGTCCGCAAACGGCTCGATCACAAGGGCATTGTGGTCAGCCACGTTTTCGGCCGTGGACCGCTTAGTGGCGAGCGTAGCACCAAACGTGGCGGCCAGTGCCGGGTCCTCCAGCCGGACAACCGGTGGTAAACTGTTGTCCTTCATGATCCAGAAGATGGAGTCAATCGGAGCGGGTTCCTTGTCCACCCGGTTCAGGGAAGCGTAACGCGTCTTAATCGTCCGGCCGTTCCCGTTCCGCAAATCTTCCGTAACCAGTACCCGCTTACCGGCCGCGTCCGTCGTTACCCCACAGTTCATGACCGTGGTGAAGTAGGTTGTTTCCCGCGTTCCTGGCAGGTAGTCGTTGGTCTTATCGAAGTACGATGGTTCGAGGGCAACGGACGACCCGTTTTCCCGGGAAATGACAAAGGCGTCGTCATGCAGCACGGTAATGTCGTACTTCCCATCGTGCTTTGCGTGCGTCAGCGTAGACTTTCCGGAACCAGACAGGCCGTAAACGGCAAAGACACGGTCGTCCTTGTCCTTGAAATGGAACGCCTTCTCACCCCCGTGGCAGGCGGTGTAGCCGTGGCGGTGCGCCGTCGCCCACGTTAAGGTTAGGGTCGATTTCTTGAGTTCACCGAAGTACCGCAGTCCCAGGATAGCAGCCACATTATGCTCCGGGTCAAACAGAGCTAACCCCTGCGGGAAGCGCTCGTCGTGCCAGTACGGGTTAGCGTAGATGTAGATGTCCCCCTCATCGTACTGCCGCGAGTTGGCGTAGCGTTTGCGGTATTCCTCAGTCACCGGCTGGAAGTTAAGCATGTATGACAGCAGGTTCATTTCAAACCCTTCCGGCACAGCTAGGTGGGCGCCGACCATAAAGTCTTCATCCAACCCCACGTAAACGTCGGTCTTATAGAAGTTGTGCTCATGACCGCTATAAATGGCCTCCCGCAGCACACTCATCATTTCGTCTTCATCCACCGTTGGGTCGTTTAATAGCCGCCGGGCTGCCGCCGTCCGGCCGACAACGCCCCCGTGATTATCAACCAGCTGCACGGCGTCAGACGGTAACCCCAGGTCATCCGTATGCTTAATCGGAATATCCGTCACAATCGTGTTGGGCGCCTTCTTCGCTAAGTAGTACGCCGAGGCAACGTCGGTCACGTGGTGCATGTTGTTTTCATAAAACGCACTCTCCACCGTCGTCCGCATCCGGGAGAAAACCGGATTCTTCTTCGTGATATCCTTCTCGGCGAAACTTCCGCGTGTACTCATATTAACCACTATCCCTTTTATAAATTTGGACGCAAGAAACCGCTTCCATGTGTTTAGTATAGCATGCTTATTTGTGTCTGTGAATATTTTAATTAATGTCGAATAAATGACGTTTAAGTCTTAATGATCAAGGCGTTTGGCCACTATATAAATTAATGACAATCATCACATATAACCCCATTTATCCTACCGTTGAACTTTCTCTTAATGCCCCGTATCATAATCTATGGAACAAACTTACACGAAGGGAGGTTTTACCATGCACCAGGATGTTCATCCTGCCCGCTTTTTCTGGGTGACCCTGCTTAACGCCCTCATTACCGTTTTTGAATTTTTAGGGGGACTGTTTGCCGGCAGTTTAGCACTCCTTGCTGACGCCGGCCACAACCTGAGTGATACGGTCACCGTCGTCATTAGCTACGGGGCACACCGCTTAGCCCGGCGCCCCGGCACTGCCGAACAGACCTTTGGTTACCGCCGAGCGGAAATTATTTCGGCGTTTCTTAACGCAGGATTACTTGTCGTCATGGCACTGTTTATTATCGGGGCTGCCCTGCAACGCCTGCTTCATCCTACGACCGTTAACGGTGAAGTGATGACGGGGGTGGCCGTCATTAGTACGGTTGCAAACTTGCTGTCAGCGGCGCTTCTTCATGCGGGCAGTGCCACCAACCTGAACATTAAGGCCACTTACCTGCACGTCTTAGCGGACGGGCTGAGTTCGATTGGGGTTACCGTGACGGGGTTAATCCTCATGGTGTGGCCCGTTCACTGGCTGGACCCGCTGGTTTCGGCAGCCGTAGCGCTCTACATTGCGTATGAGGCCCTGCCGATTATCAAAAAAACCACCAGCATTCTCATGCAGCGGGCACCACAGCTTGATTATCAGGCCATCATTCGTGACATTACCGCCCTGCCCCAGGTTAACGCCGTCCACCACGTCCACGCCTGGTCCGTTGACGAGCACCGCATCATTTTTTCGGCCCACGTCAACTGCGACGATATTAAACTCAGCGAAGCCGAACAGTTGTACCAGGAAATCGGCGCGCTATTGCGCCGGAAGTACCATATCAGCCACGTCACCATTCAGGCGGAGTGCCACCGCGGACAAAACGAGCGGATGTTTAACATTGATCATTAATTTTCAGGACGGACCAAAATAAATGGACTGCGACTTTTCGTCACAGTCCATTTACTTGTTAGTCTAATTCTAAATACCGTTCCAACACCTGAAGAACGCCCGCTTCATTGTTACTCGGGGCGATTAGCTGCGCCGTCCGCCGAACCACCGGACTGCCGTTGGCCATCGCATAACTAATCCCGGCCGCCCGTAACATTTCCAAATCATTCTCCCCATCGCCAAACGCAATCAGATCCGCCAGTTGCCGGCCACTGTGTGCCAATAACGTCGCCAACCCCTGCGCCTTGGTTGCCGTTGGGGCAATTAGGTCAATGCTGCCATTCCCACTGGGACGGGCCGTTACCCGCCGTTTCAGCCCCTTTGTGAGGGTGGCAACCACCCGCTGCTCGTCTTTCTGGGCAACGTTGACGGTTACCTGATAAATGGTTTTTTCCGGAAGGGGCACGAGGGCAGCCACCTCCACCAAATTCGGACAGTAGTAGTGCGCCCGCTCCCGGAGAGCCGCCGGAGCGTCCTGGGCAACATAAGCGTGCCGCACCCCGCATACCATCGGTGCCAGCCCCAGCCCCAGGCACCGGGTGATAATGGTGGTCGCCACGTCTGCGGGAACAAAGTGCCGAACAGGCGCCATCCCAGGACTGGTAATGTGCGCCCCGTTTTCCGCAACATAACTGACCGCCGGAAACGCCTCAAAGTACTTCACCAGCCGCTCGTACTGGTTCCCACTCGCAACAATAAACTGGATATCATGTTCTTGCAATGCCGCAAGGACCCGGGCAAACCGGTCCTCATCGAACTGCTTGTAATCATCAAGAAAGGTCCCGTCCATATCAACGGCGACCGCCCGAAACGGAACTGATTGCATTCCTTACACCCCCGTATTAAGCTGTAACCCTTTTCTTGATTATAACAAAAACCACGCCCGATTTACCGGATAAATGTAATCGGTTACGTGGTTGTTAAATCACTGGTTAGCGTTGTAAGAACTTTGGCACCAGAATCGTCCGCGGCGTACGGTCCCCCTGCTGAAGCCGCTTGCGGTTAACCACCGCAATTAACTGCAGCATCGTGATCGCCACCGAGCTCCGTTTCCGGTACGACGTGTACTTCGGCCGCCACTGGGTAACGTACTTATTCTTGTAAGCCCGCAGCCCCTGGAACCCGTACAGCTTGTAGCCGTACTCATAAATGAAGTGGGCCGCCTTTTCTTCAAGGAAACTAAACTTCGATTCCCCGACGTTGGAGAGGGGGGCCATCCCCATGTTGAACCGCTGGTAATCGTGTTCCTGCCCGTACTGGAACAGACTGATAAAAATCATGTCCATAATGCCTGACGGCGCATCCTTACTGTGACGCATCAGGTCAACGGATAACGTCCCGTCATCCATCGGCATCAACGTCGCAAAGGCCACCAGCGTGCCGTCCTGTGCCCGGACAAGCGCAACCGGCGCCTCGTTTATATAGTGCGGATCAAAGAAGCCCAGCGAAAAGCCCTTTTCGACCTGACCGTCCAGCCAACTATCAGAAACCGCCCGCATTTCAGCCATCAACTGGTCGGAAACAGGTGCGGGTTCCATCGTGAACGTGTAACCCTCCCGTTCAAACTTGTGCATGAGCGCCCGCTGCGCCCGTTGTTTTTTGCCGGCAAGGGTAAAGGATGGTAAGTCCACCGTCCCCTCTTCGCCCGTCTTGATAAAGTCATAGCCGTACTCATGCAGCAGTAACGTCAACTGCGCGTTGATTTCGTAAAAGACCAGTTGGTAACCGTAGCGGTCGGCCGCCGTAATTAACGCACTAATCGCGTCTTCCAGGTAAGATTGATCCCCGACCGGCTCGCCCATAATCATGAGTTTATCCGCCTTGAGCTGGTACATGAAGAAGAGCTTATCTTCCCCGTCAACCGTGTAATAGTACAGGTGCTTATCCTGCAGGAACGCCAGGTGACTGACCTCGTTGCCCCCGTACGTACTGATTACGCGTTTAATCCGTGCTTCGTCGTATTCAAACCGCTGGAACGGGTTTGTCCCCGATGCCAGATAGTTCATGATGGCCACCAGAATGACCGTAGCAATAATAATCCCGATGAACCCGTACAACCATACGCGCTGCGCCGGGAAGAGGAGCAGCGGCGGGACGTGGTGCGGATGGTGGTGGTGAATCAACGTGCTTGGCGCATTGATAATCCCCACGACCACGTACAGGAGCGCAATCCCGACCACAATGGCGGTGTCAACAACCACCTCAGCGAGTGAGTACTGCAGCTGTTCACGGTACAGTTCGTGCCGGGACAGCACCACCGCCAGGAAAACAACCGCCAAGAAAATCGCTAAACTCAGCGTGTACGCATGAATGAGCGTGTTTATAATCCCGACCGCCAGAATCACCAGCGTCGGCCAAAACGCCTTCTTCACCTTGTTTTGAATTCCGCGCGCCATCCCCAACAGCATGAACGCAAAGATAATGCTGGAAATCTGGTTGAGGAAGAGGAACGTATACGTGTCCAGCTTCATCAGTAACCCGTTACTCAACGTAAAGTTGGGCACCGCCGCTTCCAGCAGCATGAAAATTGCTGAGAAGTACATGAAGGCCGTCACCAAGAAGTGCGCCCCCTTGTGCAGTAGCGCCCGCGGTAACCCGTTAAAGTGTTCGTTGACCCGGTGGCCCAGATCATGGGCAAAGAAGACCAACCCGACCAGGAACGGCACAATGTAGTAGAACAACCGGAACAGAAGCAACCACGCCACGGCCACGGCGCTCGGAACGTGGAGGGCCGTCAACCCAATCAGCATGAACACGTCAAACGAACCCAAGCCCCCCGGAACTAACGAGATAATTCCCACGACCTCGGCAATTACGTACAGCGGAAAAACCGCTGCCAAGTGGACGTGCGGGTGTAAAATTGCCCCGATTAACAGGAAAAACAGGGCCGCTAGCCCCCACTCACACGTTGACGTGGCAATCAACCCCACTTCCCGCTTGAGGGTGAGGTCCCCGAAAAAGGCGTTATCCTTGAACTTCGTCACGCAAAATAGGACGGGGAAGTACAGCCCCCCGCCTAACAACCACACGGCGTAGTTGTGGAAGTGGTGCCCAATGCCCAGCCCAAACATCATCAGGAGGGCCACCCAACAGTAAATTGATAACCCCGCCAGTAAGAACAACGCAATCTTTGAGATGGCGTAGAGTACCTGCTTCTTCGTGGCGTTTTTGTTGTAGAAATTAGCCCGCAGCGTGGCGCCAAGCACCCCGCCAAACCCCGCAATGTTAGTGAAGGTGTTGGTAATCCACCCACTCCGCACAACGTACGGAACGGTATAGTTCTCCGGCAAAAACTTGACAATCATGAAATCGTACCCCAACATTGGAGCGACCGCAATTAGTCCGCCCACCAACATAATGATAATTTCCAGGGGCGTTCTGGCCATCAAACTGGCGCCAACGTGGGCCCAGTCAAGTTTTTTGAAAATCTGGCCGATTTCATACGCAACAAAGGTGAAAACCGAAAAGGCAAACAGGACCTTAATCACCGTAAAGTTTCGCCCGATAAAGTTCTTAATTCGTTCGTACGCTTGCTTAATCACGCGTGTTCCTCCTCGTGTTATGTCCTTTCAATTATCACCAATAACCTTGTTATGTAGGCATTTGCGGGAAACATAACTTTTTTCCGACCATTAATGGACAAAAACAGCCTTTTCAACTGCTCTTTACATTTTTTATATTACCCGCATTATTATAGCAAAAACGACCCCTTGCCACTACGACAAGAGGTCATTTTATGTACGCGCGTTGTGACGAGCACAACGCAGACGCAATTGCAGGTAGCTATCCTGCTAACATGTTCCTCATTAACAACATCATCATATACTAACACCACATAAAGTTCAATGGCTTCGCTTAACAAAATGCTAAATCCTACCACGCGCCGTGCTATAATCATCTTACCGCTGGTAGCCCAGCGGACACCTCTATGAAAGGAGGTGGCAACATGTTCCTCATTAACCTTTTAAGCTGTGCCCTAGGGTCTATTATTGCTGGTATAGTGCTTGACATTATCCACAAGCATAGGCACTAGACATACAGCATAAGAAGCAACGCCCGGGCAAGCACGGCAACCTTGTTTCTTATACATACACTATGTATAAAGCAACTCCTTACCACTACAGTCTAAAACTTCCCTTTTAGCTGTCTTTAATCCTTACCTTGCACAAAGCTACAACTCATCCCAACCAATCTCATCAATGTCTGTGAACTCAGAATTATCCTTCTCTCTTTTTTGCACTTTTCCCAATGTCCCAACCTGTACTAAATATAACGTCTCTTCGATTGATTCCCAATCCTGTTTACTAACAACAACCGCGGACTTTTTCTCGTTACCAACAGTTGCATCTATCATTACCGGTTTTCTTTGTTCATTAACATTTTTGATAATGGAGTAGAAATTCTCCTGAGCACGAGCTAATGTATACGTTTCAATCATTTTAATCACCTTATTTATATTATAACGTATGCAATAAAATAAAATTACACTGGTTTCATAGCCATAACTCCGCTATCTGGGACTAATAAAAAAAACAGCGGTGGAAAACCACCGCTGTTTGCATTGACCGTTTCTCCGGGTGATTACTTAAGCGTAACCGTAGCACCCGTTTCTTCGATCTTGCTCTTGATGTCTTCGGCTTCGTCCTTAGCAACGCCTTCCTTGATAACTGAAGGAGCGTTGTCAACAAGACCCTTAGCGTCCTTAAGACCAAGACCAGTGATTTCCTTAACCACCTTGATCGTCTTAACCTTAGCGTCGCCGGCAGCCGTCAGTTCGATGTCAAACTCTGACTTCTCAGCAGCGCCGTCAGCACCTGCAGCACCTGCAGCTGCAACCGGAGCAGCAGCTGAAACGCCGAATTCGTCTTCGATTGCCTTAACTAAGTCGTTTAATTCAAGGATGCTGGCTTCCTTTAAGTCAGCAATGATCTTATCTGTATCTAAAGCCATTTTATTTACCTCCGTTTATTATGAAATGTCGTGGCTTAAGCCGCACAATTATGCAGCATCTTCGTCCTTGCTGTCGGCAACGGCCTTGACGGCGTATGCGACGTTCCGGACTGGTGCCTGCAGAACAGACAGTAACATTGAAAGCAGCCCTTCGCGGTTCGGCAGCTTGGAGAGGGCCTGGATTTCTTCGAGTGAAGCAACCTTCCCTTCGATCATGCCACCCCGTAATTCAAGGTTTTCATGATCCTCAGCAAACTTAGCCAGAATCCGTGCTGGTGCCGTAACGTCGTCGTTAGCGAAAGCAACGGCTGTCGGGCCAACGAACATGTCGTCTAAGCCTTCGATGCCGGCCTGCTTAACGGCCCGCTTCAGGTACGTGTTCTTGATAACGCGCATCTCAACGCCGGCTTCCCGCAGCTGCTTCCGCAGATCCGTGACTTCCTCAACGGTTAAGCCCCGGTAGTCCACAACAACGTTTGCAACGCAATCCTCGAACTTCTTAGCAACTTCGTCGACGACTGCGGCCTTCTTTGCGATAACTTCCTTACTCAATTGATTCACCTCCCAGTCAGTGTGTCAACGGGCAATAAAAAAGCCCTCCATCCACTAAGACATAGAGAGTTCCGATAAATAATTATCTCCTCGGCAGGATATTAAGGCGCATGCCACCTGAGTCTTAGGTAGAATCATATTAAATTGACCTTCCCAAGGTTACCATGTTTTGGTTAAAGCGTCAACGGGCAACGCGGAAATCGAGTTCTATAATATTCAGCACCTCATGAGCGATCACCGTTTTTTAATTTGACAAACCTAGTCGTCGTTATATACTTAGTTACATGAGTAATTAAGTCATTGAGTCGGAAGGTGTGGTAATGGATTTTAAATTTAATACGAAAGAGCCACTGTATCGCCAAATTGCACAGCAATTAGAAGAAATGATTTTTGTGCAAGAACTGGCTGAAGGAGAACAAGTTCCCTCCACAACACAGCTTTCGCAGGAATTAAGTATCAACCCAGCGACAGTGTTAAAGGGGATGAATTTATTAGTTAATGCGGGGTTAATTGAAAAGCGTCGCGGAATGGGAATGTTTGTTTGTGTTGGAGCCTATAAAAAGATTGTGGCTCAACGCCAAAAAAGTTTTTATCAGGATTACGTTAAAGAAATGCTGTGGGAGGCTAAGCAATTACATATATCCAAAAAAAGTCTCCTGGATATGATTGAGCGGGGGGATTGTAATGACGAGACTAGCAGTAAATAACCTTACAAAAGCATTTAACCAGCAGCCATTTTTAGAGGATATTTCGTTTGAGTTAACAGACAACAAAATATATGGTTTACTAGGCCGAAATGGCGTTGGAAAAAGTACATTATTAAATTGCATTTGTGATCGAGTGCTATATCATTGTGGATCTATTTTACTTGACGATAAACCACTGCATAATAATACTCATCTACTACATCAAATTTATTTGATGAATGATGATTCGTTAATGTATTATGGATGGGAAACTGTCTCGAATTTATACCGATATAATGATATCGCATACGGGAACTTTAATTATGAAGAAGCACACCGATTAGCAGATAGTTTCCGAATTGACGAGCATAAGCAATTTAAAAATTTGTCAACGGGATTGCGGACGGCAACTAAATTAATCCTAGCTTTTTGTACTGATGCACAGATTATTTTGCTTGATGAACCAACGTTAGGGTTGGATGCTGCACTGCGCAATACGTTTTACAGGGAATTAATTAAAACCTACAATGAACGGCCACGTATCTTTGTGTTATCAACCCATTTAATTAACGAAGTACAGAACCTTGTAGAAGATGTATTGGTTTTAGATGACGGGCGATTACAATTTAACCAATCGGCTGAGAGCCTATGTGAGAAAGTTATACAGATTCGTGGGCCACGCCAAGAGATTGAAAATTTACTTGAATCACCAGTTAACTCATTTAATCCAATAACAGTCGGACAGCAAGTAACGGTTAATGTTAAAACAGAATTACTACAGGGAAAAGACATTCCTAAGACGGTTACAGCACAGCCGGTTGATTTGCAGACGGCATTTATTACTTTAACAGCAAATGAGGAGGAATAGACGTGAAACAGGTATTTAGACTATTAAAGTGTACGTATCATAACCGAACACGCCAGGTTTTTATCGCAACGGCAATTTTTGTTGGTGTGCTACTTTTAGGAAATATTGTTAATGGTTTTAAAGCGATTATTGAAGCGCGGTTTTGGATAAGTGTGATAAATGGGTTGATTCTTTTCATCTTAGTAGCAGCTCTTTTATATGGATTCTTTACGCAATATAAAGATTACTTGGTTGCGATACAGCTAGGATTTTCAAGAACAATATTTTGGTGGATGAAGGTAATTGAAGTAGTGTCAATTACTTTGTTAATTGCTATTTTCGGAGTAGTTAACTTACACGTTCAACATGGTAATACACGAATCTTAATGCTCCTAATCAGTAGTAGTATCGTAGTGAGTTGCTTTGTTGTCACAGCTACATTCTTTGCATTGAGTAGTTTTCTAGCGTTATTTAAACGATTGGGAAAGGCAGTAATGCTAGTTATTATATATTTGCTAATGTATGGTCTATTTAAGGTTGTAAATAGTCTTCCGGTAATAACTAAGGTAATTCAGCAAGTACTTAGTCTAAATTTGTATGTTTCTTTTTACGTTGGGTGTGTGTCATGGATAGCGTTAATGTTTGTAATTTCATATGGATGTACACGGTTAATGCAAGTTCGTCGTGACTAATAAAGGAAATGACAACAATACATTGAAAGGATACTTACAAAACAATCAATATATATTTACAGGACACACATTGGTTACTGTCAATGGTGTATTTTGATAACGTTAAAGAATACGGAGTGGTAGCAACCACTCCTATTTTTTCAGAGTGAATACAATACCACGAGTAAGGCGATGCAAGTTTAATGGTTGTTTACACCAAACATAAACAACTATACTTGGCTTCACAGCAGAAGTTGGCACGCAGTTACACGGCATCATAACAACATACATTCTTTGCACAGCCAAAGTCTAATTTCGTGCAATAAATAGGTGCATCAACAGGTTTGACAAAGAGCAAAAAAAGAGCCCGGTCGCCCGGACTCTTAATCGCTAATTCGCTGCCGCTTACATCGTGGCCGTATCAATCGTGACACTCGGGCCAAACGTTGAAGCAACTGACAGGTGCTGAACGTACGTCCCCTTAACACTTGCCGGCCGCAGCTTCAGAATGATGTCGTAAATCGTCTGGAAGTTTTCTTCCAGGGCCTTAGCATCGAATGAAACCTTCCCAAATGGAACGTGCACGTTCCCGTCACGGTCTGTCCGGTACGTTACCTTCCCGGCCTTGGATTCCTCAACGGCCTTCTTAACGTCCATCGTCACCGTACCAGTCTTCGGGTTTGGCATTAAGCCCTTTGGCCCTAAGACCCGTCCAAGACGACCAACCTGGGCCATCATGTCTGGGGTGGCAATGGCAACGTCGAAATCAAGCCAGCCATCCTGGATCTTCTTAACTAAGTCGTCGTCACCAACAAAGTCGGCGCCGGCTTCTTCAGCTTCCTTGGCCTTTGGCCCCTTAGCAAACACAACAACCTTCTGGTCTTTCCCAGTTCCGTTTGGCAGCACAACGGCGCCCCGGAGCTGTTGGTCAGCCTGCTTGGTGTCCAAGTTCAGCTTGAAAGCAACTTCCATGGTGGCATCAAAGCCAGCAAAGTCAATCTTCTTAACCAGTTCGATCGCTTCAGCAGCCGTGTATGACTTACCTGCTTCGACCTGCTTAGCAGCTTCTAAGTACTTCTTACTCTTTTTCTTAGCCATTAGTGATTATCCTCCTTGCAATCTGTGGTCAATCGGATATACCTCCCACCTGATTTTCGGGCTTTCGTCCCGAAATCCGACTGAGAAGTATGGGATTAGCCTTCGACGGTGAAGCCCATGCTCCGTGCAGTACCTTCAATCATGCGCATTGCGGCTTCGACATCCGCAGCGTTTAGATCTTGCATCTTTGTTTCGGCGATTTCCTTCACCTGGTCCTTCGTCACCGTAGCGACCTTCTTGGTGTTTGGTTCACCGGAACCCTTCTGAACACCAGCAGCCTTCTTGAGTAAGACGGATGCCGGCGGAGTCTTAGTAATGAAGTCGAATGACCGGTCTTCATAAACACTAATAACAACTGGAATCAGCATGCCCGCCTGATCCTGTGTCCGGGCGTTGAACTCCTTCGTGAAGCCCATGATGTTGATTCCGGCCTGTCCAAGGGCAGGACCTACTGGCGGAGCTGGAGTTGCTTTACCAGCAGGAATTTGTAATTTAACAACGTTAACTACTTTTTTAGCCACGGTAATACCTCCTTAAAATCCGTGTGTGGTCGGATGGCTGCGTCGAATTCAGCCTCCCACTGAATGCACGGCAACGCCATGCATACTTGAATAGTCTACCATGTTAGTCCTTGTCCGACAAGCCCCTGCGGCCGAGAAACGTGGCAACTAACCGGTCAACTGCCGCATTCTGGTGCAATAAACTGTGCTGGGCGCCCACGCCAGTAAACCGGTGTTCCTGGTACCGGGAAGCCGCAACCAGGTGCCGGAGGGCCCGGGCGGAGTTAACCCCCACCGAGCCATCAGTATGCGCATGCAGCTCGCCGTAAACATTCAAAAAGCGGGTAGTCGCCGGAATCGCCACCTGATTGCGGTGCAGGTGGCGGTACCGGGGGGTCTGGTGCGTGGGACCCGTTGAGGTCAGCGCGTAATCCTCGATATGCGCCCAGTCCGTCTTCCCCGGGTCGGTATCGTTAAACGGGGCGGCAATCGTTACCGCTTGCTTGATTGCCGGCTCCTGGTGAACATCGTAGGTTACCAGGTAATGCAACAGGGCAACTCCCCCCATTGAATGCGCAACCACCTTGACTTCCTTCCGCCCAAGCTGGTAGAGGGTCCGTAACAACATCCGCAATCCCGGGACCTTCACCTCCACGGGCCCCCGGTTTTGAACAAACAGGACCTGAATCAGGTCGCTGGTTGCCAGCTCACCCTGCACCCGCGTGATTCGCCCCTGATCGAGCCACACCGTCGCAACCTGTGCGCCCCAACCGTGCCTTACAAACCGCCTAATCATCGGACCTAGCGAAAACCGGTTGCCGTTATACCCCGGAATAAATAAAACGGGGACCCGCCAATTGCTTGTCCCCGGATGGTGGGAAGAATGGTGGGCGAGCCAGTAACCCCCGCCGGCAAGAATGCCCGCGCCGATTAGTACCTGACCCCATTTCCGTCGTGTCATGGTAACCACCTCTTTTTCCCGTACATTAAATTAGTTGACCTTATCTACCTGGTCGAAGTCAAGCTCCGTGGCTGTTTCCCGGCCAAACATGTCGATGTTAACCTTCAACTTCATCTTTTCGTGGTCGATGGCCGTAATCTTACCTTCCAGGCCACTGAACGCTCCGTTGATGATCCGCACGGTGTCACCAACGTCCGCCTTGAAGTCAACGTGCCGCGTTGACATTCCGAGCCGCCGCAGAATCAGCTGAATTTCATCATCCAACAGCGGGGCCGGCTTGCTTCCGGAGCCGTGCGACCCAACAAATCCGGTTACCCCCGGGGTGTTCCGCACAACGTACCAGGACTGGTCCGTCATAACCATTTCTACTAAAACGTAGCCCGGGAAGGTCTTCTCCATTTCCACCTTATCCTTCCCGTCTTTCAGCTGATGGTGCTCCTCTTCTTCCGGCACGATTACCCGGAAGATGTAGTCCTGCATACCCATTGAGGTCGTCCGGGACTCCAAGTTATTTTTCACTTTGTTTTCGTAACCAGAGTACGTGTGCAGCACATACCATTTCTTTTCGCTTTCTGTCGTCGTCATAAGTAAACTCCTCTTTGTCATTAGGGTAAAATAAAAAAACCTTGCCGCAACAAGATTTTTCGCTTCGGTTGTATTATACAAAACCTTCCAGGTCCCCGCAACCAGCGCTACTTAAAGCGCACCGATGATCATCTGGGCCGCCCAGTCAACGAGCGCAAAGAAAATGATAAACAGAATCGATGACATTACCACGATGTCGGTTGAGTGCATCGTCTGCCGGAAGTTCAGCCATGTCGTGTCCTTCATGGTCTGAATAACACCCTTAATAAACTTCATTCCTGCCGTTCCTCCGTTACTTGGTTTCCCGGTGCAGCGTGTGCTTTCCGCAGTACCGGCAAAATTTCTTAACTTCAAGCCGCTCCACCCGCTGGGGGTTCGCTGCAATCGTATAATTCCGTGAACCACACACGGAACATGCAAGTGCCACGCGCTTTTGTGCCATGCTGATCACTCCTTACACGTTATCCTTAGCTACCCTATCATAAACGCGGGAAGCGTGTCAATTTCCGCTGCTAGCCGCGGGACGTAAAGCCCTGGTACATAATGAGGCTTGCCGCCACGCTGGCGTTAAGGCTTTGGACATGCCCGGTCATCGGGATGGTGAGCATTTCATCACACGTCTTTTTAAGGAGGGGGGTAATTCCCCGGCCTTCGTTCCCGATTACCACAACCGTTGGTCCCGTAGCCTGCCACTGGCGAAAATCAGTTCCTTCCATGTCAGTCCCAAACAACCAACATCCCCGCTTCTTAAGCTCCTTGGCCGTCTGCACCATGTTAGTAACCCGGGCAACCGGAACGTGTTCGATGGCTCCGGTAGACGTTTTGGCAACCGTCGCCGTGAGTTGAACAGCCCGCCGCTTAGGAATGATGATTCCGTGCACCCCGGTTGCATCGGCCGTCCGCAGAATCGATCCCAGGTTATGCGGGTCAACGATTCCATCCAGCATCAACAAGTACGGTGCTTCGCCCTGCTCCTCTGCCCGGGCAAACAAGTCATCGACCGTGGCGTACTCGTACGCCGCAATCGCCAGCACCACGCCCTGGTGGTTTTGCCCCGCGACTAACCGGTCGAGCTTCTGCTTCGGCACGGAACTAACAATGATGTGCTGCTGCTTAGCTAGCTGCACCATCGTGTGCACCGCATCCGCCTTTAGGTCCGCCTGGACAAACAGCTTGTTGGCTTCCTGGTGGGCTTTCAGCGCTGCCATGACGGGATGCCGTCCGATAATAAAGTCTGCTGCCATTACTTTCCCTCCCGTTCAACCGTTTGGATGCACCAGTTTGCCAGTTCGGTTAGCCGGTCCTGCTGGCCGCTCAAAAAGAGGTACCCGAATAACGCCTCAAACCCGGTTGAAATCCGGTAAGTCACCACGTTCGTGTTCTTCGCGGAGGTGTGGCTCTTAGCGTTCCGCCCCCGCTTATAAAACTCCTGCTCGGTTGGCGTCATGAGGTTTTCTTCTTCCATCTTATCGATTAAAAACGCCTGCGCCTTAGCCGAAACATAGTGGGTTGCCCGGTGGTGAAGCTTCGTTGGTTTACTAATCCCGCTGGCTAGTAAGTGCCGCCGGATGTACACCTCGTAGATGGCGTCCCCAATGTAGGCCAGGGCAATTCCGTTTAGCTGCTGATAATCAACGTCACTCATGCGCGTTTCCACCTCGTTCCTTGGGGGGTATCTTCGAGAATAATCCCCTGTTCCTTCAACTCATCCCGAATCTGATCGCTTGTTGCAAAGTCACGCTGTTCCCGGGCCGCTTCCCGCTTGGCAATCAGGGCGTCAATCCAGGCATCATCATCCGTTTCCTTTGTTTCCGCCGGGAAAATAATCCCAAAAATTGCCATCACCGTAGTAAACCGATCCAATAACTGCGTCAGTGTCTCACAGGAAACGGTGTTCTGGGCGCTGTATGTGTTCAGCACCTTCGCCATCTCATACGCAACCGCAATCCCGTTTTGCGCGTTGAAATCATCGTCCATCGCGTCCTTAAACTGCGCTTCCAGGGTGGCGAATTGCTTCTCAACCGCCGCATCGTGGCCTGAACGGGCATCCGCTAACCGAAAGCGGGCGTTTGCCACCGCCGTGCGCAACTTTGTCAGGTTAGCTTCTGCTTCCTGGAGACTGGTGTCGCTGTACTGGATTGGGTGCCGGTACTGAACGGTGGCAATGAGGAACCGCAGCACCTGCGGGTCCACCTGATTAAGCAGTTCGTGCACCGTCACGAAGTTGCCGGCCGACTTACTCATCTTCTCGTTTTCCATCCCGACCGTCACAAACCCGTTGTGCATCCAGTAGCGCGCAAACGGCTGGCCGGTGACCGCTTCACTCTGCGCAATTTCATTCTCGTGATGCGGAAATTCAAGGTCCTGGCCGCCGCCGTGAATGTCGACCGTCGCTTCCAGATACTTGGTCGCCATCACCGAACACTCGATGTGCCATCCCGGACGGCCACTCCCCCACGGAGCATCCCAGCTGATTTCACCGGGCTTGGCCGCCTTCCAGAGAGCAAAGTCGAGCGGATCTTCCTTCTTATCTTGATCGCGCGCATCCGTCCGGGCACTTGCCCCCTGCTCAAGGTCATCGATTGTTTGCCCGGAAAGTTCCCCGTAGTGGGCAAACTTGCGGGTGCGGTAGTAGACATCGCCCGCACTGACATAGGCGTACCCCTTATCAATGAGCTGCTGGATAAAGTCAATGATGGCGGGAATGTTTTCCCGGACCCGTGGGTTAACCGTGGCCCGCTTGACGTTGAGGGCAGCCGTGTCCTCATAAAAAGCGTTAATATACTTGTCCGTCAACTCATCAACCGCCATTCCCGTTTCCTGGCTGGCCTTAATAATCTTATCGTCAACGTCGGTAAAGTTGGAAACGAACTTAACGGTGTACCCGCGATATTCCAGGTAGCGCCGAATCGTATCAAACGCCACAACGCTCCGGGCGTTCCCAATATGAATGTAGTTGTACACCGTCGGTCCGCAGACGTACATTAGGACCTCATTGGGCTTTTGCGGTGTAAACGGCTCCTTCTCATTTGTGAGCGTGTTATAAATTTGAATCACTGGAATTCCCCCTAACAAAAAGAAGGCGTGGCAAAACCAAGAAAACGAGCGGAGTGAAAGCAGGAAGGCAAACGAATCACGCAGCAGCAATTCGGAGGCTTGCGCACTTCCATTCAGCTCGTTTAATTGGGAATCCGGTTAACCGGAATTAACCGGGATTTTTGCCATACCCTCTCCGTGGTTCCGCGCCACGCCTAGTTAATTTCAGCAAGCGTCTGGTCAATGTACTTTAAGACGTTATCCCGACCGAACAACTCAATGGTTGGGCCGATTTCCGGGCCGTGCATGGACCGGGTCGCCGCAATCCGAATCGGCATGTAGAGCTTCCGCCCCCGCACACCGGTTTCATGCTGAACGTCCCAGATAGCGTTTTGAATCTCCGTTGCGTCAAACAGCGGCATCGTCTCAGCGCGCTTCTTGAACGCCTCGATGACCGGCACCGCGTTTTCGTCCGCCAGTTCTGCCCGATCATCAGCGCTTAACTCACCCGGAATATTGAAGAAGATATCCGCCATTTCCACAATCTGGCCCATGTAGGACATCTGCCGCTTGTACAGGTTGATGAGCTTCCGCGCCCACTCAACCGTTGCAACGTCCGGATCTTCCTTGATTAACCCAGCCTTAATCAATTGCTTGAGGGCCAGGTCAACCACCGTATCCTCGTTTCCAAGCTTAACGTAGCGGTTGTTAACCCACTCAAGCTTCTTGATGTCAAAGGCTGCTGGTGACTTACTCAGCCGCTTGTAGTCAAACATCTTAATGAACTGCTTGCGCGTAAAGATTTCTGACTCACCCTTTGGTGACCAACCCAGCAGCGTGATGAAGTTAAACATCGCGTCTGGCATGTATCCGAGGGAACGGTACTGTTCGATAAACTGAAGCACCGTTTCGTCCCGCTTACTGAGCTTCTTGCCCGTTTCAGCGTTAATAATCAGGGACATGTGGCCGAACTGCGGTGGCTGCCACCCGAAGGCCTCGTAAACTACCAACTGCTTGGGGGTGTTGGCAACGTGGTCGTCGCCCCGCAGCACGTGGGTAATCTCCATCATGTGATCGTCAACAACAACGGCGAAGTTGTACGTCGGCATGCCATCACGCTTCTGGATGACAAAGTCACCCCCGATGGTTTCAGACTTAAAGCTAACGTGGCCCTTCACCATGTCGTCCCACTCGTAGACCTTGTTGGCCGGAACGTGAATCCGAACAACCGGCTTCAATCCCTTGGCCTCGCACTCTTCCTGCTTAGCCTTAATTTCGTCATCACTCATCCCAGCATACTCGTACACGTAGCGCGGGGCTTCGCCGTTGGCCTTCTGCTGTTCCCGCTGGGCCTGTAGCTCTTCTTCGGTCATGTATGACTTGTAGGCAATCCCCTTGTCCAGTAGTTCCTGAATCAGCGGCTGGTAAATCTCCCGCCGTTCGGACTGCCGGTACGGGCCAAAATCGCCCGGCTTATCCGGACCTTCGTCCCAGTCAATTCCCAGCCACTTTAAGTTATCCAGCTGGCTCTTTTCCCCATCCTGCACGTTCCGCTTCGTATCAGTATCCTCGATCCGAATCACAAACGTCCCGTTGTTGTGCCGGGCAAACAGGTAGTTAAACAGGGCCGTTCGGGCATTCCCGATGTGAAGATGCCCCGTCGGACTTGGTGCGTACCGCACCCGAATCTTTTGTGGTTGTTCCGCTTCTGCCAAAATGAGCGCCTCTTTCTTCGTAATAATCTCACAGTGGGCGGTAAGCCCCGCCCACCAGTCTTCTCAATTCTACAATGCTCCCCTACGTTCCGCAACTACTGCTGATCAGCAGCGTCGCTTGCCTGCTGACCGTTATTCTGCGCTGCGGGCGCCTTTTCGTCCTGCTTTTGGGCCGGCTGCTTCGGAGTAACTTCACTGGACTGTTCGTCACCGGCCGCCGACTGATCCTTTGCCGCCGATGAGCTCTGCGTTGCGGATGAACCTGACGCTGAACTTGCTGCGCTCACGCCGCTGTTTTGGGCTTCCTGACTCTTTTCGGCGGAAGCGTCCTTCGTCGGGTCGTGCCGCAGAATGTAGACGTTCACGGCGTGCACAATCATCTTCCAGAGCCGTTCGAAGAAGTTCATGTGAGCATCCTTCCAGTCGTTGGCGTTAATCATGTTGCCGTTCTTATTGTTGGCCACGTTGTGCTGCACGTTCTTAATCGTATTAACTACCGTGCTGGTCTTGGCAACCGGAGCGTGTTCGAAGTTAACCAGCGCTTGGACAATCTGGTTGATGGCTGACTGCGGCGTTTCGCTGGCAATCCCCTGCTTTTGTAACTGCTTCATCAACATACTTTGAATCTCGGAAGCAGAATCCATTTTGCCGTTCTGCCGGTCCTGGGCGACCTGCTGGGCAACGGCTAAGACCGCTTGAACTAATTTCCCGGCGTACTGGGAGTCACCCTGGTTAGCCTGAACGGCCGGCTGGGTAGCCTGTAACAGCCCGTTGGCGGCCGCCGTGTTCTTACTGTTCAGTTGAATTCCGTCAACTGCAAGGGCCTTGTACACCCCGGTCAGGGCAGACGTCCCGGAAACCGGCGTGTTGGCCGTTACCACGATGTTCATGTCCTTTACCCCAGCACAGGCTGCTGCCATGGCGTACTGCTGCGGGGTAACCTGGGTGATGTTGTCCTTGCCATCAAAGTCCTTGATGGAAACGTTAATCCCCGTTCCCGGGTCGGCTGGTTGCAGGGCCACCGAGCTAATCATAGCTGAGTCGGTTGTCGCCTGCCCGTTGCCCACGTACTGGCCGTAGTCCTGGCCCGTTGCCGTTAGGTTCGTGAAGTTGGCGGCGCTACTGTTACCCGCCAGCACCTGGGCGACCTGCTGCCGTTCACTGTCGGATAAACCCGCGCCAAAGACCATGTACGGCTTGCTAAGCTGCTTAGTTTGAACGGATTGGCCCCCGTTATTAAAGGTTGGCGTACTCTGGCTTGACTGCTGTGTCGTAGCTGGAGTGTTGGCGTTGTCCCCCGCCACGTCGTCAGCACATGCCACCGGCGTTGCGGCTAGGAGCGCCAGCCCCACCATGCTTGTTGTCATTAACTTGTTTAATTTCATGTTAATCCTCCTAGTTCTTCTCCCGGAGTTCCCGCTTCGAGTGCGTTGGTTTAGCAAAAATCATCCGGCCGGCATCGGTCTGCAAGGCACTCGTGACCTCCACTTCAATGGTCTTGTTCATGTAGTACCGGCCGTCTTCGACCACGATCATCGTTCCGTCATCCAGGTACGCAACTCCCTGATGGCGCTCGGTTCCGTTCTTAATGACCATCACGTTTAACTTCTCCCCCGGAATTACCCGCGGCTTGAGCGCCTTGGCCAGGGCGTTAATGTTAAGCACCTCAACGTTTTGGAACTCACAGACCTTATTGAGATTATAGTCGTTTGTGACGATCACTGCATCCATCATCTTCGCTAATTTGATTAATTTGCTATCAACTTCCTGAATATCCGGAAAATCACCCTCGTACATCTTTACCGGGACATCGTTTTCCTTCCGGAGCTTGTTTAAAATATCCAGTCCGCGCCGGCCCCGAACCCGCTTGATACTATCGCCCGCATCCGCAATGTACTGCAACTCGTACAGCACAAAGTTTGGCACCACGAGAACACCCTCGATAAAACCGGTCTTCACGAGGTCGTAAATGCGCCCGTCAATCAGAATGTTGGTATCTAAGAGCTTATACTTGTGGAAGTGGTCATCTACCTTCCGTTCGAGGACATCCCCTGCCGGCCGGTCACGGTGCATTAGCCGCTTGAAGAAGGTCGGGTCAAGGTCGCCAAACTTATTCCGGCCAAACACGTACCCGGCATACCCGAACAAAAGCATCAGAATCACCGGCAGCACCGTGTTCAAGAAGAACAGGTGGGAGTGGGAAAATAAGCTGGAAACCAACGCTGCAATCAGCATCCCCACAATCACGGACAGGGAAATGGCCGCAATGGCTGCTGGGTTCTGCTGGGTAAGCCGTTTTTCAATCCGCGCCAGCATCCGGTCAACCAGATTACCAAATACCAGCATCATCAACCCCATCACAACCAACCCAATCAGCATGTCCGTCAGGGGGTTATTAAGCACGGGCTGGTAAATCCCCCCAAGTTGCCATAAATATGGTAAAAACGTGTACCCGCCGCCCAAACCAAGGAGGGCAAATACAATCATAATGATTTTCTTGCGCACGTTAACGCACCTCAATTCCTACTTATTAAAAACAATCCGGAGCGCATCGTTAATTGTTGCTACCCCAACACACTCAATTTTTGTGGGGGGCGTCCAGTCCCGCAGGTTATTTTGCGGGAGAATTACCCGCTTAAAGCCGAGCTTGGCTGCCTCGTTGACCCGCTCCTCAATCCGGTTAACCCGGCGGATCTCCCCGGTTAACCCGACCTCCCCGATAAAACAGTCGGTCGGCGCCGTTTCAACGTCGCGGTAACTTGACGCGATGCTGACAGCAAGGGCCAAGTCAATCGCTGGTTCGTCCAGCTTCACCCCACCGGCCGCTTTCAGGTAAGCGTCCTGGTTTTGGAGCAGCATTCCCGCCCGTTTCTCCAGAACAGCCATAATAAGGGCGACCCGGTTGTGGTTGAGCCCCGTTGTGGTTCGCTTGGCATTGCCAAAAGCCGTCGGGGTTACCAGTGCCTGCAGTTCAACCAGGATTGGCCGGGTCCCCTCTAAGGAAACCACCACGGCCGAACCGGTCGCTCCGCGCAAACGTTCCTCCAGGAAGATTTCGGAGGGGTTGGCCACCTCCCGCAGGCCACCGGTGCGCATCTCAAAAATACCAATCTCGTTGGTCGACCCGAACCGGTTTTTTACGGCCCGCAAGATCCGGTAACTCCGGTGCAGGTCGCCCTCAAAGTACAGAACGGTGTCAACCATGTGTTCTAGAATCTTGGGTCCGGCAAGTGCGCCTTCCTTGGTCACGTGGCCGACGATGAAAATTGTAATCCCGTTTTCCTTCGCAATCCGCATCAGGTCAGCGGTAACTTCCCGAATCTGGGAGACGCTCCCGACCGCTGCGGTCATATCCGGCTCCTGCATTGTTTGCACGGAGTCAATTACCACAAAGTCCGGGTGCAGGCTGGCGATGTTTTCCTTGATCGCGCCCATGTCCGTTTCAGGGTACAGGTAAAACTGGTCACCGCCAACCCCCAAGCGGTCAGCACGCATTTTAATCTGCACGGCACTCTCTTCCCCGGAAACATACAGCACCTTCTGGCCGGTTTCCGCAAGTTGGCCGGACACCTGCAACAGGAGAGTGGACTTCCCGATGCCGGGATCGCCCCCAATGAGGACGAGGGACCCCGGAACGATCCCGCCCCCGAGCACCCGGTTAAGTTCTGCCAACTGCGTTTCAATCCGCGGGGTTTCTTCCGTTGTCACCTGCCCAATCAGTTCGGGTTTGATCGTCCGCCCCGCCATCGTCCGGTGCGGTGCCGCTGCCTGGTGGGCTGCCGGGTGATCCACCTCTTCAACCAGGGTATTCCACTCGCCACAGTTCGGACACCGCCCAAGATACCGCGGCGACACGTACCCGCACTTTTGACAAACATACTTCGTTTTTGCCTTGGCCACCAGACCGCCTCCCCTCTAGGCTTTACAACTTAACTACTTTCCACTACTTCCAAAACCGCCCGTTCGCTTAGCTAACGGCGTTTGTTCGTTATCCGCCCGGAGGTATGGCATGAAGATTGCCTGGGCAATCCGCTCCCCCTGCTTCACGTGATAGTCACGAATCCCAAAGTTTAATAGCTGGACAAACAACTCCCCCTCGTTATTCGGGTTATTGTAGTAGTCCGCATCCACGACCCCAATTCCGTTGGGGAGAATCAGCCCCCGCTTTAACGGGCCACTTGACCGGTCAGCAATAAGAACGAACTCATCCTCCTGCATGTACGCCTTTACGCCAGTGGGCACCAGGTACGGTTTGAGAACCGCCCACGCGTCATCCAAGGCGGCATCCGTCACATTCTCTTCCCGTCGCAATGCGCGGAGCACCTTTAAGAAGGGCCCGCGCCAAATACTTGGCAGCGTAAAGTCCCGGGCCGCAAACAGATCATACCCCGCTGCGTGCTGCGTTGCCCGCACCGGTAAATGAACGTCTTCTGGGTCGTACGAACTGACCCGTTCAAATCCTCGTTTCATGGTTTCCCTCCGTTTTATATAAGTACATTCATCTTACCACTAAGTCCCGGTTCCGAATAGTATTCCTTGCGGGGGAATCCCCGTAAAAAATGGTATAATAACGCATGAAACGGAGGCGGTAAATTTGAAGTACGAATGGCGCAGTACGCGGGTGCGGTGCCTGGACGACCAGGGACAGCGGATCGGCGAAATCGGCTGGCACATGATTGATGATGACCAGACCTACGTGATTGAACGAACGTGGGTCGACCCCAACCACCGGGGAACGGCCATCGCCGCTGAAATGACCAAGAAGCTGCTTGACAAAATTACCACGGAAAACAAAAAGTTTATTCCGCTGTGCAGTTTTACGGAGCACTTCTTGGATAAGGAACCGCAGTATCGGAAAGCGGCCTATTATCCACACGACGAGGAGGAATTTTAGATGACGCAGGATGAGTTAAAGCAGATGGTCGGGCAAAAGTCCGTCGAATTCATTGAGGACGGGATGATTGTCGGGTTGGGAACCGGAACGACCTCTACATACATGGTGGATGCCCTCGGCAAACGGCTGGCCGAAGAAGGCCTCCACATTACGGGGGTCACAACATCAAAGCGGACGGCGGACCAGGCCAAGCAGCTCGGGATTCCGCTAAAGTCCATCAATGACGTTGACCACATCGATCTCACCATTGACGGGGCCGATGAGATTGACAAGGATTTCCAGGGGATTAAGGGCGGCGGCGCCTCCCTCCTCTTCGAAAAGATTGTGGCTACCAATTCAGACCGCAACATCTGGATTGTCGACGAGGGCAAGATGCACGAACAACTAGGTAGCTTCCCGCTGGCAATTGAGGTAATTCCATACGGAAGCCAGCAGCTCTTTGATAAGTTTAGCGCCCGGGGATTAAACCCTGTTTTCCGGCGGAATGAAGCCGGCGATTTTGCCCAGACCGATTCAAACAACTGGATTATTGACCTGCACGTTGACCCAATCACCGACCCGTACGGCCTGCAGGACTACCTGATTAATCAGGTCGGGGTGGTTGAACAGGGACTCTTCCTGGACGTTGTAAACACGGTTATTGTGGGCCACCCGGACGGACCAGAAATTATTCACGCCCGGAAGTAAAAGGAGTATAATGAGAATATCCTTAGAAAAGGAGTAGAATTCTCATGAGTAAATCGATTAGTGCTGATGAATTAGGCCGGTTCCGGGATAACCTCCAGGGCCGGAAAGACGCTGCGGTAATCGCCCGTAGCGTAGCAAAGAACGGGATCCTCGCTTCCGCAACGGACTACGAGGCTGCCACTAAGATGGAGCCAGTCTTTTCCATTGACCTGGATACCGGAAAGGTAGCGGACCAGAAGCGTTCTGGCCGGTGCTGGATGTTTGCCTGCCTCAACACGATGCGGCACGCCATCCGCGAAGAATACAAGGTGGCTGATGACTTTGAACTTTCCCAGAACTACACGTTCTTCTGGGACAAGCTGGAAAAGGCCAACTACTTCTACGAAAACGTGCTGAAGACGGCGGACCTGCCGACCAGCGACCGGAAAGTCGCTTGGCTGATGACCACGCCCCAGCAGGACGGTGGCCAGTGGGACATGATTATGGCCATCATCGAAAAGTACGGGGTTGTACCGCAGAGCGTAATGCCGGAAACGGTCAACTCATCCAACTCAACGGAAATCAACGACATGTTGAACCTGAAGTTACGGAAGGACGCCGTTGAACTGCGGGAAATGGTTGCCGCTAACGCCACGGATGACGACATTGCCACCCGCAAGGAAAAGATGTTAACGGAAGTTTACCGGATGCTGGCATACAGCTTCGGCGAACCACCGACAACGTTTGACTTCGAATACCGCGACAAGGATAATAACTTCCACCGCGACACCAACCTGACGCCAAAGAAGTTCTTTGACAAGTACGTCGGCTGGAACCTGAGCGACTACGTTTCCATCATTAACGGGCCAACCAAGGACAAGCCGTACAACCACATGTACACGGTTGAAATGCTCGGTAACGTGGTTGGCGGCCGGGAAGTGCGGCACCTCAACGTGGACATGAACGAATTCCGGAAAGTGGCCATCAAGCAGCTCGAAGCCGGCGAAAGTGTTTGGTTCGGTTGTGACGTTGGTAAGGAATCCGACCGCAAGAAGGGAATCATGGACACCAACCTCTACCACCAGGACGAACTCTTCGACGTGGACTTCTCCATGTCCAAGGCGGACCGGCTGGACTACTGCCAGAGCCTCATGACCCACGCCATGGTGCTGACCGGCGTGGACCTGGTCGACGGCGAGCCAACCAAGTGGAAGGTTGAAAACTCCTGGGGTGATAAGGTCGGCACAAAAGGCTTCTTCGTCATGAGCAACGACTGGATGGAAGAATACTGCTACCAGGTGGTTGTTAACAAGAAGTACCTGCCGGATGAACTCAAGCAGGTTCTCAACGAAGAACCAACGATGCTGAAGCCGTGGGACCCGATGGGCTCATTGGCATAGCAGCCTGATTAATACGATACTAAACAACGCAGCGGACGTGATGGTTCGCTGCGTTGTTTTCTTATTTTAACCGAGATGCCTCAGTATGAATCTTTTCGGTGAGAGCGTCAGCCCAGTTTCCTAAACTAACGGCGCTGACCTGCTTACCAACACCTTCAACCTTCCCGCCTAACTGACTAGCCTGCTGCTTCATTTTCCCACGAAACGCATTAACGCGAGCTTCAACCTTCGCCCGTCCAGTCATCGCGACCGCCGTGGTAATCATTTCTTTTTCCACGGTTTTCTTAATTTTTTGCATGGTCGCCGGATCTAGTTCGTGGCCACAAGACGATAACGCCTGACTAATCATTCCTGCTAAATCACTCACTGTGCATCAACCACCCTTCTCCGCTGACGCTGATATTCAACGGTATTATCTTCCCGTGCATCTTCAATCCTTTGCATCTGCCGCCGAAAAAAGTTATCCGCTTCGTCAATTCCACGATCAAGTGCACCCATTGCCCCCATTAAATAGCGCCGATCATCGCTGTACCGGCCCACAAGCTGGTAGGTCGTCTGCTGGATAGTAGTTAAAGAGCGTCGCATCATTGCCCGTTGTTGCTGAAGTTGGTCTAATTGCCGGTCAAACTGCCGCTCCTGATACTGGTATTCCTGCCGTAAATCATCAAGCATTCTTTCGCATGTTCGTTCATCCATCGTTATTCCCCAATCATTTGGCTAATCTTACTGTCCGTAGCTTCAAAATTCCCCGCCGCGGAACGCATCCCAGTCCCCAGAGAAGTAAGGCGTTCTGCAGCTGATGTCAGTTGATGAAGCTCTTGTTCACAGATTTCCTGTGGTTGGGCAACCATGCTGGCCTGCGTCGCCCCACCAGCTACTAAAGCATCCATAATTTCACCCATGCTCAAATCAGTCCCGATAGCACGAGCCATCTGCTGGACGTGCTGCCAATTTTCCTCAAAGAACGACTTCTCACGTTTAACTTCACTTGTTGCCATGGTAAGTGCTTCTTCAACAGCGGCGGTCAATACGTTCGCAATTGAAACGACATCACCGGGGTCAACTTTAACCTCCTTATTGCCAAAAATAAAATTCGTTAAATTAATTAATCTGTCGTAGTCATTTTCGGCATAAAGTAATTGTTCCTGTTCAACTGATAATGTTTTCAGGCTATCATTACGATTAAACCGGTATCCGCCCCACATATGTTGATCAGGAACATTACCAGTTTCCGTACTGTCAATATAAATGACCTGACCGATACTAGGCTTTAAAAGACCGTAACCCATCGAAACAATGTCTTTCCCATCTTGGTAATTGTGTATCCGATGACGAAGTTTAAACGCCTGTAACTTTTCAGAAAAAGTTAACGCATCGTAAATATTTGGTCCTTCATAAAAGTATCCTCCCTTAATCCGTTGAGGATACTTTGTCCTGCATACCCCGTACTGACCATCCATTGAACCCAAGGATTGACCAAAAACATAAACCGATGCGTGAGGATATTTGCGACATACATTGTCCAACGTTTTAGCAGCTGCTTTAAACTGTGGCAAAACTGTTTTATTGTGTGAGCCAAAGAAAATTCTGATACCAGCAACAATATCATTTCCCCAATCGGCACATACATCCTTAGGACTATGCTTAAAATCGGTATCTGACCCACGGTATACCACGGCAACCTCCGTTGCTTTGTGCGGATTCCTTGTATTCGTTACAACATAGGCCTGTTCTCCTGCATGGTTAATATTGGGTGAACCGTCTTTGTTGAAACCAATCCGTTGTTGGACGTAGCCAACGGATTTACCATGTATCTTCCACCTTTTTCCTACACTGTAATTTCCATATTCGTTACGTGCAAATTCCATACGTTCTTTATCCGTTAAATGCCCCCACATAGTATTTCACCCTTTTTCAATTTTTATGGCAAAGAAAATCGGACAATCCTTCGTCTTCCATGTTTTCATAACACTCAATTTTCCCATTGTCTTTCTCAAGAGAAACCTGGAAATCAAATTTCTTATTATCGTTCACATATCCTTGAATCATAATTCCACCCATCGGGTTATGTTGAACAGTATCATAACGTAATGTTATCTTTTGAATACGATGATATTTGTCATCAGCTTTAACTGCCTGATAGATATCTTGCCTATGTTTTTTAACAATCCGCACCATATTTTCGTGAGTTACTGGTGGATTCTCTTCTAAATTCGCTTGTTCATTTACTCGTTTCATATGTTTAATCCCCAAATCACCGACTATTAACACGCCACACGTGATAATTAATGCAATGAAAATCCATTTGTATTTCTTTTTCATAATAATGTTTTTCTCAGTAGCTACCCATTAAAATTCCTAAGGGCTTCGTTATTCCGCCACCATCAATAACATATTTCGAGCCTTCTTTATCTAGAGTCGCATTAAATTCTAATTTTTTGTTGCCATTAACATAACCATAAATATCAATTCCGCCCATTGGATTATGGTCTAACTGGTCGTACTCAATGGTAATCGTCTTTACTTGCTTCTTTTTATCGTCCTTTAATAGCCATTTATCAACCACATCCTTATGCACCTTAACAATCCGCACCATATTTTCGTGAGTCACCGGTGGATTATCTTCTAAATTTGCTTGTTCATTTACTCGTTCCATATGTTTAACCCCCAAATCACCGACTATCAACACGCCACATGCGATAATTAACGCGATGAAAATCCATTTGTATTTCTTTTTCATAGAATAGCCCTTCCAACCAACAATAGTTATGCTCATTGTACCCTCGATAAATAGATTTATCAATATAACATTTGCCATTAATACATATTAGCTATTATTGATAAGAAACAATACATTAGCTACATACGAACAATAATCCCCCACCATTTTCAAACAATCCTTGAAACATGCCAGCACCTCCCCCTATCATTGACATAGAAAACATGATGAAAGAACGCACTTGCATTCTAATATGATAGAATACTGTTAGTAACTTCAAGGAGGCGCTAAATGACAACTTCTACCAAATCTACGACCATCCGTTTTGATAAAAGCGTTTTGAATCTGATTCATAAACAAGCCGCTTTAGACGGTGAATCACCCACCGAATACATGCGGGATGCAGTTTTAGAAAAACTTGCGGATGGTTTGGACTATCAGGACGCTGTCCGTAATATGCAGGCATCCCACGGAGAAACTGTTTCCCGGGATGACGTGAAAAAACAACTAGGATTGTAACAATGAAATTCACATGGGAATTTGACCGAAAAGCCCTTAAAGACTTCCAGAAGGAACTAGATAAACCCGTTCAACGGCGAATTATTGCGTGGCTTGATTCACACATTGAAGGAAGCGATAATCCCCACCTCTGGGGGAAAGCATTAGCGGGCAAACTCGGAACACTGTGGCGCTATTGGGTAGGAAGCTACCGGATTATTGCGGATATTCGGGATAACGTCTTTACCGTCGTCGTAGTCAAAGCAGGAAAACGGAATGATGTTTATAAGCGCTAATCTGTTAATTATGAGTAATCCTTATCACTTGAACATGTAAAACCCAAGGAATCAACTATGGGACATCAGCAAAGTTCCTGTGCAGTAATTGCTAACGATAACGAAATAAAGTACACGGGGGCGAATAACATGGTAGTGGCATTAACCCAAAGCGATTTTAGAGCGCACATAAAAAAATATTTAGATCGAGTTAACAATGAGGACGAAACCATATATATTGCACGGGCAAATAGCCGCAGCGTTGTGGTAATCTCTCAGGAAAAAATGTACTGGATGGAAAAGGCCCTTCAAGCAAAGGAGGATTCGTTGAACTATGCAGTAGCGCGGGACCAGCTAATTCGGCGTCATGTTTTACCTGATGATCCGATTATTACGACCGACAACGACTTGGCCGGTTAGACCCCACCATTGTTAATGAAGTTAAGGCTGCAGTTAATAAAATCCTTGAAACCTGAGCCCTACCATCCAAAATGGAGATTAATACACTTTTCACCTAATTTACCGGAATCACCGTTGCTCCCAAACAATCCTTAAAATGTGCCAGCGCCCATTCCTGGCCTTGCGGTGTAAAGGTTGCTACGCCCACTTCGGGAACAGTTAGCTTGTAGTTTAGATTATACGCATAAATTGCAGTGTGCAGTACACAAATATCCGTACAAACACCCGTCAACCATAGTTCCGTGATACCCCGTTCTCGTAAGTAATTATCGAGGTTTGTATTTTGAAAGGCTGAATAGCGGTTCTTCGCAAACTGCCACACCCGTTTGCTTTCTTGATGCGTCGTATACCATGATGCCAGTTTTCCGTATAATTCATGCCCCCAACTTCCTACGAGATTATGCTCAGGAAACAGCTTATGTTCAGGGTGAAACTGGTCGTTTGGCTGGTGCGTGTCCGTCGGAAGTAAAACATAGTCATCCGCCTCTAAGAACTGGTCCGCCAACCGAACAATCGTCGATTCAATTTTTTGAGCGGACGTCCCGCACGTTAACGCCCCGTTGGATGCTACAAAATCGTTTGTATAATCAATAATCAACAATGCCTTTGTCATATTATTTGCTCCTTCTTAAACGTAAAGAAAGTATTATTAGTGTTTCTTTACGGTATTTGATACTCAATGATACTCAACTCTAACACTTAATGCCTGTCGAATTCAATATCCCCATATTGTTCGTGGTTAGTTTTAAAAATCAGTGATTTAGACAACAAAATACCATAAAATATACGTATTTACATTGATTAAGATTGAATTGGAGAATAAAATGTCCGGTATAGTTTGTATTCAGCGTAGAATGTTTATGGAGGATTGCTCATGCACTGGTTAACTGACTTAATGGCTGCCATTGGTGTTGTCCTTAACGGAATTCCCCAAGGGATTATGGCAATGGGATTGGGATTTGCGGTTTTTCCAACCACTATTTAATCCGGATGGAACAGAAAAACAATAACCACTATTTCAATTACATCATAAAGAGGCCTAAGTGTAATTCACACCTAGGTCTCTACTTTTAATCAAACCATTCTGCTATTAGGATCGTATTATCCTACTTAGCCGTTCCAACCGAATTCCGTTCCGCTTTCTGTACGTCGACCCCTTCGTGAATCAGGAACACGCAGGCAGCGCCGATGATCAGGGCAACTCCCCCAATTATTAACATCGCCGGCTGGTAATGCCGCACTAGTGGGAAAATAGCGAAACTCAGTACTGAGGCTAAAATTTGCGGTACACAAATTCCAACATTAAATAATCCTAAGTATGCCCCCTCGTTCTCACCGTTTAGCGATGATGTTAAGAGGGTAAATGGAACAGTGCTTAGCGTAAAGCCCCATATTCCTGACAAGACCGCCGCTCCAATATCGAGCCACTTGTTGGTTACCACCGCTTCGGCAATCAAAGCAATTGCGCCTAAAATTGTTCCAAACGCATACCACTGTTTCCGGTGGTTTGGTTTGGTCTTCGCATAGAAAATCCCGTAAACTACGCCGGCAATGCTGGATACGGCAGTCATTACCCCGTACCAGTTCCCAGCGGCCTGGTAGGAAGCCGTTACGGGGTTAGCCGTATGCCATACCCGCCGGGCAATCGTTCCCGTTGTGTAGGTCCAGGTATACATCGTCGCGAACCACGAAAACAGCTGAACCAGGTTAATCGTCCAAAAAGCCTTTGGCGCCGTCTTTACCAGGTGCCATAAACTAACACTGTTTTGTTTCTTCTGAATATCAATGCCATGGTACTTAGCGTACGTAGCCGGGTCATACTCGTGCACGCTAAAGACCGTTGCAAAGCACGTTACCAGTAAAAGCGCCGCTGATACCAGGTACGCCCAAATAACCGAATTAGGAACAACCCCTTTTTTGGCTGTATTAGACATCCCAAACATTGTAAAGATGAACGGCAACAGCGTCGCTAAAATTCCCCCGGCATTTGAAAACACCTGCTGCCACGACCACGCAAAGTTCTTCTGCTTATTATTAACCATGTCACCGACGATCATCCGGAATGGCTGCATGCAAACATTTGAGAATAAATCCATAAAGCAAATCGCAAACATTGCATAAATCATTGCCAGTAATGAGCCATAGCCAAAGCCAAACGACCCTGAAAATGGCAACATGATTAGTACCAACGCAGCCAGTGGTGCCCCAAACAGAAGGTACGGCATCCGCCGCCCAAACCGGTTCCACGTCCGGTCAGAATACTTCCCGAGTAACGGTTGCACAATCATCCCCATCAGGGGTGGAAAAATAAAGAAGAACCCCAAATTATTCGGGTTTGCCCCGATTGTTTGACAAATTCGACTCATTTGAGAGCTTTGCAGCGAAAACGCCATGTTAATTCCCATAAAGCCAAACGTCATCGCCAAAATTGTCCGCTTCGGTAAATCCGGCATGTTCGTATCAACATTTACCGTTTTTGTTCCCTTACTACTCATTATCCCCAGCCTCCTTTTTTTATAACCGGTAAACCTTTGCTTCGTACGGCCGCAGAACTTCCCCCTGATCATCGTTATAATTACTAATCAGTAGTTCCGCTCCCTGCGGGCCAGCGTAACTACGGGTCACCTCCTTTGATGTGTAGTTCGTAACCACCAGTAACCGTGTGTGCCCGTCATCCCGGGTATAGGCAAAGACCTCCTCGTCCGCTTCGTTTCCCGCAACCAACGCATAATCACCATCCGTAATAACCGGAAGGGTGTGTCGCAACTTTATTAACCGCTGGTAGTAGTAGAAAATTGAATCTTGATCGGCAAGGGCCGCCTCCGCATTAATCTGCGGGTAATTAGGGTTAACTGCTAACCACGGCGTATGCGAACTAAAACCAGCATTTGGTCCATCATTCCACTGCATCGGTGTCCGGGCATTATCCCGTGAATGTTCCTGCAGGTACCGCATCATCGTGGCACCATCAACGAGATGCTGTTCGTCAACCAGTTGGTGATAAGCGTTAACCGATTCCAGATCGTTGTACTCCTCCAACCTATTAAACCGAACATTTGTCATTCCCAGTTCTTCCCCTTCAAAAATGTACGGGGTTCCCTGCATCATGTGAAGCATGGTTGCCAGCATTTTTGCTGACCGTACCCGAAACTCTTCGGTCTGGTCATTTCCAAACCGCGAAACTACCCGTGGTTGGTCATGATTGTTCCAGTACAGTGAATTCCACGCCGTCCCCATCAACTCAGTCTGCCACTTACTTAGGTTGTCCCGGAGCGCACTAAGCGGGACCTTTCGGAGACTCCATTTTCCTAAGGCGGGATCCTCATTCGCATCCAACCCCATGTGTTCAAACTGAAATACCATGTTAAGTTCCCGGTCATCAAGGTTGGCGTACCCCCGTGCGTCATCCGGCGTCACATCAGGCGTCTCTCCGACCGTAACCATCCGGTGCTTTCCCATTACGTTTGCGTGCATTTCCTGAAGAAATTCGTGCACCCGCGGACCGTTTGCCACGCTAGAATCTCCGTACAGTGCATTTGCACTCCGCGGACCGTCTGGAAGTCCGTTCGGCTTAGAAATGAGGTTAATCACGTCCATGCGAAACCCATCAACTCCCTTAGCAGCCCACCAGTTCATCATGTCATAAACCGAATGCCGCACGGCCGGATTTTCCCAGTTCAAGTCTGGCTGTTCCGGGGCAAACAGGTGGAGGTAATATTCATCGGTCTGCTGATCGTACTTCCATGCTGAACCCGAGAAATACGATCCCCAATTATTCGGGGCGTGTCCGTTTTTCCCGGGCCGCCACACATAGTAATCCCGGTACTTATTGGTTTTACTCTGCCGGGCCTGCTTAAACCATTCATGCTGGTCGGACGTGTGGTTAACCACCAGGTCCATTACCAGCTTCATTCCCCGCGCGTGAAGTGCGGTTACTAATTCTTCAAAATCAGCCATCGTCCCAAAATCAGGGTTGATTGCCTGGTAATCGCTAATATCGTACCCGTTATCAACCTGCGGGGACGGATATATTGGGTTAAGCCACACAATATCTACCCCCAGTTTCTGGAGGTAATCCAACCGGTGGATAATTCCCTGAAGATCCCCGATTCCATCCCCGTTACTATCCTGAAAACTCTTCGGGTAAATCTGGTAAACGACCGCATTTTTCCACCAATGATTATTCTTCATTTTCAACTTCCTCCTTTACGGCAACGTACTGTTCCTGCCCGGCGTACCGGAACCGCTGGACACCCATCATCGTTTCAACGGCGACTTCCTGATAACACGGCGCATACCCGTGGTGCTTAAGTTTAACCGTTGCCTGGCCGGCCGTTACCGTAACCTGATACAGGTTATATTCACCCTTCTGGTACTTGAAATCACGGCCATTATCCTGATAATGAACCGTCGTTCCATTATTTCCAAAAACCCTGAACCTCATTTGCTTATCAGGAGTAGCGGCAACGTGCATCGTGACCCGCCCCCACGGAATAACAGCGTTCTTCCGGACAAATAATGGTAACCGCTCCAGCGGTGCATCCACCACGATGTCCTGGTTACCGGCATATTCGCGGTTATTCCAAAAATCAACCCACTCCCCCGCTGGCAAGTAAACTAACCGGCGGCGCTGCGCCTTAACTACAACCGGCGCAACCAACAGGTCGTCACCAACCATGTACTCATCATTAAGGTTGGCCGCCCGCTCATCATCCGGATAGTTTAAAATCACCGGCCGCATTACCGGTAACCCGGTTTTCTGGTGCTGCGCAAAGAGGTCGTACAGGTACGGAATAAACCGGTACCGTAACCGAACATACTGCCGGTATATCCGAAGCGTTTGGTCATCAAACGCCCACGGCTCCTGGTGACGCGTTCCTAATTCACTGTGATTGCGGTATAACGGGCTAAACAACGCAGCTTCAATCCACCGCACCAAAAGTTCAGGCGTCGTATCAGAAGCAAAGCCCCCAATATCCGTTCCACAAAACGGAAAACCACTGAGCCCCAAATTGCATAACTGCGGAATTGCCCACTGCAGGTGCGGCCAGATACTCCGGTTATCACCAGTCCACACCGTTGAATATTTCTGGGTTCCAGCGTAGGCTGCCCGCGTGATGACAAACGGTCGGAGTCCAGTGGCATCCTTTATCCCTTCATAGGTTGCCCGTGACATATTGTGACCGTACACGTTATGCACCTGCCGTTGTGGGACAGTCGTATCTTCATCCGTACATTCCAGATCAAGTGGTAGGGGGCCATTAAACGATGCAGGTTCGTTCATGTCGTTCCATGTTCCGGCAATTCCCAGGTCCGTAAGAAACCGCTGTTTCCGCCCCCACCACTGACGAACAACGGGGTTCCCAAAGTCCGGAAAGACCGCATCTCCCGGCCAAACGGTGTTTACGTACGGACTACCGTCATGATTCCGGATAAAGTAGTGGTGTTCCTCCCCTTCTTTATAGACCGAATACTGTTCATCCTTCTTAACGCCCGCGTCAATAATCGTAACAAGCCGGTATCCCTTCCGTTTCATAGCCGCCACAAATTTCCTGGGACCTTCAGGGTACTTTTCTTGATCCCACGTAAAGTCCCTGTACCCGTCCATGTAATCAATATCAAGATGAATGGCGTCACACGGAATTTTATGTTTGGTTAACCCGTCCGCAACAGCCATCATTTCCGTTGCGCTCCGGCTATATCCCCACCGAGATTGCTGATACCCCAACGTCCACTTTTGGGGAAGTGGGGTATACCCGGTTAGCCGGGTGTAGTTTGCGACGACTTCCTTTAACGTTGCTCCCCCTAAGATGTAATAGTCGAGGTTACCTTCGTCCGCGGAGTAATAGTAGTACGCCGGGTTTTCCCGCCCAAAGTCAAAGTGGCTTCGACTCGGATTATCAAAGAAGAGGCCTACCGGATGCCCGTGATCCAGGCTAAACATCACTGGAATAGACTTGTACAGGTTAGGTTGGATTTCCAGTTGAGGGGCGGAAAAATCAACGTTCCAGTTATCATATGCGTACCCCCGTTTGTCTAGGTAACCCGTTTTATCACCAAGTCCGTAAAAATGAGCTGTGGGAGTTAATTGCTTGATGACGGTAATCGCTGCTTCCTGCGGAGCCTGGGCACCGAGTGAATGGCCCTCACCGGCAACAAGTTTCCGGTGTTCCTGATCGACCTTATCCAACCCCTGCGGCGCCCGTTTGCCCCGGTAATCAACGGCAAGGGGATTCCCCGCAACATCGTACACATCAACATGTCCTTCTTCGTCCAGCTTAAGCACCAACGTATCCGTCCGTAATTCCGTTACTTCCTTACCGCGAGTTACGTTCACCGTCGTTTTCTCCCACGGCAAGGCCGCGATCGCCTTGGAACGAACGGAATATCCCCGGTCCTGAAAAACACGGATTATTCCGGGTGAAATCACCGTAATGGTCATTCCATTAATAGAAAAGGTTTGCTGTTGTTGCCAATCTAACATGTTCATCACCCTCCTACTAACTACGTCCGCTTCGCCCTTAATATAACTCTTTTCGTAAACGTTTACAATATTGTTTTTACAAAAAAGTAAACGTTTACTCATTTTGGGGACGAAGTCGGCGGTTTTCGCGTTATAATAACCCTTAGACTTACCACGGAGGAACATGGTTATGAAACCGACAATTAAAGACATCGCCGCCCGGGCAGGCGTTTCGATCGCATCAGTATCCCGTATTCTTGCCAATAAAACCGGTTCATTTAACGCTAAAACAGGCGAACGTGTCCGGAAAATTGCCCAAGAAATGGGCTACCAACGAAACGAAACAGCTGCGACCCTAGTACGCCAGCAATCAAACGTAATTGCCGTTATCATCAATAACACCCCCACTCCGTTTGCAGCCCAGGTTATTCACGGTATCCAGCAGCAGGCAAACGCCGCCGGAAAGCGAATTATCATGCTCTCGGCCGGCGATAACGACGCCCGTCTGCAGCACCAGGCAATTCAAACCGCACTGCAGCGCACCGTCGCCGCCATTATTCTCGTCGGTGTGTTTCCAGATAATCAAAGTACGGCACTTCTCACGGCTGCCCACGTTCCGCTGTGCTTTGCAGCCACCAGGATGCCTGAATACCCATTCGTAAGTTCTGATGACTACTGGATCGCCTACCAGGCAGCCAACTACCTTATTGAGCACGGTCACCAACACTTAGCCCTTGTAGGAATCGACCAGGGGCCAACGGGAACCCGCCGTCAAGCTGGCTTTCAAAGTGCACTTACTAATGCAGGTATTGATACCCCTCCGGTAATCATAAACGGTGATTATGGGCGAAAAGCGGGAATTACCGCCCTATCAACCCTTAAAAAGAAGAGTGTTTCTGCCGTTGTGGCCGGAAGTGACATGGTTGGTGCGGGACTCATCCAGGCAGCCCATCACGAAGGTCTGCACCTCCCCGATGACCTGTCCATCGTCTGCATTGACGGAACCTACATTTGCGAGTTAACTCTCCCCCAACTCACGAGCGTAACCCAAAACTTTGCACAAATTGGGGCAGCCGCCGTAGATCGGGTTCTCAACCACACCGCGGTTACTGATATTCCAACGGTGATTACTCCCAGGGAAAGCGTTAAACGGATTAAGTAACTGCACAACGACGATCGCTGTCGGTTGAATAGTAGTATGTAATAGCATATAATTACCATACCAATTATAGGAAAGGTGGGATTCATTATGGGAACACCAGCTAAATTACCTACTAAACTGGTTCAACTAAAACTTCCCGTTGACGTTAAAAATAAACTGGATCGAATCTTTGCCGAAGACGGAACCACTACGCCCCAGGGCCTTAAGATGATTGCCACCCAGATTGCCAATAACGGTCATTCCCCATTTACTACAATGCACTACGAAGAGTATACGGAACCGGTTAGTGACAAAATTAAGAACCATTTACGCAAAGATGAGTTAGAAGTGTTAGGCTACCTTCCCGATGACTCTAAAAACTACTCTGATGAAGAAAGCTTAAAGAGGGCCTTTAAGCAGAATCTAGGAATTTAACTATGAAGTACACTGTTAATATTCCCGAAGAATTCTGGCGCTCTGCAAAAAGATTAAAACAAAAATACACCCATGATGAATTCGTGGAAATTATCGAAGATATTAGGGAATCGATTGTAATCCTTGCGGAAAGCGGAACGCTCCCACCAGAGTACAATGATCACCTCCTAAGAAGAAGCCCCTATGTTAACTATAACGAATACCACGTCTACGATGACGACGTTTTAATCATCTATTACCGTCACGATAAAAAACTCTATCTCCGCTTCGTTGAGGTAATTGATCATGAAACGCTCAGTAAAAAAAGTGAATAAATCATTATAACTGATAATACCCCTAAGTCTCGGACCTCTCATCCCAGACTTAGGGGGATTCTCTCATATCAGTTTTAGTTCCGCTCTAACACCGTCACGCTTTCCACGTGCACCGTTTGCGGGAACTGGTCGACCGGCTGAATTGGTGCACTCACCCGGTACCCTGCCTGCATGAACTGCTGTAAGTCACGCACCAGCGTCGCCGGGTTACAGCTGACGTACACCACCCGCTGCGGGGCCATTTGGGCAATGCTTGCAATCAGGTCCGGTGTCAGGCCCTTCCGCGGCGGGTCAACAAAGACCACGTCCGGATGAATTCCCTGGTCCGCCCACTTCGCCATCCACTCCTGGGCGGTTCCCACGGCAAACGTCGCGTTGGTAACTCCGTTTAACGCTGCATTCTGCCGGGCATCCTTAATCGCTTCCGGGACAACCTCCACCCCGTAGACGTGCTTGACGTGACGGGCCACCGTCAAAGTAATCGTCCCGATACCGCAGTAGGCATCGACCGCCGTCATTTCCGGCGTAAGGTGCGCCCGTTCAACGGCCGTTGCGTAAAGGCGTTCGGTTTGTTGCGGATTAACCTGGTAAAACGACTGGGCGGACACCGCAAACCGGACCCCGTTTAACTCATCGGTAATCGTTGGTTGCCCAGCCAGCACCGTCGTCGTTTCGCCCATAATGACGTTTGTGCGCTTTGGGTTAACGTTGTGCATGACCCCCACAACGTCCGAACATCGCTGCATAATCTGGGCGGCAATCTCCTGGGCGTGGGGCAATTTCCGGGTACGCGTCACCAGCACTACCATTACTTCGTGCGAGTAGTATCCCCGCCGCACCATGATGTGCCGCAGAACCCCGCGGTGGTGCTCTTCGTCGTACGCTGAGACCTTGTACAGGTCACACACCGTACATACCACCTGCAAAATCGCATCAATCCGCTCATCCTGAATGCCGTAGTCCGTGACCGGCACAAACTGATGACTTCGTTGGCGGTAAAAGCCCGTCCGGAGATGGCCGTCCACCTCCCGCACCGGAACCTGGGCCTTGTTGCGGTAGTGCCACGGGTCATCCATCCCCATCACGGGGGCCACCTCAATCTCCAGGTGGGCCTTTTGCAACAGGTCCGTGATGAGTTTCCGCTTAAACCGGAGCTGCGCAGCATAACTAAGATGAGCTAACGGCGCAATTCCAGTCTGGGTAAGGACCTTATTAGGCGCAGCCGTCCGGTCTGGGCTGGTGGTTTCCCACCGGACCACCCGGGCGTACCCAAAGTTTTTTTGCACCTTCGTGACGTGGATGACCACCCGTTCTGCGGGAAGCGCCCCCGTCACAAAGAGCGGGTAACCATCCACCTTAGCAACCCCCAGCCCCTGGTACGTCAGGTCGGTAATGGTCACGGTAAGTTCATCGTTTTTCTTTACTGGCGCGTGCTGCTTCACCGTTTTTTCCTCCTAAAAGTACAGGTGTGACAAAACAAAGAAAACGAGCATCGTGGAAGTCCCAAGCCGAACCAATTACACGAAGCATTGATAAGGCAACTGGCTGACTTCTAGCTCGTTCATTAGGGTTAGTTATCCCTGCTTAATTCTTCTTTTCTTGCGCCTGCTCCTTGGCGTCAAGTTCCTGCTGCAGGCGGGTGGCTTCATCCTGATCCAGGTCGGCAATCTCGTGCATTAGTTCATCCCGGGTGGCCTGTTCAACCTCCGTGCGGGTCGTTACCGCCGTTTCCGGTAACTGGTCCGTATTTGCACAGATTTCCAGGTGCTGCTTGAGGTTCCTGAACGTCATCGGCGCATCGCCACCATACTCACCGTCAATGTTGATCATCATCCGCTCGCTTGCGGTCTTAGCGACCAGCTTCGACGTCTTTACGTACAGAATGGACGGGTCATCAATATGATTCCCGCCAGCAAATACCTTAACCGCCAGCTTCATCAGGTCCAACAGGTTGCCCGTCTTAACCACAATCAGGGTGAACTTCCCGTCGTCAAGCGACGCATCGGGCGCAATCTGTTCAAACCCACCAACTGAATTGGTCAGCGCCAGGAAGAACATTGACGCCTTCCCGTCGTACGTGCCGCCGTCGTATTCCAGGTGCATGTCAACCGGCTTAATCTTCGGCAGAAGTTCTGCGCCCTTCACCAGGTATGCCATGTACCCAAACATCGACTTCAACTCAGACGGGACACTGTACGTTAGTTCGGTCAGCAGCCCCCCCGCCGCAATGTTGGCGAAGTAGTGATCACCCGCTTGGCCGATGTCAATCTTAATCGTTTTTCCGCGCGCAATTACCCGCGCCGCTTCGACCGGACTCTCCAACGGGATGTGGAGTGCCCGAGCATAGTCGTTCGTCGTTCCGGCCGGGATAATTCCCAGCTTCGGCCGCTTTTTCAGGGGAGCTAAGCCGTTGACAACCTCGTTAATTGTTCCGTCCCCGCCGGCCGCAATAATCAACGCAAACCCGCTCTTCGCCGCCCGAATTGCTTCGTTCTTTGCCGAATCGGGCTCCGGGGTCGTTGCGTACGCGCTCGTCTCATATCCCGACCGTTCCATGATGGTCAGAATATCAACGAGGTCGTTCCTCATTGCCTCCCGCCCAGATGTAGGGTTATAGATAATGCGACACCGTTTTTGCATCTTCCTCGGTCCTTCCTAATCACTCTTACCGCGCATTTAAGTTCTTCATCAACAGCTTATTAACCACCTTCGGGTTGGCTTGGCCGCGCGTTTGCTTCATAATCTGGCCCACTAAGAAACCAACAGCCCGGTCCTTCCCGTTCTTAAAGTCGGTGATGGACTGTTCGTTATTATCGAGTACATCGTCGATAATCGGCTGCAGCTTAACCGGGTCTGATAGCTGAACCATGCCCTTTTGCTCAACCCAAGCCTGTGGTTCCGTATCGCTCTTGATGATTTCCTTGAAGACCTTCTTCCCAATCTTCCCGGAAATCGTTTCGTCCTGAATCATCTTGATCATCGTTGCCAGGTGCTCCGGTGTCAGCGCCGTATCAGCCAGCTCAACCTGCTGGGCGTTTAGGTAGGAGTTCACCTCCACCATCAGCCAGTTGGCCGCTAACTTCGGGTCCGCCCCGTGCGCAACCGTGGCGTCGAAGAAGTCGGACATTTCCTTCGTTTGTGTCAGAACGTCCGTATCGTACTCGGACAGGCCGAACTCGTTTTCGTACCGCTTCCGCCGCTCATCCGGCATTTCCGGAATTGAGTTGCGCACCTCTTCAATCCACTCGTCAGAAATGTGCACCGGGGGAATATCCGGTTCAGGGAAGTAACGGTAATCGTCCTTACCCTCCTTCACCCGCATCAGGATTGTCTTCCCGGTTGGCACATCGTACCGCCGCGTTTCGGACTGAATGGTGCCCCCGCTCATCAGCACCTGCGCCTGCCGGTTGGCCTCGTATTCAAGCCCTTTACGAACATGGTCAAACGAGTTTAAGTTCTTCATTTCGGTCTTGGTACCATACTCAGTGGCCCCATACGGCCGGATTGAGATGTTTACGTCCGTCCGCATGGATCCCTGTTCAAGCTTCACGTCAGAAACCCCGGAGAACATGATAATCTGCCGTAACCGGGTTAGGTAACGGTAGGCTTCCTCTGGTGAAGCAATGTCCGGCTCCGACACGATTTCAATCAGTGGCGTCCCCTGCCGGTTTAAGTCAACGTACGAGTAACCATTCGGGTTGTGGGTGTTTTTCCCGGCATCTTCTTCCACGTGCATTTCGTGGATTCCAATCCGTTTCTTACTGCCGTCTTCAGCGGTAATTTCCAGCCACCCGTTCCGACCAAGTGGCGTATCCGATTGGGTAATCTGGTACGCCTTCGGGTTGTCCGGGTAGAAGTAGTTCTTCCGGTCAAAGTGGATGTCCTTAGTGATCTCACAGTTGAGGGCCAGTGCTGCCCGCATTCCGTACTCAAGGATTCCGCGATTCAATTGGGGAAGAACCCCCGGGTAACCCCAGTCGATGACGTTCGTATCCGTGTTTTGGGGTTGACCAAACCGCACTGGCGCCGGTGAGAAAGCCTTTGACTTCGTCTTCATTTCAATGTGGACTTCGAGTCCAATCGTTGTTTCAAAGTTCATTAGTTCTGCCCCCCAATCGCTGGTACGTTCTCAAAGAACCGGGTCGCCTGTTCGTAGGCGTATGCCGCCCGGTACATGGTCTGTTCATCAAAGGAGTTGGCGATAATGTGGAGTCCCACCGGCATGCCATCCACGAAGCCGGCCGGAACCGACATCCCTGGTAACCCAGCCAGGTTACTTGGAATCGTCAGCACGTCATTCATGTACATCGCAACCGGATCATCGACCTTTGCCCCGAATGAGAAGGCCGGGGTAGCCGTCGTTGGTGCCATGATAACGTCGTGATCCTTAAAGACCCGCGCAAAGTCACGACAAACCAGCGTCCGGACCTGCGCAGCCTTCTTAAAGAACTTATCGTACGAACCCGCCGCAAGAACGTAGGTCCCGAGCATAATCCGCCGCTTAACTTCCGGCCCAAAGCCTTCCGTCCGCGTCCGGACGTATACATCCTCCAGGTTCTTAACGTCCTTTGCCCGAAAACCGTACCGAATACCGTCGTACCGCTGCAGGTTAGACGATGCCTCAGCACACGCCTGAACGTAGTAAATCGGCACCCCGTACTTGCTGTACGGCAGGGAAACCTCGTCCACAACTGCTCCCAGTTTTTCCATTTCGGCAAGGGCCTGCTTAATCGCGTCCTTGACCCCATCAGCAACGCCCGCAGCGAAGTATTCCTTCGGCACCGCAATCCGGAGGCCCTTAACACCATCCTCAATTCCGGCCGTAAAGTCTGGGACTTCCTTGCTGGAAGTTGTCAGGTCGTGGTCATCGTGCCCGGCAATTGCCCCCAGTACCAGGGCGTTATCCTTAACCGTCCGGGTAATCGGCCCAATTTCATCCAGGCTAGAAGAAAAGGCAATCAGCCCGTAACGGGAAACCCGCCCATACGTTGGCTTGGTCCCGACAACGCCGTTAAACGTTGCTGGTTGCCGCACCGAACCACCGGTATCTGACCCGAGGGCCACCGGGATTTCACCGGCAGCGACCGCCACGGCCGGGCCACCAGATGATCCGCCCGGCACCTTTGTTTGGTCCCAGGCATTCTTGGTCTGCTTAAACGCGGAGGTTTCTGTAGAGCTTCCCATCGCAAACTCGTCCAGGTTTAACTTCCCGACGTTGATCATCCCGGCTTCAGCCAGTTTTTCCATGACCGTCGCATCGTAAATCGGGTTAAAGTTTTCCAGAATCTTGCTGGCAGCCGTGGTCGTCAGTCCCTTCGTTACGATGTTATCCTTAATGCCTACGGGAATCCCCGCAAGGAGCTGATCCGGGGCAATTCCCTGTTCGTCTAACGTCGCCGCCTGCTTTAAGGCCGCTTCTTCGTTGAGGGCCAGGAAGGCCTCAAACTGCGGTTCGCGTTGTTTAATCGTCGCAAACGTTTCTTTGACCAGCTCAACCACGCTAAACTGCTTGTTAACAAGCCCCGCGTGGAGGGTTGTCAGGTCGTTTTCAAAGTAGTTCATCTAGCCTTCCTCGCTTTCATCAATAATCGCTGGCACCTTAATGTAGCCGTCTTCGCTTTCCGGAACGTTCTTCATAAGTTCCGCCCGGTCCGTTCCCGGAACCGCTTCATCCGGCCGCATCACGTTACGGGCATCCGTAACGTTATACGTCATCGGAACATCGGTCGTATCGACTTCCTGTAACTGTTCGACCATTCCCAGAATGTCATCCATCTGAGCGGTAAACTTCGTTAATTCTTCGTCAGTGACGGCCATCTTTGCTAGTGCTGCCACGTGGCGCACTTCTTCTGCCGAAATTGCCATGCTATCGTCCCCCGTCTTGTAATCTTAGTAACTATTCAATACCTGTGCGGTGAACTTTCCACCATCAGCCGGCCGGGTAATCACGCTCTGTGTTTGCCCGTTGGCGCCGTTCACCGTAATGTCAATCGGAATCTGCGCCGGCAAGTACGTCTTCGCTGCCTGCGCAACGTACTGGCTAAAGTGGGTGATTTCCGTTTCACTGTAGAACTGGGTCGTAATGGTAACCTTCATTCCCTGAATTTGCTTTCCCTTGTACCGAGCCTGAGCGGTAACCCCCGCCAGGTTCGGGAAGAAGTTCTGGATCTTATTCTTAAAGTTCTCGAACGACTGCTCATCGTTAGAATTTGGCACCGAGTGGTTCGCGGTTGCCGGGAAAACCACGTTTTGGAAGTCGGTTTGCTTCCAGTCACCGAGGTCTGTTCCGTGGTAGCTAACCGCGTACTCGTAAAACACCCCACCAACTAAGCTATCGTTGGGTGCCTGCTTGTACATTCCAATCAGAATTGGAACGTCGTTGCCGACCCCGGGCAGTTTCCGCACCCGGGCAAGCACGGTTTGCGCCGCTTCCCGCCCCTTGGCTTCCATTGTTGATGTCGGGATGTTCGTCGTAAACGTCGGCCCGTACTGCTCCTTTTCGTAGTAATCCTTCTGGTTCATGCCAATCCCAATCGTCATCCCGCGCAGGGTTAGCTTGTTGCCATCCTGTTTCATGTAGTCCTGCTCACCAATCTGCTGAACGTACATTGGATTCCGCTTGTTAGCATCCTTTTGACCGTTATCCGCTGGGTTTAACCCATCCGGATTATCCTTGGACTTCCGGCCCAGCCACTTCGTTACGGTTTTCTTAGTTAGGTACTGGCCCTCCTGAAAAACGTAACTCTTTGGTGAAAACTGCTGCTGTGACAGCTCCGTCATTCCGTCCTCAAAACTCTTGAGGTTGAGCTGGTTCCCGGAATCCTGACTAAGGTCAACGCCCCGGGCCTTAGCGGTCTTATAGCGCCCGTTTTGAATAACCCCCTGGTACTGGTGGTCATTCGCCTGCCCAGTGACCTGAATCTTATCGTTTGAACCCCGCGAGCTGCTATCCCGCCCGCAGGCTGCAAACAGTAATGCACTCGCAAGAATCGTTCCCACGACTACTACTCTCTTCTTCACCGTTCTTCCTCCATTTGTGCGCGAAACGCATCTTCGTCCATTACAGTGACTCCCAGTTGCTGGGCCCGCGTCAACTTGCTTCCGGCGGCCGTTCCCGCAATCAACAGGTCGGTCTTCCCGGAAACGCTGCCCGTCACGGTCGCACCGTGGGCTTCAAGCCATTTTTTGGCATCTGCCCGTTTCATTGCCGTGAGCGTCCCGGTCAACACGACCCGCTTTCCACTAAAGAAACCAGTCGTAACCGGCGCCTGCTGGGGCTCATGGTACGTCATGTTCACCCCCGCAGCGGCAAGCTTGTCAAGCAACGTTGCCACTGCTGGGTTGGCGAAGTATTTCACCACGCTATCCGCAATTGTCGGCCCGATTGTCGGGATGGCCGCAACCGTCTCCACCTGGGCATCCTGAATGACCGTCATCGTCTTAAAGTGCGCCGCAATTAGCTGGGCCGCCTTCGCGCCAACGTGCCGGATTCCCAGGCCAAATAATAGACGTTCAATAGAATTATTGCGGCTTTTATCAATTGCTGTCAATAGGTTTGTTGCTGATTTGTCCTTAATTTTATCCAATTGCACCAGCTGATCAAACGTCAGGGTGTATAGGTCCGCTACGTCATGCACTAATCCCCGCGCAAAGAGCTGGTTAATAATCCGGGGACCAACGCCCGTAATATCCATCGCGTTCCGGGAACAAAAATGGGTCAAGCTCTCCTTCACAAGTGCCGGACACGCTGGGTTCACACACCGCAGGGCCACCTCATCATCGAGGTGAACCAACGGCGCGCCACACTCCGGACAGGTCGGCGGAATAACGTACGGGTGACTATCCGCCGGGCGTTTAGCAACCAGCACCCGGTTGACCTCGGGAATAATATCCCCGGCCTTATGCAGCGTCACGGTATCGCCTACCCGGATGTCCTTGGCCTGAAGGTAGGCGGGGTTATGCAGGGAGGCCCGGGAAACGGTGGTCCCGGCAAGCTGCACGGGATCCATGACAGCCGTTGGGGTCACTACCCCGGTCCGGCCCACCGTCCACTCGATGGCCCGCACGACGGTTTCCTGCTCGTCCGGCGGGAACTTATAGGCAATCGCCCACTTCGGGACCTTTACCGTGTTCCCCACCTCGGCGTGCACCGCTAACTGGTCGGCCTTTAACACAATCCCGTCAATCTCATACGGCAGGCTTGCCCGCTTAGCGGTGTACTCGTCGATATACTCGTCAAACTCCGCCCGGGTCGTCACGGTCCGGTAGTCGGGGTTAACCTTGAAGCCGAGTTCCCGCAACTTTGCCAGTGCCCCACTCTGAGTGGTAACCCCCAGTTTTTCCGGCTCCATTAGGTAGTACATGAACGCGCTGAGCTGCCGGGCAGCCGTGACGCGTGAGTCAAGCTGGCGGAGCGACCCTGCTGCCGCATTCCGCGGGTTGGCAAACACCGGCTCGCCGGCAGTCTCCCGTTCCTGATTAAGGGCAACGAACGCCTTCTTGGGCATGTAACACTCCCCGCGCACCTCGATTGAAACTGGTTCGGTCAGTTCCATCGGAATAGCCTTGATCGTCTTCAAGTTAGCGGTAATGTCTTCCCCAATCGTTCCGTTGCCCCGGGTTGATCCCTTCACAAAATGTCCGTTTTCATAGGTTACGGAGATGGCCAACCCGTCAATTTTCAACTCACAGTTATACGCCAGCTCCTGGCCCACCGTTTCATTTAAGTTAGTGATAAAGGCGGCCAGTTCATCCTTGGAAAACACGTCTCCCAAAGACAGCATCGGGATAGCGTGGGTCACCTTGGTAAACTGGTCGAGCACCGCGCCCCCAACCCGCTGCGTTGGTGAGGTGGGCACTACCAGTTCCGGGTACTGTTTTTCAATATCCTGTAATTCCCGGTACGCCGCGTCGTACACGTGGTCCGGAACACTCGGTTGGTCAGCCCCGTAGTATTCTCGGCCCCACTGATTGAGCTGCTTCCGAAGCTGGGCAGCATGCTGTTGGATTTCTGCTGGAACTGTCATTTCAATTCCTCCTAGGAAAGCTTGGTAATCGGGGCAAACGCAGCTAACAGCCGCTTAATCCCCTGTTCCTTAAACGCAATGTCGAGCTCAAGGTCTTCACCGCTGCCGTTAACCTTTACAACGGCCCCCTGACCCCACTTCTTATGCATCACGAGGTCGCCAACCTTCCAGGTCTGCTTGTCCGCCCCAGTACCCTGGGGCCGTTCCACCGTTCCGGCCGGCTGTTTATATGCCGGTTTCTTGTACGGGGCCGGGTGCGGCCGGTTGCCAAACGGCAGGTGGGCTTCATCCAGTTGCTGGCTCCGCTGGGTAAGGGTCGGGTTAGCCGGTTGTACCAGATCGTCATCAATCTCTTCAATGAAGCGGGACGGGATGTTGGCTTGCCGCCGCCCGTAGAGCATCCGGGAAAAAGCGTTGGTGAGGAAAAGTTCTTCCTGCGCCCGGGTAATTCCCACGTAGGCTAACCGGCGTTCTTCTTCCAACTCATCGTGGTCCTCGGCTGCCCGGGATAACGGGAAGAGGCCCTCTTCCATCCCAATCATGAAGACCACCGGGTATTCCAGTCCCTTGGCCGCATGGAGCGTCATCAGCGTGACCTCGTCGGCGTCCTCAATTTCATCCTGGGCTGAAACCAACGCCAGGCCGGCCAGGAAGTCCACGAACCGGTCGGCGTCCTCGTCTTCCGGTTGCCACTGGCGGTCAAAGTCCTGCGTTACGGTTAGAAATTCATTGACGTTTTCAATCCGGCTTTCATTTAATTCCTTGTTGGCCCGCAGAGCATCCATGTAGCCCGTTTCATCAAGAATCCGCTTTGTCAGTTCCGTAACGGTGGTGGTTTGCTCCGCGTCCTTAAACGCCCGCATCATCCGGGCAAAGGCCAACAGCCGGTTGGCAATCCGCGATGTAATCCCTTCAATTAACGGCGCACTTTCAGCCGCTGCCAACAACGACAGCTGGTTGGTTTCCGCAAAAGCCTGTAACTTATCGAGGGTACCGGCCCCAATCCCCCGTTTAGGCTCGTTAACCACCCGTTCAAAGCTGAGGGAATCGTCCGGGTTGGTCGCCAACCGGAGGTACGCCAAGACGTCCGCAATTTCTTTCCGTTCATAGAACTTGTGCGCCCCAACGATCTTGTACGGGACGTTCGCCTTCATCAGCGCTTCTTCCATCGTCCGGGACTGGGCGTTTGTTCGGTACAGCACGGCAAAATCCCGGTAGTGCCGCCCGTGCTCCTGCCGTTCACGGTTAATGTTTTTGATAACATAGTACGCTTCATCGTTGGCGTTATCTGCCCGGTAGTACTTAATCTTGTCCCCGGAAGCATTGTCCGTCCACAGCGCCTTCTCTTTCCGGTTGGTGTTATTCTTAATCACCGCGTTCGCCGCCGCAAGAATGGTCTTGGTTGAGCGGTAGTTTTGCTCCAGCTTAATGGTGGTGGCGTCCGGGTAATCGGCTTCAAAGTCCAGGATGTTTTGCATGTTGGCTCCCCGCCAGCCGTAAATACTCTGGTCAGCATCCCCAACAACGCACAGGTTCCGGTTGGCCTTCGCTAACATGGCAACCAGCTCGTACTGGGCCTGGTTGGTATCCTGGTATTCGTCGACGTGAATGTACTGGAACTTCCGCTGGTAGTAAGCCAGGGTATCAGGCGACTGCTTAAACAGCTGGATGGTCTTCATAATTAAGTCGTCAAAATCCATCGCCTGGTTGGTACGTAACCCCTCCTGGTACTCGCGGTAAACCTTGGCAACCACGTCCTGGAACGGGCCGACCGCCTTAGCCGCATATTCTTCCGGCGTTAGCATGTCATTTTTGGCGTTTGAAATGGCCCCCAGGACCCCCCGCGGATCGTACCGCTTAGGGTCAATGTTAAGGTCACTCATTATGTGCTTAATAAGGGTGCGTTGTTCACTGGCCCCCGCAACCGTGAAGGACCGGTCGTACCCAATCTCCCCGGCATTCCGCCGTAAAATCCGCATGCACAGGGCATGGAACGTCGATACCCAGATCTCGGCAGCATCTTCCCCGACAATCTGGTTTACCCGCGTCCGCATTTCCGTTGCGGCCTTGTTGGTGAACGTAATGGCCAAAATATTCCACGGATTAACGTTTTTTTCAGCAATCAAGTACGCCACCCGGTGCGTGAGGACCCGGGTTTTCCCACTTCCCGCTCCGGCAATTACTAAGAGTGGTCCCTCCGTCGTCTGGACCGCTTGGCGTTGCTGCGGGTTCAATCCCGCTAACAGGTCGTTTACTGCCACAAGTTCCACTTCTTTCTCCTTAATTAGCTAACCCCCATTATAACAAAAAAGCGGGCTGGCAGCCGCTCATCACCTCATGATGGCTCCTGCCAACCCACGTTCTTATTCAGCTTGTTTTGTCATTGCATCCCAGATTGCCGTTGAATCAATCTGATCCCGGGCATCCTTAATGGTTGGTGCCATTACCAACAGGTATCCGAGGGGCCGGTGTCCCTGCAGTGATTGCGGGTAACGGAAGAAGTTATACCGCCAGTTACTCTTCAACACCCACTGCGTCCGCAATGCAGGCATGTCCTCCTGCTCCACGATTACCATGGCCGTTGGCTCGAGAATTTCCGTCCGCGCCAGTGGCATGTTCGCAATCGCCCGGATATGCTGGGCAAACATACTGATGTTCATTGCCGCATCAAAAACGTATCCCGGCATAGACGGGGCCGGCACAATCCGCTTGACGTACAGCATTCCGTCCGCCGTCATAAAGTAGCTAATCTCAAACGTCCCGCGGGCCTTAAACTGCTGAACAATCTGCATTGATAACCGCTGAATTTCCTTTTCAACGTCACGGTCGATCTGCGCGGGCACAAGGGTCTCGTGCAGTCGGCCGTCGTGGTAGATGTTTTCGACAATCGGGAAGTAGTTCTGCGCCTTTTTCCCATCGCGGGTAACAATGACGGACAATTCCTTCGCAAACGGCACCCAGGTTTCCAGGATAAACGTGCCGCCCTGTTCCAGGAGACCCGCACACTTGGTGATGTCCGTCTGCCGCTTAATTATCATAAACCGGTCGTCTCCCGGCCGCTTTTGGACGGGTTTCAGCACGCACGGGTACCCAATCGAAGTAACCGCCTGGTACACATCATCCAACGTGATAATCGTCGCATACGGCGCAATGTTGACGTTCAACTGGTCGTAAAAGGCCCGCTCAAGCAACCGGTCCTGGGTGATTTCCAGTAACTCCGTCCCCTGGGGAACCTGCGTGTACTTGCTGACCACCTCAACGGCTTCCAGCGGGACCTTCTCTGATTCGTAGGTAACCGCATCACACCGCTGGGCGAAGTCTTGTATGCGTTGCTGGTCATCCATCCGCCCCACCATTGGAACGTCCGCTTCCGCAAGGGCGGGATTGCCCTCCTGCGTACAGTACACGACGACCTTAAACCCTAATTTCTTTGCTGCCCGGGCCAGCATGATTCCGTTCGGGCTATCACCAATAATCCCGACCGTGCTGCCCGGAAATAAAACCTCATCCGCCATCCACACAACGATCCTTTCATCCGCAAAACGTGCTTGTTTCACGTTATTTTACCACAAACATCCTACAAAAAAGTGTTCATCCTATTAATCATACCGGTCAAGGTGGTACTGCCGAATCAACCGGATTAGTTTCGCCGCATAGTCCGGATCACTCGCATACCCCCCGTTTTGCAGGGCACGCGCCGCCGCAACGTAACTCGGTGCCCGCAGGACCCCCGCATACCGCTGATTTCCCGCAAGTAACTCGTCGTGCGCCATCACGGCCGCCTGCCACGTAGGATACACCACAAAACTGGCCCGCACCGTAATCCACTGACCGTTAACGTATTCCTTAGTTAACATCATCGCCGAGTCCGTTCCGGTCCCCTTAACACCAAATAAGTTATTATACTTTCGCGCAAGCTCACTCTGGCCCCAGTCCGACTCCAACGCCGCTTGGGCCAGGGTAATGCTAGCCGGAACTCCGGTAACCCGCTGAGCGCGCTGGGCAACGGGCGCTACCTGTTTGATAAACACCTGCCGTTGCCGGTCAGCTGGCGTAACCGGCGTGGGTGGGGTTGCGCGGTGAACGCCCCAACCGACCAAACCGCACAGAAGCAGGAACACGATTGCCGTCACGCTCACGCCCCGCCGATGCCGCCGGACTATTCGCTTTACTTTTCGCCACCACCGGCGCATTTAATCACTCCCGTTTTCAAATCCCCGCCGGGCCAACGCCCAGGTAATCGGAGGAACGACCACCATTGCCAGAACCATCTCAGGAATCCCGTTGGTTGCCACCACCGTTAATAGATACGGTAACAACGCATGAACGGTCACCCCATACAATGCATGCGCGTGCCCCCGGTAGAGCAGGTAAATCAACCCCAGCACAAGCACGGTGTTCGTCAAAGAACCGCAGCCCGCCGCGATGGCCGCACCAAGCTGGCGGTGCTGGTTACGGAACCGCCGAAATACTAGTCCTGCAACCACCCCAACTAAGATCCGCGGGAGCACCGAAACGAGCGGATTAACCATTACCAGGGCTGCCAACGGACTTGTTGGCCAGCAAAACGCCCGGATCCAGTCAATTACTCCCCAAATCCCCCCGATTAACGCGCCAGCCCGGGGGCCAAGAATCACTGCCGCCACGGCCACCGTGACGGGAATGACCGTAATACTTAAAGGGCCAATTGGAATGTACCCCAAAAAAGGCACAACGTTTTGAATGACAATAATTGCCGCCAACAGTGTCAACACAACCATCCGACGCAACCGCTTCTTTGGCTTCATCAATTCACCCTCCTCATTGGCCCCTATTGTACTACATTTATACCCCAAAACGGGGATCACCGCTAGGGTCCCTTAAACCCCGTGCGGTCATCCCCGTTAATGACTACTAGTTTTTGTTGGTTAATTCCGCTAAGCGCCTATTTACCCTGGTGCTCCCGAACAAACCGGGTAATCTGCTTACCAGCCTGCTGGCCGAAGATTACGGTGTCGGCAATGGAGTTCCCCCCAATCCGATTGTTCCCGTGCAATCCACCGGCTACTTCCCCAGCGGCGTATAGTCCCGAAATAATCCGCCCATTCGTGTCGTACACGCGGGTTTGCGGATCGATGTGCAGGCCTCCCATGGAGTAATGGATGGCCGGAGCAATGTGGATGGCAAAGAACGGGCCGGCCGTGAACTGGTGATTCAACCCGGTTGTCCGGCCAAAGTCCGCGTCGTGCTGGTCGGCCACCACCGTGTTCCACCGGTCAACCGTGGCCGTCAGCTTATCAGCCGGAACACCAATTTTCTTAGCCAAGGCTTCAAGGGTTTCCCCGTGTTCAACTAACCCCACGCTGTCGTAGAAGTCGATGGCCTTCGCGTGGTCCCGCACGTCCTGGTTGAAGATCAGGTAGGCGCTCTTTTCCGGCAGGGCCGTAATCGCCGCGGAAACCACCTTCCGCGTTTCCAGTTCGTTAATGAACCGCTCGCCTTGGCCGTTAACCAGGATGGCCCCTTCGCCCCGAACGGCTTCCCCAATCAGGTATACGTGCGGGTTATCCTGCTGAACGGTCGGGTGAATCTGGATGAAGTTCATGTCAACGAGCTGGCCGTCAACCTCTTCTGCCAGTTTCAAACCGTCTCCAGTAGCCCCTTCCTGGTTGGTCGTCTTGTAGTTAACCAGGTCCGGCCGGTACTTCTTAATGAGGTCCTTCGCCGCCCCGAAACCACCAGTAGCGAGGAGCACTGCCCGGGATTTGATAGTCCGTTCCTGCCCGTTTTCGTCGGTAAGCTTTACCCCAGTGACCCGGTTGACATCATCGTGTAACAGCTGCGTAACCTTCGTGTTGTTAAAGACCGGCACGTTATCTTCTTGCACTACCTGCAACAGGTGCTTGATAAGGAACGCCCCGATTGGCGCCGTGCTGGCTGGCCGGTGAGCCCGCTTCCGACTCATCCCCCCGGTAATCGTGACGTCTTCGAGCTTAATTCCGTGGTCAAAGAGCCAGTCAACCGCAAGGGCGGCGTGTGATGTGAAGTAGTGTAACAGGTCCTGGTCGTTGAGCTTACCGCCGCCCTGGTACGTTTCGTTGTAGAAGTCGTCGATACTGTCGACGATGCCGTGGCGTAACTGCACGTTCGTTTCCGCCGCGTTCATTCCTGAAGAAGCCCGGTTGGAGTTCCCCCCTAACTTCTCCATCTTTTCAAAGACCGCCGGCTTCAGCCCGAGTTCCTTAGCCTGAATTGCGGCCACCAGCCCAGTTGCCCCGGACCCGACAATTACCACGTCGTATTGGTCTTTCAGCATGTTTGCGCCCCATGGTTGGTACCAAAACTTCGCCATTTCACTTACCTCCGTTAGTTATCCTGATCAATGTTTGTCATCTTCAGCGGATCAACCCACTCGTCAAACTGTTCGGCCGTCAGCTTCCCGGACTTCAGGGCTGCTTCCCGCAGGGTCGTCCCTTCCTTGTCGGCCTGCTGGGCAATCTTTGCGCTGTCGTGGTAGCCGATGTGCGGTGACAGGGCCGTTACGGTCATCAGGGAATTATCAACGAGTTCCTTCATCCGTTCCTCGTTAACCGTCATTCCGGCAATCATCTTGTCAGCAAAGCCCATCATCGTTCCCCGTAACAGGTCAGCTGATTCCAGGAAGGCCGCAATCATCACCGGCTTGTAAACGTTCATTTCAAAGTTCCCCTGGGAGCAAGCCACGTCAATCGTTACGTCGTTCCCCATTACACGGGTGGCCGCCATCGTAATGGCTTCCGCCTGCGTCGGGTTAACCTTCCCAGGCATGATGGAAGAACCTGGTTCGTTCGCCGGAATGTTTAATTCGTTGTATGCGGCCCGCGGACCAGATGCTAGGAACCGCACGTCGTTTGCAATCTTCATCAGGTCGGCAGCCAGGGACTTAATGGCCCCGTGAACCACGTTAATTCCGGAATGAGCGGCTAACCCATAGAACTTGTTGCTCTTCGCGGTAAAGTCAAACCCGTAGTATTCCTTAAACTTAGCGGCAATCATGTCGGCAAAGCCTGGTACGGCGTTTAACCCGGTCCCAACGGCCGTTCCCCCGATTGCCAGTTCAAGCAACGTATCGTCTAGTTCCTTTAAGTAGTCCAGGTCGTGCTGAACCATGCTGACCCAGCCACTCACTTCCTGCCCAAACGTCAGCGGTGTCGCGTCCTGTAAGTGGGTCCGGCCAATCTTAACGGTCTTCCAGTACTGCTTCTGCTTCTTGGTCAGCTCGTCAATCAGGTGTTGCGCAGCCTCTTCCAGCTGAGCAACCGCCTCAACCGCGGCCACGTTCATCGCCGTCGGGAAGGTATCGTTAGAACTCTGCCCCCGGTTAACGTCGTCGTTTGGCAGAATCTCGATGGACGGATCCAGCTGCATCGCCTTGTTTGCCACCACTTCGTTCACGTTCATGTTTGTTTGCGTTCCCGAACCTGTCTGGTAAACGTGCAGCGGGAAATCTGCCCGTAACTCATCATCACTAAGGGCAAGCAGACTGTCGACTGCCCGAATAATGAGCTCACCCTTTGCCTGGTCGATGTTCTTTAGTTCCAGGTTGGACTCAGCGGCGGCCTTCTTGATGTTTAACATTGCCCGAATAATGACAATTGGCATCAACTCGCCCGTTGGGAAATTGTTCCGGCTCCGCTCGGTCTGTGGCCCCCACAGTGCTTCGGCGGGAATCTTAACTGGACCTAGTGTGTCCTCTTCAATTCGGTATTCAGTCATTGTACTTCCTCCTTAAAGTGAGTTAATTGTTACCTATCCTACATCAAAAATAATACAGAATTGCCAGATTTGTGTCAACCCTTACATTAGCTTAACACCGCCATTTTTAGCGCAAAGTTCTTTTAAAAAGAGGACGGGATTTACATTCTACAATTCCTAGATTGTGAAAATATACATTTATTATTTTGAATTTAGTTCCTAGAAAAACGGCGACCCGAAATCATCCGGGCCGCCGCCTAACAAACCGGAAGACGCATTACTCCTTCCGCTTCTTGTTCTTGTTTTCCTCAACCTTCTTATCAAGACCAGACTTCCGCAAAAGTGCGATCGTCTCCTTCAACACCCGCTGGAAAGTAGCGATGTCATCGGACGAAACCTTTTCTCCCAGATCTTCTTGAAGATTCTTCCAGAAATCATCGCCCCCAGCCCGCATCATTGAGCGGTACTTGTCCGTAACAAACAGGTGGGCAACCCGCCGGTCCTTCTTGTCCATTACCCGATCGATTAACCCCAGGCTAATCAACTTCTTAACGTGGTAGTTGGTGTTCGGGGTCGACTGGTTCAACAGGTGAGAAACCGTCCCAATCGTTGGCTTTCCCAGTTGGTTAATGGCCTCAAGGTAACAAATATCGAACGCTCCAAGACGCTCCATTTCACTATCATCGTTGCCACTAATTACCTGGTGTAAATGTAATTGCTGACTTAAGTCCAACATTAACTTTTCAAATGCTGCCATTATCAATAACCTCCAATAACCTCTTAACTGTTTCTTAGTATATTACATTTTAGTTCTAACTACAAAACTATTTTACAAATTTTTATTTCTCGCGCTGACATTCCTGGGGTGGAAACAGACAATCACATGATAATGTCACCGGCGCAGTTGTTCGTTTAGCCTTTAGGAGGGCGACGAGCCGGTCAATATCCGTCGTTGTAAGGGGAACCTCCTGCACCACGTGGGCCAACGCCCGGCCAACATGACGTTGACAAATTTTATCGAAACTCATCTTTAATTGAGCATCAATTGTCGCCTGTTCTCCTACCGCTGCCCGGTACAAGTACCGCCGGCCACTCTTTTTAGCCGTAACGTATTCCTTATTTACCAACCGCCCCAGCAGCGTTTTAACGGTGGCATCCTTCCAGCCCTGTTTCTTGACCAGTAAATCCGCTAACTGCTTACTAGAAGCTTCGCCAAGCGACCACAACAAGCGCATGACCTCCCACTCCGCATTACTGATTTCACGCTGCGTCATTTTCTTCCCTCCTGACACTCCGATAGTTACCGTTATTCTACCATTCCCCGCCAAATCCGTTAATGTTGACACAGTGTCACCCACCGTGGTAGGCTGTGAATATCAATCGGTGACACGGTGTCACCAGAGAGGAACATTATAATGGCAACACCAACGTTTCATCACTTACCCGCCGCTAAACGGGAACGAATCCTCGCAGCGGCGCGGACCGAATTTTCCCACTACAGTCTTGCCGAAGCGCAGGTCGCCCGGATCATCAAGGACGCCCAGATTTCACGCGGTGCGTTTTATAAGTACTTTACCGGCCTCAAAGACGCCTACCAAAGCGTGTTTCAGGCTGCCATGACTGCCGTCCACGCCCCCGTTAAGCACGCGGTGACCGCTCCGGATGATCTCGACCAGTTCGTAACGGCCATCCTGCACTCCCCGTACGCTGCGTTTTTACGGTTGTACTTCACGGTCGATGAAGGGATTATCGCCGTCCACCCCGCCTTAACGGACCTGACGCCAGTCGCATGGGCGGCCACCGTCCTTGCCCACGAAACAGTGCGGGCAATCCTGATTACCCCCGCCGCCCAAAAAGCGCTAATCCACCGTTACGCCACCGTAATCAAGCACCTGAAGGAGGATTAACAATGTTTCTTGCACTTAAAGAAATCGCCCACGAAAAGCTCCGGTACGGGCTCATCATTGCCCTGGTAACGCTGGTAAGTTTCTTGATTTTCATCTTAACCAGCCTGGCCCAGGGACTTGCCAGCCAAAACACGGCCGCAATTAATTCGTGGCACACCCGCCAGATCGTCCTTAATAAGGATGCCAATACCAACCTCGCCCAGTCATTAATCACCACCCAGGACGCCGCTAAGCTCCGCCTCGGCGCCAACGAAGCGTACGTGGGGCAGGCCCCGGTAGTCTTAAAGGGTACCCACCGAGCCAAGCAGTCCGCCCAGTTCATTGGCCTGGAGCCCCACCAGTACATCGCCCAGCACCTCCAACTGGTGGCGGGTCACATGCCCAAAACAGACCACGAAATCGTTCTGGATACATCATTGAAAAATGCGGGCTACAAGCTTGGCGACCACGTTCGGTTAAATACGGTCGCCCACCGTTTCACCGTCGTTGGATTTACCAAAAACGCCAAGCTTAGCATTGCCCCGGTTATTTACGGCCGGTTAGCAAGCTGGCCACAGCTGAAAAACATTCCTGCCGGGTTCAAGGCGAGCGCCGTGGTGTCAAAGCGGGCAACCTTTAACGGTTCAATGGGGAATCTTACAACGGTGCCGGTTGCTAAGTTCATCCAGCAACTCCCCGGATACGCCGCCCAAAACATGACCTTTGAGTTTATGATTGGCTTTTTAATGGTGATTTCCCTGATCGTGATTGCGGTTTTCCTGTACATCATCACCATGCAAAAACTTCCCCAGTATGCCGTCCTGCGGGCCCAGGGAATCCCCACCCGGGTTTTGGTCAGCGCCGTCCTCATCCAGGCGGTGCTCCTAACGGTCATCGGACTCATCCTCGGCGCCGCACTAACGGCCGGCACGTTCCTGGTCGTTCCCGCCGCCGTCCCGTTAGCCGTCAACCTGCCCCTGCTTAGCGGCGTAAGCGTTGCGCTGATCGGAATGGCCCTCCTTGGAGCCCTAATTCCGGTTCGCACCATCCTCAAAGTTGATCCCGTAACAGTGATTGGAGGTTAATTCCATGCCAGCAATTCAACTTACAAACGTTAATAAGTTTTTCGGCCATGACGCCGCCCGTGTCCACGTTCTCTCCGAGATTAACTTCACGGCCTCGGCGGGGAAAATGGTCCTCATCCTCGGCCCGTCCGGTTCGGGAAAAAGCACACTTCTCACCATTGCGGGGGGCTTACAAACGCCCACAAGCGGAACCGTCACCGTGGCCGGTAAGGCCCTGACGACGATGACTAAAAAGCAACGCGATCAGCTACGGCTCACCCAGATTGGGTTTATTCTTCAGGCATACAACCTGGTTCCTTATCTCACAGTGGCCGAACAGTTTGCCCTGGTGGACCGCGTTAAACGCACCGGCAACCTTAATTCCGCCCAGCTTACCCAGCTCCTGGCGGATTTAGGGATTGCTGAACTACAGCACAAGTACCCGGTGGAACTCTCCGGTGGCCAGCAGCAACGCGTTGCCATCGCCCGCGCCCTGTATCCCGACCCGGCAATCGTGCTTGCCGACGAACCCACTGCTGCCCTGGACAGTCCGCGGGTGGTTAAGGTGGGGCAGCTGCTCGCCACCCTCGCCCGCGAATACCATAAGGCCGTTATTGTGGTTACCCACGACCTGCGGCTCCGCGACTTTGCCGACGAAATTTATCACCTGGAAGACGGGCGGTTGACCAAAGAAGAAATGCCCCAATAACCTAATCCCCGGTAAAACGCAAAAAACGTGGTGGAAGTCACAACCTTCCCCCACGTTTTTATTTGTTAATTCTTCGGCTTCTTAATTTTAACTTTCCTGGGACTGGTGAAACCCTTCTAGTCGCTTATCCCGGGACAACAACGTACAGATAATCGCCCCAATCGCCGCAATGATAAACAGGCCAAAGACGGCCAGCCAGCCCATGTGATCAGCGATAATTCCGATTACCAGGGTCGCAATAACCGCCCCCAACACGTAACTAAACGTTCCTGACAGCCCTGCAGCTGCCCCAGCCGCAATCTTGGGCACAATTCCCATGGCGTACAACCCAATTGTCATTACCGGGCCGTAAATTCCAAATCCCAGACCAATGAGGACCGCGTAATCAGCGAGCAGGTACTGGTTTCCCGCCGGAATGAACCAGTAAATCACAACTAAAACCATGGTTAATACCAGAAAGGCAACGTTGGTTAGTGGCATCGAGTTGTTAAAGACCTTCCGGCAAATCATCATGGCGCACAGCATGCCCAGCACACCGCCAATTTCGAAGAACGAAAAACCGCCCATTCCCGCGGCGGCGTTCACGGCCTTGCCACCAACGCTCTGGGGCGCCGCTAAGAACCGGGGCGCCCATACAACAATCCCGTACCGGAGAACGTAAACGAATGCCCCGTACATGCACGCCCACAGTAGTTTCTTATTTGGCAAAATGTACTCGCGGATAACCACTTTCATCGGCGGTACCGCTGCCGGCTGCTTCTTGGCCGGCAGGTGATGGTACTGTTCCACGGACGGCATCCCAACTGATTCTGGGGTGTCTTCCTGGATAAAGTACACGAACACCGCGATGATAATAACAACAATCCCTGGAAGCCAGTACGCTGCGTGGGCCCGCGCCATCGCGTTATTCCCCGCAATTGCCAGTCCTAATCCAGCCAAAGCAGGCGCAAGGGCACCCCCAAAATTATGGGCAAGGTTCCAGATCGAACCCCACAACGTCCGTTCTTCATCGTCAAACCAGTACACCAGTGACCGGGAACACGGGCCGTACCCCATTCCTTGGAGCCAGCCGTTAATCAGGTACATGACAGTAAAAATCCAAACGGTGGAAATGATTCCCGGAATCACCCCGATTAGGATATTAACAACCCCTGATAAAACCAAGCCCAACGGCAAGAAAATCTTGGCGTTAGAACTGTCCGCAATGTGGCCGGACACAAACTTGGAAATCCCGTACGCCACGTACGACGCACACGAAATAATTCCGATTTGGGTGGCCGACATCTGCAGGATTCCGGAAAGAACCGCCGTGGTATTCCGCACAAAGTAGTACCCCATGTACCCGACGAAAATCCCGATGAAAACGCGCATCCGGTACCGCGGGTAGAGCCGCCGCACCGTCGCATCATCCCGGAGCGGTTGCGCTGGTGGCGGCGCCAATAACTGCTTTACCCAATTCATAGTATCTCCCCCTAAAAAATAATTGGAATAAATGCTCCATAGCTATTATAACAAAAATGTAAGCGTTTTATTAGGAGAACACTATTTTTGCAAACAAAAAAGAACCCAGGAAAAACCTGGATTCTTTTTTCATCGCCATTAACCGAAATCCGATTAACGCTTTGAGAACTGGGAAGCCTTCCGGGCCTTCTTGAGACCTGGCTTCTTCCGTTCCTTCATCCGTGGGTCCCGTGTTAAGAGACCTGCACGCTTCAGTGCGCCCCGGAAGTCCGGGTCAACTTCAAGCAGTGCGCGGGCAATTCCGTGCCGTGTAGCACCAGCCTGTCCTGAGAAGCCACCACCGTTTACGTTAACGAGGACGTCGTATGAGCCCTTCGTTTCCGTAACGTCAAACGGCTGAACCATGACTTCACGTAAGTTTGCAAATGGAATGTATTCTTCTGCAGGCTTGCCGTTCATCGTGATCTTACCAGTTCCCGGAACTAACCGGACCCGGGCAACTGAGTTCTTCCGGCGACCTGTACCGTAGTATTGTACTTGAGCCAATTCGATTTCCTCCTAGATCTAGATTAAGTTCGTAATATCTAATACTTCTGGCTGCTGTGCAGCGTGCTTGTGGTCAGCACCACGGTAAACGTGGAGCTTCTTCAGCTGCTGGCGACCAAGAGTACCCTTCGGCAGCATTCCCTTAACTGAAAGGGCAATGAGCTTCTCGGGATCCTTTTCACGGTAATCACCGGCTGTCCGTTCCTTTAATCCACCCGGATGGTTGGAGTGGTGGTAGTAGACCTTGTTCTTGGCCTTCTTCCCGGTCAACGCAACCTTTTCGGCGTTGATTACGATGACAAAGTCACCAGTATCAACGTGTGGCGTAAACGTTGGCTTGTTCTTACCACGCAGAACAGATGCAACAACCGCTGATAACCGTCCCAAAGGAACATCAGTGGCGTCAACGACATACCATTTCCGCTCAACTTCGCCTGGCTTTGCAATATATGTTGTACGCACGATTATATCCTCCAATTTCTGTATGTTTGACAAACAATAAGGTTAACGGGGCTTACTGTGGGGCAAACAATACCAGCTAATATGATACTCTTTTGCCCCGCACGCGTCAATCGTCTTCCCCGCTTTTTCGGGTTAATTCTGATCCCGGCTGATCATAGTAAACGGCCTTTAAGTAGAGCCCGCTTGCCGGGGCCGTTTCGCGGCATTCATTCCGGTCCTTAACCACGTAGAGCCGTTGAAAATCATGCACTGGTCGCCGGCCCGCCCCAATCTCAAGCAGGGTGGCCACCATAATCCGCACCTGATTATACAAAAAACCATTCCCGGTAAACGAGAAAACCACTTCGTCATTTGCCTGATCCTCCCGCACAGTGGCCCGGTACACCGTTCGCACGTGGTTGGTCGCTTGGCTGCCCGCGGCCACAAAACTCGAATAGTCGTGGGTCCCCTCCACGTCCGGGAGGGCCGCCCTAATTTTATCAAGGTCCAACTTAAACTTATAGTGGCCGGTGTAGTTTCGTTTAAACGGGTTAACAAACTCCCCGCGGCTCACCCGGTAAACGTAGGTTTTCGCGTGGGCCGTATAACGGGCATGGAAACTTTGCGGGACCACTTCACAGGCCACCACTTCACAGTCTAACGGCAGCATGCTGTTCAACCCGCGAAGCATCCCCTGCGCCGGAATGTCGTGGGGAAAATCAAAGTGGATTACCTGGCCGAGGGCGTGCACCCCCGCGTCGGTCCGGCCCGACCCCACCACGTGAACGTAATCGTCCCGTTTACTCATCTTATTGAGGGCCCGTTCTAAAACGCCCTGGACCGTCCGTTTATGGGGCTGCACCTGGTAGCCCGCAAAGTTAGTTCCATCGTAGGCCAGCGTTACCTTATACCGTGGCATCCGCCATCATCCCTTCTTCGTAGAATTGATTTTAAGCACGCAGCCATACCAGCGCACCCGTCAGAAACACGAACACCACCACTGCAATGGTATCCATCAAGTGCCACTGCTGAACCCGGTACTTTGTCCGGTGGGCGCCATCCCGGTAGCCCCGGGCCTCCATCGCGGTGGCAAGATCTTCCGCCCGCTCAAACGAGCTGACAAAGAGCGGCACTAGGAGTGGAATAATCGCCTTAATCCGGTCGCGAATCTTCCCGGTACTAAAGCTGACCCCGCGCGCCCGCTGCGCATTCATAATCTTTTGGGTTTCGTCCATCAGTGTCGGCACAAACCGCAATGCAATTGATAGCATCAACGCAATTTCCGCAACCGGGACCTTTAAAAGCTTCAGCGGGGCCATCAGCGACTCCATCGCATCCGCAATTGCCAGTGGCGGCGTGGTGAGGGTCAGGAGGGTCGACATGCAGATAATCAGCATAAACCGGCAAAACACGAAAATCCCGTTAATAATCCCTCCCGCCGTCAGGGAGAAGATTCCCCAGTGCCAGTAAACGGTGCCTCCCCGCGCAAAAAAAATCTGAAGCGTCACCGTTAGCAGAATCAGCCAAATAAGGGGTCTGACCCCAGCGATAAAGAAGCGCACAGATACCCGGGAAAGGAACACACACCCCAGCGTAAACGCACTTAGTATCAGGTACGTGGCCCAATTATTGGCCAAGAAAATAATGGCAATAAACGCAAAACTAAGGGCTAACTTAGCCCGGGCGTCCATCCGGTGGAGAACCGAATTGCCGGGGACGTACCGCCCTAACAGCAGTTTAGTCATGCCGGCCACCTCCTTGTAGTTGAGGAACAAGCTGATCAGCAAGTTCGTGTTCGGTTAACGGGAGCGGATCAAACGAGAAGCCCCGTGCTGCCAGTTGTTCCGCCATTGCTGCTGTCTGCGGTAACCGCAGGTGGTGCTCTCGCAGCCACTTAGCGTCCGCAAACACCTGCCGCGGCGTCCCCGTCTGCAGCACCTGACCGTGTTCCATCACAATCACGTGATCGGCATAATCCGCCACGTCATCCATCTGGTGGGTCACCAGAATAATCGTGAGGTGATACTCCCGGTGAAGGCGGGCAAACAAGTTCATCATGCTTCGCCGCCCCTGCGGATCCAATCCGGCCGTCGGTTCATCCAAAATCAGCGTATGGGGCTCCATTGCCAGGATGCCGGCAATGGCCGCCCGCCGCATCTGTCCACCAGAGAGGTCAAACGGTGACTGGGTGAGCGTTGTCTCACTTAACCCCACCATGGCCGCCACTTTGCGGGCAATCTGCTCCGCCTCGGCCGCACTCTTTCCAAAGTTCCGGGGTGCAAAGGCAATATCCTTGAGGACCGTTTCCTCAAACAACTGCGCCTCCGAGAACTGGAACACAAATCCAACCTGATGACGGAGGTCACTCAGTTCCTTGTTTTTCGTTGCGGGGGTAATCGTCACCCCATTCACCGTCAGTTGCCCAGATGTCGGCTTAAGCAACCCGTTGAAATGCTGGAGGAGCGTCGATTTCCCGCTTCCCGTGTGCCCAATAATGGCCGTATAACTACCATCCTCAATCCGAAGGGAAACATCCTGCAGGGCCGGCACTGCCATGGGCGTCCCCGCCTGGTAGGTGTAACTTAAATGGTTAACTTCAATTGCGATAACCAGTTCACCATCCCTTCGTTTGTGAGATACTCCTTAGGTACCCGAACTCCGCGGGCAGCAAGCGCCTGCTTTAACCGGGCGGAATACGGGACATCCAATCCCCGGGCGACTAGCGTATCCTCCTGCGCAAAAACGGTGGCCGGGGGAGCTGCCGTCACCACCTGCCCGTTATCCAGCATAATTACCCGGTCCGCCAATCCGGCTTCGTCAATATCATGCGTAATGGTAATAATCGTTAATCCCTGCTCATGAAGGGTCCGCATCAGCGCAACAACATCGTCCCGTCCGGCCGGATCAAGCATACTCGTCGCCTCATCAAAAATCACAATTTCAGGACGCAGTGCCAACACACCGGCAATTGCGACCCGCTGCTTTTGCCCTCCCGAAAGACGACTCGGAGCGTGGTTGGCATACTCTGCCATTCCCACCGCCTTCAGCGCGGCCGCCACGCGCTGGTGCATCTCTTCACGGGGGACTTCTTGATTTTCAAGGCTGAACGCCACGTCACCCGCAACGTCCGCCCCGACAAACTGGTTATCAGGGTTTTGAAAAACCATTCCAACCCGGCGCCGGACATCCCAGATATGCTCTTCGTCGACGGGAATTCCCGCAACGTAAATAGCTCCCGCTGTCAGGGGCACCAGCCCATCAAGCGCCCGGGCAAGGGTACTCTTCCCGCTACCGTTGTGCCCAATTAAGGCAATCCATTCCCCCCGCGTAACCTGCAACGAAACGTGCTGCAGCGCAGGACGATCCTCATCGCGGTACTGCACCGTTACGTCCCGAACATCAATGACCGGCATACTAATCCCCCCTAACCGTGTAATTCCCCCACATTATATCAGAGAACCCGGAACCAGCACCATGATTTCCTGGGAATCCGCCCATAAAGAGTTCCGTATAAAATAAAAAATCACTTTTTACGGTGAATTTTCATCCTCCCGGACTACTTAGGACTAGACTTGGCATTCGCCATCATCATAGCATCCTTCCATCACCGTAAAAGTGACCCTTTACGTATTTAATTCGCAGATTCAATTAAACCAGTTCGATGATTGCCATCTGAGCAGCATCACCACGCCGCCGGTCCATCTTTAAAATCCGCGTGTACCCACCGTTCCGCTCTGCGTAACGGGGAGCAACGTCATCAAACAGCATCTGGAGTGCCGTCTTAACGCTTGCATCTTCGTCGTTGTCGTTGTCAACAACAACGTCCATGATGTAACCAGCAGCCTTCCGCCGGGCGGATAAATCACCCTTCTTCCCAAGGGTAATCATCTTTTCAGCCATCTTCCGTACTTCCTTGGCCTTCTGAACCGTCGTTACGATCTTGCCGTTAACGATCAGATCAGTAGTCAGGTTCCGCAGCATTGCCTTCCGGTGTTCGCTGGTCCGTCCTAATTTACGATAAGCCATCAATAGTCCCTCCTTTATGTTGTTATTAGTCGTCTTGACGAAGACTTAACCCAAGTTCAGCTAACTTACCTTCAACCTCATCGAGGGACTTCCGTCCGAGGTTCCGCACCTTCATCATGTCAGCTTCTGATTTGTCGGTCAGTTCCTGAACCGTGTTGATGCCGGCCCGCTTCAAGCAGTTGTATGACCGAACGGAAAGATCAAGCTCTTCGATGGTCATTTCCAGCATCTTTTCCTTGGCCGTCTCTTCCTTTTCAACCATGATTTCGGCGTTCTTTGCCTCATCTGTCAGGTCGACGAACAGGGTTAGGTGCTCCGTTAAAATCTTAGCGGATAAGCTAATTGCCTCACTTGGCGTCAGTGAACCGTTTGTCCACACGTCAAGGGTTAATTTGTCGTAATCATCCTTTTGACCAACACGCGTCTTTTCAACCTGGTAATTGACGCGCTCGATTGGGGTATAAAGTGAGTCAATCGGTAAAACACCAATTGGCATGTCATCTGCCTTGGCCTTGTTTTCATCAGCCGAAACGTATCCCCGCCCCGTGTTAGCAGACAGCCGGGCGTGGAACGTGGCACCATCAGCAACCGTACAAATGTACTGGTCGGGGTTCAAAATCTCAACATCACTTGACCCCTGGATGTCACCAGCCGTTACTTCAAGCGGCCCGGTCACGTCAATCTCAAGGTCCTGCTTGTCTTCACCGTTGATCTTCAAGGCAACCTTCTTGAGGTTCAGGATAATCTTGGTGACATCCTCTAACACCCCGTCAACGGTTGAAAATTCGTGCAGAACACCATCAATCTGAACGTCAGTGATCGCTGCCCCCGGTAACGAAGAAAGCAGAATCCGGCGTAACGAATTCCCAAGCGTCGTACCGTAGCCCCGCTCTAATGGTTCAACGATAAACCGGCCGTAGTCCTTCGTCTCTTCAATCTTATGAATTTTTGGTTTTTCAAATTCGATCATTAGTAATGCATACCCCTTTCAAAACGCATCGTGTCAGCCAACAAAACCGTTTCGGGACCGTCCCCAACGGTAATGTCGCTATTAAACACGACGACGCTTTGGCGGACGGCATCCGTTATGCGGAACCGGCGTTACGTCCTTGATGGATGTAACTTCAAGTCCTGCAGCCTGAAGTGCCCGAATAGCAGCTTCACGCCCTGAACCAGGGCCCTTAACGGATACTTCAACGGTCTTCATTCCGTGATCCATTGCACTCTTAGCAGCGGCTTCCGCAGCCATCTGTGCAGCAAACGGCGTTGACTTCCGGCTCCCCTTAAAGCCAAGTGCACCGGCTGATGACCATGCAACGGCGTTCCCATGAACGTCCGTAATCATCACGAGGGTGTTGTTAAAGGTTGAGTGAATGTGTGCCACACCGGACTCAATGTGCTTCTTTGCCCGGCGCTTCCGTGACTTCTTAACTGCCATGAACGATCTAACCTCCTTTTATTTTAATTTATTATTTCTTCTTCCCTGCAATTGAAACCGCTGGGCCTTTCCGCGTGCGGGCGTTGTTCTTGGTGTTCTGACCACGAACTGGTAAGTGCCGCCGGTGACGAAGGCCTCGGTAAGAGCCAATTTCAGAAAGACGTTTGATGTTCATGGAAACTTCCCGCCGAAGGTCCCCTTCGACGTCGTACTTGTTAACTTCCACCCGGATCTTGTCTTCCTGTTCGGCTGTCAGGTCACGAACGCGAACGTCTTCTGAAACGCCTGCGTCTGCTAAGATCTTCTTAGCACGTGAGTTACCGATTCCATAAATGTAGGTTAACCCAATGACAATCCGCTTGTCACTTGGTAAGTCAATCCCTGCAATACGAGCCATTACAATTACACCTCCTTATCTTATGATCCTTGACGTTGCTTGTGCTTCGGGTTATCGCAAATAACCATAACGCGACCCTTGCGCTTGATTACTTTGCAGTGTTCGCACATTGGTTTAACTGATGGTCTTACTTTCATGAATCATACCTCCTAAAAAATTTTTTTCGAAGGACAATCTATTTAAAGCGATAGGTAATGCGACCCTTAGTCAAATCGTAAGGGGACATTTCAACCGTTACCCGGTCACCCGGCAGAATCCGAATGTAGTGCATCCGAATCTTTCCGGAAACGTGGGCAAGGATTTCGTGCCCGTTCTCAAGTTCAACTTTAAACATCGCATTGGGCAACGTTTCTTTGATTGTCCCTTGAATCTCAATCACATCATCTTTCGCCACGTAAAAGTACCTCCTTAAATTGGTTGTGAAACTTTACCCGTCGTCGAACACGTGAGTAGTTTCCCATCCGGGAGAGTCCCACCATTTTCCGCGAGCTAGCGCAAAAAGTGCAAACTAAGCCCATTGAAAAAGTAAACCTGAATTATCATAGCACACGAAATAGCTTTCGACAAGCATCCGCACCATAATAATCCAGGTTATCTAAAGTTAATGCTAATTAGCGGCCTGACCGCTACTTAATGGAATCCAAAACCTGCTTGATTGCCGCAAAAACAGCATCAATGTCCTGGTTTCCGTCCACGTTATGAAGAATTCCCTTCTGCTTGTAGAAGTCCAGCAGAGGCGTGTTCATCTTCATGTTGACGTCCAGCCGGTTCTTAACCGTTTCCGGCTTGTCGTCATCCCGCTGGAAGAAGTTGTGGCCACCACACCGGTCACACGTTCCCTCAACCTTTGTCGGGTTGAAGACCTTGTGGTATGTTGCCCCACAGTCGCGGCAAACAAACCGGCCAGTTAACCGCTCCATCAGTGACTCCGGATCAACATCAATGTTAATCACGCAGTTCAACGGCTTACCTAATTCTGCGCCAAAGTGGTCGAGCGCTTCGGCCTGGACCATGTTCCGCGGGAAACCGTCCAGCATGTAGCCGTCGTTGACGTCATCTTCGGCCAACCGGTCCTTGACGATTCCGTTGGTGACTTCATCCGGAACCAGTTCACCCTTGTCGATGTACTTCTTGGCTTCCTTGCCCATTTCCGTTCCGTTCTTCATGGCAGCGCGGAAAATATCACCCGTTGAAATGTGCGGGATCTTGTATTCGTCAACAATCCGCTCAGCCTGGGTCCCCTTACCGGCGCCCGGTAACCCCATCAGCATTAAGTTCAATGCCATTTCGTACCATTCCTTCCACTATATAAGTCTACCTGCCCAGTATACCGCAGGCCGCCCGGAATTTTAAGGGCTAGTGAATGACCGTCAGAATCTCGTCCATTGGCTGGCGGGTCTTCTTCGGCTGTTCCATCACCCGGAATCCGCCAACGCAATCCGGCCAGTCAACGATAATCATTAAAGCTCGGTCGATGCCATGAAATAAACGATTGTCCATTAGTCAGCTCCTCACCATATAAAGTCCATCCACGGAGTAAAGTTAAACTGAAAGTTCATGCGGTGCCCAATTTGATCAAGTTGCGCGTTCCACTCCCGTTTAACCTTCCGCACCATTTTCTGACTAGCATAACTTGTAGAATTATCATATGAAACGTCATACGATTCCAACCGCTTCATGTGATCGGTGAAAATGTACGTTGATCCATCTTTGGTTATTACAAGACACGCATCTTCTCCCTGATCCTTAATCGTGAAGTCCTTAGTTTTAATGATTATGCCTCCCCAACGGGCACGACTAATATCAACTACCTGTAGCCCCCGCAGAATCCACTCCTTATAGTTACCATTCTTCTTCATCAACTGCTCGTTAGTTTCCGGAAACCCCGTTTGTAAATGATTGGCCAAGTACATAGTTCGTTGCTGGGCGGTCTCAACGTGATTGAAGAAGAAAATTCTAAAACAACCGATGCTTCCTATCAGGAGGTATAAAACAGTTACGGTTATTGTCATATATTTGACGATGCCACCCTTTTTCATTTTCTGGCCCTCTGATCACAGTCCAAAGTCCTTCCACGGCATAAGGTTAAATTGAAAATTCATTCGGTGTCCGATTTGATCAAGACGAGCATTCCATTCGCGCATAACCTTTCGCTGCGTTTTCTTACTACAACCACCCAGCTCAGTCATTTGATCATTAAATGTGTACCTTGTTCCTTCTGAATCTGTTACTGTACAATAGTCATTTAACATATATAGGATTGTATAATCCTTCGTTTTGATGATTAATCCCGGGCAACTAGCCAAAGTGGGACAAATAACGTCTAACCCCTTCATTTTGGCGTGCTTAAAGTGCCCGTTCTCCTCCATCAACTGCTCGTTCGTTTTGGGGTAACCGGTTAATAAATGATTAGCTAAGTATTCCGTTCGCTGCGGAGCCGTTTCGACGTGGTTAAACCTAACTATCCGCTCGGAACTAATTGCCACCGCAGCGACTATCCCGCATAATATGACTACAACAATAATCATCAAGGTCCGGTCAATCCCATGAAATAAACGATTATCCATTAGTTAAAAAGCGCCTCGATTCCAGTTGATTTACTATCTAAATACTGCTTGAAACTCTTTTTCGCCCTGCTAATTTGAGACCCATTAACTTTATAAAAGGTTAATACATCATCCTCAGGCGTCCACGCGTTAATTTTTACGTTTATATTTTTCCAACCACCATTATTCTTTATAAACTCCGTTTTTCTATTGATTGTCCCATCTGCAATTCCCTCGTAATAGTTTACTGGGACATTAAAGGCCTGTTTTATGCTTTGTGCCTTCATCATCCGCCGATATATATTTTCCGCATCAACATCGGCAGAAAAATCAGCATTACTATAACTTCCGGATACAATATCTCCCCGATAGGAAACGTTATCTTTAAATTCATTCTTGACACCATGATCGCTAAACGACATCCCCAATCCTCTCGAAAAGCAGTAGGAAAGAGCTACTGTTCCGTAATTAGAAGCATAGTTAGTCTTAGCTTCACCAGTTAGTGAAGCTATAATAACCATCTCATGTGCCATATCAACCTTACTTGAAAAGTACCTATGTTGCGCATTTACTAATTTCCGTCCAATTGACGCTGCTCCGTATTTTTCTAAAAGCATGGAAAACTGATCTTTAGGTATATCGCACCCTGCCTGTGCCCACACAAACTTTTTAAACATACCTTTCCCATATCCACCTAGGTTAGCAACAAGCCTGCTGTACTCATATATCGCCCACTTTTTCCCTTTATGATGTTTCTCAGCATAATGTTCGACCCCTTGTTGAAGCTTATACAAATCTACAGCAGTAGGCTTATCAATCCCAAAGGCTTCACTCATGACGTCAATAAAACGTTGCCGGCGAGTATCATACTTTTCTGCCAAAGCATTAACTTCATCAATCCAATTTAACGCTGACTTACTTGGCATGCTGATAGTTCCATTGTTATGGATTCCATTATTCATTTCAGCAATTCCGTTCCGGGCAGCAGCCAACAGGCGCTGAGCATCCTGAATCAGACTCGCAGATTGCCCATCAAACTCATGTAGGTGATTCTTAATCTGACGTAACCGCTGGATTGCTTGCTCAATATTACCCACCAGTTCATTACATCCCCGGATACTATCCGCAAATCCCGTGGTATCCTGCCCGGCATCACTTGCTTTTTGCTTAAGGTGTGATAATTGCTGAATGGTTCCCATCAGCTGTCTTTTCATTTGAACTAGGCGCTGAATCTTCATGTCAAGCTCTTCATCTGACCAGCTTTTCGTGTCAACCATTGACTCGTACTGTGTGACCATCTTATTAGCGGACCTAGCAATTGCCTCACAAGCCACCCGTAGCGCCCGCCAGGCATTTACTACAACAGCCATTCCAAAATCCTTCGCTTGGGTATACCCCCGCCCGGATAACTTACTATTATCAGAAAACATGGTAATCACGTTCTGAATACTATCTACCTGGTCATTTAGCTGATTACTCACCCTCCGCAATGAGTTAACCTGTTCCTTAGCGGCCGTTAATTTCATTCGTACCATTATTCTTCCTCCATTCGATGAATAACCTGCTTTTTTAACTGATACAGTTCATCCTGTTCCCTTTTATTGCTTTGGAGATCCCGTTCACAGTTTTGAACCTGTGTACTTATGCCACCTAAAATTCGATTGCGATAACCTACCCAATTTCGCCCTATTGCAGACAATTCTTGCGCATATCGGCTGTGATATGCGCCGTTTGATACCTGGTCGTTCACATTAGCAATTGTTCGTAAAAGTCCCTCGGTATTATCCAAAATCTCCTTCGTTTCCCGGTTTAATTCACGAAGGGACGCTTCCTCCGTTTCTGCAGCAACTAGTTGGCGGTTTATCTCCCGGTATTCTTCATCTAAGTCCATCATTTAATCACCTGTATGAATTACGATCAGTCGCCTTGTATGCTTCATGAGCCCGTTGAATTGCACTAGCATACCGCTCCGTTGCTTCCTGAAGATTCGAAACTTCACCCTTTAATTCAGCAATAATACTAGCTAATTTCGTATTTCCCTGATAATTAGATGCACCATCCCGGTCAACGGATATCCTTATTTTCCCATTAACCTGTCTCAGTGTCGTCGCTACCGTTGATGCAGAACTAGTACTTTTAATCGTTGTCATGAGCATCCCCCATATTCTCACAAGATTATCGCTAGTATATAATTAGCTTTTTCTAAAGTCAATTACTTTTTAAAATAAACAAATGGAGTAGTTGCTAATATTAATGATTGGCAAGCACCAAAAAAGGACTACAACCATACTGGTCATAGTCCTTGTAATCATTGTTATTCGCGTTAACTATTCCCGGATGAAGCCGACGTACTTCCGCTTCATCATCATGCCTTCCATCTGGCGGACCGTGTCAAGCGTAACCCCGACCACGATCAGCAAACTTGTTCCTCCCAGTCCGATTGACTGGTTCAACCCGAAGATTGCCGATGCAACCAGCGGGATCAGTGAAACAAACCCAAGGAAGAGGGCCCCAACTGAGCTCAACCGCATCAGCAGCCGGGAAACATACTTCTGCGTTTCCTTCCCCGGCCAAACTGACGGAATGTAACTTCCTTGTTTTTGTAGGTTCTCCGCGAGTTTTTCAGGGTTCACCTGAACAAACGCGTAGAAGAACGTGAAGACAATGATTAGGATGGTGTATAACGTCATTCCTGGAACCGTCTGCATGTTAAAGACGTCTGTTGCGACCTTAAACCACGTAGCGCCCTGGAACTTCGACGTAAAGGCCATTAAAATCGTCTGCGGCGTTGCGATAAACGAACTAGCGAAGATCACGGGGATCACCCCAGCGACGTTCACCTTCAACGGGAGAAACGAATTATCACTCGTTCCCGCCATCCGCCGGGTATACTGGATTGGCACCCGGTACTTGGCTTCCTCAACGTAGGTCACAAAGACCACGATGATTAAGACTGCTACCACGAGGGCAACAACCTCGGCCACCGGCACCCAGATGTTTCCAGGTGCTGAACCGAACCATTCCTTGACAACCTCATGGATTGCACTCGGGGTCCGGGCAAGAATCCCGGCCATAATGATAATGGATACCCCGTTTCCGATTCCACGATCGGTAATCATGTCCCCCAACCACGTCGTAAACATTGTTCCGGCAGTCAGGATAATCCCGATCATCAGGTACGTTGAGAGGCTCGGCCGCTCAATTAAGTGCAGTCCACTCAGTGCGTTAAACCCAGCGGTAATTCCAATTGATTGTACAAACGCAAGCACAATCGTCAGGTAACGCGTTACCTGATTTAATTTCCGCCGACCGACTTCCCCCTGCTTACTCCACTCCACAAACCGCGGCACAATGTCCATCTGGAGTAATTGCACCACAATTTGGGCGGTGATGTACGGGGAAACCCCCATTGCAAGGATGGAGTAGTTCGTCAGCCCACCACCACTGAAAGTATTCAGGATACTGACTAACCCCGTTGACGCAACGGTTTCTAGCGCCTTTGCGTTAATCCCGGGGACGGTGATATAAGTGCCTAGACGAAAGACAATCAAGATACCCAGGGTAAAGAGCAACTTCTTGCGAATCTCCTTCACCTTCAGGGCATTCTTCATTGTTTTAAGCATTAAATCACCTCAGCGTTCCCACCAGCGGCTTCAATGGCTTCCTTAGCTGAAGCGGAGAACTTGTGCGCCTTAACGGTCAACTTCTTGTTCAGTTCGCCGTTCCCAAGGATCTTGATTCCATCCTTTTCGTTCTTAACGATGCCCTTTTCAACCAGGATAACTGGTGAAACCTCGGCACCATCTTCAAACCGGTCGTTCAGCGTTGATAAGTTAACAACCGCGTATTCCTTCCGGTTAATGTTGTTGAAGCCCCGCTTTGGCATCCGCCGAAAGAATGGCATTTGGCCCCCTTCAAAACCAAGCCGGATCGTGTTACGAGCTTTTTGCCCCTTCTGGCCACGGCCAGCGGTCTTCCCCTTACCTGCTGAAGTCCCACGACCAACACGCATCCGTGCTTTCCGTGAACCTTCGCTCGGCTTTAATTCATTTAATTTCATTGGGTTGGCACCTCCTTATATCATTATGGTAATTATTTAACCAGTTCGACGTCGACTAAGTGGTTAATCTTCCGAATAGCACCACGCATTGCGGCATTGTCCGGAACGATGGCTGAACTGTTAATCCGGCCTAACCCGAGTCCCTTAACGATTTTCCGCTGAGACTGAGGACGTCCAATGACAGAGTGCTTTAACGTAACCTTAATCTGAGCCATAATTCAGTCCTCCTTCTTATTCAGCCAGGTGCTGAACTGAAACGCCCCGTAATTCGGCAACGTGTTCAGCACTCTTCATCCGGGTCAACCCATCAAAGGTTGCCCGTACAACATTAACCGGCGTGTTTGAGCCGATTGACTTACTTGTCACATCGTCAACCCCGGCAAGTTCCATAACGGCACGAACGGCGCCACCAGCAGCAACCCCAGAACCGGCCGTTGCTGGCTTCAACATAATCCGGCTTCCGCTGTATTGACCGATGATTTCGTGAGGAAGCGTTGTTCCAACGATTGGCACTTCAATTAAGCTCTTCCGTGCAGCATCAACGGCTTTCCGGATGGCTTCAGGAACTTCCTGCGCCTTACCGGTCCCGAACCCAACGTGACCGTTGTGGTCGCCAACGATAACCAGCGCAGCAAACCGTAAGCGCCGGCCACCCTTAACAACCTTCGTAATTCGGTTGATTGCTACAACGCGATCTTCTAAATCTAATTGTGCTGGATCGATAAAAGTCATAAACGGTATTCCTCCTTTTCCTAAAAGTCTAAGCCATTTTCACGTGCAGCTTCAGCTAAAGCCTGAACGCGTCCATGGTACAGGTATCCACCACGGTCAAATACAACTTCCTTGATACCCTTGTCTGCAGCACGCTTAGCAACCAGCGCACCAACTGCACTCGCCTGTTCAGTCTTGGTGCCGGCGCTAATTTCAATATCTAATGTAGAGGCACTAACCAGCGTCACACCCGCTACGTCATCAATTACTTGAGCGTAGATGTTTTTGTTTGAACGATAAACATTTAAGCGTGGGCACTCAGCAGTACCAGAAATCTTTCCCCGAACACGGGCGTGACGCCGTTGCCGCGTCTTGTTCTTGTCTGGTTTCGAAATCACAATTTTCACCTCTTAATTTAGTTACAGCGGTTATGCTGCATATTTATTACTTACCAGTCTTACCTTCCTTACGCCGTACGTACTCGCCAACGTAACGAATTCCCTTCCCCTTGTATGGTTCCGGCTTCCGGGTCTCACGAATCCGGGCAGCGCAGTCGCCGACCTTTTCCTTGTCAATTCCGGAAACGGTAATCTGGGTTTGAGACGGGCATTCAAACTTGATACCCTCTTCTTCTTCAAAGTTAACTGGGTGGGAGTACCCAACGTTTAATACAAGGGTCTTCCCCTTCATCTGAGCACGGTACCCAACCCCGCGTAACTCGAGTTCCTTCTTGAAGCCGTTTGTTACCCCTTCAACCATGTTGTTGAAGTTGGCCCGGGTTGTCCCGTGCAGTGACTTCATCTTGTTGTCATCTGATGGCCGGTCGAAGGACACCGTTGAACCATCAATCTTCATCGTAATCTTTTCAGGGAATTCCCGGGTTAATTCACCTTTTGGTCCCTTTACGGTTACCATGTTACCGTCGCGCTTAACCTCAACGCCTTCTGGTAACTCAACTACTTTATAACCAATCCGACTCACGAGTATGCCACCTCCTGTCGTTATTAGATCTTACCAAACGTAGGCTAATACTTCGCCACCGATGTTCTTAGCACGGGCGTCCTTATCAGTCATAACCCCTTCTGAGGTTGACAGGATGGCAATCCCTAACCCGTTTAACACCTTCGGCACAGCGTCAGCCTTAACGTATGAACGTAATCCTGGCTTTGAAATCCGCTTAATACCAGAAATAACGCGTTCCTTGTTCTTACCATACTTCAGGAATACACGGATGATACCCTGCTTGTCATCATCAATGTATTCAACATCGCGGATAAATCCTTCGTCCTTCAGGATATCAGCGATGGCATGCTTGATTTTTGATGCAGGAATTTCAACTGATTCGTGGTGCGCCATGTTAGCGTTCCGAATCCGGGTTAAGAAATCTGCAATTGGATCACTCATAGCCATGTTATTTTTGCCTCCTTCGTCCTTGTAGTCGCTGAATTACCAGCTAGCCTTCTTCATGCCAGGAATTTGTCCCTTATGAGCAAGTTCGCGCAGGCAAACACGGCATAACTTAAACTTCCGGTAAACAGAATGTGGCCGGCCACAACGTTGGCAACGGGTGTATTCCTGCGTTGAGAACTTTGCTGGCCGCTTGTTCTTAGCAATTTGTGACTTTTTAGCCAATGTTTAAACCTCCTCTTATTTAGCGAATGGCATTCCGAGCTGGGTTAACAGTTCCTTTGATTCTTCGTCGGTGTTGGCCGTCGTAACAATGACAATGTCCATCCCACGAACCTTGTTAACCTTATCAAAATCAATTTCTGGGAAGATCAGCTGTTCACGAATCCCCAGGGTGTAGTTTCCCCGGCCATCAAAGGCCCGCTTGCTAACACCGTGGAAGTCCCGCACACGCGGAAGTGAAACGGAAACTAACTTGTCTAAGAATTCGTACATCCGCTGGCCCCGCAGGGTTACCTTACAACCAATCGGCATCCCTTCACGCAGACGGAAACCGGCAATGGACTTCTTGGCCCGCGTAATCACTGGCTTCTGCCCAGCAATCAGGGTTAATTCGTCAACCGCTTCGTCCAGGTTCTTGGCGTTGCTTACGGCGTCACCAACCCCCATGTTGATCACGATCTTGTCAACTTTAGGTGCCTGCATGATTGAAGTGTAGTTAAACTTCTCCATCATTGACGGCACGATCTCATTTTCATACTTTTCCTTTAAACGATTTGCCATGAAGACGATGTCCTCCTTTCCTGTCAAACTAATCTAACGTCTCGCCGGACTTCTTTGAAACCCGGACCTTCTTGCCATCGACAACCTTGTACCCGACGCGGGTTGGTTTGCCGTCCTTCGGGTCGATGAGCATTACGTTTGATGCATCAATGGGAGCCTCGACTTCAATGATCCCACCGTTTGGGTTAGCGTTACTTGGCTTCTGGTGCTTCTTAACGATGTTAACACCCTTAACAACCACCCGGTTAGCAGCCGGGATAACCTGCTCAACGACACCTTCCGTGCCCTTGTCCTTCCCCGCGATAACCTTAACCTTATCATTCTTCTTAACGAACATTCTTACTCGCACCTCCTTGCCAGTCGGTCATATTACAATACTTCCGGTGCTAAGGAGACGATCTTCATGAAGTCCCCGTCACGGAGTTCACGGGCAACTGGTCCGAAGATCCGCGTACCCTTAGGTGACTTGTCATCACCGATGATAACAGCAGCGTTCTCATCAAACTTGATGTATGAACCGTCTGCCCGGTGTGCACCAGATTTCGTCCGAACAACAACCGCCTTGACAACGTCACCCTTTTTGACAACGCCACCTGGTGTTGCTTGTTTAACAGTAGCAACAATAATATCGCCGATGTTAGCGGTCTTAACGCGGGAACCACCAAGGATCTTAATTACTAAGAGTTCGCGCGCCCCAGAGTTATCAGCGACTTTCAAACGACTTTCTTGTTGGATCACAGTATGTGTCCTCCTTTCGTTATTAGGTCAGAATACGAATCAAAGTAATTAAACTGTTAGATGATAACAGCCTTTTCGTTGATTTCAACTAAGCGGAACCGCTTCTTAGCTGAGAGCGGCCGTGTTTCCATGATGGTGACGATGTCGCCAATCTTAGCTTCGTTGTTTTCATCGTGGGCCATGAACTTCTTTGAGTACTTAACCCGCTTACCGTACGTCTTGTGGTTCTTGTACGTCTCAACAACAACGGTAATCGTCTTGTCCATCTTGTCTGAAACAACGCGGCCCTTGTATACCTTACGCTGGTTACGTTCTTCGCTCATGCGTGGTTAACCTCCTTTTCGTATTCTTAGTTGTTTAATTCTTGTTGACGGAGTGCCGTCTTAATCCGAGCAATCGTCTTCCGAACTTCCTTAAGCCGGGCGGTGTTCTCTAACTGACCCGTTGCCAGCTGGAAACGAAGGTTGAAGAGCTCTTCCTTGTACTGTTTTTCCTTTTCAAGCATTTCGTCAGTGGTTAATTCTTTAATTTCCTTAGCCTTCATTAGATTCGCCACCTACTTCCTCGCGTGCTACGATCTTTGTCTTAACCGGGAGCTTGTGCGATGCTAACCGTAATGCTTCACGGGCAACCTCTTCAGGAACCCCGCCAACTTCAAACATTACCTTACCGCGCTTAACCGGTGCAACCCATCCTTCTGGCGTCCCTTTCCCGGAACCCATCCGGACACCAATAGCCTTAGCCGTGTATGACTTGTGAGGGAAAATCTTGATCCAAACCTTCCCACCACGCTTCATGTAACGCGTCATGGCAACACGGGCAGCTTCAATCTGCCGGTTGGTAATCCAATGTGAATCGAGCGCCTTTAACCCGAACTCACCAAACGTAACGGTCTTGCCACCCTTGGCTTCGCCACGCATGTGACCACGGAACTCACGCCGATGCTTTGTCCGCTTTGGTACTAACATTGATTATTCCCCTCCTTACTTACGATCTGATTTCTTAGTAGGCAGGATTTCACCACGGTAAATCCAAACCTTAACACCTAACTTACCGTATGTCGTGTGCGCTTCAACCCAGGCGTAGTCAATGTCAGCCCGCAATGTGTGCAGCGGAACCGTTCCGTCTGAGAAGTGTTCAATCCGAGACATGTCAGCCCCGTTCAGCCGGCCGGCAACCTGAACCTTGATTCCCTTAGCACCAGCCCGCATTGTCCGTTGAATGGCCTGCTTCATTGCCCGCCGGAAAGCAATCCGGTTTTCAAGCTGCTGGGCGATGTCTTCGCCGACCAGCTTAGCATCTAAGTCAGGCTTCTTGATTTCAACAATGTTGATGTGTACACGCTTGCCGGTCAGGTTGTTTAATTCCTTCCGCAGCTTTTCAACTTCGGAACCACCCTTACCGATTACCATTCCTGGCTTAGCGGTGTGGATTGAAATGTTAACGCGCTTAGCAGCCCGTTCAATCTCAATCTGTGAGATTGAAGCGTTGGCTAACTTATTCAGAATGAACTTCCGGATACGTAAATCTTCGTGTAAGTTGGCAGCGTAATCTTTTTCAGCGTACCACTTTGCATCCCAGTCACGGATGATGCCGACACGTAATCCCGTTGGATTTACTTTTTGACCCACGCTTATCCCTCCTTATTTAACAGATACAACAACTGTGATGTGGCTTGTCCGCTTGTTAATCGGTGAAGCGGAACCCTTAGCACGGGGACGGAACCGCTTGAGTGTCGGTCCCTCGTTAGCAAACGTTTCGCTAACGTATAAGTCCTCAGCATCCAGATCAAAGTTGTTTTCCGCATTTGCGATTGCGGAATTCAAAACCTTTTCAACGATTTCAGCACCAGCTGTTGGTGTGAACTTTAAAATTCCAAGTGCTTCAGCAACGCTCTTGCCGCGAATCAAATCGAGGACCAGACGCGCCTTCCGTGCCGGAATCCGAACCATCCGAGCAGTTGCCTTTGCTGATGTAATTTCTTCAGCCATGTCCTAATCCTCCCTCGATTACTTAACGCCTGTTGCCTTGTCGTCACCACTGTGACCGTGGAACGTCCGTGTTGGGACAAACTCACCGAGCTTGTGGCCAACCATGTCTTCCTGAATGTAAACCGGGACGTGCTTCCGACCATCATAAACAGCAATCGTGTAACCAATGAAACTTGGGAAAATCGTTGACCGCCGTGACCAAGTCTTGATGACAGACTTCTTTTCCTGGTCCGCCTGCGCCTCAATCTTCTTTAATAAGTGCGCATCAGCAAATGGGCCCTTCTTTAAACTCCGACTCATGTTTTTCCTCCTTTCGCTTGACCGCTAGCCGTTAATTAACGCCGCTTCCGGCCACGAATAATGAACTTGTTTGACCGCGCCTTCGTTGAACGCGTCTTCTTACCAATTGTCTTCTTACCCCATGGTGATAACGGGCTTGGACGTCCGATTGGGGCCTTACCTTCACCACCACCATGCGGGTGGTCGTTCGGGTTCATAACAGAACCACGGACCGTTGGCCGCTTACCTGCCCAACGGTTCCGGCCAGCCTTACCAATGTTGATAAGTGAATGCTCTTCGTTTCCGACCGTTCCGATGGTTGCCCGGCATGTTAACAGGATCATCCGGGTTTCACCAGATGTCAGCCGAACAATGGCGTACTTGCCTTCCTTACCAAGTAACTGAGCTGATGCTCCGGCTGACCGAACTAACTGGCCACCCTTACCCGGCTTTAATTCAATGTTGTGAATAACGGTTCCAACTGGGATGTTAGCTAACGGTAAGGTGTTCCCGACCTTGATGTCGGCATCCGCACCTGATTCAACCTTCATGCCAACCTTTAAGCCCTTTGGCGCTAAGATGTATGACTTCGTCCCGTCTTCGTAAACAATTAAGGCAATGTTTGCTGACCGGTTCGGGTCGTATTCAATTGCCTTAACCGTTGCAGGAACGTTATCCTTAGTCCGCTTAAAGTCAACCAGCCGGTATTGGCGCTTGTGGCCACCGCCACGGTGCCGGACAGTAATGTGACCGTATGAGTTCCGGCCAGCGGTCTTGCTTTGTGATACAAGCAGTGACTTTTCTGGCTTCGTCTTTGTGATTTCAGCAAAGTCGGAACTGGTCATGTTACGACGACCGTTAGTGGTTGGTTTGTATTTCTTGATTCCCACTTTGTTTCCCTCCTACTCTAGAATTATTCTTCGGCGAATAACTTAATTTCGTCTGAATCGGCAGTTAAAGTAACGATTGCCTTACGACGCTTCTTTGTGTAGCCTTCGTAACGGCCCATCCGCTTCTTCTTGCCCTTAATGTTCATGATGTTGACCTTAGCAACCTTGACGTTGAACACTTTTTCAACAGCGTTCTTCACCTGGGTCTTTGTGGCGCGAACATCGACGTCAAACTGGTAACGCTTGTTGTCCATTTCAGCCATGGAGGCTTCCGTAACAACCGGGCGTAAAATTACATCGCGTACATCCATTATGCAAGAACCTCCTCTACCTGAGAAAGAGCTTCTTTGGTAATGACCATCTTGTCATTCTTAGCCACGTCTAAGACGTTCAGACCTTTAGCCGGAATTACCGTGACATTTGCAAGGTTCCGTGCAGCTAAAGCAGCTTTCTCATTATCGTTTTCAAGAACTACTAAAACCTTTGTCTTCACATCTAGGTTAGCCAGCACCTGTGCAAATTCCTTTGTCTTTGGTGCGTCAAACTGAAGTGAATCAACAACAACGAGGCTGTTGTCAATAACCTTCTGTGACAGCACTGACTTGATTGCTAAGCGCCGCACCTTCCGTGGTAACTTGTAGCTGTATGACCGTGGTTGCGGGCCAAAGACCGTTCCACCGCCAACCCACTGTGGAGCACGGATGGAACCTTGCCGGGCACGACCGGTACCCTTTTGCCGCCACGGCTTCTTGCCCCCACCTGAAACGGCACGCCGGTTCTTAACCGCGTGTGTTCCCTGCCGGCGGGAAGCCTGCTGCATGATTACCGCGTCAAAGATTACGTTGTCGTTTGGTTCGATACCAAAAATGCTGTCGTTTAATTCAACTTCGCCATTCTTGCTACCATCCTGTTTAAATAATGCAACTTTAGGCATCGACTGATCCTCCCTTCCTCAGTTTATTTAACCGTACTCTTAACGATAACGTATGACTTGTTTGCGCCAGGAACGTTACCCTTAATTAACAGTACGCCGTTTTCTGTATCAGCCTTAACGATTTCAAGGTGTTGGATCGTAACCTGCTTACCACCCATCCGGCCTGGGAGCATCTTACCCTTAAATACCCGGTTGATGATAACCCCCATTGAACCTGGACGCCGGTGGTAACGTGACCCGTGGGCCATTGGTCCGCGGTGCTGGTTCCAACGCTTGATGTTACCCTGGAAGCCTTTCCCCTTGGACGTACCCGTTACGTCAACGATGTCGCCTGCTTCGAATACGTCAGCGTTTAATTCATCACCGACGTTGTAGTCTCCCAGCTCAACATCCCTGATTTCACGAACGAAGCGCTTAGGAGCAGTTTTTGCTTTTGCTGCATGACCTTCAGCCGGCTTTGTGGCACGAACAGCCTTCTGGTCATCAAACCCAAGCTGGATTGCTTCGTAGCCGTCGTTTTCCATTGTCTTAACCTGCATAACAATGTTTGGGTTAACGGCAACAACGGTAACCGGAACCAGCTCACCCTTTTCGGTGAAGACCTGTGTCATCCCGACTTTCTTTCCTAAGATTCCTTTTGTGGCCATGAGTACACCTCCAATTTTTTGTAATGCTTAATTATAACTTGATTTCAATGTCAACCCCGGACGGTAGATCAAGCTTCATTAATGAATCAACCGTCTTCGGCGTTGGGTTCACGATGTCAATTAACCGCTTGTGCGTCCGAATTTCGAACTGTTCCCGTGAATACTTGTACTTGTGTGGTGAACGGATAACCGTGTACAGTGTTCGTTCTGTCGGCAGCGGAATTGGGCCTGAAATCATTGCTCCCGTCCGCTTAGCAGTCTCAACGATCTTGTCCGCTGACTGGTCGAGAATCCGGTGCTCGTAAGCCTTAAGCCGGATCCGAATCTTTTGCTTAGCCATTTAGTTCCCTCCTTCGTCCATTTTAAAAATAAGACTCGCTCCGTGAAAATTACCGCCACGCTCATGGCAAAGCATCCGGGCGTGTCGCAACCTTTCACATCATCGCTCAAATGTGCATACTTGTCCCATGACAAGCACGTTTACTATCATATTACTTTTAACCCGCGAATACAAGGGGTAACCATTGATTTTATGCGGTTTCACTCTCTTTTTTGGATTCTTTTCCTCATTATTTGGGGAACATGCTCCAAATACGCAAAAACGGGGCCGCGGTCTGTGCCGCAACCCCGTAATAACCACTTTGATGGTTACTTGGTAAACCCGTACTTCTTGTTGAACCGGTCAACCGCACCATCAGCCTTAGCTGACTTCTGCTTCCCGGTGAAGAATGGGTGTGAGTCACATGAAATTTCAACCCGAATCAGTGGGTACGTGTTGCCGTCTTCCCATTCAACGGTTTCGTCTGACGTTGCCGTTGAACCTGACAGGAACTTGTAACCCGTTGATGAGTCCATGAATACTACCTGATGGTAATCTGGATGAATCCCCTGCTTCATTGTATTTCGCTCCTTTGCCCTGGGTCATTTGCTGAGCCAGAGTTAAATTAATAATTAATAGTACGCCAGTCATCATACCATGAATGTTAGCGAACCGCAATTACCTTTTCCCCGGAAAATCGACCTTTTCGATCTGGCGGCAAAAATCGACATTGTCCTTCGTTTGCCGCATCATCCTTAATACCCGACTGGTGTCCTGAACCGGGTTATTTCCAACCATCTTCCGGACCTTCCAGGCCGCATCAAGGGTTGTTTTGTCCAGCAGTAACTCCTCCTTGCGCGTTCCCGAGCGTTTAATGTCCACCGCCGGGAAAATCCGCCTTTCCGCCAGTTCCCGCGAAAGTTGCAGTTCCTGGTTACCGGTTCCCTTAAACTCTTCAAAAATAACGTCGTCCATCCGGCTTCCGGTATCAACCAGTGCCGTGGCAAGAATTGTCAGACTCCCGCCATCCTCAATATTCCGGGCCGCCCCAAAGAACCGTTTCGGCTTGAAGAGAGCTGTCGGATCCAATCCCCCGGAAAGCGTCCGGCCACTTGGCGGCACGACCAGGTTGTATGCCCGGGCAAGGCGGGTAAGGGAGTCCAGCAAAATCACAACGTCCTGCTTGTCTTCCACTAGGCGCATCGCCCGTTCAAGAACCAGCTCGGCCACCCGAACGTGGTTTTCCGGCCGCTGGTCAAACGTCGAGTAAACGACCTCGCCACTCACACTCCGTTCAAGGTCCGTTACTTCCTCGGGCCGCTCATCAATTAGCAGAATAATTACGTGCGCATCCGGATAGTTGGCGGTGATTCCCTTAGCCATCCGCTTTAAAAGACTGGTCTTTCCGGCCTTAGGCGGAGCCACGATCAACCCCCGCTGACCGAACCCCACCGGCGCAAAGAGATCCACCAGCCGCGGAGCCAACGGACTTTTCCCGGTCGCCAGTTTCATTTGCTGGGTCGGATAAACGGGCGTTAATCCCGGAAAATGCGGCCGGTTCTTCGCCTGCTCCGGATCCTTGCCGTTGACCGTATCCACCCGCATCAATCCGTGGTACTTGTCGTTATGCCGGGGCGGCCGGACCACCCCCGCAACCTCATCCCCGTTGCGAAGGCCAAACCGCCGAATCTGGGAAATCGAGACGTAAATGTCCTCCTGGGACGGGCCGTAGTTTAACGGGCGCAAAAAACCGTACCCTTCACTCGGAATGATGTCGAGAATTCCCTGCATGTAGTAATAGCCGGCTTCCTGGGCCGCCGCCCGGACAACCGCAAGGGCCAGCTCCTTCTTATTCATTTTGCTGTAATACGGGATTTCATACCGTTTGGCATCCTCGTACAGTTCCCGGAGCGTTTTTTGCTCCAGCTCGCGTAACGTTACCCCGTTCTTCTTCGGACTCTTTCCCACGACTACTCCTCCCCGGTCGTATCGTTAACCACATCAATATGAACGTGTAATCCGCGGAACTTCGTGATAATCCGGTCATACCCGCGAAGAATGTTGTCGGCGTGTTCGATCACGGTTGTCCCGTCCGCCATCAACGCCAACCCCAACAGGGCCACCCCGGCACGAATATCATTGGCCGTAATCGTGGCCCCGTGAAGTTCGGCCGAGTGGTCAATCCGAATAATCCCGTCATGGGTTGTAATCTTCCCGCCCAGCATTTGCATGGGCTTCACGTGCTGAATCCGCTTAGGGTAGAGCGTATCAATCACCGTCGAGGTCCCCTGCGCACACATCAGCAACGGCGTAATCGGCTGCTGCAGGTCGGTTGCAAACCCCGGGAACGGCGCCGTCGTCACGATAATCGGCCGGAGATGGTCGTTTCCCGGAACGTAAATCTTATCGTCATCAATTTCAAGGTTAACCCCCATCTCGGTCAGCTTAGCGATAAACGGATCAAGATGTTCCTTAATCACGTTACGCACCAGCACCCCGTCACCGTTCGCCGCCGCAAACGCAAGGTAGGTGCCCGCTTCAATCCGGTCCGGAATAATCGTGTGGGTGTTCTGCGCCCGCAGGTGAGCCACCCCTTCAATCCGGATGACCCCCGTTCCGGCGCCCCGAATCCGAGCTCCCATGTTGTTCAAAAAGGTTGCCAGGTCAATGATTTCTGGTTCCTTCGCGGCGTTTTCAATGATGGTCGTTCCGTGCGCCTTAACGGCTGCAAGGAGCACGTTAATCGTGGCCCCGACGGATACCAAATCAAAGAAGATGTGGGCCCCGTGGAGTCCCTCCGGCCCGGTCGTAATGCGGACAGTATCGCCCTGCTCAACCACCGTTGCGCCCAGGGCCCGGAAGCCCTTAATGTGCTGGTCGATCGGGCGCGGGCCGATGTTGTCGCCTCCCGGGAAGCTCACCGTCGCCTGGCCAAACCGCCCCAAAAGCGCCCCCATAAAGTAGTAGGACGCCCGCAGACTCCGGATAACATCCCCCGGAAGTGGCGCCTGAACAATCGCCGTGGGGTCAATCAGCAGCTCACCGTGATTAAACTGCGATTTTACGTTCATCGACTTTAAAATCAACATTAAGTTATGCACGTCCAGAATATCCGGAACGCTATCAAGCTTAACGGGCGTTTCTGCCAACACCGTCGCCGGAATTAACGCAACGGTACTATTCTTGGCCCCGCCAATCGTTACCTCACCGGATAACCGCTGGCCACCCCTGACAATCATCTTCTTCATTCCGCGTTATCTCCATCTATCGTATCATTCACAATAGTTCAAAACTTGAACCCGTGTACCTCCTATAATTCTAGCGAACAGCCCTACCCGACGCAAGCACAATTAACGGGCTTTTAAAGAATTGCTAGGGTCACTTCACGCTGGGACTCCCCGTGGTTTAAAACGTAAACAAAGCCCGGCTGGCAACCTGCCAACCGGGCTTTATTAACGGCTTCCGCTGAACTAGCCAGCGTTGCCGCCGTTCTTCTTGATAATCTCTTCTTGGATAGACTTCGGTACAGCCTCGTAGTGGTCCATGGACATCGTAAACGTCCCCCGTCCCTGGGTAGCGGACCGCAGCGTCGTAGCGTAACCGAACATTTCAGCCAACGGAACGTAAGCGTGGACTAACTGAGCGTTCCCCCGTGCTTCCATTCCGTCAACCCGACCACGCCGGGCAGTAACGTGTCCCATGACGTCCCCAAGGTTGTCTTCTGGCGTAACAATGTCAACCTTCATGATTGGTTCAAGGATTACGGCACCGGCATCCTTAGCGGCATTCTTTAATGCCAGGGATGCAGCCACCTTGAAGGCCGCTTCACTTGAGTCAACTTCGTGGTAACTACCATCGTAGAGCTTAGCCTTAACGTCGATCAGTGGGTATCCAGCCAGCACACCGTTGGCCATGGCTTCCTTCAACCCCTGTTCAACTGACGGGATGTATTCACGCGGAACAACCCCACCGACGATGGCGTCTTCGAACTCGAAGCCCTTACCTTCTTCGTTCGGGGTGAATTCAATCCAAACATCCCCGTACTGCCCTTTACCACCAGACTGCCGCACAAACTTACCCTGGGCGGAAACCTGCTTGGTGAATGTTTCACGGTAAGCAACCTGTGGTTCACCGATCTTAGCTTCCACGTGGAATTCACGCTTCATCCGGTCAACGATGATGTCCAGGTGCAGCTCACCCATTCCGGCGATCAGCGTTTCACCCGTTTCTGGGTTGGTTTCAGCCTTGAAGGTCGGGTCTTCTTCGGCCAGCTTCTGGAGGGCAATGTCCATCTTGTCCTGGTCAGCCTTTGAACTTGGCTCAACGGAAACCTGGATAACTGGGTCCGGGAATTCCATTGATTCAAGCAGCAGTGGGTGATCCGGATCAGTCAGGGAGTCCCCAGTTGTCGTGTTCTTCAATCCGATAGCGGCAGCAATGTCCCCGGAGAAGACTTCTGGGATTTCCTTTCGCTGGTTGGAGTGCATCTGAAGCAGCCGCCCAACCCGTTCACGTTTGTTCTTGGTTGCGTTCAGGACGTATGACCCTGATTCCAGTGTTCCGGTGTAAACCCGCAGGTACGTTAACCGCCCAACAAATGGGTCCGTTGCAATCTTGAAGGCTAACCCGGCGAACGGCTTAGTGTCATCAGCAATCAGGTCAACTTCTTCATCCGTCTCCGGGTTCGTAGCGGTGTACGGCTTAACGTCCAGTGGTGATGGCAGGTAGTCATTCACCCCATCAAGCATCATCTGAACACCCTTGTTCTTGAAGGCAGAACCAGCAAAGACCGGGTAAAGGTCAAGGTTCAACGTTGCCTTCCGGATGGCCTTCTTCAGTTCCTCAGAGCTGATTTCGTCCCCTTCAAGGTACTTTTCCATGATGTCGTCGTCAACGTCAGCAACGGCTTCAATCATGGCGTCCCGCTTGGCCTGAGCTTCTTCCTTGTAGTCGTCCGGAATGTCAACAACGTCCCATTCTGACCCAAGTTCGTCTTCATCGTAGAGGTCGGCCTTCATTTCAATCAGGTCAATAACCCCCTGGAAGTTATCTTCGGCCCCGATTGGCATCTGAACCGGCACTGGGTTAGCCTGCAGCCGGTCCCGAATCGTGTCAACGGAGTAGTCGAAGTTTGCCCCGATCTTGTCCATCTTGTTAACGAACACGATCCGCGGAACCCCGTATTCCGTTGCCTGCCGCCATACGTTTTCGGTCTGCGGTTCTACCCCAGACTGACCATCAAGGACAACGATGGCCCCGTCAAGAACACGGAGTGACCGTTCAACTTCGGCCGTAAAGTCCACGTGCCCTGGCGTGTCAATGATATTAATCCGGTGATCCTTCCACTGAGCAGTCGTTGCGGCAGACGTAATCGTAATCCCCCGTTCCTGTTCCTGCTCCATCCAGTCCATTTGGGAAGCACCATCATGCGTTTCACCAATTTTATGAATCTTTCCCGTGTAGTACAGAATCCGTTCGGTCGTCGTCGTCTTCCCAGCATCGATGTGGGCAACGATCCCGATGTTCCGCGTCTTTTCCAATGGGAATTCACGTTTGTTAGCCATTGAGAATCTTCTCCTTCCACAAAATGTATGCGTTGCGTTTGCTTAGTTTCAAAAAAATGGCCATTATAGTCACAGCCATAATAGCCACTTAAATAATTACCAGCGGTAGTGTGCGAATGCCCGGTTAGCTTCAGCCATCCGGTGCGTATCTTCACGCTTCTTAACGGAAGCACCGGTGTTGTTAGATGCATCGATGATTTCCTTCGCCAGCCGCTCTGACATTGTGTGTTCGCCACGCAGCCGGGCGTAGCTTACAATCCACCGTAAGCCAAGCGTTGTCCGCCGTTCTGGCCGCACTTCAATCGGAACCTGGTAGTTTGATCCACCGATCCGCCGCGCCTTAACTTCAAGAACAGGCATAACGTTCTTCATGGCTTCTTCGAACACTTCGATCGGATCGTTCCCGGTCTGTTCCTTAATCATGTCAAATGCTTCGTATAAAATCTTTGAAGCCTTACCGCGCTTCCCGTCCAACATTAACCGGTTGATTAACCGCGTAACCAACTTGGAGTTGTAAATTGGATCTGGCAGCACTTCACGCTTCTGTACGCCACCTTTTCTTGGCATTTAAAAAACCTCCTCGAGTTCTAAATTCGTTCGCCTTACTTCTTCGGCTTCTTCGTACCGTACTTGGAACGACCCTGACGCCGGTCTTCAACACCAGCAGTATCGAGCGCCCCACGAACGATGTGGTAACGAACCCCAGGAAGGTCCTTTACACGACCACCACGAACTAACACAACACTGTGTTCCTGGAGGTTGTGGCCGATTCCTGGAATGTAGGCAGTCACTTCCATCAGGTTTGACAGCCGCACACGTGCGTACTTCCGTAAAGCTGAGTTAGGCTTCTTCGGCGTCATCGTACCAACACGCGTTGCAACGCCCCGCTTCTGTGGGGACGGGTTGGCAACCTGAACCTTCTTGTAACTGTTGTACCCGTAGTTTAATGCCGGGGACTTTGACTTTGAACCTTTAGACTTACGCCCTTTCCGAACTAATTGGTTAATTGTAGGCATCTAAAGCTTCCTCCTTCCTGTTATTAAATCAAAATTCAAGCACACACATCCAGGAGTTTCTTTTTAAGGGCTAAAAAACAACGGCGTGTGAGCAATGTATGCTAACCTGCTCCCAGTCAGCATGATCCCGGCAAAGCGGGAGAACTGTTCACATCAGCACCTCGACTAGGATACCATGCGAACCGAAAGGGTGTCAATTCCCCGGTTAAATTAATTTTGCATGCCAAATCCCCTCAATTCCGCCCTAATTAAAAACTAGAAGGGAGCGCATGACATGAACAACATTCTTAACCTCATCATCCTTACCGTTGGCGGGCTTGCGGGCGGATCATTTGCCGCCTGTATGGTTACCCGGTACGTTCACCACCAGTCACCGTGGGGCCGGTCAGTCTGCGAGCACTGTCACCACCAGCTGACATGGTGGCAACTAATTCCCGTGGTTGGCGTTTTAATCCAGCGGGGGCGGTGCGCGTGGTGTCGCCAGCCCATTAGCTGGCAGTCCACCGGAAGTGAACTAGCCTGTACTGGGATTATCCTTGCGGAATGGTGGTGCACAAAGCTTCCGCCCGTCCACCTCATCATCCTGGTTACGTGGCTGGCAATCCTGACCGGCGAGGATGCGGCGACCCAGACGGTCTGTCCCGGAATGCTCTGGGGCGGAACCCTTCTTCTGGGAACACTCACCCTTCCGGTTGTTCTCACCACCATCAGGCTCCACCCGGGCTTCATCCTCCTTATTTTGGGACCGTTGCTCGCGCTTGCCTGGCGGCGCCAACTGGGAAGTGCCGATGTCGTTTTAACCGGAGCAGTGGCCCTCCTTTACGGTCCCCGCTTTGCCTGTGCGGTTCTATTTGGTGCGGCCGGAGCGGCCCTGCTTGCGTTTCTTCTCCGCCGCTCCGGCCGTTCGCTCCCCTTCATCCCCTTCCTTGCGGGCGCTCTGCTGATTGGCTTAGCGGTTTTCCAATAGGCATAACAAAAAGGCCGGGACTCATTTGTCCCAACCTTTCGTTCACTTTACTAGCCAAGAAGACTAGCGCGTTTAGTTATCTTAGTCTTTCCGCTTCTTTAAGACCAGGGCAGCACCACCGAGCAGGGCAGCCATTCCCGTCAGGGTTAACCCGGCAGCAACCGCATCACCGGTGTCTGGTAAAGCACGCTTGTCGTGCCGCTGCGTTGCAACTGACTGGGCGTCAGCCGCCTGCTTGTCCGTTGCTCCGTGGGCCAGTACCGCCTTGTTGGCCGCTGGGGCCACGTGCCGGTTCGTGCTTGTCCGCTGCGCACTGGTTGCGGCGTGCTTAGCCGTTGTTGGTGCTCCTGCCGAAGCCGCTGGAACCTTGTTATCAGCTGTGGCCGGCTTCTGGCTACTGCTTGCCACTGACGTGTTCGTTGCCGGCTGCACCGCACTCGATGAGGAGCTAGCGTTCGGGTCGGCTGCGACGGATGAACTTGACTGGTCGACCGGCGCCACTGAAGACGAACTGGTCTTGTTATCCGCTACCTTTGAAGATGAGCTCGACTTAGCATTCGTTGCTTTTGATGATGAGCTCGTCTTGGCGACTGTCTTCGTTGATGAGCTTGACTTAGAAGAGCTCGATGAAGACGACTTTGATGAAGAGCTTGATGAGCTCGAGTCAACGGCCGAACTTGACGATGAGCTCAATGAGCTAGAAGACGAGGACGAGCTTGACGAAGCTGATGAGGAACTCGACGAACTTACTGAGCTTGATGACGAACTGGCGGACGAACTCGATGAGGAGCTAACCGCTGATGAACTTGACGAGGAGGATGACACCACCGCAAAGTTCAGCGTAACGTTCCCGGTAGTAACGCCCATCCCAATCATGTTAGCCCACGGCAGCTTGGCCGTGTTCGGCTGGCCAGACAGCGAAGTGGCCGCCGGGACATCCGAGTGGTAGAAGTCCACCGACTCCGTTTGCACGTAGTTGCACAGCATGTTAATGGACTTTGGATTAGTTCCGTTAGCCGATAACACAACGTGGTACTTAACGCCCGGCACCAGCACACTTACCTTGTTGCCGTTAGCGTCGGCCACGTAGTAGTCCTTTGATGATGGTACGGTCATATCCCCGTTAACCACCTGGAAGTCCTTGGAACGGCCGGTGGACCGGTCAATCGTGTAGACCTGCTTTGCACCAATCGGCTGGCCGTTGGCGTTCAGCAACTGCACCCCGTTTTGGGCCACCTGCTTAGCGTTCAACGGGTGCTGCACCCCGTAGTTGTACAGAGCCAGGGAAAGCGGGTCGTTCTTGTACTGCGATTGGGCCGTTCCTGCGTTGCTGCCACCGGCAACGTTCCCCTCGACACCCCAGATAGCGTACTGTGTCATATCATATTCGTATTGATCAAGGGAATACTCTGCAGAATTTTGCCCAGTCTTTTGCAGGTACGCCTGGTACCACTGGTTCACCTGGCTGTTGCTAATCGGGGCAGAGTAAATATTCTGCGTGTTCCCCAGACAGTTCGGGTAGCCGGCATACAGAACAGCGGCAATCTCGTTAACGTTCTGGCCGTTAAAGCCATCCTGTGACGTTGCGTCCCACGCGGAAATCCGCTGGTAGTTCACCGTCGCGTCCGGTTCACCGTCAACCACCGAATCCCCCATGCCGTCATCGTTTTCCGCCGGGGTCGCGTAACCCGGGTTGTAACTGTAAACAATTTCGGTAGCGTTGTTCGGACCCGTTGCCTGCCATACGTCGTTCGGCTGCGCTAACGGAAGGGTTCCCATCACGGTGTACGTGTCCTTTGATGACCAGTTCACCGCACTGGACGAACTACTGCTGCTTGAACTACTACTCAACGCAGCTACTGAGGTGCTCGTCGCAAACCGTAGCGGCGTTCGCGCGTTCCGCGTCCCGTTACTGTGCTGACTGGTAACCCCCGTTTCGGCGTTTAACCCGGCAACGGTGTCCGCCATGATTGGGGCGGTCACCCCCTGCGCAAGCAACGCAGCACTTGCCAGGCACGTTAACTTAATAACATTCTTTCGCATTCCTAACACTCCTTAATTTAGAGACTTTTCCCGGTCTATGTAGAGACCTTCACGTAGTAATGATGCACCCTTTTCTGGCTGAACACAATCGGTTTGCCGGATATTTAGTAGTTTTTAATAAAAATCAAATTACTATTTCAGCAGGCCACCATAAAACCGGGACGAAGCATCCAACTGCCCCGTCCCGGTTACCTAATGAACTACTTGACCTTCTTCTGCTTCGTCCAGCCAGCAAGGACTACTGCCCCCACCGCAACAAGCAATCCTCCAATGACCGCTAAAACGGTGCTGTGCTGGTTCCCCGTTTCCGGAAGAACCCGCTGCTGTTTTGATGATGCACTGGCCGGCACCACTTGCTGCTGGGACCGGCTGGTTGTCGACTGACCGGCTAACGGTTCTTTCCGTTGTGCAGTTGCTACCCGTACGCTGCTCGTCCGGGACGATGCCGTAGTTGAACCGGTTGCTGACCGCTTACTACTACTTGAAACTGCCTGCTGGGAACTACTCCCCGCACTGGATGAACTGGATGATTCTGGCGCCGGGGTTGGGGTCGGCACGTCAGCAAACACATCCAGGGTCAGGTTCGCAAGCATTGACGTTTGCGTCATTAACCCTTCGTACGTCTTCTGCCGCGATGCGTGGTAGTTGTTGCGGTCGTACATGTGCCGCGATGCACTAACGTTCCGGTATCCTTCCATTCCCGTAATCCGAATCACCGGGTAGCCGTTGTAGGTCGGCAAACTACCGATGTACCCGCCGTTACTGTTGTAGTATACCGGAATCTGGCTGGCTGCCCGCGGCGTAATCGTTGCGCTAATCTCCCACTCGTCAAGCATGATCGGCTTGCAGTTTGAGGTGAAGAGGTGGAAGGTGTCCTGAACGTAATTCATCGCAACCGTTGCCTTGGCAACCGCCTTATTCGTCTTCACGTAATAGGTCTTCCCGGTGGTTAACTCGCTGACCGGTTGGTTAGTGGCCGCATCAATCACCTGGTAACCCGCCGGAAGAATCTGACTCACCTTCACCGGTGCTCCCAGATAACTTGAATTTAACGCAAACTGAGGAGTTTCGTTTGTTTTCAGGTTAAGTTGCAACTTCGTGATTGGCTGGTTGGTCCCCGGTGTTACGAGGGACGCCGTCGTCATCGCCGAGACGTCCACGTTCGCGTTCGCCAGTGCTGCATCGTACAGCTTTTGCTGGAACGGGGTAAAGTTACTCTTAATAAACGCCGCCTGGTGCGGGTCCTTCTGCCCGGCAATAAGATCCAGAACCGACTGCACCTGATAGTTATAGATGGCCGCCTGTTCACTGCTGGAAACGTTCTTAATCGGGGTGTAGTCCCCCTTATACGTTCCCTGCGCCGTCAACATCATCACCGCCACCATTTCACTAATCTGCTGCTGACTAAGGCCGCGCTGTTCTAAAGCAGCCACCAGTTCGCCGGCGTTCTGATAGACCGGGAGTGGCACCTGCCCGGACGCACTCGTTCCGGCGCCGTTATCGTTCACGTATACCGGCGAAAGGATGTTTACGACATCCTGGTCAAAACCCCAGGCATGGGTTGTATCACCCGTTGTCGCATCGATTATCTCAGAATTTCCCGGTTGAACTGCGGTATTCCGCCCAAAATACTGCGCCTGGACTGGCTGGTTATCAGTGGACGCGCTGCTCGTTGCCTGGGATGAGGAACTAACCGGCCCCGCCACAGAACTCGAGGAAGCCGCTACTTGGCGACTAGCTGCTACACTGCTACTTCCCTGCGTTGACGTCGATTGAGCTGCGAACACGGTCGGTCCCACTAGAAGTGGTGCCAGTAAGCCAACAATACTACTTGCCATCATTGTTTTCTTCATTATAGTGTGCACTCCTTTCACTAGGGTACCAGTACTCCCATTCAAGGAGCACTGTACCACATTAACAGCTAAAAAGATAGATGAATGCTTATGTTTTTCCCTAACTTTAACTGGTTGCTTTTCAGAAATCGTCCGGCTTCTCTTTCGGACAAGGAAAAATGCTGAACCACAGAAAACGAACGGGGTGGACGCCCCCTGAACGAACTGAGAGTCATCGATTCGCGGGAACGGTCCCACCCCGTCCGCTTACTTTGGCGCGAAAGCAACAGGGAGGCTGCGCCCTAATGGCACGGCCTCCCCGTTTCCCCGGTTTTACCGGTTCTTTCCGTCGTTTCGCTTGTTGGACTTAATTCCCAGTGAACTGAGAACCCCCGCAACCGCCAGGAGAATCAGTCCCCACAGCCCGTTTGTCTGGCTGTCACCGGTATCCGGCAACTGCGTGGCGCCCTTGTTAGCGCCCTGACTTGCGGCGTGTGAATCATTCTCTTCAGCAGCCAGTCCCTGCGGGTGCGTTTCAGCGGCAACAGGCGCTGCACTGTACTTGACAGTTACCGTCGTGTCACCCGTTGTTGCCGTTACGGCCATTGCCGGAACGGTGAGTTCGGCTGGCGTGTACCCAGCAACCGTTGGCACCGTTACCGAAGCAAACGTTGCGCTCCCGTCGGCAGTCCACGGACTGTACGTAACCTTGCCCGTGACGTCGTTCTTTGTGGCCGTCCGGTGGAACGTAACTGTTTGGGTCACCGTTGGAGCAAGCTGTTGGCCGTTTGGTCCAACGAAGGTGATGACCCGCTTAACCGTATGCGTTAGGTCAAGGTGCTGCGGGTTATCCGTTGCCGTGTACGTTGTCGTCCCCTCTTTCAGGTGCACTACGAAGTGCTGAACCGTGTTCGGTTGGTCGAACCGCACACCATCAGTTGGGTAGTTGCTGTTAACCAGCTTGTAACCCTGCGCTTCGTACTGCTTAACCTGCTTTTCTGGGTCGTAAGCGCTCGTCGTCCCAAACTTGCCGTGTAACGTGACCGTCTTCAACGGCTTGCCGGTTGTGTCATCAACGTACGTGACCGTTGCCCGTTCGGTATCAGCCCCGTAGATGACCGTGACCGTTTTATCAGCCGTCCCCGCGGCGACGTTATCAACCTCCGGCACAACGCTGACGTTCGGGTTGTACCCGGAAATCTTCGGCGACTTAACCGGTGCGAAGTCGTCCTTACCAACCGCCTTCCACGGACTGTACGTGACCTTCCCCGTTACGTGGTCGAAGGATGCCGTCCGCGTGAATTTAATCGTTTCGGTCTCGGCGTTAGCCGCCTTCTTCCCGTTCGCGTACTGGTAAATGATCTTCCGGATAACCGTATCGGTCAGGTTCTTGACCTTATCAGCATTACTTGTCGGACTGTCCGTCGTAATGTTGTGCACCAGCTTGATCGTGTACGTGTACGTCGGGCCGTTCCCGTCCTTGTTGAACGTGATGCCCCCGCTCGGGAAGTCACTCGACTCCAGCTTGTAACCTTCGTCTTCGTACTTCTGGATCGTCGCATTCGGACTGTAATCACTCGTGGAACCATACGTCCCCGTGACGTCGTCCGTCTGTAACGTCTTCCCCGTTGTCGCGTCCACGTATGTCACCGTGGCGCTTTCCTTATTCGCCGTGTACGTGACATTCACCGTACTGTCACTGTCCGTGGCACTAATCGTGGCTGCCGGTACCTCCGCCTCACTTGGCGTGTAACCCGTAATCTTCGGGCTTGGCACTGCCGCATCCGTCGTGCTACCACTTGGCGTCCAGTCACTGTACGTAATGTCTCCCGTGACGTTATCCTTCGTCGCCGTCCGCGTGAACGTGACCGTCTGGGTCACTGGCTTAGCGGCCTGCTTGTCCGTCCCCGCATACGTGTACGTAATCGTCCGCGTGACCGTCTTCGTCAACGTTAACTTGTCCGGGTTGCTTTCCGGCGTCTCGGTCGTCGTCCCGTGCTTGAACGTGATGGTGTAGTTCAACACCTTCCCGTCAACATCGAACTTTGCGCCCCCTTGCGGGTAGCCGTTCTTATCTAAGACGTAACCTTCCTTTTCTAACGCCGCAATCTCCGTGTCCGGGCTGTAGCTGCTGGTCGTGTTGTATGCGCCGTTCAGCGTATCAACATGCAACTGCTTCCCCGTCGTTTCGTCAACGTAGGTGACCGTGATCTTTTCCTGGTTCGGCGTGTACGTGATCGTCTGGACGTTGTCCGGCGTTGTGGCCGTGACATCGTCCACCGCCGCACTCGCGGCGGCACTCGGCGTGTACCCCGTGATTGCTGGCGTCGTCACCGGCTCAAACTCGTCCGTTGTTCCCGTGTTCGTCCACGGACTGTACGTAATCACGTGCGTGACGTTGTTTTCCGTGGCCGTCCGGTCAAACGTGATTGATGCCGTATGATCCGGCTTAGCTTGCGTTCCATCAGCGTACTTGTAGTGGATCGTCTGCGTGACCGTATGCGTCAGCTCTAACCCCTTCGGGTTGTCACTTGGCGTGTACTGCGTCGTTCCTTCCACCAGCTTGATCGTGTAAACGTTCTGGTGCCCATCATCGTTGAACACTTCCCCGTTCGTCGGGTAGTTGTTGCTCTCCAGCTGGTATCCTTCCCCTTCATACTGCTTAATCAGCGTGTTCGGGTTGTAATCGCTGGCGGAACCATACGTCCCCGTGATGGTGTCAGAATGTAAGACCTTCCCCGTGGTGGCGTCAACGTAGTTGACAATCGCACTTTCCTTATTCGCCGTGTACGTCACGTTGACCGTACTGTTACTGTCCGTGGCACTAATCGTGGCTGCCGGTACCTCCGCCTCACTTGGCGTGTAACCCGTAATCTTCGGGCTTGGTACTGCCGCATCCGTCGTGCTGCCACTTGGTGTCCAGTCACTGTACGTAATATCACCCGTGACGTTATCCTTCGTCGCCGTCCGCGTGAACGTGACCGTCTGGGTCACTGGCTTAGCGGCTTGCTTGTCCGTCCCCGCGTACGTGTACGTAATCGTCCGCGTGACCGTCTTCGTCAACGTTAACTTGTCCGGGTTGCTTTCCGGTGTTTCCGTTGTCGTCCCGTGTACAAAGACTACCTGGTACGGCGTGTAGTTGCCATCCTGGTTGAACACAATCCCGTTGGCCGGAACCCCGTTCTTCACCAGCTTGTAACCCTTCGCTTCGTACTGCTTAATCACTGCACTTGGGTCGTACTTAACCGTGGCGCCGTATGTCCCGTCAACCGTGGCGGTGGACATCACCTTACCACCTTCGGTCTGGTCAACATACTGTACCTGAACGCTTTCTGCGTTAGCGTTGTACGTAATTGTTTGCACGTTGTTATCACTCGTCGGCGTCACGTCATCAACTTCCGTTGATGTTGCGGCACTTGGCGTGTATCCCGTAATTGCCGGACTCTTCACTGCCGGGAAGTCCCCGCTTGCCGGACTCCATGCGCCGTACGTCACCTGCTTGGTAACGTGGTCGTACGTAGCCGTCCGGTCAAACGTAATCGATGCCGTCGCATCCTTGGCGGCCGTCTGGCCGGCCTTCCCCGTGTTGCTGCCGTAAACGTAATGGATCGTCTGCGTGACCGTCTTCGTCAGGTTAGCCACGTTGTCCGGGTTGCTCTCCGGACTGTCCGTCGTAATGTTGTGCACCAGCTTGATCGTGTACGTGTACGTCGGGCCGTTCCCGTCCTTGTTGAACG